>JAABRR010000022.1 GCA_011390785.1 Sphingobacteriia bacterium
TTGATAAATTAAGTGATCTTTAGAATGATGTATTAGAAAAGTCTGGCGAAACTGAAATAACTAGCAGGAACCTGTTATCGAACAAAAGGAAGAAAATGGGGAAAAACGGGGGTAAAATCCGGAAAATTTATGAGAGTACAATAAAAAAAGCCGATTACAATTATTTGTTTTACAAATAGTTACAATCGACTCAGTGCCCAGAACAGGACTCGAACCTGCACGTACTTGCGTACACTAGTCCCTGAAACTAGCGCGTCTACCAATTTCGCCATCTGGGCTGATTTCGGGGTACGGTTTGATAAAAAAATGGTGCCCAGGACAAGAGTCGAACTTGCACAAGCTTACGCTCACTACCCCCTCAAAGTAGCGTGTCTACCAATTTCACCACCTGGGCATTTTTTTACAATACATCTTTTGAAAAGTGCCAAAGAACGCAGGTTTTTCGTTTTTCAAAATGTTTGGCAAAGGTATAAAATCTTTCTTTTAGCGCAAGAGATTTTTTTATTTTTTGCCGGATGGCGGAAGCCTCTCATTCCCAGCTGTCAAGATACTCTCCCGGCGCTTCATTTTGGTAAGAAACAGCATGTATAGCCTGCAACGCCCTAAGTATGATTACACCCCAATGCGTTTCAAATAACTTTTGTAGCTCGAATACGGCTGCTTCCTTGCTTTGTGTGGGTGCTTTCTGGTATAGCATAACAAAGTCTTTCATATCCTGATAGATGTCGGCCATATTGTCGGCCAGACTGTATTGCTGGCTGTCGGCATTTTCATCAAGGGTATAATAGAGATCTTTATCGCTTAACGTTTCGCGTAGGGTTTTAAAGATTTCTTCCCATTGCTCTTCGGTAACAAATCGTTCGGCAAAGGCTTCATCCACATCAGTGAGCTGCGGCAGCATACTCCCTTTCAGGTAAAGCAGTGGACCAATTTTCTGGAAAAACGATAGAATTTCCTTTTGGGATGATTTATCGGGTTGCTCAAAAAACAGGCAGTATTCATGCGCCACGGTAATCATTTCTATGATTTGACGGGTTATGGCAGGATTTTCTGTATCGGGTTGCATAGTTGTTGTTTTTTGGTGCAAACGTAATGATTTTTTGGGTTTTTTGAATAAATTCTGTGCAATCTGGCAACATGATACATCCCCCAGCCCCCTTCAAAGGGGGAATAAGGCAGTGAAAATCATAAAACTAACAACATTGCCCCATGATCATAATTACAAATCCCAAAAGAAACCAGCTCTATTCTGTTCCAAGCGTATCCAGATGATCAATAAGGTAAATGAAAGCTGCCATGGCGGCGGTTCCGAGGTTGAGTTCGCGGCGGTTAATCTTTTCAAAAGTATCGGAAGCGGCGTGGTGCAGGTCGAAATATCTTTGAGAATCTGTTAACAGTCCGGCCTGTGCCATATCGTAATAATTTTTCAGTGGTCTGATATCTACCCCACTTCCCCCTTTTACAAATTCATGCATCCCATAAGCTTCAAAATAAGGCTTGATAGATAGCAGGGCTTCCAGTCTTTCTCCCTCTGCATCAATAGAAAAACCCCGTGGCGTAAAAACTCCCCGGTCGGATTCAATGGCAAAATAGTGTTTCTCGCCGGCAGCAGTAGCAGAATCAGCATAAGCATTACCACCAGTTTGCATAATTTCCTCATCCATAAACATTACGGCTCTTACCGTGCGTTTGGGTTGGATGTTTAACTCGTGGAAAATACGCAGTACATCTATTGACTGCACACAGCCACCACCATTGTCATGCGCTCCCTGGCTGTTATCCCATGCATCAAGATGGCCCCCAACGGTGATGATCTGGTCAGGATAATCAGTTCCGCGTATCTCGCCAATCACATTGTAAGAAACAGCATCTGGAAGTCGGTGCGAAGTATTGCGCAGATACAGAGAAAGGTCGGGATCAGTTTTCAGTGCCTGACCAAGCAGATCGGCCCCTTGCGGACTAACGGCCAATGCGGGAATATTGCGCCCATCGGCATCAAACCGGGTAACACCCGTATGGGGATAATCGTGTGAAGCGGTGGTAACCGATCTTACCAATGCAGCCACTGCACCCAATTTGGCGGCAGTAAGCGGGCCTCTTACCCGTTGATCAACTGCACCGCTGTAACCCTGAAAAGTATTATAATGATCCTGGTTTACGGCACGATTAAAAAATACGATTTTCCCTTTCACGGCAGCTTCACCAAGCTGTTCCAATTCTTCCAGGCTTTGAACTTCCAAAACCGGAGCTATTAGTCCCTGCGGACCAGTGCCTGCAGACAGGCCCAATGCGGTAACACTCAACTCCTGATTGCCCAAAACCCTTGAAATCAACCTTGCCTGCTCAGGTTCGCCCCGTTTCCAGTTTGGAACAATCACTTCCTGAAGATAGACACTGTCCAGATCCATCTGTTCCATCAGTTGCTTTGTGTATTCAACGGCAGCTGCAGCCTGGGGTGATCCGGCAATACGCCCTTCGGTGGTGGCGCATAAAACACTCAGCTGTTCATAGGCAACAACAGATTTAAGGGCATTGGAATAGATGGCATCTACAACGGCTTGTTGCGAAAAAGCCGGTTTGGCCAGCCAAATAAGAATAAGGGTGAAAAAATACGATCTTTGCATGTTGCTTTGTTTTAATATTGTGATTTTACCAGCGGAGCAATATCCTTAAAAAGGCCGTAAAGATAAGGTATTATCTAAAATTAATTTACCTACCCTAACATAAGTCATTTAGTCAGGAGAAATCATCCATCTTAAAATATGCCCTTCCCTAAGATAAACTTACTACTCAGGAAAATTTGCAGGCTCTACTCCCCCTTTCCAATGCCATACTGTTGGCGTAGGTTCGGTGTTTATAAAAAGGGATAACCATTATTTTCTCCACTATCAGTATCCCAAATATAGGTAAAATCAAAGCCATCCAAATTGGAAGCATTCTTCATCTGCAGGTTTGTTAGCTGGTTACCCAAACTATTGTCTGTTCCGGTAAAAGAACCGTCCCTACCAGCAAATTGCTCTAATGCCTGATTTGAAACAATGCTAAAAAATATGACTATTGCCCAACAAATAAAGAATTTTCTTTCCCTGATTTCAGCTATTTGGTGAATACTGTAATTTCTTCCTTTTCGTATGATACAAATATGGAACTGCAGTATTCACCAAACAACCGCTATGTTTCTTTAAAATCTGAAAAAAACATAGGTAAAAAACCCTTAAATAATTCGGTCATTTCTACCGTACCTGCTGGATGCTTTTCCCCAAAAAACTAATTTACACTATGTTACCGCAACCGAAAACCTTTTAATTTTCCCGCATAACAAATTCGTCATACTCGAGTTCAAAGCGCAGTTTGTGCTTCGATTCTTCTATGGCCAAATTTTGAAATACTGCCTTAATATCAGGGTTTTTGGTGCGTTCGGCCAAATGGGTATAAAGTTTAAAAGCAGCCTTTTCCTTTTTCATGGCCAACACCAGCGCTTCGGCATATTTCATGTCGGGCGATGGTTTTACATTCACCACGTAATCAGATATTTGGAGGTCCTGTACTTTCTCACCGGAAAGATCGAAAAGTCGCTCGTCTTTTATTTTCTGCAAACGGGCTTTGTGCCGCACTTCTTCCATCGCAAATTCGAGAAAGATGGCTTTCATTTCGTGGTTTTGCATGGTATTGGCCAGCTGGTTGTAAAAGTCAACGGCTTCCTGCTCGGCTTTCATGGCGAAATCGAGCACTTCGTCAATATTCTGGAATTTTTTCATTTTGTTGTGCTTTTAATATTAAAAACATCCCCCCTACCCCCTTGAAAGGGGGAGTCGGGTAGTGCTAATTTATTGTTTGTAGATAATCACAACCATTTTCAAAAAGTCTGTTCTTGTTATCATACTTTGTAAAATGAAGATCTCTCTGATTTGTTTTCAGTGATATTTTCTGTAAAATGGCCGCTGCTTCCAGCATTACATCAGCAGGGGTTTCGTATTGTGCTTCCACGCCAAGTGCCTTCAACAAAGCTGTCAGTTGCTGAAAACCTGCATCTCCAATAACTGCTTCAACCACCTTCCCAAACTGTTGAATGTATTTCTGGGTATTGGTGAAACTTCCTCCTGATTCAAAAGGCAGTGTGGCAGGCAAAACAAGATCGGCCTGTTGAGCAGTTTCACTCATAAAATAATCCTGTACCACCTTAAAACCAGACTTTTCCATCCACGATAGTACCTTATCCTTGTCTGTTGTATTACCAACGGGGTCTTCTCCAAAAATGAACAGGTTTCTTACTTTCCCGTTTTCAAGCAAATCTGTTGGATTGGGTTCTACTTGCCTGGGTAAGTTATTCACCTGCCAAACTTCCTTCAAAACATTTTGGGTGATTTCATCACCATAATCAGCGCCACCGGGAGCCAGAGCAGAACAACCGCCCATATCAAAAATTCCCTGGCTGTTGTTTTTCTCTTTAAGAGCGATGATGCCAGAAGCTGTTTTCCCAACTTTCCCGGTTATCAGGGCCAGGTTGCGCAATTCTGTGCAGGTATTCGACGAAAGATTCTTCTCAGCAAACACCACCACCGAATGTTGCTCTACGTTGTATTCAAACGCAAATTCGGCAATAATTTCAGGAGTGCAGCCGCTCGCTTTTACCAGCTCATCATAATCTTCTGAAAGAATGTGTTCTTTGTAATCGTCATAATTGGGGCAGTGATCGCCTATGTAAATGTCGTTTTGCAATTCATGACTGATGATGTAATGAATCACCGCTTTTACGAAATGGTAGTATGATTTTACGATCAACTCTTCGTCGGCCTTGTGGCGCATGCTGCTGTTCTCTTTGTCGGTAATCAGGGCCAGCGGAATATTATTTCTGAAACAACTGTTATAAATCCAGAAACCAGCCACGCCATTTTCATCGTTGATGTCGCTTCCCAGCAGGATGATCCTTCCGGCCTTTGTAAGCTGATCGAAAGGAACATTCTCGGTGGCATTGTTGATATAACTACCACGATCTAAATAATGGAAGCTGGAAATCGTGTTGGATTGTGCCCCTGCCCTTGCCAGTTTCTGCACCAGGTAAATCTCTTCATTGGTCAACCGGGCACCGGCAAAGAAAGCATTCTCTTCGGGTGCTACACTTTTGATCTTCTCAATGATCAGAGCATAAGCTTCATCAAAAGAGACAGGCGTGAAGCTGCCATTTTTGTGAAGCATGGGTTGCGTAATGCGACTTTTGTCATTCAGGTATTTGTATCCGAACCGGGGGAAGCGACAAATGTTGCAATCTTTGTTAATCAGGCCATTGCTGCCTGTTACCCGCGTTACGAAGCCTGTTTTATGATGGTACTCCACTTCACACCCAATGGAACAATAATTACACACCGAAGTAAAACTTTCCGTGGCCAGCGGTCCGGCTTTAAAAGGGACATTTTCGGTGATGGCTCCCGTTGGACAGGTAGAAATGCACATTCCGCAAGACTCACATTTGGTATCAGTGAGTTTATTCCCGAGAGATGGCGCCACATAGGTATTGAACCCCCGGTTTACCAGTCCAAGGGCATTGGCTCCCACCACTTCTTTGCAAATCCTTACACAGCGCCCGCAGAGAATGCATTTGTTGTTGTCAATTTCGATGTTGGGGTGCGAAAAATCAACTTTAAACTCCTGGAAATCGCCATGGAAGCGTTTCTGCTCAGCACCGTACTGCGTGGCATATTTTTTCAGGTCGCAGGTGTAAAGCTCCGAGCAGCCGCACTCCATACATCGCTGTGTTTCTTCCAATGCCTGACGAGGAGTGTATCCCAATTCCACTTCAGTAAAATTGAGCCTGGATTCGGGTTCAAGGGTAGGCATTTCTTCACGATCCTGCTTTTCAAACCAGGCTTCGTAATCTTGTTTTATCTGCTTTTTGAAATTGTCTTTCCGGCTGATAAACTCACGGGGTGGAGCTGTTACCGGCTCACCATGCAGGTATTTATTGCAGCTTTGCGCCGCCAAACGTCCCTGGGCAATGGCTTCGATAAGCGTTGCCGGGCCGGTAACACCATCGCCACAGGCAAAAACATTATCAATGGAAGTTTGCAGTGTATCCTGATCGGTTTGAATGTCGCCCCATTTGTTGAGCAGCAGCTCCTTTCCGGCATTCTGATTGATATCATCAATAAAATTAACGTGTGTTTTTTGACCAATGGCTGCCAGAATGTAATCGAGTTCTATATCAAATTCAGAGCCGGGAACCTTTACCGGCCGGCGACGGCCAGAAGCATCCGGTTCGCCCAGTTGCATGCGGAAACAGGTGAGCGATTTCAGGTTGCCATTTTCGTCCTTGTTTACACGGGCAGGGGCGGTAAGAAATTCGTATTGAATGCCTTCGAGTTTTGATTCATGGATTTCGATGGGGTTGGCAGGCATCTCCTTTTCGGTACGGCGATAGAGCACTTTCACGTCAGTAGAGCCACATCGCATGGCGGTGCGGCAACAATCCATGGCGGTATTTCCACCCCCGATCACAGCAACACGTTTCCCTGTAAAGTCATACTTCTGGCCCGTCATTTCCATGTTGCGCAGAAAGTCTATTCCCGAAAAAATATTTCCGGCGTCATCACCCTCACAGCCAATGCTGGTTCCGTTTTGTGACCCAATACCCAGAATTACGGCATCAAAATCCTGTTTCAGGGTTTTGTAGGAAAGACTCTCACCCAGCCTTTGGTTGTAATGAATTTGCACACCCAGGCCGGTAATTCCTTCCACTTCCTTGTCGATGATATCGTTGGGAAGCCGGTAGGGCGGAATACCATAGCGCAACATACCACCGGGATGGGGGCTGGCTTCATAGACATTAACCGAATGTCCTTCTGAAGCCAGGAAATAGGCTGCCGACAGGCCACCAGGGCCGGCACCAATAACAGCTATTTTCTTTCCGGTTTGGGGTTTTGTTTCGGGGAAGAACCGGTTTTCCGACATCATATCAATATCAGAAGTATAACGTTTCAGGTAGTCGATGCCAACACCAACGCCTTCTACGAGGTTTCTGCGGCAGGCCACTTCGCAGGGGCGCACACAAACCCGTCCGCAAATGGCTGGCAGCGGATTGGTTTTTTTGATCAGTTCTGTGGCTTCGCGGTGTTTTCCCTGGTTAATGAGGGCAATGTAGCCCTGCACATCAACCCCTGCAGGACAGGTTTCCTTGCATGGAGCCACACAATCAGCATAGTGATTGCTCACGAGCAGATCGAGCGCCACCTTACGCGCCTTGCGCACCCGGTCATTTTCGGTTTCTATGCGCATTCCTTCCACAATTTTGGTGGAACAAGACGGCTGGAGCCCACGCATTCCGTCCACCTCCACCACGCAAAGGTAACATGATGAGAAGGGTTCGAGACGGGGATCGTGGCAAAGGGTGGGTATTTCGATGCCCAGTCGGCGCGACATTTCAAGAATCGACTCGCCACTAAAGCCATTTACAATCTTTTTGTTGAGGATGATATTGAGTTTACTCATTGCTTTTTTTGATGATGTTTACCCTTCAGTTCTGGATTATACCAGAGCTTTGAGTAAATATTTTCTAACTATTGGATTTAAGATAACTTTATTGCCTTGAACTTACATTTGGTATAGCACACACCACACTGAATGCAAGCATCCTGTCTGATGAAATGAATTTCCTTTTTGCCCCCGTCGATAGCATCTACCGGACAACCTTTTGAACAGGCCATGCAGCCGGTACAGTTGTCTGCCACCACTTCGTAGGTAAGCAGTTTTTTGCAACTCAGGGCGGGGCATTTTTTATCGCGGATGTGTGCTTCGTACTCATCACGGAAATATTTCAGTGTGGTAAGCACCGGGTTGGGCGCTGTCTGGCCCAATCCGCACAACGAACTGTCTTTGATAGTGGCAGCAAGCTCTTCCAGCATTTCAATGTCGCCTTCCCTTCCGTCGCCTTCAGTAATGCGTGTAAGGATTTCGAGCATGCGCTTGGTCCCAATCCGGCAGAAAGTACATTTGCCACAAGATTCCTTTTGGGTAAAATCGAGAAAGAAACGGGCCACATCCACCACGCAGGTTGTTTCATCCATAACCACCATACCACCAGAACCCATGATGGCACCTGTTGCGTTTACACTGTCATAATCCACAATGGTATCAGAAAGATACTCTGGTATGCATCCGCCCGACGGGCCACCAAGCTGTACTGCCTTGAACTTCTTATCACCGGCAATTCCACCACCCAGCTTGTAAATGATATCCTTAATGGTGATGCCCATGGGCACCTCTACCAGACCGCCATGCTTAATCTTTCCGGTAAGGGCAAAAACCTTGGTGCCTTTGCTTTTTTCTGTGCCATATTGGGCATATTCGGCTCCGCCGTGATATACAATCCATGGTACATTGGCAAAAGTTTCCACGTTGTTGATGTTGGTCGGACTCTTCCACAACCCGCTCTCTGCAGGGAAAGGGGGCCGCCGGCGTGGCATTCCGCGCTCCCCTTCAATAGATGCGATGAGTGCGGTTTCTTCGCCACAAACAAAGGCTCCGGCGCCTTCTTTTATTTGCAGGTCGAAGTCAAAATTTGGGATTCCAAAAATATTTTTGCCCAGGTAACCGTTTTCTCGTGCCTGTTTGATGGCAATATTCAAACGTTTGATGGCCAGCGGGTATTCGGCCCGGCAATAGATATAGCCTTCGCTGGCACCAATGGCAAACCCGCAAATCATCATCCCTTCCAATATGCTGTGGGGGTCTCCTTCCAGGATTGACCGATCCATAAAAGCTCCGGGGTCACCTTCGTCGGCATTGCAGATCACATATTTTTGTTCTGCTGTGTTGTTGCGGGCAAATTTCCATTTCATGCCTGTGGGGAAGCCACCGCCTCCCCTGCCCCGAATGCCGCTTTCCAGCACGGTTTGAATTACCGCATCAGGATTAAGATTCTGGTTTGATATTTTACGCATGGCGGCATAGCCGTTTCTTGCTTCGTATTCTTCAATGCTTTCAGGATCCATATGCCCGCAGTTGCGCAGGGCAATCTTCACCTGCCCGTCAAAAAATCCGGCATCGGCAGAGCGGTATTTCTCCGATTCTATCAAATATTCAGGCACGGGCGAAAAATTACGGATGTGCTTCTCAATGATTTCATCCACACGACCGGCATCAATATTTCCGTAAAGGTATTTGCCGGTATCATCGATGATTTCTACCAGAGGTTCACGGAAACACATACCCACACAACTGGTTTTTTTGATCTCGAAATCAAGCTTGTCTGTTTCCTTTATCCTGTGGAATTCATCGTAGGTTTTCCCTGCGCCTGCTGCCAGTCCGCAACTTCCAAGACCTACTATAACGGTTGTTTGAGACATATTTTTTTTATTATTAATTTAGATATCTAATAAATAGTGAATGAAGATTTACCTATCAATGTCGCTCAGTTAAGAATTTCTCAGTGTCTGATCCCCCCTTTGAAGGGGGTTAGGGGGATGTTTAAATTTGTACTTTACTTTAAAAACATCCCCCTGCCCCCTTCAAAGGGAGAGTTGGGCCTACCTATTGATAATATAAATACCATATTTTAAGTTATCTATTATTACTATGGCTTAAATATTTCTTAACTAAACGACATTGAATAATGAATGAAGATTTCACTTTTAATTTATAATTCTTAGCTTTCCTCTCTTTTCATCTCCTTCACAATTTTCAACGCTTGTTTGGGCGTGAGTTTTCCGTAAGTTTCTTCATCGATCATCATTACCGGTGCAAGGGAGCAACATCCAAGGCAGGCAACTGTTTCAAGGGTGAAGAGCCCATCATCGGTCGTTTCGCCATCTTTGATACTTAGAAAATCGAGTATTTCGTCGGTAATGGCCGATACACCCTGCACATGACAAGCGGTACCGTGGCACATTTTTATGATGTGCTTTCCGGCGGGCTTTAGCCGGAACTGTGCATAAAACGTGGCTACGCCATACATTTCATTGAGTTCGAGTCCGGTTTCCTGGTTGAGTTTCAGAAACGCTTCACGAGGAATATATCCAAAAATTGCCTGAACCCCCTGAAGAAGCGGAATTAGATTGCCTTTTTTGGTTTTGTATTTTTCTATCAAGGGGTTGAGAAGGTCAAGATCTACTTCCAGATTTTCGTCTGGAATGAAGGTTTCATCTTGTGGAACAATTCTTTTAATTCGCATATTTTTTAAAATTTTGCGAAAATTAATTAAAATTTATAGAACGGGGTGTTAATTGGTGGGAAAAATATTTTTTTGATTTTTGTTGGGTGAGAAAAATAAAATAATTTGGGTGGAGAAATTTTAAAATTTAGGCTGGGTGCCACTTCATCTAAGATTGTGTAAGTGATTAATTTACAGATTTTTCAAAAGTGAGCGAAATTGCAACCGACGACAGGGAGCTCAACGAAGATAAATTTAGCTTAGTTCAATGCTTCTAATTCTTTTGGAAAATAAAGAACATATACTTTTTATTTTTTGCAAAAGCTTCAGAATCGAGCAGTTCAAGAATTCGGTAACCTTTGGCAATTCGCTTTCTGAAAAGCCACATTATTATTTTAAACAGCCTGGGCCTTCTTTCTCTGAGTTTATCACTAAAAATCTCAATCGAGGTGAGAATATATTTTTCTATAAAAATTTTGGCAGCATCAAGGGTAGGGCTGGTTTCGTGGGTAACATCTTTCTCTTTGGTAACCAGGAAACCGTCATCCTTTGCCAGTTTAAGGAAGGTACTGAGTTTATGACCGCTTTTTCCTATAAGTCCCGAAGCATAATCATTTTTGAAATAATCGCAAACCACCAAATGGCCGCCAGGCTTCAAACATTCATAAGCTTTTGCAAATAACTGCTTAACAGGAATATATTGTGCGGACTCGCTCATCAGCACGAGATCATATTCTTTTGAAGAATTAAAATACTGGAAACGTGCAAGATGAAACCTACCGGGCAGTCTTTTTTCAAATATTTCCTGCTGAAACAGATCGGGGGATAACCCTTCTACATCAAAGCCTTTACCAAAGAGAGTTTCTGACATTACGCCACTACCACACCCAACATCGAGCACTCTGGTTTTTGCAGGATCTTTAGCCAGGCTTTGTATCTCTGTAACCAGAAAATCTTCATACCTTTTCTGGGCTACTTTTACGCCATCCAGGGTTCGTGGATCATTATCTACCCACATTCCGTAGTGAAGCCTGTCCAGCCCCAAAACATCATAATAAAATCTCAAAGCCCTGTCTTTTCTAAATTCTGGTTTCGATCTGCCCATAGATATTATTTAAATGATAGCTTGCCAAGGAAAAAAGCAAAAGTATGGATAAATATTAATAGATAATAAGAAGAAGTTTATGAATATAAGTGAACCTGAAATACCAAAAAACGTTATTTTGATTATAGCAATAATTAAGCACCAAAGAAATAATAATAAACAACATGACAAACGGACTTCTTGCCTTTTTTGCTTCTTTCCCAATATTTCTTATATTTATTTTGATGGCAGGCCTTAAGCAGCCTGCCACACGTGCTATGCCGCTGGCATTCCTGTTAACACTGGCATTGGCAGTATTTGTTTGGGATATGGATACAAATTGGATAGTAGCAGCATCTATGAACGGAATAGTGATAGCTGTAAAAATATTATTGATCGTTTTTGGGGCGCTTACCTTGCTTTTTACCATGCGTGAGAGCGGAGCCATTGCAGTAATCAACGATTTTTTCATTGGTATTTCACCCGATAAGCGGGTTCAGGCGATCATCATCACCTGGCTTTTTGGAAGTTTTCTTGAAGGTGCGGCAGGATTTGGTACACCTGCTGCCATTGCTGCTCCGCTGTTGCTTTCGTTGGGATTTCCGGCTTTGGCAGCAGTAATGGTAGCACTTATCGCCAATAGCACAGCGGTATCTTTTGGAGCTGTTGGTACCCCAACATTAATAGGCATTGGGGAGACGTTGCAGCTGCCGGAAATAGAACAAACTCTTGCTCTTTCCGGTATGACGTATGCAGAGTTTGTTCAGGATGTAGGTATGTGGTCGTCTATATTTCACGCTATTCCGGGCCTGTTTGTGCCAGCACTTACCATGCTAATGCTAACCCGCTTTTTTGGAAAGAAGCGAAGTTTCTTTGAAGGATTGGAAATACTACCTTATGCCTTGTTTGCCGGGTTGAGTTTTCTAGTTCCCTACATTTTGGTAGCAATATTTATTGGTCCTGAATTTCCCAGTGTAATCGGCGGCCTTGTGGGATTGGCGATCCTAATCCCATTAACCCGTAAAGGATTCCTGATACCTAAAAAGCGTTGGGAATTTCCCGACAAATCGGAGTGGGAGAAAAACTGGAGTGGAAATATCAGCATGGATGTATCAGATTTAACATCAAAGAAAATGTCTTTGGGTAAGGCATGGCTACCTTATATTGCCATTGGAGTTTTGTTGGTATTAACCAGGGTTCGCTCTCTCCCATTTAACGAATGGCTGATGTCGGTAAAGCTCCAATCCAATTCAGTTTTGGGTAGTGGTGTTAACATTGAATTTGACCCATTGTATAACCCGGGAATTTTACCTTTTATGCTGATATCATTGTTTGCCATTGCTATGTACCGAATGAGCAAAAAGCAGGTTTCATCAGCCTGGGGAGAAGCTGTGCAACGGATTAAAGGGCCAACAATTGCCCTGCTATTTGCCGTGCCTATGGTTCGATTGATGATGCAATCGGGCAACAATCCGCAGGAGCTGGCCAGTATGCCCGTGGCCATGGCACAATTCATGTCCGGAATATTCGAATCTTCATGGCCATTTGTAAGTCCTTTTGTTGGTGCACTGGGTTCGTTTATCGCAGGATCGAATGCCGTGTCGAACATGCTGTTTGTGTATTTCCAATACTCGGTGGCCGAGCAAGCTGGTCTTTCTTCCACCCTTATTGTAAGCCTTCAAAATGTAGGTGGATCATTAGGAAATATGATTGCCGTTCATAATATCATTGCTGCCTGTGCAACGGTTGGACTGGTTGGAGTGGAAGGTTTGCTGCTAAAACGCAATGCTATACCCCTGCTCATTTTAGCTACCCTGGCGGGTATGACTGCCATGATCATTGTGTCCCTTTCCTAAATCGCAATTAAAAAGCCGGCCAATGAGCCGGCTTTTCTATTATTACAAAAAAAATAATCTTATGTCAGATTAATTGGAAGGCAGATTTTACCTGCTAAGAAAATCTCTCAAGACATAGTGCAAAATTCCGCCATGTTCGTAGTATTTAACTTCGATGAGAGAATCTATCCGGGCTGTTACCTGAAAATCAATACTTTCTCCAACTGGATTTCTGGCAGAAACATCCAGTACCTGTAATGGGCTCAAGCCTTTGCTTATACCCTTGATGGTGAATTTTTCCTTTCCTGTTAAACCTAACTTTTCAGCACTTTCGCCGGGCATAAATTGCATGGGTAAAACACCCATACCAATAAGATTGCTACGGTGAATACGCTCGTAACTTTCGGCGATAACGGCTTTGATTCCCAGAAGGTTTGTGCCTTTGGCAGCCCAGTCGCGGCTCGACCCACTTCCATACTCTTTGCCAGCTAAAACAATCAGCGGAGTATTTTCCGACTGATATTTTTGTGAAGCATCAAACACGGTTGTATGCTCGCCAGTTGGAATGTGTGTGGTGAAGCCACCCTCACGCTGAGCCAGTTTGTTTTTGATTCTTACGTTGGCAAAGGTACCACGCATCATCACTTCATCATTACCCCTTCTGGAGCCATATGAATTGAAGTCTTTTTGTTGAACCCCTTTTTCAACAAGATACTTACCTGCGGGCGACTGAGGGCCAAAAGCACCGGCCGGTGATATATGGTCAGTCGTAATACTATCACCCAATACAAGCAAAGCATAAGCATTTTCAATGTCCTTCGGTGCCACAGGTTCTACCGAAATATCTTTAAAAAAGGGAGCTTCTTTAATATAAGTTGAAGAATCATCCCACTGATAAATCTCATCTTTTGGAACTTCCAGCTGCTGCCATATCTCGTTTCCATCGAAAATTTCGCCATAACTTTTAGCAAAATCATCTTTGGTAAGCACTCGGGCCATGGTATCTTCAATTTCATCGTGGCCAGGCCAGATATCCTTCAGATAAACCGGATTCATATTGGGATCATAAGCAAGGGGTTCATTGATCAGGTCAATATCGATTCTTCCGGCAATGGCGTAGGCCACAACCAGGATGGGCGACATAAGGAAATTCATCCTTACCTGCGGGTGAACACGGGCTTCGAAATTTCGGTTTCCCGACAAGGCAGAAGCTACCACGAGTTCATTTTTTTCAACCGCTTCGGCTATGTGTACTGGCAGCGGCCCTGAATTACCAATACAACTGGTACATCCGTAACCTACTGTATGAAATCTTAATGCTTCGAGATCTTCCTGGAGCCCTGATTTTACAAGATAGTCAGTTACAACCTTTGAACCTGGAGCGAGGGATGTTTTTACCCAGGGTTTTACGTCAAGCCCCAACCGACGTGCTTTGCGGGCCAGAATACCGGCACCAATCATTACTGATGGATTGGAAGTGTTGGTGCATGAAGTAATGGCTGCGATAACAACAGAACCATCACTAATGCGAAAACGTTCGTTGTTTACATTAATCTCTACGGTACGCATCCCCACATCTTTTACTTCTGCGTCAAGAGCCACAGCAGTATGATGAGATGATTTTTGTGTTCCACCACCTTCACCCAGCCAACGCTCCAACTCTCTCTTATCTGGCTCAATATATTCTCTCTTAAAATCAGATGAAAGAAGCGTTTTAAAAGTAGATTTGGCTTCGCGCATCAAAATCTTATCCTGTGGACGTTTAGGGCCTGCAATGGTAGGCTCAACAGTAGAAAGATCGAGCTCAAGAACCTTAGAATAAGTAATTTCTTCGTTTCCGGTTCTCCACAACATATTGGCCTTGCAATAGTCTTCCACGAGTTTAACCTGTTCTTCGGGCCGGTTGCTTTTGCGCATATAATCAAGCGTGCGGTCATCGATGGGGAAGTAGGTAACCGTACAACCAAATTCAGGCGACATGTTTGAAATGGTAGCCCTGTCGGGTACGGTAAGGTTATCGAGTCCATTACCAAATACTTCTACAAATTTACCCACAACACCCTGTTTGCGAAGGAGTTGAGTAATGGTAAGCACCATATCGGTAGCGGTTGTTCCCAGGGGAAGTTTCCCTGTCAGTTTCAACCCAATTACTTCGGGCATAATAAAATAAATGGGTTGGCCAAGTAAAGCAGCTTCTGCTTCAATACCGCCAACACCCCATCCAACAACACCAATACCATTTACCATAGGCGTATGGCTGTCGGTTCCAACCAATGTATCAGGAAAAGCTTCACCGTTGCGAACCGTTACCCCTTGTGCAAGATACTCGAGGTTAACCTGGTGACAAATACCCATTCCCGGAGGAACTACAGAAAAGTTATCAAAGGCCTTTTGTGCCCATTTCAGAAACTGGTAGCGCTCGCCATTACGCTGGTATTCCACTTCAACATTTTTAAGATAGGAATACTGAGTACCAAAATAATCCACTTGCACAGAGTGGTCGATTACCAGATCAACAGGGACCAGGGGGTTTATGGCGCTGGCATCTTTGCCTTTGCGGGCCACTTCGGCACGTAGTGAAGCAATATCAACAACAGCCGGAACTCCGGTAAAATCCTGCATTAAAACACGGGCAGGCTTAAAAGGAATATCCTTATCAGAAGGGGCCGGCGACCAATTTAACAGAGTTTCAAGATTTTCATCGGTAATAGCAAATGCATCGTAGTTACGTAAGGCATTTTCCAGAAGGATTCTGATAGAGAACGGAAGGTGAGATACTTTTCTTCCTTCTTTTTCAAGCTTTACCAGACTGTAAAAATCAAAACTCCCTTTAGGGGTTGTTAAACAGTCTTTTATATTGAAGGGTAACTCTTTCATGATAAAAAATAATTATGATCTTTATATAAATTAATAAATGCGTAGAATTAAAAACCTTACGATTCTTTTATACCAGAATCATCGCAATTGCCAATATCCACTTTAATTTTCCCTTCAGCCACATCACGGTACCACTGCAACGGATAAGAAGTTGGCCTTTCAATGGGTAGTCCAAATACTCTGTCGAACAACAGGGAAGACATAACACCCAAAGCTCTTGAAATACCGAACATTACTGTATAGAAATTATGCTCTTTAATACCGTAAAAGCGAAGTAATGCACCACTATATGCATCTACATTGGGCCAGGGATTTTTCACCTTTCCGGTAGCTTCCAATAGTGGTGGCACAACATTGTAGAGTTTATTTACGATATTTATCAGGTTATCATTTTTAATGAATTTTTCTGCAAATTCTTTCTGTGCATCATATCTTGGGTCGGTTATTCTAAGAACGGCATGACCAAACCCCGGGATAACGCCTCCCTGATCAAGGAATTTTTTGCAATATTTTCGAATTCTGTCAGGAGATGGGTCTTCATCGTTAACATCCCGGATCATATCCATGATCCAACTAAGAACATTCTGATTGGCAAACCCATGGAGTGGCCCGGCCAGACCCAGCATACCTGCTGCATAAGCATAATAGGGATTGCTTAGGGTAGAACCAACCAGGTGTGTGGTATGCGCAGAAACATTGCCCCCTTCATGGTCTGCATGAATACTCATGTACATACGCATTAAACGCATATGGGGAGGGGAGCTGAAGCCCATCATGTGAGCAAAATTACCGGCCCAGTCGAGACGTGGATCGGGATCGATATGTTCACCTTTGTGAAATGTTCGCCGGTATATGTAAGCAGCAATTCGGGGCAACCGCGCAATCAGGTTCATTACATCTTCGTAGGTGGTATCCCAGTAATATTTTTTTTGCACACCAGCCTGATGTGCATTCAGGAAGTAAGACTCTGAAGCCATACTGGTAATAGCGGCAACATACTGAGCCATGGGGCGGGCATTTTTAGGCATGGCATCTATAACATCAAAAACATGCCCCGGAACAATCGCCCTGGTAGCCCAATCCTTACTAATGTTGGAAATATCATCCAGTTCAGGAACTTCGCCAATCAACATCAGATAGAACAAACCTTCGGGAAGGGGTTCACCATGCGCACAAAGTCTGGGGATGGTTTTTCGCAACTCTTTTAAAGAAATTCCTCTGAACCGAATGCCTTCATTGGGGTCAAGTTTTGATGTTTCGGTAAGCAGGCTGGGGACTCCCTTCATCCCTGATAAAACATGACCAATTGTAACCTTTCCCACCACAACATCAGAGTGTTCATTTTTCAACTTCAGGTATTCATCATACTTCTTCATTGCGGCTTCGTAGAATCTGTTCTTTATGTACTCCATGAATATGTGTTTTTGAAATTAGTAAATTTGTTGTGTGTTAATTGAGCTACCTGCCAATTCAGTTCCTTCAATGGTTTGCATGCTAAAATAATAAAAATAATCAAGCATTCAGCTCTTGTTTCAGATTGGTATCAAGGGCATCGAGAAACAGCTCTGTAGTAAGGTAATTATCTATAGAAAGTTCATTTCCAAAGATAAGAAGTGCCAAATCTTTAGTCATCTTACCGTTTTCTACTGTTTTGACACATACTGATTCCAGCGTATTTGCAAATCTGATCAGGTCGTTATTATTATCAAGTTTTCCTCTGAAGGCCAAACCACGTGTCCAGGCAAAAATGCTGGCAATTGGGTTTGTTGATGTTGGTTTACCCTGTTGATGTTGCCTGAAGTGCCTGGTAACCGTGCCGTGAGCTGCTTCGGCTTCCATGGTTTTTCCATCGGGGGTAAC
The DNA here is from genome assembly GCA_011390785.1 of Sphingobacteriia bacterium. Classification (GTDB taxonomy): domain Bacteria; phylum Bacteroidota; class Bacteroidia; order Bacteroidales; family UBA7960; genus SKVR01. Next base: position 17,798 of record JAABRR010000022.1, read on the forward strand.
CAGGGTAGATGTCATTAGTCCTAATGAACCAAATCCCTGTGCAACCGTATCGCTTTGAACATCGCCATCGTAATTCTTGGTTGCCCAAACAAAACCACCTTCCCATTTAAGGGCTGAAGCCACCATATCATCAATTAAACGATGCTCGTATGTAATACCAGCGGCATCAAATAAATGTTTGAATTCAGATTCAAAAATTTGTTGAAATATATCTTTGAAACGGCCATCATATTTTTTAAGAATCGTATTCTTTGTAGAAAGGTAAAGCGGCCACTTTTTCATAAGCGCCTGGTTCATGCATGCACGGGCAAAACCCGTAATAGACTCATCGGTATTGTACATGGCCATGGCAACACCATCGCCATCAAATTGATAAACTTCGTGGTTGATCGGTTTAGAACCATCATCGGGGGTAAAAGTGATGGTGAGTTTACCACTCCCTTTGGTTAGGAAATCAGTAGCCCTGTATTGATCGCCAAAAGCATGTCGCCCAATGCAGATAGGTTTTGTCCAGCCCGGTACCAACCTGGGAATATTGGAAATAATAATGGGTTCTCTGAATACGGTACCTCCTAAAATATTACGAATGGTTCCATTGGGTGAACGCCACATTTGTTTCAGATTGAATTCCTTCACCCTTGCTTCATCGGGAGTAATAGTGGCACACTTAATTCCCACACCATATTTTTTTATGGCTTCTGCTGCGTCAACGGTAACCTGATCGTTGGATTCGTCGCGGTTCTCAATACCAAGATCATAGTATTTTACATCCAATTCGAGATACGGGAAAATCAGTTTTTCTTTGATAAAAGTCCAGATAACCCTTGTCATTTCATCACCATCCAATTCAACGACAGGATTTTCTACTAAAATTTTCTTCATTATAAAAAATGCTTTTTTCTTACGTTTTTAAAAAACGTATAAAATTAAGATTTTAAACAACAATTTTCACCCGAAATTTATATTGAAGGCAAAATAATACCCACGGAAAACAGCAGGACAATTGGATGAAAACGAATTATTCGGCAAATTACAAAAAGGTTTTGGAATGGTTGAAGAAATAAGAAAATTTAGTAGTAATAGACAGGGCGTCTCCTGTAGGGACAGGGCATGCCATGTCCTTACAAGGGATCGTCCGACTACATAAAAATATCCAGCAGATTATTACAAATGCTCTTTTCTCAAAAGATCAAGAACAGTTTTAACGGGGTTAAAGGTAATGAGCGGAACTTCAACAAATATGGTAATCCATTTGGCCATGCTGCCATTCCACAAGCCAGGCAACTCCTGTGCTTTAAGATCTTTTCCATCTTTGCTCTTCTGGCTGATAAAACCGGTAGTAGGCTCTACAAAACGGGTAAGATCAAAGGCTTCGCCATTGTAATCCTTGAGGCCGCAAACCAGATCTACAGGGTTAAAGTGGGTAGCTTTTTCAAATATTTCCTCCTGTTCAGGGTCGTTATGATTAACCTGTGATGATTCTACGATTTGCAACGAGCGGCTTCCATCAGAAGGATTTTCGACCCAAAAGGGTCCACCACCGGGTTCGCCCACATTTTTCACCATCCCGCAAATTCGCATAGGGCGGTTAAATAATTCTTTCATGATGGGTTTGCCTTCTTCAAAATTTGATGGTAGTAAATCAGGATCAATAAATAGTTTCTCAATGGCAAATGTTCGCATTACGGCATAATCATCCTCAGTAAAGGTATTTTGATCCATAGCCAGCAATGCGTCATGTAATGTTTCCTGGTATTCAATAAGCATTCCTCCCAACGCTTTTTTATACTCATAGGTTTCATCCTTAAAAGAATCAGGAACAACATTATCAATATTCTTTATAAATACAACATCTTCCTTTATTTCGTTAAGGTTTTGGATGAGTGCCCCGTGGCCTCCGGGTCTGAAAAGTATAGAACCATCGTTATCGCGAAAGGGTTTGTTGTCAAGATCAACAGCCATAGTATCAGTAGAAGGCTTTTGCACGGAAAATTTTATCTCGAATCGTAAGCCAAAAAAATCTTCATAATGCTTTAAAACATCTCCCACATGATTAACGAAACGGCCTCTGTGCTCGGCAGAAACAGTAAAATGTAATTTCACCGTCATATCGTTATCGCAGGCATAATGTGCACCTTCTACCAGGTGTTCTTCAACGGGAGTACGCACACCATCCGGATAGCGGTGAAACTTCAGTAAACCCTTTGGAAGCATGGCATAACCCAATCCTTCATCATCAAGCAATACGTTAAGTAAAGTTAGATAATCCCCTTTAAGAATCAATTCATCAGCAATCATGTTTCGTTCAGCAATAGCAGATTCCAAATCATCCCAAAACGCAAATACTTTTATCTGGCTGAAAAAATCATTGGCATCAGGATCGTCTTCTCTTAGTTCATCTGAAGTAGTGCCTTGCCGGAGCTTTTCGCGCCAACTGAAAAGATCTTTAAACATGCGTGTAGCTGCCCCACTGGCCGGAACAAATTTTAAAATCCCCAGTTTACCGGATGTTTCTTCAAAATAAGAAACGTAGTAGTCGAGTTCCTTTTTTTCCAAATTCAAAATACCTGATGAAATAAGGGCTGGTTTTATCAGGTTAACGAAAGGGAATCCGGATTTAAAATTTTCTATCTGTTTCAGTGCCAGGTCTTCTGAAATCCCTTTTTTTTCGAGTTGTGCTAAGTCTTCTTTTGCAAACATGACTTTCATTTATATTTTTTAGAAATATTAATTTACTATTTATCAGCAATAAGGTCTTCATCTCTTATAAGCATAAGGATGGCAGAATGAGGAACAATATAATACTTTTCTTTATCAAATTCAATTTCAAAGGCATTATCCTGAAGATAAACTGCCAAATCCCCTTCTTTGGCCTGAAGAGAAAAATACTTAAGATTATCGGCAGCATCCTTCCAGGGTTCATCAGACTCAATAGCTGTTGGAATAGGGTACCCAGGCCCTGCCTTTATAACATAGCCACTTTGAATCTTTCTTTTTTCTTCAATCCCAGGGGGCAAATATAAACCACCACGGGTTTTCTGGGATACCGATTTAGGTTTAATCAAAACACGGTCGCCAATCAAAATAAACTTTCCCAGATCGCTTCCTTCAATTTTTAACAACATATATTATTTCACTATATTTAAATTTGATGATCACCCATTTGTTTTAAAAGAAACTGGTAACAAACGTACTTATTTTTGGCCAAATATGCTAAATCAAAAAGAAATGCCCCAAATTATTATCTAAACGAATAGCTTATCATTCAAAAGGTTTAACATTTACAAAACAAAACAATAAGTAATAAATTATGGTTGTATAATTATGCCTTAGTGCAAATGACACTTGTGACATAATACATCAACAAATCAGATTAATTTCAGTATTGTTAAACTTTAGAAAAATACTTTCATGACTAAACGACTTTTATTGATCAGCAATTCTACCAATGCCGGTGAACCTTATTTGAGTTACACACGCCCTCATATTAAAGAGTTTTTAGGTAATGACCTACGGAGAGTGGCCTTCATTCCTTATGCCGGTGTAACACTTTCTTATGTTGAATACACCAATAAAGTGAATGAAGTATTTTCTGAATTGGGTTATAGTGTAAAATCAACCGAAGATGTTCAGGGCCCGGAAGCAGTTCTGGAAGCTGCTGATGCTATTGTAGTTGGAGGGGGTAACACTTTTCACCTTTTACATCAGCTTTACGAAAAGGGGATTATGGATATTATCAGAAAAAAGGTAGAAAACGGAACACCCTTTATCGGCTGGAGTGCCGGAAGCAATGTTGCCAGCCCCACTATTAAAACTACCAATGACATGCCTGTGATTTATCCCCCGTCTTTTGATGCATTAAATTTAATTCCGTTTCAAATTAATCCGCATTATACCGATGGAAAAATTCCCAACCATAATGGTGAATCGAGAGAAGACAGAATAAGAGAATTTCTTGAAATAAACGGAGATAAAATTGTGGTGGGACTTAAAGAAGGCACTATGCTAAAGGTTGAAAATCAAAACGTAAAACTAATTGGTAACAAAACATTAAAAGTTTTCCGTAAAGATTTACCTACTTTGGAATATGATACCAATTCTTCACTGGATTTTATCATGAAAAATGGGGATTAATAAAAATCCATCACCATTTATAATAACGAATTTAAAATTTCCACGGGCCCGATAAAGGAAAATGATCTTTGCCGGGCCTTTTTTGTAATTGATAAAAAACACACCTGGTTTTCAGCCATTTCCCGCCTTGCACTTAACGCTTTTTTATTAAGCAAGAGAAAAAATTATGAGTTTTCTTTCAGACAATTAACGATAAACATTTCTGAAAAAACGGATAAGTAGAAATGATTATATAATTTTGCCTAAACATAATCAATAAACTATACATTATCACAATAAAACAGCTTAAAGATCATTATTGGTAGAATACCTGAGCAAAACAGTACCTTTAAATCACCAAATGATTATTCGCTATTTACTTCAATTGAAACCCACATCAAAATGAATAAAATAAAAATTACAGGATTACTATTTATTATATTTTTGGTTTCATGCCAAACTACACAAACAGGGATAACCACAACACATATTACCCGGCTCGATGCAGGCCATACACGCCAGGGTTTTTATTACGCGCTGCCCCGTAATATTATTACTCTGGAAGTAACCATTTCAAAAACCAATGAAATCCCCGGCCCGTTTTCTCAGTATGCAGGCAAATATCTTAGCCTTGAAAATGTTATCGAAACTCCATCAACCAAATATGAAATAAGCGAAATAAATTTTTTTAGTCATACAGAACCTGATCCATCTGAATTTTATTTTATTGAAGTTGATCCATTATTAAACAGCGAATCACCCTTTTCTATCAGATTGAGCGAAAGTGGAACTCTTCTGGCAATTAACGATAACAACCCGGATAGTGAGTTGCAAGGTGCCAGCCCAGAAAACAATCAGCAGGGGTTTTATGGTACAAAAGAAACCTTTAGTCACTTTATAGAGAATAACCTTCAGGAGAAAATAGATACCATTGTTGAGCGCGTTCGCATGGATACAGTTACCATTGAGAGAAAAACCTTAAGACGCACCTGGGTTGAAAAAACATCGGAAGTAAGGGCCAGAGAAGTGGCTGATTATATTTTGCGCATTAGAGATAAAAGGTTTGACATGATTAGTGGGTTTGCTGAAATTACCTATGATCGGGAAGCTATTCAATATATGAATGAACAGATGAAGGAAATGGAAAATAACTACCTGGAGCTTTTTACAGGGATTACTTTCGAAAGTGCCACCAAATATCGCTTCCACTTCCTGCCAGAAAAAAATGAGAAGGTTTTTACCGATACACTTTTCTTTTTCAATGAAACCCAGGGCTTGCATACCAATCCCACGGTTTCGTCGAAAGTAGCAGTGCTGAAGGTAGAAAAAGATATGACAACACGGCAAATGGGGGTTTTTACGCTTAATCCAAATACAGATGTTCCTAAAGGAATTTTTTACCGGATCCCCGAACATGCTCACACATCTTTGGAACTGGAAAATCAGACCCTGGCCACTTCCAGGCTGTTAATCAGCCAGTTTGGAAAAGTTACCAACCTACCTCCCGATAATTTCAAGGTTGTTTTTTACCCTGATAGCGGTGCTATTAAATCGGTTGAAAAAATCTTTCCTGCCAACTGAAGTTTGAACATTCGAATCATACTTCTATCGCTTTCTTATAAAGTATTAAATATTCATTTATAAAAATATAATTATGAAGCATATTATCATTACCGGGCATAGCAAAGGTTTAGGCGCCGGTATTGCACAACAACTTATTGGATCAGACACCCATATTCATGGCATTTCCAGAACCGACAACCCCGACCTTCAAAAACTGGCAAAAGAAAAAACAGGTAAAGTAAGTTTTTACCCCTGCGATATGGCCAAAACAGAGTCGATTGAGAATGTGATAAGATCAGTTTTTAATACGATTGATAAATCACCTATTGTATCTGGTATTTACCTCATAAACAATGCAGGAGTTATCGAACCGATTGGCACAATCGAAACCCTTGATTATGAATTAATAGATAAACATTTAAGAATAAATCTTCAAGCTCCGGTTCTTCTTACAAGTGAGTTTTTAAAACATACATCGAAGTATAATACGGAAAAAAGGATACTTAACATTTCATCGGGTGCAGCAACCAACCCCTATCATGGCTGGAGTATTTACTGCGCAGGGAAAGCAGCTGTTGATATGTTTACCCGCTGTATCGGCACCGAACAGGAAGATAAAAAATTTCCTGTAGAAGCAATGGCTGTAGCACCCGGCATTATAGACACTGAAATGCAAAGCACTATCAGAGCTACCCCCGATGGACAATTCATTCATAAGCAAAAATTTGTTGAGTTAAAAGAAACCGGCCAATTGGTAAAACCAGAAATTGCAGGAGAAAAACTAAAAGAACTGCTTTTTTCCGATAAATTTGAGAATGGTGGTATTATCGACATACGCCATCTTTACTAATTATTAACCTTGATATACCTTAAAAAATACTCTGATAAATACTCCAAAAATGGAAAAGATAGATCTTCATGAATTTGAAAGTCGTTTGCATGTAAGAAAGCTGAAAATAGAAGACTTTGATGCATTGGTAAAGATGCAGAAAATATGCTTTCCATCTATGCAGGTATGGAGCCGGGAAAACATAGAAAATCAGCTGCGGATATTTTCTGATGGCCAGATGGTTATTGAATTGGATGAAACTTTGGTTGCATCTTCTTCGAGCTTGATCATTGATTCGGAAGACCTGGAACTGGATATGAGCTGGGACGAAATATGCGATTATGGGAATATTGGCACCCATGATGCTGAAGGTGATACGCTTTATGGTATGGAGATTATGGTGCATCCTGAATACAGGGGGATGAAGCTTTCAACACGGCTATACGAAGCAAGAAAAGAGCTGGCAAGAGACCTTAACCTGAGAAGAATTGTTATAGGGGGCCGTTTACCTGGGTATCGAAATTATGCAAAAGCCATGCATATTAATCAGTATGTTGACAGGGTTACCAGCAAGGCCATTTTTGACCCTGTTCTTACTCCACAGCTTTCCAACGGTTTTTCAGTAAAAAAAGTGATTAAAGAATACCTTGATGAAGATAAAGAATCGAGCGGTTATGCATCCTGGCTCGAATGGACCAATTTTGACTACCAGGAAGAAAAAGATAAAAAATTTCTTGCATCCTTACCCGTTCGGATTTGTGTGGTTCAATACCAGATAAGAGCCATAAGAAGTTTTGATGAATTTGCCATACAATGCGAATACTTTGTTGATGTGGCATCAGGATACAAAAGCGATTTTATTCTTTTCCCGGAAATTTTTACCCTTCAGCTATTGTCATTAATTCCAAAAGAAAACCCTGGAACAGCAGCACGAAAAATTGGAGAATTTACAGAACAATATCTGGAACTATTTGGCGAACTGGCTATTAAATACAACATTAATATTATTGCCGGTTCGCACTTTACACCTGAAAATGATAAACTATACAACATTGCATACCTTTTTAAACGCAATGGAGAAATAGGTAAACAGTATAAATTGCACATCTCGCCCAACGAAAAAAAATGGTGGGGAGTAGAGCCAGGAAAACATATAGAAGTTTTTGATACTGATAAAGGGAAAATTGCTATCCAGATTTGCTACGATATTGAATTTCCTGAATTGGCCAGAATTGCTGTTGAAAGAGGTGCCAGAATTATTTTTGTGCCTTTTGTAGCCGACGACCGGCAAACCTATCTGCGTGTAAGGTATTGCGCCCAGGCAAGATGCATAGAAAATCAGGTTTTTGTTGCCATTTCCGGTTCGGTTGGTAACTTACCCCATGTAGACAATATGGATATTCATTATGCTCAGTCAGGAATATTCACCCCATCTGATTTCTCCTTTGCCCGGGATGCTATTGCCGGGGAATGTACACCCAATATCGAGACGGTAATTATTAACGATATTGATCTGGAACTTTTAAAACGACATCGTAACAGAGGACTGGTTACCAACTGGAACGACCGACGAACAGATATTTACCAGGTAAAAGCCAAAGATCACGAACACGAAGGTAGTTCGTCATAAAAGGGGGGGGTGTGCACATTTAATCCGTAAGTTAAAACGGCAATGGAAAAGATGACCGTTTTGACAAAAGCAAACTTACTGGCAAGGTTGCGGATAAGTATAAAATAGAATTAATTCCGTGATTGTTTAGCAATAATTTAAACAGATATTGTTATTACAACAAAAGCAAAAGAATAAAGCATCATTTCTTTATTAAAATCGCACCCACATCCCAACAAAAAATCCCTTTTACTTGTTAAATAGGCGCCAAATCAAAATTTCCTTAAGCGATAAAATGTTATAGAATCAGTATTTAGACTTATTTTTTAAAGAATTAATTCTTGATACAAAACGTTTTATTGAACTTTGTTTAAAAGGCAATTTATGATTGTAGGTCTTTCATATTTATTAATAATCATACTCTATTATGACCTCATTATCAAAATTGACAAAAATTGAAGACAGGATCATTTCCTGGATGGCCATAAACGCCATTGTAATGCTGCGCGTTAGTGTAGGAATTATATTTTTCTGGTTCGGATTTCAAAAATTCTTCCCCGGCGTAAGTGTTGCAGAAGATATTGCCACACGAACCATCGATGTAATATCATTTGGAATTGTGAAGGCACCTTATTCCATGCCCATTCTGGCAGCCTGGGAAACCATAATCGGGCTGGGTTTTATAACAGGTCAATTTCTTCGTTTCATCATACCCCTGCTATTTGCTCAAATGGCCGGAACAGTATTTCCGTTATGGGTATTTCCTGAAGAGACTTTTCACCTGGCCCCTTTTGTACCATCTCTGGAAGGACAGTATATCTTGAAAAACATTGTTTTTATTACAGCGGCTATGGTAATTTTGGCATATGACCGTGGTAAGATCATTGCACGACGAGAAAAAAATAATTCGTAGTGAGATTTTATTTGGGCCAGTTACTCAAAAAGGCCCGGGAATATACTTTAAACCAAGGATCATCTCCGGTTCTTACCTTTAACCATTCATCAGGTTTAATATCAGGATTCAGAATATGCATAGCTATAGCAGCTCTGTTTCCTGCATATTGCAGCTGCGATTTCAATTCTCGTGGATCAAATCCCTGATCTTTAAGATTTGACAACAATGCCAAAACATCATCAGTTTGGTCCTTGTTTGCCAGGGGTTCAATTAAATAACGCTGAAGGGATGTATTGGCTGAGGAGATGGCAAAAGAAGATAAATTTTCATGTATTATACCATATTTTTCTAAATTATGCTCATATGAAAATGTTCCGGCACGTCGATAATTTTCAAAAAATTCATTAAAATCCCCCTGTCTTGCCCTGAAGTAAGCTCCCTGGGCCTGATAAAACAGTTCCTGATACTCAGCGGCCAGAGAGATATAAGACATTCGAGAAAGACTATCAGTTAGCGACCAGCTACAATTCAAATTTTCATTTTGAATATTTCTTGCCAACTCGTAACTTCTTCCTGCTTCAGCGTAATAGCCTTTTTTGAAATAAATATGCACATCAGACAGTAAATTTTCCAATTGCCTCCGTTTTATTTCGCATTCTTTCTCAGCAATCATCGAAGTTAACCCTACAATTCTTTCATTGATAAGGGTGTCCTGGCGCAAATTGTACCTGATAGCCAAAGGCAACAATTGATTAAGATATTCCCGGGCTTTAGCAGGTTCACCAGCCCAGGCACTCAAATGACCTTTAGAAAGAAAATCCTTAACCTTTTCTATTGCTTCATCTGAGCTTAGTTGAGGTTCAGTGACTGATGGTTCATTAATTACGAGTGGGAGCGAAATAATTTCTGCTTCTTTTTTTTTCAATTCCGCCAGCCGTGCCAACTCATTGGCATCTTCGCTACAGGCTAATGAAGGATATCTGGCACACAAATCAGCTGCTGCATTAAAGTGACTGACCGCAGCATCAAAATCATTAATCTCTGAAGCTTTGGCCGCCAAAACATAATACCCATCCAAAACCTGCTTAAGTAAAAACATAGCTTCAGAATCATTTTTGATATACTTGCTGTGGATTTCTTTATATTCAAGAGCGCTTTCAATATAACTCACAGCAAAATCATTGTTATAAGATGTATAAGCCCTTGCCGCTACCGAAAGATAAGAGCGATACATCCCGTAATGAACCTTTTCAATTTCCTGAAACAAAGCTTCAGGACAATCCCATTGCTCTGCTACCCGGCAAAAATCTTCTACCACTGTAAGAATCTTCAGAGCATCCAGGTATCTTCCCTCTGCCATAGCATCCTTAGCATTTCTTTGCTGAAACATGAAAACTTCAGATAAGAAATCAAGCGTCTGGCTTTTCCATTTTCCTGGCATTGGTGCATCAGCTAGAATTGGTCTAAACGGACTTAAGGCCTGTTCAATATTTCCTGAATATAGATTTAACCGACCCAACGCAATATGAGAAGGCATATATAATGAATTATACACCAAAGACCTGTTAAAAAAATCTTTGGCTTTCAGTGTGTCGCCTGATCGAAGATGGTTTACAGCCCCATGATAAAACAGTGTATCGATAAAACTGATGTTATTATTAAATTCATTCCGCATTTCCCGCAGATACAACCTTAACATTTCTGTTTGGGGGATAACCTTGGCAGGATCTGACTTATGGAGAGGTAAAACAGAGAAAAAGGAATCAGACAATAAATTACCCAACAGTTGCTCGGCTTCACACAAACGAAACTCATCAAGAATAATACTTTCGTAATTTATAGTGTTCAAATCTTCAGCTATAAGCCTGATCTTATTAAGGGTACTTTCAGCGGTATAATAATCTGCAAAAGCATTTTTAAAAACAACCACCTTATTCAGGTAGTCTTTCCCGTAGTAAAAATCAATATTCTTCAACTCAATAAAAAAGTCTTCTTTCTTGTTTCCTGGAATATCCACAGCAATAGGTATTTCAAAAAGGTTCTTGTTGTTAATCCATTGAATACTATCAACGACAAAGGATGAAGTTATTTTTTTATCCGGAATTGATCTTACCACACCTTCAATTTTCATAAATGGAGGTAGAAGGTATTGATCAAGGAAAAAATCTTTGTAAACTATGTCGCCGGTAAGAATAGGATTGATAGTTTTAACAACAGCTTTGAATTTATTAACCTGCATAGAGTCAGGTTCAAACACAATCGTTACTTTACAAGAAAAATGAAAGGCAGTAAATACCCTCAATTTCCCTGATCCCTCAGAAATAAACTGCAGCAATTCATTAACCGTTTTGGATTCATCATCGCGGGCGTTGGACTGGAATTGATATTCTCTGGAAAATTCAAAGATATACTCTTGCGATAGTTCAGATTTTGGTTGGGCGGAAAGACTCTGGCAACAGAAGAAAATAAAAAAAAGAAAAGCCAATTTGAATATATGCATATAATTTAAACAAATCCATTTAGAAATTTCAGACAAAGAAAATGTTGAATTTTCGTTATCATTAATAAACCATTAGTTTTTGAACTTCATTTCTTTCATCGTATTGTATTACAACGAAATAAGCACCTTGGGTTAACTCAGTAACATTTAATGAAGCACTGTTCGCTGCAACCGTTTTACTTAAGACCAGCTGGCCCCGTGCATCGAAAAGCAAAATATTATTCACGACTCTTTCTGACTCAATTTTTACCAAATCTCTGGCCGGGTTGGGGAATATTTGAGATACATCATCTGATACGGTATTTTCAAAATCATCCGCAGAACCCAGCAACTCCAGAGTAAGAAATACCTGACCTGGTTCTGATAAGCTATAACCATCAAAAAGAACATAGGAAAAAGAGTCTTCACCTTTGAAACCAGATGTTGGTTGGTAACTGAAAGAACCATCGGTACCAAGCTCAATCCTGCCATACGCTGGAGGAGAAAGCATCAGGGTTTGTATAAAATTCCCGTCAAGGTCAAAATCATTCATAAGCACACCATCTTCATAACTTACGAAGGCGGGCTCATCATAAATTTCGATCATTATACTATCATTTCGGGCTATTGCTCTGTTATTAAACTCAGTAAGCCGATCTTTCATTACCCAGTAAGAATCTTTGAGAAACTCTTCCACATCGAGTGCTGTATTCCATGACTGCCATAGATATCGCTGGCTGGGTGTAAATTCCTGACCTTTGTAAAAAACAGAAACTGATATCCCATCAGATATTGTATCCTCGGGTTGCCAGGTATTACGATCATCATGAAAAACAACGTACTCGCTGGGATCTACGAAGTGAAGCAACGACCAGGGCAATCTAATTTGAATATGATCCTGGTGTATTGTAACGGCATCGTGCGACGATTCTGGTAAGAATCCATAATTGAGATTCAAATTCCCTATAAACTGAATGTCCTGATCAAACTCATTCACCTTCCATCTTACAATTTTCCATGGTGCACCATCAGAGACGATAGAGCGATATTTTTGCTCAGGAGCAGAAACATTATGAAAGATACCATATAGGTCGTATGCCTGGGTAACGTAAAGTTTTGCAGCATAATTGGTAATGTGCAAAACAAACTCGGCCCGGTTCTGAACTGTATCGCCGGATGGAAGAATAGATTCGCCCAGATTCTGATCATAAGTATCAATTGAAATCCACATCTCATCCAGCGGTGCCGGCAATCCATCTGTGGATAATTTTAGATGGAAATAATCATAATCGGCAGCAGCATCAATACTTTTAATGGCACAGGCAGGGCAGAAAGATTCCCAGGGTTCCATTTGGAGAGGACGATTAAACCCTATCAAACCAAAATTTTGCTCAGCAGCAGTTACATTGTGCCATAGAATTCGGCGATCCATAAGATAATCAATATGATCAGTAACCCAGGTTCTTTTAAACCACTCGTCGATCCAGGAAAACTGCATACCCCCTCCACCACCAGAAGATTCAATTGTTTTCAATATTCTGATATTGGTTTCACCCTGCTCATACTCATTAAAACCACCATGGTGCATTCCACTTGTTGAGTAATGAGCAATACCCAGACTCGAAGGCACACCATATTCCGCAATAATAAGAGGAAAATCAGGATAATGATCTTTCAATGCATTTAGATATCCCATATAACTATTGGGTCCAACATTATCAGCATAATTCTGATATTCTTCTTCATAATTAATAAAATCGGGGTAGTAAGGATAAGCATGGTAGCTAATAAAAAAACCACCGGGAGCATTTATGAGTTGCAGATGACTTAAATCAATAGATGTAGTATCTTCCCAACGATTCCACTCATCAGGATGCTCAAGCGGATCCTGGGTGGGCCAGCTTGAAAAACTTACCGGGCGCTGCGTTTCATAAGAACCAAATTCATAACCTACCAAATGATCGAGTTTTGAAACAACCCAGGATTCAGCGGGTAAAACATCTTCAATGGCAAAGTGATCTCCTGTAAAGCTATTGATGCCCTGATTTTGGTTATTTGTTCGTAAAACTTCGTAAGGATGCACTTCACGACCAATAATATACCCCATATTCCATTGCGAAACATCGGTTTGGTAAGTACCCCAGGCTTTCCCCAAACGGGGTTCTATAATCCTGTTTCCGTGAGTACAATCAACATTTTCTTCAATTTCATTGGTAAAAGCATCATCAAGAAAAAATAAATTGCCGTTAAATCCTTCCAATTCTTCTTCTAACCAAACCCCCTGAAAAAAATATAACGGATTATGGTTATTCTCAATATTAAAAGAATCCAATACTTCGTAAAAGTCCGGATAATGCAGGGTATAAAGACGTATGGAGTTAAATCCGGCATCTTTTATAAGCTGAAACCAGCGGCCATATTGCGCACGACTAACTGCAAGCTCGCCAGGGAATTTACCGGGTACAGCAACCCCAAAATTCATCCCTTTAAGGAAGAAGGGTTCGTAATCCCTGCCATTCCAGATTAGCAAATTTGTTTCGTTGGTGCTAAATGGAATATTACTACCCTGAACAGTCTGATTAAAAACTTCTGTTAAAATAAAAACAACTGATATATAAATCGAATATCGGATACAATGAGAAAATTTACTCATACCTTAAAAAGAATTTGCTTTATTAACAATTTTATGCCTTTTCAGTCTAACTTTGCTTTTTAATGGTTAGATATTAGGCCTCGTGCAATCCGACGAGAAAATATCCATTTTCATTATCCGAACGTGTTTAAAGCTTAAAAAGCAATATTTCATTAGGGCTATTATCGGTTTTATATATTTCAATTATCAGCAATTCTGTTTCGGATAATCTGAATGATACCAAAGATAAAGTAATAATTTCACATTTATAATAATGATAAATTGAAGCAATTTATAACAAAGATCTTTAAAACAAAATATTAATGTTAAAACATACTTTAATCGTATTTTATTAAAAAAAAATCTATTAATATTGCACGGTTGGGATATTTAATTGCCAATTAATTACTCGCCCAATAAATTTATTCTCTCCCGTTTTGAAAATAAAAAAAATAAAAAAATCAAACTTTAGTTGTAATGTCGGACCCATTTGACGGTAACCATTCAGAAAAAGAGATCAAAGATTCCTATCAAAGATTTGTGCATTTGTATTTTGAAAAACGCGATTTAGAAAGTGTTTTGCCATTCTTTTCTCCCCAAATTACTTTAATTGGCTCTGGCAATAATGAAATTAATAACGGTTTTGAGTCTACAGTTGAAATACTTATCAACGAATTTGAGCAAAATCCTGTTAAGCTAAACTACGAAGAAAAGAAAATTGACATAGTTCCTTTAGGTTCTTCTCAATGGCTGGTAATTTCCCTTTTCGACTTAAAAAGTCAATCAAATGAAATGCCTTTAACGGAAAGGGGTTACCGCTTCAGTATAATCTGGGAAAATGACTCCGGGCGTTGGCTCATACGCCATATTCATCTTTCTAAAGGAGAGACCCCGTTTAAAGAGTGGGAAGATAATGCTTCGAATACCATTGCAGAAAAAAACGAACTGCTCGAAAAAATGGTTAATGAAAGGACCCGTCAGTTGGGCCGATTAAATATCGAGATTTCTGAGTATAAAAAGGAAATTGCAGAAACCCAAAGCCGGTTTGAAGCAGTTTTAGAAAAAACAAGTGATGGAATTATTATTGCCGATTGGAAAACCCATAGCTTTTTCATGGTTAACCAACGGATTTGTGATATTTTGGGCTATACAAAAGGTGAAATAGAAAAATTTTGGCTTAATGATCTCATTCCACCTGATCAATTATCAAGCTCCCTTGAAAAGATTTTACAGCAATCGGTCGGTCAACTTCCCACTGCCTCTGATGTTCCCCTGATTTGTAAAAATAATGAAATCAGGTATTTCGATATCATCTCAGTAACCATAAAAATTAAACAAACAAACTACCTTGTAAGTCTGTATCGCGACATAACTGAACAAAAAAACGCAGCTTCATGTAAACTACAGGCAGAAGCTGCCCGCAAAGCTTCTGAATCAAAGAATCTTTTTCTGGCCAACATGAGCCATGAAATCAGAACACCAGTTACCGGTATTATGGGCATGAGCGAAATACTTGGTAAAACACCCTTAAATCCAGAGCAAACAGAATACCTCGAAATTATCAATGACTCATCAAAAATACTGTTAACACTCATAAATGACATTCTTGATATTACAAAAATTGAAGCAGGTAAGCTTCAACTGAAAAAATCTAATTTCCAGATAACCGAACTTGTCAACACTGTAAAAAAATTAACACAACCCGGGCTTTATAGTAAAAACAACAAACTTGTTATTGAAATTGATGAATCTTTACCTAAAATCATTCATTCTGATAAAATGCGGCTTGAACAGGTTTTGATAAACCTGGTTAACAATGCCATAAAATTTACTGAAAACGGAATCATAACTATCAGTATAAAAAATATGCCCAGAGAAAATGGCGTCATAAAAGTTTATGTTTCCGATACAGGAATAGGTATAAGCCAGGAAGATCAGGTTAAGTTGTTTCAAAAATTCCAGCAGATTGATAATACTTTCGCCAAATCAGTTAATGGAAATGGATTAGGATTGTATATCTGCAAAGAGCTTATTACTCTTCTGGAAGGAGATATCGGTGTGCAAAGCACTCCGGGACAGGGAAGCACTTTTTGGTTTACTTTCCTTCCTGAAATTGCATGCCACAACTACATACCCGAAACAGATATCGAGATGGACTCTGAAATATCTTTAGATCTCAATGTATTAATTGTAGATGATAAAAGAGTAAATCTTCAGGTAATATCCATAATGTTACAATCAGCCAATTGTATTATAGATACAGCCATCAACGGATTGGAAGCACTTGATCGGTTTGACCCTGACAAACATGAAATGGTATTGATGGATATAATGATGCCGATGATGGATGGGATTACTGCCATGAAAGAACTTCGGAAACGTTATTTAGATGTTCCACCCATTATTGCGATAACTGCCAATGCCATGGAGGGAGATAGAGAGAAATATCTGGCTGAAGGGTTTGATGCTTATATTACCAAACCACTAACAATGCAAAAACTCTCTTCCGAATTGCTTCAATTGGGGGTAATCAAAAAGAAATAAACCGTCAGAGTTAAATTCATAATTTATCTTTTTAATTTTAATATCCCCATTACAATAGTTGCTAATTGAAGGCTCAATTATGTAATTTTTCGAACATGCAGAATCTATCTCTTTTGATTGCTTGGGCGGTGAAAAGTTATACAACAGATGCAATAAAAGCATTTTTATCAGGCCTTGTAAACAAAAAATTAAAAACACGGAAAAATCCTTAGTTTTGTTACGTAATAAAAAATCAGATGATTATGGCCAACACACTTTATACCGACCATCAGAATGCCAGAGAAGTTATTGACAAATGCGATGTTTGTTACCTGGGAATGATTGATCAGGATAATAAACCCTATGTTTTACCTTTTAACTTTGGCTATGAGGATGAAACCATTTATCTGCATTCGGCTCCTATTGGAAAAAAGATAGATGTAATGAAAAATAATCCCAATGTTTGTGTAAGTTTCAGTACAGATCATAAGCTTTTCCATCGCCATGAAACGGTAGCCTGCAGCTACGGCATGCGATACAAAAGTGTACTCGCTTTCGGGAAAATCGTTTTTATTGAAGATTTTGACGAAAAGGTAAAGGTGCTCAATATTATTATGAGGAAATATGTCGGACAGGATTTCACATACAACCCACCAGCGGTAAATAATGTATCTGTATACAAGGTAGTGATAGATAAGATAGAAACGAAAATTTCGGGTTATTAATTGCTACTTAACTTTTAAGTTATATTAACGGATAAAATTTCCTGGTAAAAAACTTCCAAAACTGAATAACCAGTAATGCCACTAACAGGCCTACAATGGCACCTACCAAAACATCGCCGGGGTAATGGACACCCAGGTAAATGCGACTATATGCATTTAAAAAAGCAAATATCACCATAACGGGCACTATGTATTTAATACGACCCTTTAACAGATGAATAATAAAAACAGCCAGCGCCATTGAATTAGCTGCATGCGATGAAGCAAATCCGTATTTACCGCCCTGGTAACCATAAACAGTATGTACCAACCCTTCCAAATTTTCATCGCGCGAGGGCCTAAATCGCTGAAAGTAATCCTTCATAAACCCGGTAATCTGGTCAGACAAAGTGATGAGTATGGCAATCAGAACAAGGATAAGCAATAATTTCCAACCATAGTGTTTGTAGCAAAACCAAATTAGCAAGGCATAAAATGGAATCCAGAAATATTTATTACTTACCCAGTACATAATAGGATCGAGCCACGCAGTGTTAAACCCATTAAGGAAAAGGAAAATATCTTTATCGAGCTGCAGCAAAAAATCGAGCATAAGAACCGAACAAACAGTTAATCAAATAAATTTTGGTTCAATGTTTTCCAGAGCAAATCTTTTAGTTGAACAAGGCCCATTTGAGTGTGTGATGATATCATTGCATAAGGCATATCAGGAAGCTCATCCTTAAGCTCATCAAGCATTTGCTCATCAGCCATATCGCATTTTGTTACGGCCAGTATACGCTGCTTGTCGAGCAATTCAGGATTAAACATTTTGAGCTCATTCAGCAATACTTCATATTCGTGTGCTACATCATCGCTATCTACCGGAATAAGGAAAAGCAAAACCGAATTACGTTCTATATGTCTTAAAAAACGATGTCCCAGTCCTTTGCCTTCATGAGCACCTTCAATAATACCAGGAATATCTGCCATTACAAAAGACTGCTGATCACGATAAGGCACCATACCCAGATTGGGAACAAGGGTGGTAAATGGATAATCAGCAATTTCGGGTTTGGCAGCAGAAAGCACCGACAATAGCGTTGATTTTCCGGCATTGGGAAAACCTACCAAACCAACATCGGCCAAAATCTTCAGTTCCATTACCACAAAAGCTTCCCGGGCTGGTTCGCCGGGTTGAGCATATCTGGGTGTTTGGTTGGTTGATGATTTAAAATGGATGTTTCCCTGCCCGCCACGGCCCCCTTCCAGCAATATAATTTCCTGATCGTGTTCGGTAATCTCCGCCAATACTTCTCCGGTTTCAGTATCTTTTGCCAGTGTACCCAGCGGAACTTCAATGGTAACATCTTTTCCAAAAGAACCGGTCTTACCCTGCCCTTTACCACCTGTGCCATCTTCGGCAGCCACATGGCGGGTGTACCTTAAATGGAGCAATGTCCACAGGTTTCTGTTGCCTTTTAAAATTACGTGGCCTCCCCTGCCACCATCACCCCCATCAGGGCCACCTTTTGGGACATATTTGGCGCGCAAAAAATGCATCGACCCTGCCCCTCCTTTTCCTGACCGACAATGAATTTTTATGTAATCTACAAAATTTGAGTTCAAAGTAAAATGTTTTTTAAGTAAAGTTCCGGTAATTGTTTTCCAAATTTTCTAATAGCATTAAATTTAACCATGAGTTAAACCCGCGCGTGTTAGTATTTCTTTGGTTTTCAAGAAATACTCTACTACCTGCGCAATACGTTCAGAAACCACTTTCACCGGTGCCATTCCGCTAATGTAAGAGATTTTTTGTTGATTCCCGTAATAATCTTTCAAAAGCCTGGTATGGTTACGATACACATCCATCCGTTTATGAATGATTTCTTCGTTATCATCAAGTCTTCCAGAATCTTCACCTCTATTTAGCATTCTGTTTATCAATTCTTCTTCATCTACCACCATACAAAAAACAATGCTGATAGGGATCCCCTTTTTATCCAACATCTTATCAAGCACAACAGCCTGATTTAAGGTACGCGGAAATCCATCAAACACTAAACCCGGGACATGGGCATATTGACTGGCAACCCGATATAGCTTTTTGAGAACAACCGGATCAGGAATAAGTAATCCGTTTTTCATAAAATGAATTACATCCTTTCCAAGCTGGGTTCCCTTTCTAAACTCTTCGCGGAACAATTCACCGGTTGACAGGTGCACAAGTTTGTACCTGTTTGCGATGCGGGCAGATTGCGTACCTTTTCCGCACCCCGGTGGCCCGAAGAGTATCAGATTTAACATATTCGTTAATATTGATATTGAAGAACCCTTTACAATTCAGAAATTATTCTTCAATTTTGTATATATCAGCCAGGTTTCGGCCAAATCCATTGTAATCCAAACCGTATCCAACAATAAAATCACGGGGGATTTCCAACCCGATATAATCAGGATGAATATCTGTTCTTAATGCTTCCGGTTTAAATAAAAGGGATGCTACCTTAAGGGTAGCAGGGTTATATTGTTTCAGGTCTTCTAGCAAATGTTTTATGGTAATTCCGCTATCTATAATATCTTCCAGGATTACCACGTGCCGGTCGGTAATGTTATCGGTAAGCCCTATAAGTGTTTTTACTTCCTCGGTTGTTTGAGTGCCTTTGTAGGATGAAAGCCTGATAAAACTAATTTCGCAAACTCCCTGGTATTCTTTCATTAAATCGGCAGAAAACATAAATGAACCATTAAGTACACACAAAAACAGAGGGTTTTTAAGGGCAAAGTCATCGTAAATATCAGATGCAATTTTTTTCACTGCATCATGAATTTTTTCTGATTCAATGTATTTGACAAAATATTTGTCGTTTACCTTAATTCTTTTTTTGGTGTGTGTTTGATCTGTCATTATTCCCGGAAGTTTAGGTTACTAAAGTACAAAAATAAGCTATTGAACTTGGGCGGCATGAATTATTTTCATGAAAAATATCAACATTTTGTGAAAAGCTCATTAGCTTTGATTTTTGAACCATATATACCGGAAAATAATTATGCAAAGAATTGGGCTTTTATCAGATACACATGGCTTTGTCCATCCCGAATTACCGAGAATCTTTAAAGATTGTGATGAAATTTGGCATGCCGGAGATTTCGGAAACCTGCAAACGGTGGATACCTTAAAATCAATTAAGCCACTAAAAGGGGTTTACGGAAATATCGATTCAACTGACATAAGACAAGAATATCCTGAAACGTTAAGGTTTTTTTGTGAAGAAGTTGATGTGGTGATGACCCACATAGGTGGTTACCCCGGGAATTATGCTCCTGATGTAAGAAAAATTATGCAAACCCATCCTCCAAAATTATTTATATGCGGACATTCGCATATTCTGAAAATCATTCACGACAAAAAACACAACTGCCTGCATCTAAATCCGGGAGCGGCAGGCAGGCATGGGTTTCATAAAGTAATCAGTATGCTAAGATTTGTGATTGACAAATCCGCCATCAAGGACATGGAAATAATAGAATTTCCGCGAGATGAGAAATCATAACTGTTTTAGCAACTCTTCAATGGCCTTATCCAGCTGAGGTCGACGATTGTGGAGCCTGTCGTGAAAAGATTCTCTGACTTCCAGATCGGACGCTACTCCTTCCATTTCAAGATTTTCTCCATCGAGGGTATAGCACCCCCAGCTGGGCAACCGACCGAATGAGCCATCAACAAAAGATTTTCCTGATGTAAAGATGATCCACCGGTAGGTTTCAACCCCGATGATCTGACCCAGTTCCAATTGCCGAAACCCTTAGGCCGTCATTTCAGCATCGCTCAGGCTGCGTTCGTTAATGGTTAGCACCATGGGTTTGGCTGCCGGCCCGAAATTGGGTTGGGGAGCCATTTCACCACCCCGGTATCTCCAGCCAAGATAGGGCCGTTGAGAAAGAAACTGCAACACATCATCATGAACATTGCCTCCACGATTGAAGCAGATATCAAACAATAAGGCATCTTTTCTATTGCCGGCCCAACTCCCCCTTTCAAGGGGGTCGGGGGGATGTTTTTCACCGGTGGTGTTGCCTTACACATCCCCCGTGCCCCCTTCAAAGGGGGAATCCGGGCAGTACTAAATCATAAGATAAACAACACTGAAATATCATTCCCCAATCAATTACCTACCACAACAATTTTAATCGTTTCTCCCTGGCTGGATTGAAAGAAATAAATACCAGGTAAAACATCCGAAACGTCCATTTTTATATTATTTTGTATGCCGGCAATCTGCCTTCCCTGTAAATCGAACAAAGAACCTGAAACCATTTTATTAAAAGTAATTACACTGTTATTTACCGGGTTGGGAATTGCCAACAGCGGCTGAGCAAAATCCCAAATGGTTTCTGCTGAAAGGGGGTCGTTGATGCTGATTAAATTCAGACCTATCATATCTCGTGCACCGACATCAGGATTGGTTTGTTGTCCGGTAAAATAATACACCCATCGCAGCTGCACATAAGGCTTATTAACGGCATCGGCAGGCAGAGCAAGATTCCAGAAAGTTTGTGAATGGCCAACTGTTTCGCTGCGATTATAAACAACAGGATTTCCCCAGCTATCAGTCCAATCATCCCATCCATCGGAAATATCAGTACGGTATTGCAATCGCATAGCATAAACCCTTGAATTTATTATCATGGTAGATGCTTTCCATGTTAATTCAAATTCATATAAACTCCGGGTATCGATAGCTAAAATGGCAGCCCCAAGATCACGGTCGCGACCAGTGTTGATAAACGAAATTCCTTCGTCCTCCAGACCGTTGATCCTTGTCCTGCTCTGGTTTCGATACGGAAAGCCAATATTCCCCTGATCATCTGCATGATAATCATCATAAGGAATATGGTAGGCATAAAGGAACTGGTTATCCAGCATTGGATCATCTGCATCGCTTTGGACAAAAAGCATGTTATCAGGAAAAGAACCTTCGGGTTCATCGGCACTCCAGAAATTGAAAACGTAAGATTCTTCAGCTATAACAGCTGCTTCGGGATATGCCAGAATGTAAAACCCATCCTTCAGAGGAGGATTTATGCCATCTGAAATTTCAATGGTTACTTCAGTTCCTCCAGCTTTTGATGCTGCAATACCAATAACACCTCCGTTATAGTTTACAGAAAGAACATCTGGTGAAGCAATCTGAAAACTAAATTGCAGGGGTTGACCGTTGGGGTGTGAGTAGTAATCAGCAGGATTGATGGTTAGTGTTTCACCCTGGGCAATGGTCTGAAAATAGTCTGGTAAAACATCTACGATTACCGGGGGTTGAATCACCCCTACCATGGGTTCAGCATCAACCGTAACATTATCGAAACGATTATTCCCTGCAGCACCCCCTTCTTCAGTTTCATCAAATCCAAAAGAAATTTTCAATGTTAGCAGGGCATTGTTATCCGCTTCAGCAATACTATCAAAATCAAAGGAAAAAAGAGTAGGTGTTTCGGTAATCATAAGGGTATCCAATGGGTAAAATTGTTCCCCATCAAGGGAATAACTTATGTATTGCTGGTTTGCCCCACTACCAGATCTGCGGGTTTCATAGGAAACAATAAGATTCTGATAATTCAGGGAAGGTATCTCAAAAACAATTTCAGCATTCAGGGGATTGTTAACGCGTAAGTGATTACCAGCAGGATCACCATTGCGTGCATTTAATCCGGAAAAATCCTGCCCATCATCCACAATAATTTCAACATCAGCCCCTTCTGTGAAAGAAATGCCTGCATTATTTACTGAATAAGTGGGAATAAGGTAATCGTCTTCATTAAAATTCCAGTAATGAATAAGAGAATAGGGTTCACCCAGTTGTTGATCCATCCATTGCAAACGCTGTTTTAGCCAGTTGGTCATCCAGTCAACTTCTTCCTTGTATGTGTTGCCAACAAACCAATTGGGCCAAATCCAGGTGCCTAACGTATTCCAATTTTGCTGATCGCGGGGTTGTGCTTCACTCAAAAGATTATTATAATAATGAATCCTGCTCATAAGATTAAAATTGGAAAAGGCATGGCTACGCAAAACCCTGTATCGCTTTTTGTACTGTTGCATAAAAACCGGATCCTGAAACAACCGGGTGTACCATCTCCAGGCATACTCATCCTGACCCAACAAGGAATAATACCACCCTTGTGGATTCCAGGCATTAAGGTAATTTGCATTTCCCATAGCGAGGTTGTAATCCCAGATAGGGCCGGCCTTAATCTTGCCTTCGCGATCTTTATGATAGAAAAAACTCAGACGATAACCATCAATCTCTTTTAATAGCTCCGTTATCAGATGAACATCAATAAAAGAGGCCGGATCAATAAAGGCATTGTAACCAGTAACAGGATCAGAAAAGTTTCCGGAAAACAAAACGGTTTCCAGCGAGTCAATATAGGAAATAAGGTATTGCTTTTGGGCCGGGGTTGCTGTAAACTCATCAGGACGAACAAAGCGGAATTCACTTTCACGGGCAGTTAAAAATCCATTTTCGCCATCATTAAGTCTGTCAATACTAAAAATATAACCACCGGAAACTTCAGGATAATTGTTGTGATGAAGTTCGAGCTCCTGAATATCAACTCTGCCAGGGGCGATTTTTATCCGTTCTTTAAGCAGATAAACCCCTCTGTAGTCTCCTGGTTTTAGCTCATCATTGCCTGAGTGCAGGAATAATTCCACAAAACGGGTTCGTGGAGAATAACGCCCCATCTGTTCTCCGATGCTGTAGGATATTGCATTACGCATTAATGTTTTATCGGTATAAGGGCCATGCAATATCCAGTTATGTTCTTCGGGCATGCCCAGAAGTGAAACTTTCCTGTTGGTTTCATCCTCTTCCAGGGTATGAAAACCATAACCCTTTTTGGGAAACATTTGTGAGCTCGACCCTCTTACATCAGCATCAATGCGTCCGGTGAAACTGGTTTGCCCATTGAGTTTTGTCCGGGCATCGGATTCGCCATCACCCACCAAACTCATATAGGCAATACTTTTCTCACCCGGGGTAATGGCCTGATTAAACTGATGAATGATCATTAAAGGCAAGTTGGACGAAAAATCTATGAGCTCCTCATGAACTACGGAATAAGTATTGGCAGTTAGTTCTGAGTTCATTTTTCCCGGACTAATAGCCCTTGCTCTTACATACATGGTTGAATTAATATAAAAGGGATCGGTGTAGAGAGTCCCGTTGCTTTCTGATGGTTCGGTGCCATTATATGTGTACCAGATTTTAGCATTGGGATCCTCACTGGTTATAGTAACCAAAACCGGCTCATTAAAAAGCCCACCTTGTGGTGTAAGAACAGGATCAGGTGTTAGCTCATCAAATGCTGCACCGCTATTGGGGCTGTCAGGAGTAGGCTGATCAAAAAAGACCCAATCAACAGTATTGGCCGGGGTTCTTCCGTAGGATTTGTTTCCCGGCATATAACCAACTGCCATTTCATCCATTACCGATTCATCAGGCTTTGTAAGCAGGATGGGCTCATTATCATTATTAATGCTAAAATTGGTATGAAAGAAGTCTGATTCAAAAAAACAATGGACAGCACTGAGAGGTTCTTCCAGCGTACCATCGGGCAAATACCATCTGACAGCAACATTATCAGATCCGCCGCCTTCTTTCATAAGGATTTTTAAGTGATATTCCTGCCCTGCTTCCAGATAAACAGGATCAGAAGTCTGCTCCGGGTATTTATCCCACTCCCAAGGACGGGTCCATTCGGGGACTCCGGCAATTAAAACTACATTGTTGGGTGAAGAATCGGTACTAAGATATAGATGAGAATTATCATCGCTGGTAATATTGAAAATATAATTGCCCGTTTGAGGAGCAATAAGCTGCGTGAAAAGATGCTGGCCGTAATTATCGCCAATATTAGACGGGGCTTCCAATACCCCTGTAATGATACTTTTTGATGTAGGATTACTGGGGAAAGATGGATGATTTACCAGGTCCTGAACAGCTGTTCCTTCAATATCAGCAAAAAAATGGCGTTCTATTCCGTTCGACATTTCACCCATAGCAGGTTTTCTGTCTTTACCAGATGCCCAAACCAACAATAATTCCCCGGGCTGCACTATATAATCGGGAAAAATCCATTTGCGTGGATTTTCAGGATCATCAGACAAACCATACCCTGAAAGATTTATCGGATTGGTATCAATATTCTTTATTTCTATCCAATCTTCGAAGGAGCCATCTTCGTCAGAAATGAAGCTATGGTTGGTAGCCATTACTTCATTGATAATAATCTGTGCTTCTGTATTTTCAGCAAACAGTAGGAAGCCAGATAAAAGTAAAAAGATAATGGTGGAACGAAGAGATTTCATTCTATTTTTTTTCAGGAAATAATTAGTTTAAAAAGACCAGCAATTAAGATATTTTTCTATATGAAGAACTTGTTCAAATTCAAGATCAAAAGTATGAATTTATTCTGCCCGCAAAGGCTTAAAATGGGAAAAGTTAATCCCATCAGGTTCTTTACCAGCCTTATAATGACCGGTAATTTCCAGTGCATCCAGATCGATAACACTAACCACATCTGACCGGGTATTAGCCACGTAAGCGAATCTGTTATCCGGAATTACCAGCCCGATGGGTACCGAAGATCCTTCAAATTCGGCAAAATAGCGTTCCTGATCGGTATTGGGTGGCACAGGCGGGGTCAGCTTGATATCGGCTAACATTCTTCGTTCATTGGCATTAAACACGGCAATGGTGCCTGAGCGGGCATTGCTTACGAGAAACTTAGTCCCATCAGGAGTAAATTTTGCCCTGATAGGAAAATCAGCGCAAGGTATCGCATCCAAAATTTCAAGCGATTGAGCATCAATAACTGAAATGGTATTATCAGCCCTGTTGGTAATCCATACTTCGACCCCATCAGGAGAAACATCAATCCCCTCAGCCCCTTCACCGCTATGCACCAAACCGATACGTGAACCTGTTTCCAGATCAAAAACTGCCACGTTGCCCGTTCTGATACTGGGAACAAATGCTCTGTTGTAGGTTAAACTGATTCCTACCATATGCGAAATCTCTTCTCCGGTATTCATGGATTTTACTACTTCCCCTTTTTGCACATCAACCAGCAAAAGGCTGTTGGTGCCTTCTGCGGTAACCAGGAGTTGATTGGTTCCTGGCATCCAGGTCATACCATGGGGGCGTGTATGTTCACCCAAATCAATGGTTTTATGAAACTTGCCACCGGCAACGTCATAAACTGACAAGGTATTGCCCGGATTTTCCCTGTTGCCATAATTGGCAATAACGGCAATGCGCCCGTCATCAGATACTTCTACTTCGTGGGGTTCGGTTCCGGTAGGCAAAACCACTATGGTTTCACCAGTTTGCCGATCAAGAAAATAGACATTATGACCACTTTTACTGGCAACAATGATTGTTCCTTCCAACTCCTTTTCATCTTCAGCTTCTGAAGTTTTTTTGGGATTGCAGGAAAACAAAGCAACCATTAAAAAGACCCATAAAATAAATAATAATTTTCGTCTCATGATTTTTTACTATTATTAATGAAGCCGCCCCGAAACTCGATTTAACTTAATAAAATAAACTGAATTTACATATTGCTCAACAGCTAATAATTAGGCATGGGGGTGACGAATACCATATTTTAATCAACGTTTTACATGTTCAATCGATTTCGATTTTTCAATTCACCATAATCAGATATTTTTGCAAACAAAAATTTATATTCAGAATTAAATTCCGGATGATCCTTAACTTTTAATAATAACCGAAAGCGGCCACAATTCCATGCCGGCAAAAGATATTTCACTTCCGGTCCGGTTACATTCTTTCCGGCTAGAACCGGTACATTCTCCCACGTAAGCAGGTGGATGGTATCGGTACAATAATCGATAAATACATCAATGGTCAGTTTTGTGTGACTTATTTTAACCAGATCTTTTTCGGTAAAATGGCTAAGAAAAAACAACCCGGCTGAGAATATTTCCCCTGCAGTCCATTTTAGTTTTACAGGCCTTGCACTGGTCAAAGCAGTTCGGCAGGCCTGTTTTACCTGGTAGAAAGCGGGTTTGGGTTTTGCAGGCCATGATAAAATACTATTATTTGCCGCTGTGGGCCAGGGCTCATTAAAGCACCAATTGAGCGCCATGGAGCAATAAGGTTCCTGGCGACGGGCCTCCTCGTAGATAAACTTCAATCCTTCACCTTGCAACAATTGCCCTTTCTCAATCAGGTCATCCAGATCATCTATTTTACCAAAATAATGCTCTAACGTGGGCAGCATCAGCCAGGTATCCTGCTGCCATGATTTGAATCCATGGTGGGTTTCCCAGCTGGTATCGGGTTTGGGAGGAAATAGTTCTTCTTTAGGAATGAAGCTCTCGAGTGTTTCCCGATCGGCCGGGCCGGACACACCAAATTCGCTGTAGGCCGTATTGCGGGCGCGGGTCATCCATTCATAAACTTCCTCGCCGATTTCCTGATCACGAAAAACGTAGTGGCCATGCCCCATGCCCATTACGGGTGCAGTGGGAATAAAGGGCCTTTCGGGATCAAGCTGATAGGTAAGACTGTTGAGCAGGCGCAATGCCGGCGACTGATCAGTCATTCCCGACCAGTTGTTGAACAGTTCGTTGCCTCCACACCAAAACACGATCGATGCATGGTGCTTCAGGCGGTTGATAATGCTGGTTGCTTCCTGCTTCAACACTGCAAGATATTTATCATCGCCATCATAAGCCAGGCAAGAAAGGGGGAATTCCTGCCAAACCATGATACCCTTTTCATCGCAAAGATCGAAAAACACATCTTTGTTAACAGGCCCTCCACCCCACATTCGCAGGATGTTGAAATTGGCTTCCAGAGCCAGGTTGATAAGTTCTTCGTAGCGAGCGTGATCCAATAATCCGTAAAAAACTTCCGGTTGCACCCAGTTGGTACCTTTGGCAAACAGGCGCTGGTTATTTATTTCAATAGTAATTGGAGGAACACTTCGCGATTTGGGAAAACCGGACGGTTCGTCCCATGCTCCTTGGTTCATTACAAGGCGGGAGCGGCGTACGCCAAACCGTTTAGAGATGTGTTGTCCATCACCCAATTCTTTATCATAGGCAGTATCAACCACATCTGCCTTTACCCAATACATTGCCTGATCGCCCATACCCACCGGCCACCAGAGCCGGGGTTGCTTGATGGTCCATTTTACCGAATAATTATTTTCTGACAGGATGATTGTCTCCTGAATCAGAATCTCTCCATCCGGATCGCAAAGAGCCATGCGAATTTCTTTGCCTTCAAGATTCTGCCCACATACAGATGCGGATATTTCAGCCACTAGTAAATCAGAAGAGATATGATATTCTATATCGATGCGGTTGATGTTTGTTTCAGGCAAAATAATAAGTTCGGTTTCATCCCAGATGCCCAGCGGAATTAGACGCGGGTGCCAGTCCCACTCATAGCTTGAAGGCGGTTTGCAGGTTTCATCAGCCTGCCAACGACCAAAGTCGCGATTAGGAAGCTTTGGTGCGGGAAAAACGATTACTTCCAAAGTGTTGGCAGATTGCAAACCATCTGTGAGATTGATAAGTACTGGTGTGTACATTCCTTCCTGGTAGTGTAGGGTTTTTCCATTAAAGCGAATTTCAAATTCGTAATCAATCCCTTTGGAAGTAAACCAGAGTTCTTCACCCTCGATTAGATTCGGGTGTTCAAATTCTGTTTTGTAAATCCAGAAAACATCTTCCATCCACCCAAACATCCGGAAGTTATCTTTCTCAAACCAGTTGGGATAGTTATGCGCCCGTGCAGAATCAATTTGCACGGCACCAGGGATCCGTGCATCAATAAACTCAGCGGGGGTGGTTTCCTTTTCCCTGGTAAAACCCAGCTTCCAGAGATTGGAAAAGGGTTTGGTAGTTTTCAGAATCAAGGTTAAAATTTTTACGTTTAACGTTATGCGAGTAAGACTCTGTTAAAAATCCCAATATAAACTGGTAGATAACTCTTGCGGTTCAATTGGAATTCAATTTACAAATATACTCAACCATTCCGGTTAGATTGACCTTTCCCACGTTATCCCCAAAAAAATTACTCATACTAATGCTCTTTTTTGCTCTTATTCCTTCTGCTCTTCTTCTTGCTGATGCTATTACTATTGTTGTTGCTGTTGTTGCTGTTGTTGAGCGTAGGAGATTTCCTTCTGATCGGGTTTGAAGGAATAATTGAAATTGGCAGCGGGTTCTGATATTTCAGTATTATCAAATATTTCCCCATCTTCATAAGCCACTGATACGGAAACCTCCAGAATGTGGTTGGCTCCCCCGTAGAATGTACCTTTTACCGGCGAACAATCCGTAAAATTTCTTCCAATGGCTATACGCACGTGCTTTTCGTTGGCAACGCAATTGTTGGTAGGATCGATGCCAAACCAACCCACATCAGGCAGGTAGGCTTCAACCCAGGCGTGGGTTGCTCCATCGCCACGCATCCCATTTTGGTTGGGACAAATATAGCCACTTACATATCTTGCGGGTATTTTTAAAATCCGCAACATAGCAACCAGCAGATGGGCAAAATCCTGACAAACCCCGGCTTTCAGATTCCAAACATCATCGATAGTAGATTCTACTGTGGTTAAGCCGGTTTTGTAAGTGAAATTGGTATATATATAATCGGAAAGTTTCATAACCACCTGCATGGGCGACAGTCCGGGTTGTTTTAATTGATAGCTAAGCCTTTCTATTTCAATGTAAGACTGGAAACTCTCGTTAATAAGAAAATCAATTCTGTGTTCAGGTTGTGATGTATCGGCAAGTTTTTCCCACATTCGAGCAACATCTATGTTTGGCTCATTAAACTCAACAGAATAGGTTATAACTGATATTTCCGAAAATATCTCCAGCATATTTCCCATAATAGCAGGCAGGGTAAAGGAACCCGTTTTGTTTCCCCAATAATCGGTATAAAAGAATATGTCAGGATTACCGGTAACTTCAATTTTTTGCATCACCAGTTTCTGACTTTCATCTTCTATAGGAAATAACTTTATCAGGTTTGCCAGCTGAAAAACTGAATTATCAAACAGATATTTGGTTTTATGAGTTATTTTAAATTCGGGCATTAGATGGTTATAAATAAGTAATCAATGGTTGATTTAAATTTGCCGCCAAAGTAGCAAAGAAATGGGAATTTAAGGACTACAGTCTAACTAAAAAAAACTTTTCCGGGGATTAAATTTCCTGCGATACCTTTGAAAAAGCAATATCACACAAGTTACTCATTATTATCGGATATTCACTTGCTGAATCTGATTGGCGAAAAAATGTAATCCAATAACTGTCATTTGTTTATCCTGAATAGTTTAGATTCTGTAAATCATCGCATATTATGTAAAGATCTTTTTTTACATCACGCAAAAAATTATTGAGCCCTTTTCTGTAAATAGTGTCCACATCAGAATAATGTACTTTACTCCTTACTTTCCCTATTTTGTATTCAATTTTTTTGTGAGAGTCGGGCTGTACAACTTCCCTTAAAGCGCTAAATATCTGGCTTACATGATTGAGAGAGTATAAAACAGAACGTGGATAGTTTGTATTATGAACCATCAGGTCAATGATATTTTTACTTTGAACACCTGTGCGATAGGTTCGTAAATATATTTCATAGCCGGAAACCGACAAAAGCAGGTGTCTCCAGTAGGGTATGGCAATAGCTTTTTTCTGATCGACAGACAATTCATTGAATTTACTTTCCAGGATATCGGCAGTTTGCAGGCTACGTTCAAGAAATTTACCAAGATTGATATAAGACCATCCTTCTCCTCTCATCATTGTTATTTCTAAAGCTCCATAGAAAGAGATGCAGTCTCCAATCATATCAGTGATAGATGACAAAGGGTCATTGATAATAAGATTCTGCCTGTTCTTTACATTGTGATAGAAGCCATTGATGGCTTCCCACACTTCCAGGGTAAGATTATCCTGAACACCCCGTGCATTTTCTCTGGATTGTGTTATGATGTTAATGATAGAATTTTTGTTCTTCTTATCATCAATCATAAAATACAACACATCCTGGCTGTTTTTTTCGATAGCTTCAATTTCGGCATCGCTGAGCGATGTAAAGGTTTTGAGTGCTGGTCTCCACGAGAATGAACTGGTGGACTGATCTAAAGATGTGGCATAATTAACCTTCAGCATACGCAGGATACCATCAGCGCGCTCAACATAACGGGATATCCAGAAAAGAGAATCAGCTATTCGGCTAAGCATAGTTTATTGAAGTTATTTTGATGATTACTTTTATTTATGGTTATTTATCTGTGGTTTAAAATACAGGGAATACCTTTCGTTTATTTACCCATTAACACCCATGTATCTTTGCTTCCTCCCCCCTGAGATGAATTTACAACCAGCGAGCCCTCCTTTAAGGCAGTTCGGGTTAAACCTCCGGGAATAATTTCAATTCCATTGGGCCCGCACAATGCATAAGGACGAAAATCGATATGTCGGGGTTGCAGTTTTCCATCTATAAAGCAGGGAGAAGTAGAAATGTTAACGATAGGCTGTGCAATATATTCACGTGGGTTCTTCAAAATGTTTTGCTTTGCCATTTCCAGTTCCTCTTCACTGGCTTTATTTCCCATCACCATACCATTACCTCCGGCCTCATTGGTCATTTTTATAACCATTTTATCGAGGTTGGCAAATGCATGCTCTCGCTCATCTTCATCGGCCATTTGATATGTCTTTACATTTTTAAGTATAGGTTCTTCGTTCATGTAATACTTAATCATGTCAGGAACATAAACATATACGGCCTTATCGTCGGCAACCCCGTTTCCGATTGCATTTACGATGGCTACATTGCCCTTCCTGTGCGCTGCCATAAGCCCGGGAACTCCCAGGATGCTGTTGGGATTGAACTCAAGAGGATCGATAAAACTGTCATCAACCCGGCGGTATATTACATCTACTTCCTGCAGGCCACGAGTGGTTTTCATATATACATGATGGTTTTCTACCACGAGGTCGCGGCCTTCCACAAGCTCAATACCCATAAAACGGGCAAGAAATGTATGCTCAAAATAGGCAGAATTAAAAATTCCGGGGGTCAACAATACTATTCCCGGGTTTTTTACCTGTCTTGGAGAGAGTGATACCAGATTATCGTGCAAAATAAGTGGATAGTCGGTTACACTGCGAATGTTGTTTTTAGGAAACAAGTTGGGAAAAATACGCTTGGTAACTTCACGATTCTCAATCATATAAGAAACACCAGAGGGGGTGCGAAGATTATCTTCCAGCACCACATAACTCCCGTCTGAATCTCTTACCAGATCAATTCCAGCTATGTGAACATAAATATCAAAAGGTACTTTAAGACCTACCACCTGACGCAAAAAATGGGGGCATGAGTAGATCAGTTCTCCAGGGATTATTCCATCTTTAATGATTTGTTGATCCGAATAAATATCTTTTAAAAAAAGATTAAGAGCTTTTAATCTCTGCCTGATTCCCTTTCCGATAAAATCCCAATCTTTGGCGGTAATAATACGAGGAATAATATCGAACGGAAATATTCTTTCAATACCTTCATTATCAGTATATACTGTAAAGGTAATACCTTGTCGCATAAACAACTTCTTTGAAAGCTCTTCTCTTTCGTGTAATGCCTTAACGGGTGTATTCTTAAAAAACTCATACATTACACTATAAGGCTCGCGAATACCTGCTTCTGAGCACATTTCGTCCCAAAAGTTTTCTCTGGGTTTGTATTGCTGAAAAAGATCATGAATGGTACTCATGGGATCTTTAAATTTAGGTTATAAAATAAAATACCTGTCATATAACAAAAAACGATAATAAATACTTTTCCACAAAAGGGTTAGCACAAAATATCGATTCACAATCCATTGTGTTGTGAATTGTGCAAAACGCTTTTTCAAATATTTAAAAGATTGAATTAATCTCAATTTTCAAATAAATCAGATAGGAATCGTATTTGAAAATCTTCATAAAGGTAAAGTATTCACAAATAAATACTAAAATCGATATCAGAAAAATTGTTATAACGCCGGAATTATTCGACCCATAGACAAAAAATCAACATGTTTCTACCCACATACCCCCGAAAAAATAAGGTTATAAAGAGAATAACCTAAAATATAATTCCAACTCCTTAATTCAGGGTTCTTTTTATGATATCCTTCCAATTCCTAATAAGTAAACCGATAGGCAGCTTTACGAAGCCTATCCATGATAGCTGTTCCAATGCCACTTTCCGGCACAGGTTCGGCAACTATATAATCTACATCTGAGTCTTCCAGCTGGTGTAATGCGGCAAATAAATTCACAGCATATTCTTTAAGGTTCTGGTTGGTACTTACTTGTATAACTTCCTTATAACCAGCAACCTGTTGCAGGGAATAAGATAATAAACCAGCCTTTGACTTTTCGATGACTTTATTTGTTTCCCCAATAATATACAAAGGTTTTGATGGGCTGTAGTGCGATTTTACCATACCCGGGGCAATTACATCTGCGTCCTTGTTATCTCCGGGAAAATATGGCAGTACCTGTTCAATGTCTTCCCTTACGATCACGCCATTTCTCAAAATATTGAATCCATTCTTTGTAAGTTGTATTATGGTAGATTCTATACCCACAGTAGTGGGGCCACCATCCAGTATATAATCCACATTTGGTAGCTGTTTCTTTACATGCTGAGCAGTGGTTGGGCTCACTCTGCCAAATTTGTTGGCACTGGGTGCAGCTATTGGCCTTTGGGCAGCCCAGATCAACTCCAGTGCAATGTTGTTGGATGGCATACGGATGCCAACAGTGGGCAGCCCCGATGTTACAATATCAGGCACCAGATTACTCTTGGGAAGTACCATTGTGAGTGGACCTGGCCAGAATTTTTTAGCCAGCTTGTAAATCCGTTCATCATTACTGTTGATCAGCGGTTTCAGGTCGTCAATATCTGCAATATGAATTATTAGGGGGTCGAAGGCAGGACGCTCCTTCATTTCAAATATTTTCACCACAGCATCCGGATCCAAAGCATTGGCTCCTAATCCATAAACCGTTTCTGTAGGAAAAGCTACCAGCTTGCCTTCACGGATGTAGCTAGCCGCAAGCATTATTTTGTCTTTTGTTACCATAATTAATAATACAACCTGCGATATTCAATCATTTCGAGTCACTCACAGGAATTTTTGCTTCGGTAACTTCAATTGATTTCCTTCTTGAAAGAATTGCGGCCAGTATCAAACCACTTACCATTTGCCAGATACCCCACCAGGCGGCCATAAAAGCCATACCCCCATTACCGTCAAAAAGTTTAGGATTGAAGATAAGGATAAGTGCCAGACCCGAATTTTGGATACCGGTTTCTATACTGAGTGTGCGGCGATCTGCTCTTGAAACACGGGCAATGGTACCCACTATATAACCAGATAAAAGCGTTTGTGCATTTAAAAGAAATACCAAAATACTGAGAGGCAAAATGCTGGCCGTAAAAAATGATAAATTAGCATACAGGGCACCAAAGATAAACACCAGATATAATATAACGGATCCGATTTTTATGGGTTTCAGGTATTTTTTGGCAAAACTTGGAAACCGGTTTCCTACATACATTCCCAACAATAAAGGAGCTCCCAGCAGGATAAAAACGGTTTGTGCCATCTGAAAGAAATCTATCTCAATAGGAATATTCAAATGCAGGGCACGTTCAGAATAGCGCACATACATACCGCCCCATAAAGCAAAATTGAGGGGTGTCATAAGGGTAGCCGAAAGCGTGGCAACAGCTGTTAAGCTAACTGAAAGTGCAACATTGGCTTTTGATAATGATGAAATAAAGTTGGAAATATTTCCACCCGGACAAGCAGCAATCAGAATCATTCCCATAGCCACAGAAGCCGGGGGTTTGAGCAATATTACCAACCCAAATGTGAGCGCCGGTAGCACAAGAAACTGCGAAATAAAACCCAGCACAGCCGATTTAGGATAGCGAATAATATCCAGAAAATTCTGGATTTTGATTTCCAGAGCTACCCCAAACATTATGGCAGCCAGTGTAATGTTCATGAACAGCAGCGAAGCTTCACTGAAGTTCAGCCTGATATTGTCAATTCCTTCAAGTAATGAATACATAGAATTATTGATTTTTTGGGAGCAAAGGTAGGGAAAAATACTGCTTTTTAAACAATGATTTAATGCTTTTCGGATTAACTGTGTAGCTTAAATTATTATTTGACAGTTTTCTTCGCTTCCATAACCTGATCAAAGGTTAAAAATACACCGTAATACTCATTTTGGAAGATATCACAACTCCTTTATCCGGATGTTTCTGAACCACACGTTGTCGCCATGATCCTGAAGGCCAATATAACCGGGCTCATAAACTCCGAAATATTCATAAGATGAAAATTTACTGGCGGCAACCAGCATATTCCATTCATCAGAGTTTATGATAATTTCTGCCACCATGGCACCATTTTGCATCTGGGTTATCTGTCCATCCTTAAGAATGATCTCAACAGAATTCCACTGGCCAGCTGGCCGGACATTCTGTGGCTCAGCAGCAACCAGGTCGTACAAAGAACCCGCCATCTGCATGGGTGAAGAATCAGGGTAGTATTCCCTTAGTTTTTTATTGTCAATTATTTGCATTTCGGGAGCTGAAATCCAGATGGGTTCATTCTCAATTTCTCTGGCAAGATAAAAAATACCACTATTACCCATTCCAATAGTATCATCTTCATAAACCATCCACTCGAGCTTAAGATGAAAATCTTTGAATTTTCGATCGTAAATAATATCACCCCCCTGACCATCAACACCTTCCACTTTCATGGTGCCATTGTCAATAACCCAACCACCATCGGGAAAATTGGCCTTGTTGTAACCCCGCCAGCCAT
This sequence comes from Sphingobacteriia bacterium, assembly GCA_011390785.1. Taxonomy (GTDB): domain Bacteria; phylum Bacteroidota; class Bacteroidia; order Bacteroidales; family UBA7960; genus SKVR01. Next base: position 54,105 of record JAABRR010000022.1, read on the forward strand.
CAAAACCAAGGCCATCGAACATAAGAATAAATCCATCGGATTTCTCTTCTTCAGTAAGGGTGTTTAACACAACATCCAACTCTTTTTTTTCATCTGTTTCAACTTTTCCAGGCCTGGGTCCGCAGGAAACCATAAAGGAAACAAGGGTAATAAATGCTACCCATACGAGATTCTCTTTTCTTAAATTCTTCATTTTAACAGGATTTTACACCAAAGGTAAAGCTTAGAAAGTAAATAGTGAACTAAAACAGGGTAGTTTTGAAAAAATATCTTACAAAATCACTCTATAATATTTAGTACTTGCTAAAAAACACTCTATCAAATATCTTAAATTATTATATTTGAGTCCAATTCAAAAGTACAATTTCAAGGCCTGCCAGAATTGGTGTGTTCTCAACTAACTTACATTTTACATGATATAATTACTTCATATAGTCAGCGATTCGCCGGAGCAGTCAGTTTATTTTGTAAATTTGGATGGAAGTTTAAAAGAAAACATTTTTGATATTTTTAATAGTAATACATTTATTCGCTTCCTTTTTGACCCAGTATTAATTACAATTAAAATTTCCTCCCTTTTGAAACAAGGAACGTTTATTCCGGCAAATCAGATCATCGTGATCATTCTCTCCCCTGGCTGATCTGGTAAGGATGATAATTTGACAAACATAGTTACAAAGTCGCGTTTGTGATTTTGTAGCATCAAATAAAGTATAAATCCTTTTATCCTAATCAATATGGCAAATCCAACATTAACATCGGAAGGGAAGAAACATGCACAGCCATCCCCTAAACATTCATTGTTTCACTCAGCCAAAACAATGGAACAAAAAGAAAGACAGCGTAAGGCACAATTGGGTATTGATCTTCTGGATAGCAAGCAGGACATAGGTGTCTATGTTAAAGGTGTTTGTTATGATGCTGTCGCTTTTGTAAGATACCTTTTAAATCCTGCCCTTGAAAAGTTATTCCAAACAACATCAGGAAACCAATGGGCGAATATTCTTTTCCAATATACAGAGGTCGGACCCACCGTGTGGAAGGGAGAGAAAATCGCCAGAGGAACTGCTGTGGGGTTTTATAATATGAACAGTAAGAAGATTTTTCATGCGGCCATTTCTGTTGGTGGGACTATTGTAAGAGGTGTTAACGGTTTCTTATTAAGTCCCGGATGGGGAGTGCCGGCAGACCTTGCAAAAGTCCTTGGCAGGCCCAATGAAGATGGCACTTTCAATTATGATAATGGGAAAATAAGGGTATTTCTTTCAACCATGTAAGATGAAACCAGAACAAAATTACAGAGCCCATAATACCGGGCATTCAGTAAAATTGAGTTTTTTGTAGAAAATGACAAATATTATGGTTAGGGAATACTAAGCTTTGTTCCCGCACGAAGGTCTTCAGGATTATTTCCAATTACTTCAAAATTGGCGAAAAATATAACATCCCAGTAACCTGGATGGCCATAGTATTCCAGAGATATTTTAGAAAGAGTATCGCCCCTTGTTACTTCATGATGACTGCCGGTCTTCTTTCTTGCCGGCGGCTTGGATGAGAACTCAATATCTGAACTGAACATCATGGCTAATTCAGCATCAGATGCATATTCTTTAAGATTTTCCACTGTAGGATTTCGCCTGAATGTGGTTATCTGATCCTGCATCATTTTTTTACCTGCTTCACTACACACATTCCAGGCGTTTTCAATACAACTGTTCACCTGGTCGCTATCCACCGTGCTTAAAGCACCCTGGATATCGATTATAAGTGCTTTCATATTGTCTTTTGTTGGATAATTCTTCACCAGATTTGTTCCTGCAGTAATAGCCCTTACAGCAGCTTCAGAAATGGCTCTTTCATCATCCTGGTTTAGAAAACCTCTCTTTTGAGCTTCCAGCAGGTTACTTCTGGCAGTATCCCTGAAATTTTTGGATTGTGATCGTGACGTGGCATGATCTCTTTTTCTGGCTTCTGCCTGCTTAGCTAATCTGGCTGCCCTGAGCTTTTGCTTCAGCATGACAAGATCAGCTTCCAGGGCCTCTCTTAGAGTAAGATATTTACCCCCCAGATCTTTTATGTCTGAGACCCTTTGTAACGATATCCAGGGCTGATTAGGCGGTAAGGTTTTTGAAAGTTCAATTTTTGCCACGGTTTGCCTGATTTGTTCACGGATCCTATAGATCGTGGATTCGACCGATGGATCTTTTCTTGTAGAAATCATCATAGCTGTAAATATTTAGTACCCGAATAAAAATATTATTATAAAAACAAATCCGTACGTTTTTCAACGACCAACCACTTGTACGGAACGATATTCCTTTGGCGTCTGAAAGGATCTTCTAAAAAATATCTTGCAATATGAACTCCAACTTGTCGGTCTTTTCCGAAAAAAGAGCTTGACACTGTTTTACCAATTTTTTCTTCGCGCCAAACTTCATCACCAAATCTGGCTAAAACCGGACTTTTACTTTGGGAAATTTCAGAAGCAGTAGTTAGAACAGTAAACGCCAAACCTGCACCAAAAGAGACCACTCCTGTCGCTACTCCCAAAACTGCTTTAAGTACCGGAAAACTATCACCCCCTGCCAGATCTTTGTTGACAATCTCAAGGAAGCCTTTATTTGCATTGCTAAAAGCAAGCATCCTTTTACGCGCTCCAATTTTTGTTAGTTGAACATCTTTGGGAACTCCGCCCCATTTTCCATCTCTTAAAGTTATTTTAACTAGTTCTATACCTCCTCCAACTGCTGTAAAACCATAAATATGGGAAGTTGCCAACCGAACACCTGTATCGCTGTCAATTATTGCAGGTAATTTTTTTAGTAGTTTGTTCTGAGTATCCATATTTAATTTTGTAATGATGGAAATACCATCCAATAATTGTTTCTCTTAAGAAACCACCACATCAAAATCCATTTCCATCAGGTTTAATGATTTACTATGCAATACAGCAATAAGTTCATTTTTCAGTGCTTTGATCTGCTCTGGAGAATGGGGGCAATTCTTCTTAAGGGTAATTGTAGTTACAATAACCCTATGCAGCCCTACCTTGCCCCTTCCTGGCTTCACCTTATTGTCAATCGTCACCTTTTGGATACTGGCTTCGCCAAAAAGATAGTAGCACAGGTTTCTCACATCTTCGCGGGTTACTATTCTGTCGCGCGAGAGCATTATAAGCCGCATGGCAGGGATCACACTCTCCTGGATGCAGGGCTTTCTGCCGCCGGCAGAACGGGTGATACTTAATGCTGATTTGTCCTTTAGCCCAATGCCATCAAAACTGAATTTTTGTTTCTCAGGAATGTCGTTGGCGGCATGGCCAAGTGTAGTGTAATACTGGTAGTTGATATAATCCTCAACATTTGCCCGGCTGCGAATATGAAGCCGCATTTGTCCGTTTTCCCTTGCTTTGGCCTGTTTCTTAAGGTCGTGAACTATGTCTGACAATTTGCGCAACAGATCAAGGTTTTCCCTTATGATGGTATCTTTTTTATCGGCAATGCTGATCTCGTTGTCGTATACCCGGATAAGGGTATCCAGCATCTCATTGAGATCGTGCTGATCGAATGATTTATACCTCGATCCGCTGATGACCAGTTCATCTGCTGATGTGGCCAAACCAAACCCGGCATCATCTTCCCCCACATTATTCATACACAGGAAAAACTCACCCTGGCCGGTTTCAATTTCTTTGATGGACTCATTGCGGGTAAGTCGGTCGCTTAAAAGTTTACAGTTCATAGAAGGGAAGGCGTTGATTCGGACATCGAAGGCATTTGACAGGTTTTCAATATCTATACCCATACTTGCTTTAACGGAGATCCATATCCTGATGTCTTTGTAACTATCAAGGGTTTCACGGGGTATAAACCCGGGCACATTTTCTGCAGATGCTTCATCGCAACATTCGGGAAGATGAATGGTAATGAAGTTCTTCTTGTAGAGATTCTTTACATAGCCGGCATAATAAGCAATCTGGCCTTCTTTGGGCTTGTAAAACGCATATTGTCCCGGGATACTGTTTTCCGGCAGTCCTTCGCTTACCCTGCAAACCTGGTTGTTGATGCTCCATTTGCCGTTGGCAATGGTATTGAAAATCCATTTTTTGGTAAAGTGTGACGGGTCGTAACCCAGATAGACCACCAGATGGTTCATGGTTTTCAGGGTGTCGGGATTGGCTTTGATCCCCAGGTAAAAAACATTTTCATTTTCTGCAGAACGCGGTTCACCTATTCCAACAAATTCCTTTTTGTCTGTGATATTGTAATAGCCGTTGTAGGCACCCATCACCCTAAGATCACCCTTGATCAGAAGGGTGTCCGCAATGTTGATAAATCCTGCTTCCGTTGTACTCTCGCGTGTTTGGTGCTGGCATGAAAAATTTCTGAACGCCTTCAGAAAGAAAGAACCTGCCGGGGGCTGAGCCTGGAGTATATTATGCGCGGGTATGGCATTAAAGTAGTAATCGGGCAATAATCGTCCGGCAGTATCCCTGAGCAGTTCTTTCTGGTAAGACTTTACAGCTTCTGATACTTCCTCGTAGCTGTATAGTGTAGTGCGGAAAAGCATTCTTACCAGTGGATCGTACTGAAGCAGCAGTTCTACATCGGGCTCGTCCTTATTCCAGATATCGGACAGCAGCTTCATCATGCGGGTTTCTTTGTCTGAGCGGGTTTCCATCGGTCAGGATTTATGACGGTAAAAAACCTTAACAGGTATTTCCATCTTGTGGCGAAACTTATTGATTCGGGTCAGAGACTCTTCCCTGATATGAGCATTGATCTCTATATTGAGTACGTAAAGCAGCAAAATCTTCTCCTGTATTTTTATCTCCTTATGGGTGAAATAAAATTCATCAACCCGGATTTTGTCAATCCGTTTTTCATGGGCAGCAATGGTTTTTATCACAGAGCTTATAAGCTTTTCCTTAGTTCCTGAGTCAAGATCTTTAGATTCAAACTCATGGTTCCACAATTCAAGGCCATAAAAGTGATCGGCCCTGTTTTCTCCATAACGTGAAAGAAGCAATACATCAAGATGTTTACTGATAGATTCTTTGATATTTTTATTATGTTGCAACATTTTACCGGAAATACTCACATCTTTTTCTTCCAGAAAGGTTTTGTTCCCTGTAATGAAGAATTTCTTTAGTGATACCGGTATGTCATAATAGGAATGCAGCATGATTGCAAAAGATTAAAATTCAGGCACATCTTCTCCCTGATTGGGACTATAGGTTTTGGGTTTTTCGTGCGAACTTCCCGACAGGCCAAAGTATTTTTCCTTCCTGGCAATCTCGGTAAAGAAATTGCCCAGCAGTTTTCTGCATGTTTCAAGAGAGGGAAGCATATCGAAATGTTCGTAGCGGGTAAGGTCATTTTTTGTGATCAATTCAAAATCGTGTGTGCGGATGTTGGATTTTCCCCACTGGTTTCTAAGCGCATCGCTGTTTTTAAGATCGCTATTGAGCATATTAAAAAAGTTGCGGGAAAGGGTAAGCATTTGAATTACAAACTGGAAGGGAGATTCGTTGATGCCAAAGTTTTCAAAGTATGTGCGGATATTGGTTACTGAAATATTCAGGTGCTGTAGCAAAAAGGTGAGAAAAGATGTAAGTTCTTCCCCATAGCCGCGCCCATTGGACGATAGTTCTTTCAATGTATCAACAATTGCATTTTCTATAGTTGCAAGATTGCTTATTGCATTGCTCAGTTCCGATTGCAGGGTGTGATGACTGAAAAAGTTGCAGCTTGGTGGGATGTAGCTTTCGTCAACCGTTAGCTCTCTGTTCTCTACCAGTAGTTTGGCAATAGGAAAATGGTTTGCCCCAACAATATTGGAGTATTTTGTTTTGGTATCCTGCCTGCCAGATACACATTCTACATAACAACGAATACGGCTGTAGGGTGTTCGCAGTGGCATTTCATTACTTTCGCCGCTGATCTCTCCAAAGGCTATTGTTTCATAAGGCCTGAACAGCAACACCAGGTATATGGAACCGGCATGCTGCATTTGTTCGTCGGGAACATCTACCCTGAAGGAAGCATTACCGTGTTCATGTGAGAAAGAATCCATGCTTACGCCAATAAGGGTTCCTTCAGGAGAAATAGCCGAAAAATGCAGATCATTAAACACAATGGTATATCCCCCTTTTGAATTCTTTTCAATACTAAAGAGAATTGTGGGATGTGTTTCAGCCTTTAAATGCTTATCGTATGGATTGAGAAACATGCCGTACCGGTTGGGGATGACCTGCAGCAGGTTGGAAGTATATTGCTGGGAAAGGAGAAAATTTTCGGTGTCAATAAGATGTTTTTTCTCCACCCTCATTCCGTCAATCCAGTTTATTCTGTAATGTTCCATATTGCGGTAGTTTTAAAGTTCTGTATTGAATGCCAGGTAACTGACGCCCGTTTTTGTTTTTCTCTTTTTGTCAGGAGTAAAGTATTTCTTCAGTTGTACTTTTATGCTTAGGGGAAGAGAGATACCCAGATCTGAAGATTCCCTGCCAAGGTGATTGTCAATTTCCAGAATCAGTTTTTTTCGTTCCACAGGCCGGGTTTTACTATCTTCTGCAGGGGATAATGCGAAGCAGGCATCACATGTGGGGATGAGCTCAAAGACTTCTCCCAGGGGAAGGAAGAAGGATAAAAAACAAGCCACCAATCTACCGTAGCACTCGCCGGGGAGAAACAAGGGCATTTTCCATTCATCCTTTACGAATACCTGGAAATGATGGGTCCTCTCAATTTCATCCGAATATCCATCTATTATAAATCCTTCATTCAGGCTGTATTTACCCAGCACCTGTTCAGGATAATTCTGCCAGGGTTGTTTATCCCCGAAATTCTTCCGGCATATGGTTCTTGCCGAAACTTTCTCATTCAGCACATATCCCAGTAGCTCACAAATCCTTTGCAAATCACCTGAGATAGAAGCAGCAAAAGGCAGTGCATCCACCAGCCTGGAAAGGGGAGAGTTCTGGTTGCAGTCTTTTAATGCAGCGACCAGCAGATCTGCATATGTGGCTTCCTGCTGAAGGATCTGGTCAATGGGGCTTCCATCGCTGTTTTCAAGGGCCAGCTCCAGTAAGGGAATATAGCCAAGGTGATCGTTTAAATGGTAAAATAAAATATGACTGAGAGCAATATTTTGGTTAAAAAAGTGATCTTCATAGCGTATCCTTTCTTTTTCTATTTCACAAAATGCATAGATGATTTCACTGTCAAAAGGATGAAAAAATTTCCTTGCATCGGTCTCTTCATCAGCAATTTTTGTAAAGAAATCGTCAAAGTCTTTTGTGCTTAGTAAAATGGCCTGCTCGCCAATATCATGGAAAAGCCTTTTGGGAAGCAGATCGTAAATTCCTTCCCTGTTGATGCCGATATGAAGAGTGTTGCCCTTAATGAAATATTTGTCTACATCATTGGCCACTCCTTTTTTGAAAGAACCGGAAGGCCGGAAAACCATCATGGTGTTTTCAGGCAGACGCGCAGCAAGCTTCTGAATCAGAATATCTGATTTCCATCCTTTCATGCAGCTTTCTATGACTTCGGTAACCATGGCAACAGTTTTTTCAATCGATTCAGTGCAATCTACCAGGGCTTGTCTCCTGATAGTTCAATATAATAATCAGCTTTCTTTCCTTCTGCTCTGATGATGTCAAAAGCCGGAACACCTATTTGCGACAGAGTGAGGTCCTTCCACTGAAAATCCTTTTTAATGAACCGGAATCCCCCTTCAGGAGACGGAAGCTTTACTACTTTTTCACCTTCGCCGGGGAATAATCCATTTTCGATGATGAAGTTCTCTATGCGCGATTCGGGCAGAAGCGTTTCTGTTTTTTTACCCCCGGGCTCGATCAGTATGGCAGGAACAAAGGCATTGCGCACATGAAACCCCTCTATCTTGTCTTTGGTGGCTTTCTCAGCTTTTTTGATGAAATCTTCTACCTTCATATTTGCAGAAAAACGCTTGTTTTCCATGATCGGCTCCCAGGTATCATGATGCTCACAATCGGGAAAATAATGGCAGAATGGTGGGGTGAAAATATCAAGATTCATTCCTTCATACTTTAGCAAACGTCCGCTCAGGGTTTGGCAAACTTCATAATCTTCGAAGATCTGACCATCAGTAAATCCGTGAATAATCTTCAGGGCTTCCTGAGCCTGTAGCGCGCCAAAGATGGATGCGCTGATAGGGGTAGTGGCAATACGACCATATTCATAGCTGAACTGTACAATATCGGGGCAACCCAAACGGTATGACAAATTTGCTTTTTCCATTTCGGAAAGCGAACAGGCATAGCACGATTTCCCATATTCATATACCGAAGCATTGCCGTCAAGGTTTTGAATGCCTGCATCAACCCACGATTTGCGAAACCTAAAGGAGTAGTCATTTACCACGTACCGGGCAAGCCGGTTGTCGAGGCAGCCCAACACCACATCAGCTGCCCTGAAGTGGCCAAGCCCAACTTCTCTCTGTATATCTCCATTAATCCAGTGAACTTTTATGTCTTCGTTGAGCTCCCTGATACGCTCAGCTGCAATTTCACATTTGTATTTGTTCCTGGCAGCATCTTCTTTTCTGAATAAAACGGAACGGCACAGGTTGGTCTTTTCGATACGGTCAAAGTCAACAATTACAATTTTCCCTACACCCAGCAGAGCAAAGTTTTTTAAAACTTCGTTGCCCAGTGCTCCAGCCCCCACAACGAGCACAGTAGCATCCCTCACCTTTTTGAAATCAAACCATGAAATCAGGTTAAATACATCATCGCCAATATGTTGTTTTTTTTCCATAATCTAATCAAACAGTTCTAAACTCAATATAGTAACCTGTTGAGATAAATTCCCATTTCGAAACCAAAGATCCTGCTGATAGCCCGTGCAGAAGGATCAGCAAAAATACTGTTGGCAGATCCCACGTATTGGTTTCTCATGTTGCTTTCAAATGCATCGCCGGCATCGGGTGTGGATGAAAGGTTACTTAGGCCATAATCAGCATTCACCCCAAACTTAAGGATCATTGACCTCGACAGGGGAATTGATATTCCTGCAGCACCTACCAGAGATACATTGAAATTGTTGTACCCGTTTTTGTCTTTGGAAACAGATTGATTGTTGTAAAACCCAAGTTCAGGAATATCATGTAGCAGAACATTATATTGCTCATAATATCCCTCGGCGGTATAGTTCCCACTTCCTGATGTGTTTGCATTAAGAAGGTAAGATAGCCTCAGTCCACCGTTGATATAGAAGCCAGGCTTGTCAACGTTGATGGTGCCGAATTCGAGCCTTACCGGTAGCGACAAGTAGAGGAAATTCACAGACTCCTGTAAGTTGTCAAGGTATAAATATTCCTGGTATGAATCGTTATCGATATCCCTCGACATAAAGTCAGCTGTATAATCTCCTATACTAAGTTTGTTGCCCACGGTATGTATACCAAAACCAGCTTTGTATTTAAGTTTAGCGTTGATGGCTTTGAAATAGCCAAACTCCGCGTTAATACCAGCAGTATTATCGCTGGTCCAGCCCGGGGCCAGATCGTTGTTGAGTATATTGGTAAGGCCGGGGGAGAGTAAAACATAGTAACCCCAGATCGGGTATTGATAATCTGCCGCTTCAAAACGGGAAAGGGATGTTGTTTCAGCTTCCGCACGAATTTCAGCAATCTCAGACATTGGGTCGGATGCCATTACATTGCTGCCGGCAAACCAGCAGACCCATCCAAGCAGTGCACCAAGCAAGATTGAATTTTTATGAATTACAGATGGATATTTCATAGTGCAAATATTTAAAGATTTTTTCTTTCTGGTTGCAGCTATATAGCTCTGATAGGTGGTTAATCCCTTTCATCATACCTGAAAACTGTATTGCCCAGCTTGAAAGTGTCACCGTTGTATATATAGTATTCCTTGAATTGTATCATTTTTACCCTGTCGTTGATCATTGAGTCTTTTTTGGATTCGGAAACCAGTACCGGTGTGCGCTTGCCCTTGTCCATAAACATCTTCATATGCAGATCATCAAGGTTTTCGCTGTTGTCCCAATCCATACGTATTTCGCATATTTTTCCCTTACCTATTTTAATATCGGGATACACTTTGAGCCATTTATGTATGGGAATGTCTTTGAGCTTGGTATCACCGCTCACCACGATCAGGAAGTAGTTTTCAGATACTACACGTATAGTTGAGATAGCACCTCCCAGGCCGCCACCATAGATCATAATGCTGAACAGTACAAAGCTGCTCTTTTCGGCATCGCTTACAATATATAGAATCAGGAAGCTGAAAATGATGGAGATCAAACCACCCAGGATACCGTGTTTGGCCATAATGGTGGTTTTAACGGATAGCTGATATCCTAACAGCGGCCCAAAAATTACCCATGGGATAATATCTACCGGGTAGGATGCTCCCATCTTTTTGAAGAGAATGATGATGATGCCTCCCACAAAAAATGCAATAAATCCTGAGGCAAGTCCTGTAAGGCCACGCAATAAAAGGATGCCGGCTTTCTGCAGGTTGAAAGACTGGAACTCTTCAAGAATCAACAGGAACAGGGGGATGAAAAACCCGGTAAGTACACCCAGCAATATCATGGGACTGATCTTGCTGATAAACACCGCCTTGTCGAAGCCGAAGATGATACCTGCCTGATCATCAATTTCCAGCTGTGAACCACTAAGTTCTGCATAGGCAGGGTTGTAAAATACATCAACCATCCAGCCCACCAGGCCATTGAAAATATCAAGAGGCAACAGCAACTCGTAAGCAAGCCAAATCAGTATACCAGCGATCATACCGTTTACTACCCAGCTTAGGTAATTTCGTGCATTTTTCCGTGATAACGGATCGTTGATATCAAAATAATACTGCTTGCCTTCGTTGCAACTTAAGCCATATTCCGGACACTGATGATCAAAGTCTTTCCAGCATTTTGCGTGTGTAATATGAGAACACTTCACTACTACCTTCTGCCCACTTTTTAGTTCACTGCCACACCAGGCGCACAGGCGCGATTCTTCATCCTTTTCAGGGGTGTATTTGGTAATGAATTTCAGATTGAAAAGATAGTTGCCAAATAAAGGTATCAGCAGGTGAATAAAAATAAGAGCCACCAAAAGCAGGATTATGCCGATTCCGAGGCTGGCAAAGAGGTTTCTGTATCTCGATTCATCCTTATCTACCCTGATGATATAGGGTGCAATGCGGCTTCCCATGATAAAATCAACGCTTCCCTGTGCATTAAGTCCCTGGCTTTCATCTTCAAGGTTGATAAGCAAAGTATGGCGGCTTCCATCGAAAACAGTGCCTGGAATATAATTCAGCTGCAGGGCAAAATCAGGGGTAACCAGACCGTAAACACTGGTACCGAATATTTCTGTTATATCGTCACTGCCCCCGGTAAAATATCCTTCGCGGTTGTTGCTCGCCTGGCATATCTGCTGCAGTGTGATGGTGTCGGAAATGGGGTTTACTGTATCATCTTTATCTACGATGGCAATGGTAAAGACCCTGGTGTTATAACTCTGGCTGCTTCGTCTTAGCTGGCCCAGCAATTCTCCCTTTCCCACTATATGGAAATCGGGATAGGCATTTTGATTCTGGTATTTGGGGATGCGCCTTACATCATTGTCGCCATCGGTAAGCACAATGATATAGTTTTGAGCAGTTTGTCTTTCAGAGATGGATGTTTCTCTTTTGTAAGAAGGCTCGTTGCGGGGATTGGCAGTATTGATAATGGTTGCTGTGCTGTCAAATTCCTGCAGTTTCATGTAAATGGCATTATATAGCGCCGTATGCTTGTTGCGGGGATCGCCAATATAACCGATCCTGTTTTCCTTGAAAGATTCGCGGGTTACAAGAATACTGGCAGATACATCGTTGTCGAACCAGGAAAGATATGCTGAACTATCAGGAAGTAACTCCAGCAGAGTTTCTATGGCTTCGTTGGCACGATCTATCCTGGTGCGGGTCATAGATCCGCTTTTATCTACAAGAATAGAAACCGTGAGATCATCTGCATCGATGTATTTTTCTTCTCTGGTGAAACCATTTTTTTTAAGGTGAACCAAAGAGCCTTCCCTGTAAATAGGCTGATTGTCGCTTCTTCTGCCACCCCTGGTTTCCAAAACTTTTACTTCAATACTATCAGATATATCGAAATGGCTTATCCGGTTTGGGATGTTATCGTACAGATTGAAGTTCACCGTTACCACATTATTGGGTATAGTGTCAGAAAAAACAGGTTTCGCATAAAAATCAATAGTTTGATTCTGAGCACCTGAAAACTGTCCCATCCCGGGAATGAGAAAAATCAACCATATAATGCGGAGGTAATGGTGGGCTTTCATAGTTAAGTCTTTTACCTGTTTCTAAACGATATGATTTCTTTCATACTGAAGGTCAGTGGCTCTGTAATAGATTGTACCAGTGGCTCCAGCTTTGTTCTTGAATACATTTTGAAATTTTGCTCAGATCGGTTGTAAATCAATATCACATCGATATTGTAGATCAACTCCCGCTCTTTAAGATATTGCTGTATTTGATTGTCACTAAGATTGTTCATATTCACCAGGATAAGTCCCACAGGAATATTGGAAATGTTATCTGCATGGTTTTCGTCGTTATCAGAACCGGTTTTAACATCATCCAGGAAATAATTAAATCTGCTGTCGTTCAATGGAATACGCTGGCCGGTTATCACTGCAGATACAATAGCAAAACCATTAATATTTGCATCTTCATTGAACCTTTTCATATTGAGTATAAATTTATTGCTGAAGCTTACCGTATTGGCGAGTAGCAAATCGGATAGAGGGAATGACTTTTGGTAGTATTGGTCGGGCATCTGGTTAGAAGCGTTGCTTATAGCCCAGTTGTAAAGGTCGTCGAAATAGAACAACTTTATCATGTTCTCGGTGTTATTCATCTCTTCATCTTTTTTGAAAGAGAATATTCCCATCTCCCATTTGTCGGTACGGGGTTCAATTACGATAGCGATGGTTCGGTTTTCATGCCCATGATCACGAAACTGGTCCTGAACATTAAGGTCAAACCTGGATAAGAAAACGGAGTGTCCCGGATGGCTGTGTATCCAGGCTATCATGATGCATTCAAATCCTTTCTGGGCGTAATTTGTGAGTTGTGCTTCCAGGTTTTGGGCAATGTCGTTGCCAAACTCAATGTTGTATTTGGTAAATTTGGCATCTTTGCCCGGTGCGATAAAATCTTCGATACTCAGATCGTATTGTGTGTTGTCGAAAGGATTAAAATCCCAGCGGCCAATGAGAAATCCACCATGTTCATCAATATCTTCGGGATTGCTGTATGACATTTGCAGGTCTTCGAAGTAGCGGTAAGTTTTGATGATGCAATCTTTGTGGAAGTAAACTTTGCGAACGGCAGTATTTTCCCACTGATCTTTCAGGTCGATTTCATAGTATTGCCCTCCCATCCATTGTTTTATATGATCCAGCCCTTTGGCTTTCTCCATTATAGATTCTTCTTCCACAACCTCGATGCCATCCATATCGCTGTATGTAGTTTGTGGTGCAGATTTAGGCGTTGGTTTTTCTTCTTTCTTCGGGCGGGAATTCGGGATTACTGTTTTAGGTTTCGGAGCAGGCCTGTGGTAGTCTTTTTTGAGCATTTTTCTTTTTCTTCTCATCATGTTCAAATAGATAATAGCTCCAAACAAGAGGATGAGAACAGCCACTCCGAGGAGCACATATTGAAGGTAATTTACTTCAACATAAGGCCATTGCGAAACCTGGGATTTCTGTATTTCAGGATCAATCCCTGATAATACTTCGGTTGCTTCATCCAGCCCGGATCGATTCTCAAAAATTGCTGCACTATAGGCTACATTGGCTTTTTCGCGGTAATAGTTTTCTGCTTCCTGCCTTAACTGGTTAATTTCATCTTTTAGTCTGTCACGTTCCTGTGCCATTGCTTCAAGATCGTCGATAACCCGTTTCTTTACTGGTAGAGTAAACTCATTAAAGTTTTTGCCGGTATACGGGTTGTAATGGTTGATATCTTGCTTGCTTCGTTGATAGGAATCCACAAACTGATCGATCGTTTCCCTGAGAGCCCCGGTGCGCTGCTGAAATTCTCTTACTGTGCCAAGCATTGCAGATTGGTCAATAACCTGTTCTCCTATGCTACGGCCCAGTGCTTCAACCTTTCTTCTGAGGGATACATCGAATACTTCAAATAGTTCCTTTTTGCATCGGTTACCATGCTGTATATTATGATTTCCTATTTCACTGTTTACATTTCTTATTGTGGTGTTAAAAAGTACTATCTCTTCCAGCACAAGATTTTGCCAGATTTCGTATTCCAGGTTGAGGTTGATCCAGCATTGGGGGTCGGCTGCTTTCATACAGCTGTCTCTGTGGTTCCCAAATTTGTTGTACTCGCTTAAGGTTTTTAATTCGAGTGTGCTTCTTTTGATGGCTATATTTCGCCGGTGTCTTTGGTAAATGGGTTCAAACTCATTGCAGGGATCTAAGGCTGGCTGTGGAGGGGGTGTACGGGTTACAGTTGGTCTTGCAGGTTGGGGGTCAGGCTCTGGAATAATTTCTTCTTTCTCTTCTACAACAGGTTCGGGTTCAGGAAAATCGGCTACTACCGGGGTGGGTGAAGCTTCTGCTGGCATGTGTTCATCCCTGATGGTATTAATAATTGAGTTAGGGATCCTGAAAAAAATGGGTGATGTGTAATAATCAATTTCTGCCCCCCGACGGGTTTTGCCCACAACAAGAAATGTATAGGAAAACCCTGTCTGTGGCGAACTTAGCAATTTATCTACGTCAGTAATAAAATAATTCTCCGTGGAACTTTCGTTGCGAAAAAGGCTATATCCCCGGCTATATTCCTCCTTAAAAAAGATATCTTCAGGGAAGGTGAAAATCTTTTTATTTTTCACCTCTCTAAGATAAAAATCTCCACTGATAGATGTTCCCACCTGACTTACCCCGTAACTTCTTTCAATGGCACTCTTAACTGCATCATAATTAAAGTTATCCACATCGATTAGCAGCAGACCGTAGTTGTTGTCAGCTTTATTCTGAAAACGGAATTTCAGCTGCAGCCTGTCGGGGTGTAAGTATCTGAATTCAGGAATAATGCCAGTACCAGTGGGTAGCTTGTTTGCTCTGTCTGCAACAATTACATCTCCCCTGGTATACAACTGTGCAGCAGAGATGCCTGGTAGCAAAAATAAGATCAATGATATTGCAAATATTTTTCTTTTCATGAGACAGATATTTTTTTATCCGTTTAGGATTTGATTTTATCAGGCCAGTCGACATCTACAATTTTGATATCAGAAAAAGCAAATCAAGTTGATGCGGTTCATCTTTTAATCAGTCTTTTCAGTTTTTTGAAATATTTGAAAATGAGAAATGCTATTACCAGAATACCAATAACAGTAAAAACTATTATCCTGGTTGTTTTGCCTGGTTTTGGCTTATTGGTATTGGTATTGGCACTTTCCGGTTGGCTATTTTCAATTACAAGAATGTCGGTAGAGTCTTTTTCAATACCAGGGAAAGAGGCCATCAACTCCAGAGCAAGATCATAAGTTAGTCTGAATTCATCTTTGGCTATGGCAAAATCCTTGTCGGGCTCGTCTTCCCGGGTCAATTCAATAAAAGAATTTCTAAGGTTACGCAACTCTACCCTGTATTTCCCTGCATCTTCAGCCGAAAGAGTGGCGGTGCTGAAAAGTTTGCTGTAGAGCACATTTAACTCAGAAAGAATACTTTCAAGAGCAATCGTATTTTCTGATTTTGTTACCACAGGTGTCCGAACTGTTCTCCTGGATCTGGGAGCAGACGCTACAGGCTCTACAGTATCAGTTACTTCTTCAACAACTATGATCTCTTCTTCTGGCTCTTCTTCCTCTTCCATCTCAATTTTGATGATCAGTTCAAGGCCTCCCGACTCTACTCTTTCAAAAGCATGATAATTAAAATTCAGGAATAACTTAACATATAAATCTTCAGTTAATTGGTCCAGATTTGGCACGAAGGTAAGTTTCAGATCGGGAGGAACTTCCATACCCTGTTGAATCTTTTCCGTGTTGAATGTAACGGTTATAACATCAAAGGAAAAGGTTATCAGTTCCAGCCGGTGTCCCTGTGTTTTGATTTTTCTTTCATCTACTGGTTGGTCGTCAGATCTGTAAAACCCCCTAGTAATGTCTACTTCGATATTATTTTCAGGTGTGAGACTGATATTGGCAGTTACCCTGCAATATACAGAAGTAGCAAATAACCTTTCCATGTTAATTACTTTCGATGCGGATGTTTTTTCTTCTTTCTGGCTGGCAGAAGCATTGTGCAGCAAGATGAACAAAATGCCAAAAACTCCCGCTCTTAATAATAAGAAAACTATCCGGTTTTTCATAGTTACAGCTATTAACTTGTTAATACAATCAGTTTGCAAATCAGCATACAAAGGGCTTTTCATCTTCGTTGGGCTCACTGTCCTGGTCATCTTCATTGGCCCAATCGGGTGGTTTCATTCCCTGTTGTTCCATTTCATAGTCCTGCACTATTTCAATATCATCCATTGTAGCTTCTGATGGCTTTTTTTCTTCTTTGGCATCTTCAGCGGCTTTTGGTTGCTCTTCCATTTTTTCTGGTTTTTCATATAAATCACAATCATCAGTGGGCATTTTTCCGTCAGATGCCACCCATTTGTTGGGTTCACCTTCCTCTCTTATCCATAAGGCAACGTCTTCATCTTCAGGAAAAGGGGGCTCATTCTGGGCAAAATAGCGTTCATATTTCAGGTAAAATGCCACATCCATTATACGGTCTGCTATGGTATTTCCGGCATCGAGATTAGATTCATTAAGACAAATCCTTCCCTTCAGATCGCCAAAGTACCTGATGTTGGGGTGCCATATATCGGTAAGCATCTTAAAGCTGGGCTTTCCTGTTACAGCATTGGGATATTCAGGAGGGATCTTAATCTGCATCTTATGCTGTTTACCCATAACAGGCATGCGCAACCGCTTTTTTATCTGTTTGCCATTTTCATCCACCGTAATTTCTGCCGGTTCTTCCACCCCTACAATAGACCGGATGTTATAAATAATCTCATATTCATCGGGTACATCATCCCTGTTGGTATGTCTTACAATATAAGAAACGTACCTGTTATCATCTAATAGTTCATGAATAGCCTTCCATTCATTTAAAAGGCGGGTGCTTTTTGCTGAAAGATTTCGCCTTTCAAATTTTTCGAAAATATTTGTTTTTTCTACCATCTCTGCATCTTATGTTCATTGGTAAATTGCTGTTGTCTTCTTCTAATTACCAGGCCAATGGCTTGAAACAGGCTCTTGAAATAATCTCTTATCAGAGTAAAATGACAATCAGCTTTGCTACATCAATTATTCCGCTGCGACAGGGCTCTTTCGATGATGGATCAACTGTTGAAAGAACAATGATCAACTGTATCATTTAAGCCTTATTACCCGGGTATTACGTTGAACCACAATACCAGTTCTTCATCATCTTTGAGGTCGAAATCAGCAAGTACTTTTTCTCGGTTGTCGCGCTGGCCCGTGTTGTTGAAGGCCTGCTCATTTTTCCGGCCC
The DNA here is from genome assembly GCA_011390785.1 of Sphingobacteriia bacterium. Taxonomy (GTDB): domain Bacteria; phylum Bacteroidota; class Bacteroidia; order Bacteroidales; family UBA7960; genus SKVR01. Next base: position 71,735 of record JAABRR010000022.1, read on the forward strand.
AGGTAAAACTGGTGAGGGTTACCCTGTTTGTCCATCTTTGACAGCTTAAACAGGGTAATCATGTTCTCAATAAATTCGTTTACACTTTTGGTTACCGGATCTTTAACAATGACCTTCTTAGAATAGCCTTTATGTTTCACAATTAAGGTTATAGGTTTGGATTCCATACTTGAGAGTTTTTTAATTGTTTGTAAAAATCTTTAGTTGCTTTCCAGCTATTGGACTGGACTTGGTTATAAAGTCACTATCTCATCGTCATCTTGTATTTCTCCATCTTCGTTTTGTCTTATGTTTTCGGTTTCCTCAATAACATTAATGCTCTCGTTTTCAATTTCATCTTTACTGTCTTTGTTGCTTATCACCAGGGCTCCCATATTGAGCTGTCCGTTTTTTTGAATGCTATAATCAGAAAGTAAGACGGGTTGTCCATCCGGATCAACTTCGGCAAGGATTTCAATACCATCATCAGTATGATCTGATATCCGATACAGAAAATACTTGATGCGCATTTCTTCATTGATCTTGTTGGTGAGATTCAGTTCACTGCAAATTGTATCTATTGCTTTGCCAACGGTTGTATCAAAACGGCCAAATGAAACTTTCTGTGCATCACCCTGCATTACCCGGATAAACAGAACCCCTTTTGAAGGTTTATCTGCTGGTGTATCTTTATTGGCGAAAGTATTGCTCATGGTAGTTGAATTTTAAGTATCAGTTTATGATCACAATTTTTTGTATTCCTCTGAAGCCATTGGATGAGAGGCTCACGGTATAAATTCCGGCAGGGAGATTCAGACCGGTAATCCTGTTTGCATCGGTATTTATCAATTCCTGATGGACTGTTCTGCCCGAGAGATCATGAATCCTTACCATGTAATGAGCCGGACCAGTAATATACAGAATGGGCAGAAGCTCAAAATTCAGTTCTTCTTGCGCCGGATTGGGATATATTCTGAAAAATTGATTGTTGGGAAATTCTGCTGTTTTTTTCAGGTCTAACCCAAAGGTTTCAGATTTTGTGATACAGTTTTCATCTGTGGTTATCATAACATAAAAAACCGCTGAGCCTGATTCCACGATAGTTTGATTTATCGGATAATAAAACTGTTGGTCGGCACCAGGTATCAATACATCATCTTTATACCAATTGTAGCTCAATCCTTCTGTATCAATCCCATACATGTTAGAGATAAGTACTACCGGATTACTTACGGGTTTGCCCACAATCTCAGGTGGATCAACTGCTGCTGCCTGCAAAAAATCTACAGAATCAACTGAAAAGCTCTTGCATTGGGTTGCCTGGTCAGTTGCTTGCAGTATGATCATCCCGGTTTGTCCGGGGAGGTTGTGCCAGTTCACAGTGATCTCATCGGTATCATCGGTGCCTTCAATATCGCCATTAACAACAGTCCAGAGAAGATTGTAGAATCCTTCTTGATCTATATTGTAAATAACATTGTGCAGATTAGCACAAACAGACGTTTGCCCTTCAATCTCAAAGCTTGAAGAAGGATGAACGTAGATGTAAAGTTCTTTTTCTACTGTGGTACCAGAACATAGATCTGCAGCAAATACTATGAGAGAAATTGTAATGGTTTTTCCTGCATCGTCTTCAACTGAAACATATCCCTTTTCTGCCGAATTTGGATTTATAAATACTCCGAAGCCATCATGATCCCAGATAATTTTTTCATATTGCCCAACAATCAGGGGATCGAAAAACAAAGTATCACCCGCACAAATGGTATCATACGTAGCAATTTCAATTGAAGGTAATAGCTGAAGAGTGAGTTCCAGGCTGTCTTTGGCCTCGTCACTGCATGGTAAAATGGGGGATGCAGTAAACACAAGGGTAACAGTACCATTTAACCTATCCTGGCTGCCGGGTGTATAAATGGGATTAATCAGGGTGGAATTACTAAAATTTCCATCTCCCGTGGTTTCCCAAAGCAATGCGGAATAATCACCAGCATCTGCTTTGCAAATAAGGACCTGGTTTTCGCAAATGGCGGTATCTATTCCGGCATAAGCAGTGGGAGATTCTACAACATCGATGACTGCTGTTTTGGAAGAATCCGGATCACAAGTCCCATTCTGAACCTCGGCGCGGAAAATGGTCTTTACTGTTATGTCATTTGCTGTATACTGATTGGCAGTGTGGATAATATCTATCCATCCGTTTTGTCCTTCAGGCTGATACTGCCATTTTAATACCGACCCCAGGTGATTTTGCAATGTTAAAAGGGTAGAATTACTTCCAGAGCAAACATCGGTATTTATCGGTGTAATTATACCTCCATCAGACTCAGAATAAACTCTTATGGTAACAATGTTGCTGGTATCTGCTACATCATCTTTTTCAGTCCCATTGCAGTTTAGAAAGGCGATCCGCCTAAAATGAGTTGTTTGTTCCAAAGATTCAGGTTCGTAGTCTTGTTCCGTGCCACCTTCTATGCTTTCCCATGAGTTATTTCCTTCTTTTCTTATCCATTGATAGCCTGTTAGCTCGCATGAAGGATTGGCTGAATTGTTACCAGTAATTTCCCCGGGAGTGAAAGGACTGCAACCAACAGAATCTTCAGGGGTATTAATTATGTTTATAACCTCATAGTCCTTCAACGAAGAAGCCATAACCAATGAATACGAAAAAAGCAATAAAATACATGTGGAAATCAGCCCCGGACCTACACTGATGAGTTCTTTTCTGATATGTTTATTATTTTTCATAGTGCCAGTTTGTATATTGTTAAGTATCCTAAATCTTTATTGCTGAACTGTTAATTCTCCCGGCATAACAATAGAAATGCTTCCGCCATAGATACACTGAAGTTTACTTGTGTCGGTAAGTGCCGGTTCGTTGCCTACCATCACTTTGGGCGATCCGGGCATCCATGGTGCCGGAATAGCTGGCATGCAGGGACCCGGGATTCCCAAGACTTTATTGAATGTGGGGCAGATTGGAGAAGTGCATAAGCCAAAGGGGATTATATTTACCGGGAATTTGTTGTCCATGATGGTTGCCATGGGCATGTTGCAGGTAAGTACCTTTTTTAAAGGCAAAACCATAAGTGATGACGGGGCTATGCCCATTGTACACATCAAAGTTGCTCCATTACATACATAGCATCCCATAGCGACTCAGTTTATTTTTATCATTGCTGCATTTTCTTCCAGGATTGCACCAGCTTTTATGATAGTTTTGGCACCTGCTTCAACTGTTGTATTCAGGCTTCCCTTAATAGTCATATTCGATGTGGCTTCCTGGGTAAAATCTCCGGTTGATTTTGCGGTGATATTGCCCCTGGCTTCAGAATCAATGTTTCCGCTTGCTTCCATCTTCAGGTCTTTTTCGGCCTTCAGGGTAATATTTTTGGCCTTCAGTTCTATGTTCTCCACAGCTTCCAGGATGATCTCCTTCGAATGGGTTCTGAAGGTCAGGGTGTAGCTATTTTTGTTGTAATCGTAGATCCTTATTTCTTCCTGGCCATCGGTATCATCCAGCTCAATGGTATGTCCTGAGCGGGTTCTTATAGCTTTGATATCGTTTTGCTCCGTTTTAAAGCTTTCGGGTTTTGCTTTTGCATGGTACATACTTCCCAGTACAAAAGGTTTTTCGGCATTGCCAGCCTCAAAGGCCACAAGCACTTCATCATCAATCTCAGGGATAAAAAAGTGACCTATATCCTGGCCTGAGTATGGATTGATAATCCTGATCCAGGGGGAAGAATCGTCATCTTGCCAGAAAAATTTTACCCTTATACGCCCCAGGTTCTCCGGATCGTTGTTTTCTACCACCTTTGCGCTTTGGGTTTCACAAAAAGGAAAAGAGTGCGGACTGGCAGTAAAGGGCATGACACATTCGGCTGGGATGGCGGTGAAATGATTGTTGTAATTCCCTACCTGCTCAGCCGAGTGCTGGATACTAATTATGGTGTATTCACCCTGCTCATAGCGGGTTTTCTCTTCGTAGGTTATAATTTTGATCTTGTCCCCGATTTTAAGGGATGGAGTATCGGTTTCACCATCAACAATCATCATACCTGCGGCTTTACCGGTTTTCTTAATTTTTATACGGTCGTCCAGGTGGCTTTGTTGTTTGCCGGTTGTAAGGGGGTGGTTGTACAAAATCTGTGTGTCATGCGGAAAAAGCTTTTGTGAAGCATTATATGCAGTATCACCCAACGGAGATAGTTTTCCCAAAATCTTATTGTCGCTATCCTTGCTTTCAAATACCTGGCTGCCATCGTCATTCCAGTCATAAGCGATCAGGCCAAAGGTAAAGGGTTCTGTTTTCAAAGAGACAGTGAAATTGAACAGTGTTTTTTCGTAGATCAGTTCTTCGGTTGAATTCTGATTGAGCTTCCCAAAAATCATTTTTTCGCCATCATAAAAAAACCATTGCCCGTATTTAGACGCCAGGCGGTTAAGAAACTGGTAACCAGATTCCTTGTATTGAACCAACCACGATTTGGTGGCGGTTTCAAACTGCACCTGTGGTTTAAAATCACAAATAAGATTGTAATCCTTCACTACTTCTCTGGCCACATCGTCCAGTGTTTTTTCGGTAAAGGATCTGCACAGGCTGCCATCTTCCAGAACAATATCAGGGCTATTGGCAGTGATTATTAACTGATCACCACTGTAGGAAGAAGATCTACTGGTATTCAATGATGTTATTAGCCCCGTAAAATTGAGTTTTTTACCGGTTTGCTGCACCTCAATCGCCAGATCGATACGTTTACCCAAAAACCCCTTTGACTTTGAAAACAGACTGCTCACTTTGTCAAATGCATCCTGACGGAAAGTTAAAGTTAAAGTATGAGGTGACTGTATTGACTGGCTAAGCGAAAAATTCAGGAACCCCTGATGTTCTTTATCGGACAGTGGGGTTAGATCAATGGAAATGGAAAACTTTTTTAAAAGAGTTGACATAGTATTTATATTTAGGTGTGGAGGCTCCAATCCAGATATTCCATATCATTAATTCTCAAAATCCTGGCCATTATGCCAATGCTAAACAGTAACGGAGAGTCTGAATAATTATCAAAATGCTCATTGTAACTCACACATAAAGCTTCTTTTATTTCAATGGTTCTTTTTTCAGACTCTGAGAGAGTAAGTTCGATTGTGCATTCTTTTTCAACATCGTTTCTGATCATCCAATCGAAAAACTCTACACCATTATTTCCCTTGATGGTAATATTGATTAGACTTAGTGTGGGTTGTGATGATGGTCTTTTGGTCTGATCATAACTCTGATTGAATGAAAAATCCAGGGTTATGATTTCATATGCAGAGTCTGAATGGCTATCCCCTGTAAATTTGAATGTTGCTAGAAGCTCTTTCATGATATATTTTTAAAAGTTATCAATAGCTATCTGAGAAGATCAGGCAAAAGCGGGTGTAAACACCAGCCTGGCCTGTTGTTTTAAAAATGATTGCTAACTGCCCGGGGGCATGAGACTGTGCCTTCTGCAGATAAATTCAGATCAGCAAGCTTGCTTGTGTGTGTGTGTGTGTAATATGCCTATACCCAGATAGGTTTCCGACAGGCCCGATTACCCTGGTTTACTGCCGGCACAGCCTCAATGATTTGTTTTAAAGATGATCGCCCCACAGCTCTTCCAGTTCAGCATCACCAATACTTATTTTTTTCGGCGAGATTTCAATTTCTTCGTAAAAGCCCTGTACTTCATCAAAATTTTCCTGGTAGTAGACCAGGTAGGCCCGTTCGAAGCTCAACTCCTTGAGTTGCTGCAGCTCTTGTGTTGAGAAAAAGACAATCTTGCCATTTTTTGGCTTGAAGATAGAGCACATCCATTCGGGAAATTCGGTAGTACCTTCTCCCTCCAATGATTTCATTCTTACATAAATACCGTCGATTATAACTTTGCTTGTTGGCTGTCCGTCAGCGTCCATTTGTCTGCGAAAGCTGTAACGTACGTTAATTACATCGCGGGCTTTCAATCCGTCAATCTGAATCTTTACACGTCCCATGTTCGTAAATTTATAGTTAATAAAAAGGTTATTTGGCTTCAGCATCAAACTCTTTTCCTTCGTGCCCGGTAATGGTAACAATGAAATTTTTGGCAGCGAAGAAAGGAGTAAGATTGATATCGATAAGGATGTCCTTGGTTTTTTCATCCTGGCGAATCTCGCCCAGATGATACCTTTGGAGAAGTTTATTTGAACCGGTATAGTCATTCAGAAAGTCGATGATCTGGCTTCTGAGTTCTTTTTCCAGTGAAGGAGTAAAACGTTTGAAGCATTGCTCTGTGAGGAAATTCATCATCACCTTTCCTATCCAGTCGAAGGTGCGCACAATAGTGTATTCCTGAAGACCCTTATTGTTTCCGTTGAAAAGGGTCCTGTTACCCCAGGAGTAAACACTATTTCCCTTGAAAATGGTAGGGATAATAGACTTTTCGTCTATGGCAGCAGCCTCAAAATCGAGCAGGTTTACAGCTACACCACTTACCTCTTTAAGGCGGCCGAATTTGGTACCTGCCCTGGCCTGGGAGATAGGCACTGCATCACAATCATACATCAGGCCTGCTACTGATGCGGCTGTAGAGGCACGTAGGTCGTTCTTCTCTCCGGCATGATCTTCTTTAGACCTGATCACCGGGTTGTTGTAAAACATAAGGATGTGCTGCAAATAGGCAGAGCTGCCGGCAAGGCTGTCCTTTTCAAGCAACTTATTGGCGCTTTTTACATCTACATCGCGATAGTCTGTAAGCAACATCACTTTATATTTATGAGCCATTTCACCCCATTTGTCTACCACCTGCTTTTTATCGAGCCAGCCCGGTAGCACCAACATGGAGTAATTCTCTGTCATGTCAAAGCTATGGTATCCTTCCCTGACCCATCCTTCCACTTTAGGAAAGAACTTGTTGTCATTAAGATCACGGATGGTTTCCCTGGGAACATTGACAATTTCCACAGATTTGAGATCATCTGTACCGGCATTTTTGAAGAAAAGACCAACATTCCAGTAAGCTTCTTCAAGCGGGCGGGTAAGATCGAGGGCCATATTCATATTCTTGTTGAAGACCTCCCGGAGCAATGATGCTTTTTCTTCAGCTTTGGTAACCATTTCGGTAATGGATTCCCCTTCAGAAAAGATCATGATGAATGCTTTTACCTTCTCATATAGATCGATCCTTGTATCCTTCCATTCTGATTCAGAAAGAAAAACATCCTTCACCGCAGGGGTATCGGGATCCATATTTTCCATTTCTGCCTCCAGGCTCAGGAATATGTCGAAGCCACCCATGTCTTCAAGTGCTCTTACTGAATCCTCCAGTACTTCAGCCGGGTTGGCTATATCAACTTTTGCTATTTCCTTTTCTTTGAATTCCCTGGAAACAACTTCTTCTGTTTTTTGTGCTTTTGTATCTTTTACCATAGCGTTTCCGTATTATTTGTTACTTTCATCGAGTTCTACAAGCATGGCTTTCAGCCCTTTTATTACTTCCTGTTTGGTTTCTGGATTGGATAGTGCCTCGCGTAAAGCCTTGTTTTTTTTCAGTATGCCTATAAGCTTTTCATATATTTCCACTTTACCTCCCAGTTCTTTCAAAAATTTGCTATTCTTTGCCAAACCTTTGGGACCGAAATCATTGAGGGAAGAAAACCTCAGGGTTTCCTTCTCCGGTGTTCCACCCTCGTTCTCAAACTGAACATCTGCTTCGGGATTATACGTGGCAAAAACATCATCCAGCGTCCTGCATTCTGCCTTTTCTGCTTTACCAGGCGGTTTGAAAGTCATTTGCTCCAAAATCATCGTTTTATTGTCCTTTACAAGCAGCACATCTGCGCCTACTTCCGGATCAATCACTTTTCTGTAAACTGTTTTGTTAGCCATAATTATTCGTTTTAGCAGTTGAAAACCATTGGATTATATGTATTGGGGACTGTTGTTTGCTATTTTAATTTCTTATAACCGGTATCTTTCCTGTTTTTATCCTTTTCGTCGGGCTCACATTTTTCCATATTGAACCGGATATTGAAATTTCTCATGCCAGATTTTACATCAGGCCCAGCCCTGGCATTCTGCGTGTGGTTTTTATTCTCAGACAAATTTTCTCCGTTTTCCGGTGCATCTTCTTCTGTTTCATTTATTCCTGCTTCTAAAGGGTTTTCTTTATTTGTATTCGTTGTTTGTTGGGTATTGTCTGCATATTCATGCCGGAGATTATCTTCGTTGGGATCGTTTTCTTCCTGACTTTTCTTCCTGGTAAATCCGGCAAACCTGCCGCTACCGGGAATTTTCCTTAAGAATGATAGCAGACTCATGGCTCATTTATTATACATTCCCAAACAAACTGACCTGTTTCGTTCATATTAAGATTGGCTGTAGCGCCGTTTTTCAACTCCCCGCCAATGATCATATTTGACAGGGGTGTTTCAATGTAATCACGGATAACTCCAAGTATAGGCCTTGCCCCATACTCCAGGCTAAATCCCATTTCCGAAAGTTTCTCTGTAGCCTGATCTGTAATCTCAAGATGAATACTACGCTCTGTTAGCAGCTTACGCACCTTGTTGATATGTATATTGAGAATCAGGTGAACCAGTTCTTTACGGATTGGGGCAAAGGGGATGATCTTATCCAGCCGGTTGATAAAGGCAGGCTGGAAGAACTTTTTCATTTCTTCCTTCAGGGTATTTTCATCCAGAAGCTTTTGTTCCTTTTGAAAGGTGTGAATGATAATATCGCTGCCGATGTTGGAAGTGAAAAGGATGATGGAATTGGTGAAATCACCTTCTTTTCCGAGTTTGTCATGCAGTTTGCCTTCGTCGAGCACCTGAAAGAAGATTTTAAAAACAGAAGGGTGTGCTTTTTCAATCTCATCAAACAGAACAACGGAATAGGGTTTCTGACGGATCTCATTTACCAGCAAACCGCCCTCTTCATATCCCACGTAGCCTGGCGATGCACCGTGTAGCAGTGAAACGGATGCCTCTTCCGTAAATTCAGACATATCAAACCTGAGCATGGCACTTTCGTCCTGGAATAGATAGTCTGCCAGGGTACGTGCCAGTTCCGTCTTTCCTGTGCCAGTAGGGCCAACAAGGAAAAACGAACCCACGGGTTTATTGTGTTTTCTCAATCCTGCACGTGCCCGCCTTATGGCTTGAGCAATTTCGTGAATGGCATGATCCTGGCCAATGATGCGTTTTTTTAACTCTGCATCAATATTCATTAAACGTTCCTGCTCATCAGACTGTAATTTGCCAAGCGGAATACTGGTTTTGAAAGACACAACAGCATAGAGGTCATCGATCTCAACTGCGGTGAGCTCTTGTTTTATCAATGCGTAGAACTTCTCAATGGCGCTTTTTATCAGTTCTGCCTGGCCTTTTATATCGAGCGTTTTGAAGCTATCGGGGGTGAATTCGGTTTTCGCCAGAAGCAGGTAATTGAGCTGGCTGGTCAGGGCGGCTCTTACCCGCATGAGTTCATCAGCATCGGTGAGTAATTTTTCCTGGGTTTCCTTTTCCTGTAACTTATAGGTATTAACTATCTCATCAAGCTCAGCAGCAGCAGTTTCCCTGAATATGCTTGCCGCTGCCATGGTCTTATCGATCAGATCAATGGCAGCATCTGGCAGTTTGCGGTCTTTGTTGAAACGTTTGGCAAGCTTTATTGCTTCTTTGATGGTTTCATCGCCAATGGTAAGGTTGTGGTGCTCGCTGTATTTTGGGATGACTGCTTTGAGCATTTCAAAGGCATTGTCTTCTCCGGGTTCGCCGATCACAATTTTTTCAAATCTTCTCATAAAGGCTTCGTCACCTTCAATAAACTTAGCAAACTCATCATTGGTAGTAGCTCCAATAATGGTAAGTCCACCCCTGGCCAGCTCCGGCTTTATAAGATTTGCTGCACCTGCAGCTCCGCCTTGTTTATCCACCATAAGATGGATCTCATCAATGAACAGGATAGCATTTGAAATGGCTTTGATTTCGGTAATAATCTTCTTAAGTCTGTCTTCTACCTCACCCTTGTAAGAGGCTCCCGCAATAAGGGCTCCAAAATCAAGTTCAAAGATTTTGGCATTGAGTAATCTTGTGGGTACCCTTCCATCGATAATGAATTTTGCCAATCCGTCAACCACAGCAGTTTTGCCTACTCCGGGTTCACCAACAAGAATGGCGTTGGGTTTTGTTCGACGCGAAAGGGTTTCTGAAATAAGCCTGATTTCTTTGTCTCTACATTTAATTGGGTCGAACAATCCGCTGGCCACAGCAGCAGTTTTGTCTATACAATAGGTATACAGGAATTTTGCCTTTGAAGAGCTCTCTTTGCCTGCTTTTTCAACAACGCCTTTTTTTGCTGGTACTTCCTTATCAAAAAGCTCTGAATTGAACAGTTCATCGCTGGTGAGAGGTAATGTTTTCAATTGCTCAAAGGAAAACCCCACTCCAGGTAAACATAGCGCTGCCAAAACCATAGCCGCATCTATATAATCTTTACCATACTTTATCCTTAGAAGGTCTGCTTCATCAAAAACAGCTTCTGTATTTTCATTCAGATCCGGAGAATGTGATAAGCGGGCAGCCTTTTTCAATTTACCAATCCTGAAGTCAGCCCAGTCATCAATGTAAAAAACATCCTTGCCATTATCTTCAAGAAACTTCCTGAGAGAAAAATCTTTGTTCAGCAAAGCTTTTACCAGGTGGGAAGGCGAAATATCTTCATTTGAATTTTCACGGGCAATAGATTCTGCAACGTGCAAAACCCCGACTAATTCTTCAGTCATATTATCATGTTTCACCATAACATTGATCTTTTTTTACCATTGGGCCTGCGAGAGAGACAGGTAAGAAATTCAGAAGAACCGTTATTACAGGTACAACATACAGTAAGCTATCAATTTATCAGTTTATTATAAATCAAGCTTATAGAGTTAATAAGCAGAAAATTAACCTGCAGGGTCGTTAAGAATTTGCCAGTTACCAGAACACAAATGATTTTGATTTGAATAGTAGTGCTTTTACCTGGTCAAAGGCGATCAGCAGTTTAACAGTTTGTGGTGTTACGGGGTTGCGAAGCCCATTCTTACGCATGGTTTTGTGAAGTAAGTTCCTCTCAAAGGAAAGCCGGGGGGGAATAACCGGATTTTTTACGGCTTAAATGCTTTGCTATGAGCGGATCGTAAGTAAAAAAAATGTGTAATCTTCGGGAGATAAAATCCGTAGTGTACGAATACTGTGTTTTTTCTTTTGTTTATTAGATAATCCCTAATGTTTTAATTCTCTAAACCCAAATGTGCTTTTTGTGGTTTGACTATTTACATATATTTACTTAAATTCTGCACATGTAATTACATATGTAAATTTCTGTTTATAAGCCTATTACACACTACAAAGTTACGTTTTTTTCATTACAAACCTAAGAATTAATCGTTTTTTACAAATTTTATTGCTAATATATAGGACAGATGTGAGTAAGTAAGGTTGATACCTAATTGGTTTATTGGTATTTATGCGGTATATAATACCTTTTCAGAAGTTCAGAATGGGTTTTAGTCTGCTGTCAAAATGTTGAAAGATTTTAACTGGGACTCATATTTGAGCACTTTGATTAAATATAAGCATCCATAAGATTTTGATTACAGCCTCTGCAGAAAAACGCTCAACAAGCTGTCAGCCAATTTCTATCTTTTTCTTTTGAGTTATTGGGTACAAGAATTATTGATCAATAATCCTTAAAACTTTGCTTTGTAATATCATTAGTTTAAAGCAGAGCCTTTTCTACCATTAAAATCTAAATCCTTACAGACAGCCCGTTGGGACTTATCTGTAAGGATTCCATTATATATTAGATATTTTAGATCGTTTGATTACTTTTCCCGGCTAAAAGAATAAGGGAGCGATTCAGTTTTAATTCCCCGGGATTTATTAGGAGTATCGGTCATATCGAATTCTATGCGACCGCCTTCCATCAGATCAAAGTAGTTAAAAAAGTTTTTATTCCATGGCTGGCCATTTAGTCGGATGGCATCGATATATCGGTTTTCGGGTCCATTGTTATTGGACTCAATCACCAGCGTATTTCCATTTTCAAGTTCGATGGTCATTTTTTCGAATAACGGTGAACCGATAACATACTCATCACTACCGGGGGTAACCGGGTAAAATCCCATGGCTGAAAAAACGTACCAGGCAGAAGTTTGTCCATTGTCTTCATCGCCACAATAGCCATCGGGAGTGGATTTGTAGAGTCTGTCCATTACTTCGCGTACCCAGTATTGGGCTTTCCAGGGCTGCCGCGCATAATTATACAGGTAAATCATATGCTGGATGGGTTGGTTACCATGAGCGTACTGCCCCATATTCATAATCTGCATTTCAAGAATTTCATGGATGCGGAAGCCATAATAACTATCGTCGTAAATGGGCGGCAGGGTAAAAACAGAATCAAGCATGCCCACGAACTGGTCATCACCACCCATCAGGTCTATCAGTCCCTGAACATCATGGAAAACACTCCAGGTATAATGCCAGCTGTTGCCTTCAGTAAATGCGCCACCCCATTTGAAAGGATTAAAACCAACTTCAAACGTACCATCGGCATTTTTTCCACGCATAAGATTATGCTCCGGATCAAAAAGATTTTTGTAATTCATGGCCCGCTTGGCAAATAGATCAATTTCTGATTGCGGACGACCCATCTCTTTGGCCATACGCCAGATGGTCCAGTCGGCAAAAGCATATTCCAGAGTACGGGCAGCACTTTCATTAATATCAACATCTATGGGAACGTAGCCCAATTCATTGTAATACTGATGGCCCAGCCGACCTGTAGCACTTACCGTTGGATGAACATTACGGGTACCATGCAATACACCTTCATACAAGGTTTCCATATCATAGCCCGATCTTCCTTTCAGGTAAGCATCAGCTACAATGGTAGCCGAATTGTTGCCGATCATAACGCTTCGGTGTCCGGGGCTGGCCCACTCAGGCAGAAATCCGCTCTCAAGATATGTATTAACCAGACCCGCCTGAAACTTATCATTCATAGATGGATACATAAGATTAAAAAAAGGGAACACTGCTCTGAAGGTATCCCAGAAACCGTTATCGGTAAACATATAGCCCGGTAATACTTCGCCATTGTAAGGGCTGTAATGCATCATGTTGCCATCAGCATCAAACTCATAAAACATTCTTGGAAATAAAAGGGTACGATACAGGGTAGAATAAAAAATACGCGTTTGTTCTTCAGTACCCCCTTCTACCTTGATGCGGCTCAACTCACGGTTCCAGATTTCTCTTCCTTCAGCCTTTACGGTTTCAAAATCGTTGTTGCTGATCTCGTCAAGGTTGAGCAAAGCCTGTTCATGACTGATAAAAGACGATGCTACTTTAACATTGACCACTTCACCTTTTTGTGTTGTAAAACCTACCACGGCACCGACATGTTCGTCGGTATTTTCAAGTTTTCCTTCAAAATATCTTTTACCCGACCACGTGCCCGTCAGTTCAAAAGGTTTATCAAATTCAAGGACAAAGTAGTTGCGGAAGTTTTCGGGCACCCCTCCTGAATTTCTTGTGGTGTAGCCAATTACACGATTTTGCTCAGGAATAATCTTAACATAGGAGCCCTGATCGAAGGCATCAACAAGGATGTAGGATGATTCTGAATCGGGAAAGGTAAAACGAAATCTGGCTGCCCTTTCGGTAGGGGTAAGTTCTACCAGCACATCGTAATCGGGCAGGTAAGATTGGTAATAATAGGGTTTCACCACTTCAACCATATGAGAAAAGAAGCTTTCCCTTTCATTCTCATCAAATACAAGTTCACCGGTAACAGGCATAATAGAGAATTGGCCATAGTCGTTCATCCAGGGGCTGGGCTGGTGGGTTTGTTTAAATCCCCTAACCTTATTATCTCCATAACCATACTGCCACCCATCGCCCATTTTGGCAGTCTGGGGTGTCCAGAAATTCATTCCCCACGGACGGGCAATGGCCGGATAAGTGTTACCATGCGAGAGTTCAAAACGCGATTCGGTGCCCATAAGTGGATTTACATAATCAACCGGATCCTGGGCCAAACCCTTTATTGCAAAGAGCAGAAACAATAAAAATCCAAACGAAAGAGAACGTTTCATAAATAAAGAATTAAAGATTACAATTAAGAATTCTGAAAACTATTGCTTTTACTACAATAAGCAACCAAAATCCATACTCTGTTACAGATGACAAATATAGGCCTTAGCATCTTAAAAAAAGGATTAGTTTTTAAAAAACAGACAATGGTAACTAACCATAGCTTAAAATTTAGGTTAATTTAAGGTTAAATGCTGGTTAAAATTTCGATTAATTTCTTAATCAAATTTCAAAATGCGGGGTGTCTGAAAACTGAATCACATCCAAACCGAGAATACCCTTTTAAGGGCATTTTTTCGTTGCAAAAGCACAATGTT
>JAABRR010000023.1 GCA_011390785.1 Sphingobacteriia bacterium
GCCGGTGTGGAAGTTCATGCATGGATGTGGACCATGCCCAACAACAATCCCTTTTACATCGAAAACCATCCTGAATTTTATGCCGTTAATGGATTGGGGCAACCCTCCTACAGTCATCCTGCCTATGTTGGGTACTATAAGTTTATGTGCCCCAACCAGCCAGGCGTAAGAGATTTCCTGCAACGGAATGTTTCAGAACTGGCTGCAAAAGAAGGGCTAAGCGGAGTGCACTTTGATTATATCAGACTGCCGGATGTAATTATTGCTGAAGCTCTGCAACCGGTTTATAATATTACCCAGGACAGAGAGTACCCCGAATACGATTATTGTTACTGTGAAGTTTGCCGCGAAAAATTCAAATCCCAAACCGGCATCGACCCCCTGAATGACCTGGAAGATCCTTCTGCTAACGAGCAGTGGAGACAATTCCGCTACAACTCTGTAACAGAAATGGTAAATACGGTATTGATTCCGGAGGTGAAATCTCAATCTTTACAGGCAACCGCCGCAGTTTTCCCCAACTGGGAAAGCGTAAGGCAACAATGGAGCCAGTGGGATATGGATGCCTATTTCCCAATGCTGTATCACAACTTCTATAATGCGCCATTATCGTGGATAGGAAGCAATCTTGAAAAACAAATCAGTGAGTTAAAACGCAAAGTGCCCATTTATTCCGGTCTTTATATACCCTCCTTATCGCCTGATGAACTCTCAGAAGCTGTTTCCATATCCCGGCAGGCAGGAGCCTCAGGAGTATCCGTATTTTCATACCATACACTAAAAGACGACCATTGGAAAGCCTACACTAGTAAATAGTTTTAAATGTTCATTTAAAACAAAATAGTCTAAACCGATAAAGCAGATTTATATAATTTAGCAAATATTCAAAAAACAACCCAGTCCGCTCATTTACAAACATTTGTTACCTATGCAAATAGTTGTTTATCTGCATATCTGGGTGTTTTTTTTTGTTGAATAAAACAGATTGTTAAGTTCAGGTTAAATTTTAATCTATTTTTTCTAAATCGTTTTAGTATTTTTTATAGTTTTGCAAGACAATTTTCATAAACTTTAGAAAGTTTATAAACTATTTTAATTTCTAAAAGTAGGTTATCAAACTTTCCCAATCAACTCAAACAAACTAATTTATTAACAAAATCCAAAAAAACATGCGAAAAACATTATTGGTTTTCTTCTTATCAATGGGATTGCTGTCAGGGCCATTATTTGCCCAAAATCTCAGGGTAACAGGAACAGTAACCGATCAGACAGATGGTAGTGCATTGCCTGGTGTTACGGTAGTTATTAAAGGAACTACAACAGGAACAACTACCGATTTAAATGGTAACTACGAAATCAATGCACCCGCAGGGAGTGTGTTGGTTTTCTCTTTTATCGGGATGCTTGAAGAAGAAGCAACTATAGAAAGAGCCGGAGAACTCAACATGGTGATGGCACCTGACCTGATGATGCTTGATGAATTTGTGGTAACGGCCCTTGGTATAAAGCGCGACCGCAAATCGCTGGGTTATGCCATTCAGGAAATCCAGGGTGACGTGTTAATGGAATCACGCGAAGCCAACCTAGCCAACTCCCTTACCGGGAAGGTATCCGGGTTGCAGGTTATCCGCTCCAGTAACGGCCCTGCAGGATCATCCAAACTCGTTTTAAGAGGTTATAGCTCGCTAACCGGCGACAACCAACCCCTGATTATTGTTGACGGAATGCCGCTGCAAAATTTCACGGGTGCCGAAAACAATGACTACTGGAATCCATCACTCGATATGGGTAGTGGTATTGCCGATATTAACCCCGACGATATTGAAAGTATTTCAGTACTCAAAGGTGCATCTGCTGCTGCACTTTACGGTTCACGAGCAGGTAACGGTGTTATTCTCATCACTACCAAATCCGGAAGTAGTCGTCCAGGTCTTGGAATCACTTTCTCATCTTCCCTTGGAGTTGAATCGATGTTTTCAAACCCCGCTATGCAAAGTGTATTTGGACAAGGCACCAACGGTGGTTACGACCAGCTCTCCAATTTATCATGGGGTCCGCAAATTACCGGACAAAGCGTTGAAGGCTGGGATGGAACACAAAAAAGCATGGCTTACCACGACAATGTAAACAACTTTTTTGCTGAAACAGGGATGAGCCAGAATTACAATCTCTCTTTTCAGCAACAGATAAACAATACGTCTGTTTACACATCATTAAATCGCAGAAGCGACCAAAGTATCATTCCTGGTGCAGATCTTACCAGAACCAACCTGCTAACAAGAGCGGTTTCTACCTTTGGTCCACGCGATAGCTGGACTGTAGATGCAAAATTCCAGTACCTGAATGCTGTGGCAGAAAACAGACCATTGTTGGGTGTTAACTATGCAAATCCATTCTATACAATGTATTTGTTACCCACCAGTTTAGATGTTACAGAGTTTAAAGATGCCCGCAATGACAACGGTGGTATGGTTTGGTACGGTGGAAGCAGCCAGGTAAATCCTTACTGGACTACCCAATACAACTTAAATGAAGACAGCCGCGATCGTATCCTCATTCAGGGTTCCGTTTCTAACCAGATCACCAGTTGGTTAAAAGCCGAAGTAAAAGGGGGTTCTGATATCTATACCACCAATTCCGAGTCAAGAATTTTTTCAGGAAGTCCACTCTCAGCAACCGGAAGATTTGGACTGGGAAAAGAAACCTTTTTCGAGCACAACTTTAGTGGTTTGCTTTCAGCATCGCAGGATAATATAATCAGCAAACTGGGTATCGCAGGTAATTTAGGCGGTAATGTAATGATGCAAGAGTATTCATTGTTACGCTCAAACTCCGGCGAACTGGAAGTTCCCGATTTGTTTGCTCTCAACAATGGCCAAAACCCGGCATCCGTTACCGAAGGATTCTACCAGAAAAGAATTCTTTCCCTTTACGGTACTTTACAATTCAACTGGGATGACTATTTATTCCTGGATGGAACCTTACGCAATGACTGGTCTTCAACACTGAGTCCGGATAACCAATCATTCCTGTATCCATCCTTCAGTGCTTCTTATGTATTTACCGAAATGATGGAAAAAATGAATGCCAACCTGCCGCAATGGTTTACTTTTGGTCGCTTACGCGCATCTATTGCCCAGGTAGGTAACTCATTAAGCCCTTACGAACTCTATAACTCATACCAAATTGGCAGCGACCCGCTGGGAAATACTACCGCCAATATCGGCAATGTATTGTTCAATCCCGATGTTAAAAGTGAGTTGATCTCATCTACAGAATTTGGTGCAGACTTAAGGTTCTTTGAAAACCGGTTAGGTTTCGACTTTACCTGGTATAAATCAAATGCCACACGCCAGTTGATCAATCTGCCCATGGACCCACTTAGTGGCTTCCAGTCCAGAAAGATAAATGCCGGAGATATTCAGAACGTAGGTACCGAATTTGTTCTCAATGCACGCATTCTCGAATCAAGGGAAGGTTTCAACTGGGCAACCCAGTTTAATTACTCAACCAACAAAAACACTGTTGAAGTATTGGCCGATGATGTTGATCTTTATGGCATTGGTGGCTTCGACAATCTTTCTATACTTGCCGAAGCAGGCGCTATGTATGGTGAAATATACGGTTCAGGATTTCTGAGAGTAGATGATGAAAGCAGCCCTCATCATGGAAAAATGGTTGTAAACGCTGATGGTTACCCACAAGTTGATCCGGTAAGTAAAAAACTGGGCAACCAGCAACCCGATGCTTTGATGGGTATTACCAATACCTTTGGTTATAAAGGGGTAAATCTTTCCTTTATGATTGACGGAAGATTTGGCGGACAAATGTTTTCTGCTACCAACCAGGCCATGCAATTTGCTGGCACCTCTGATGTAACAGCACCTGGTGGCAACCGCGAAGATATGGTTGTAGAAGGAGTTGTTTATGATGCAGATTCTGAAACATACAGCGCAAACACCACACCTATTACACAGCAGCAATACTGGCAAACCGTTGCCGGAACCGGTAACCTGGGAATCATCGAAGCCAACATCTACGATGCTACCAACGTTAGGCTTAGGTATATCAATTTAAGCTACGATCTTCCACGCAGCCTTTTGGCCAATACACCCATTCAGGGCGCCAGACTGGGAGTTACTGTTAATAACGTTTGGCTTATTTCAAGCAACCTGAATGGCGTTGACCCCGAAGCAGTTTACGCTACAGGAACAAACGCAGTAGGTTTTGAAAACGCGGCACCTCCCACCACAAGATCCGTGATATTTAACTTAAGTGTATCATTCTAAAATATAATATAATATGAAGACTATATTAAAAACTGCTTTCATACTCCTGGCAGGTGGACTGATATTCAATTCATGTTCAGAAGATTTTCTGGATGTAAATGTGGATCCCAAAGCCGCCAGTTCTGATCAGGTGCAGGTAGAATACTTTATTAATAATTCTATTACCGGCACACAAATGGACCCTCACGTAGCTGAAAGAGCCTACGTACTTTACTGGAAAACCGCTGCCCGTCAGCACCGTGTTAATGGTGCAGTAGCACTGGGCACTTATAATGATGGATGGTCGTCAGACTACTACAGCTATTTGTCTGGTTGGCTAAAAACAGCCAACCTGGCTGTAAATGTTGCAGAAGAAAAAATGGCCAACGGTTCTGATTTTCCCTATACACCCAACCTTCTGCAGGCAGCACGTATCTGGAGAGTGTATCTGATGAGCGAATTTACTGATAACTTTGGCCCTATGCCTATTGATGGCTTTTCTGGAGAAAACCCCGAATTCAGGGAAGTAAAAGATGTTTACTATTTCATGCTTGATGAGTTAAGCGATGCTACATCAAAAATAGATTTGAACATCACTGCTCCTCCCAGCATTTCAAAATTTGACAAAGCTTATGGTTTCGACTTCTTAAAATGGAAAAAATATGGTAACTCCATGAGAATGAGACTAGCCATGCGCCTTTCAGAAGTAGATGAAGCCAAAGCAAAAGCCGAATTTGAAGCTGCGGCATCAGGTGATATTATCATGACCCACGATGATAACTTTAAAGTGGAAGAAAGACCAGGTTGGGATCCCCTTTCTGGTGTTATGACACGTGAATGGAACTCTCAGCCACTATCTTCAACTCTTAACAACTTGTTCCTCGGTTTGGGCGGTATCCCTTCTGCAGATCAACTTCCTGCCGAACTGCATGACCACATTAAGCCTGCTGACTATATGGGTCAAAAGTATGAGAACCACTGGCCAACTTACACCAACGATCCATCCAACGGTTTTTGGCTGGACGGACTGCCAGCGAAAATTGACCCAAGAGCCTACAAAGCTTTCATTATTCCAGGGTATTTCGACAATCCGGATTTCAGTTTCTTCCCTTCATGGACACAAGATGCCCGGACTACAAAGCGAAACCTGCTTGATGAAAACGATCAGGTAGTTGATTCAATTGATGGTGCTTTTACCTGGAATGCTGCACCACTGGGTGCCTGGGGCGACAGAACATCAAGAAACCAGGTTGCATTTTATACTGGAACCCAGCCTCGTTTAAGCCAGAAATTCAGAAGAAGCAATGATCACCGTATCTTCTTCGGAAACTGGGAAACATACTTCCTTGTAGCAGAAGCTGCAGTGAGAGGATGGAGTGCTCCTATGGATGCCAAAACAGCCTATGAAGCTGGTGTAACTGCCAGTTTCGAATACTGGGGTGTACAAGATCATGTAACCGATTATCTGCAATCTGAAGATTATAACAGAGCAGGTACTTCGGCAAAATTTGACCACATGGCAGAACCACCCGCATCGGTAACCATGACGTATGTTGATGGTTATACCAGCGAAGAAGGTACCCATACCATGACCTTCCCAACCAATACCATTTATAAAAATGGTTCGGTGAAAAATGATGCTTTAACAAAAATAATTACACAAAAGTATCTTGCACAACTACCATGGCTGCCATTGGAGGCATGGAATGATCACCGCAGATTAGGGCTTCCCTTCATGGAGAATCCTGCTGTAGATCAGCCCATTACTACATTGCCGGATCTTACTCAATCCAGCTATATGACCAATCATGTCAGATTTTTCCCACAAAGATTAAAGTACCCATCAGGCCTTGCCAACAGCAACCCCGATGGTTACTCACAGGCAGTAGGCTTCCTTGGTGGACCCGACGAAATTCTTACTCCCCTTTGGTGGGCACAAAAGCCTTAAGTTTTGGCTACAAGCTATTAATTTGATTGTTGTTTTTGCAGAGCCGGTTTATATCGGCTCTGCTTTTTTTATATTTTTGCTGCATCTCACTAAGAAAAGAAAACATGAGAATTATTTCAGAAATTGCCGTTTACACACCAGAATCAGCGCTAATTGCAGATAAGGCCGGAGCCCAAAGGATAGAATTGTGTTCCGGGTTTTCCGAAGGGGGGCTATCACCCTCCCATGGTACAATTGCAATCGTGAGAGAAAAGATAAACACCAGAATGCATGTAATGATAAGGCCCCGTGTGGGAGATTTCATTTACAGCAATTTAGAAAAAGAAATCATCCTGGCTGACATAAAATTTTGCAGGAACGCCGGGGTGGATGGCATTGTTTTCGGTGTTCTTCTGGAAAATGGAAAAATAGACAAAGAATTTACCGAAGTGGTGGTAAAGGCTGCTCAACCCATGTCGGTAACCTTTCATCGTGCCTTCGATATTTGTATTGACCTTAATGAAGCCCTCTATGATTTGATTGACAGTGGTGTGAAAAGGGTGCTTACTTCCGGCGGAAAACAATCTGCTATTTTGGGAGCCAGCAAGATTGCCGAACTGGTAAAACAGGCAGGAGATTCTATCATCATCCTACCGGGCGGTGGACTAACCCCGGAAAATATTAGTGATTTTGTTAAGCAAACGAAAGTGAAAGAGGTTCACCTTTCTGCAAAAATGCTAAAATTCAGCTCAGCGTTTAAAAAATCAGATATTTCCCTTATTTCTGATGGCATTGTAACTGATTATTGCTGGCTGGAAGCTGATGAAGAAATTGTTAAGCAGGTAATACAGTTATTAAAAAACATTTAAAGCATTCAGAGAAAAGTTTTTGGGGAGAAGTCTGGACTCAGTAACTCCTTCCAAATGATATTTATAGCAGAATAAGCAATCAGCCAGAAAAATGGTTATGCACTTTTATCATACTGTAATGGGCAGGTCAAGCCCTGTCCAAAAATCACCATCCGCAGAGGGCAAAGTGATCAGCCTGTGGATATCAGAACTTTTTGCTTCCTAACCTGGACAAGCCAGAACGAGGTTTTTCCCTAATTCAGCAATGCGAGACTTTGGTGCTGTGCAGCTTTGTTGCTGTTTTACCCTAAATCTAGGGGGATTTAGGGGTAAAAAAACGTTGAATTCCGGTAATCGTCCTTTGTAAATCGAACACCACTTTTTATCAATTTTATGACAAAAAATACACGAATTTAAGAGATAAGGTACTAACTCATCGAATATCTTTCCCTAAATCTTCCAAAGAAACCCCTTTTGTTTCGGGCATCATTCGCCAGACAAAAATTAGTTGCAGAACCATCATCACCGCAAAAAAGGCAAATATGGGTGCCTGGCCAAACTTTCCGGCAACATAGGGGAAATTACCGGCAATAACCGCAGCAAAAACCCAATGGGTGCCGCTCCCAAAAGAATTGCCCCACGCACGAACACGGTTGGGGAATATCTCTGATATAAAAACCCATATCACAGCGCCCTGTCCTACAGCATGTGAAGCAATAAAAATAAATATTAGAACCGGAAGTAATGCTGTGCCCTGTCCGGCTTCGGTTGCAAACATTATTGCTACCATGGTTAGCGAAATTATATAACCCAACGAACCGATATACATTAAAAACTTCCTTCCCATGCGATCAATAAGGACAATTCCCAGCAGGGTAAAAACCATATTTACCACACCAATACCTACGGATGACAGCAAGGCAGAACTTACTGCCATGCCCGATGCTTCAAAAATACGGGGGGCATAATAAATAATGGCATTGATACCTGACACCTGGTTGAAAAATGCCAAAAGGAAAGCCAGTAAAATGGGGAAACGATACCGACCCGAGAAAAACTCCCGCAAGCTGGCTCGTTTCTTATCAGTTGCTCCTTCTTTTATCTCTTTCAAAGAGCTTTCAGCCCTGTCTGCATCAATAATGGCCAAAATACGTAATGCTTCTTCATCATCTCCCTTTTTCATAACCAACCAACGAGGGCTCTCAGGCACCAGCAACACCAATACAGTAAATAACAATGCCGGAAAAGCTTCGATACCCAACATCCAGCGCCATGCATCAGGAGCTTCGGAACCAATAAGCCAGTTGGAGAAATAGGCTACCATGATCCCAAAAACTATATTGAACTGAAAGAGCGCGGTTAGCTGCCCTCTTTTTTCTTTCGGTGATATCTCGGCAATATACATAGGGGCCACAACAGAGGAAGCACCCACGCTTAAACCACCAATAAACCTAAAGAACATGAGCATCCAGCTGCTTGTAGCCAGGGCTGACCCAACAGCAGAAACCAGGAATATGATGGCAATAACAAACAGTGCCTTTTTCCTGCCATAGAATTGCGCCGGCATACCGCCAATCAACGCACCTATCACCGTTCCATACAGTGCCATGGCTACCATTTGCCCGGTTAAGGCATCGCTCATACTCCAGAGCTCCTGCACAGTGCGTTCTACGCCTGATATTAATGCGGTATCCATCCCAAAAAGGAAACCTCCTAAAGAAACGGTAACAGACCAGAAATAAACTTTCTTCTTGTTCATTGATTCCTGCTTTTTAAAAGAAACATATAGAATTTACACTTTTAACACATCTTTATCAATAAAACTTAAGGCTGATATCCATAGCTTTTACACTATGCGTGAGGGCACCCATGGAAACCAGATCGACACCGGTTTGTGCCACATCCAGAAGATTCCGTTGATCCATATTGCCTGAAGCTTCAGTCAGCGCCTTGCCATTTACCATGTTAACCGCTTCCCTCATAGTCTGATTGTCCATATTATCGAGCATAATAATATCGGCCCCTGCATCCAGCGCTTCCTGAACCTGGCTGAGAGTTTCTGTTTCCACTTCAATTTTGAGTGTTTGCGGGGCATTTTGCCGGGCTGCATCAATGGCAGGCTTAATACCACCAGCCGCTTTTATGTGGTTATCCTTGATTAAAATTCCATCAGAAAGATTCATGCGATGATTATAACCACCCCCTGTTTTTACGGCGTACTTTTCCAGCACTCTTAATCCAGGAGTTGTTTTTCGGGTATCAACAATTTTCATGGAACTCCCACCGATTAACGAAACCAGCCGGGCAGTTTCGGATGCAATACCTGAGAGATGTTGCATAAAATTGAGCGCCACCCGTTCACCCGAAAGAACCCCCCGGGCAAGACCTTCAATTTCTGCAATTACATCGCCTGAATTAACTCTATCACCATCTTTTATATACACGGTAATTTCTACCCCTTTATCAACCAGCTCAAAAACCTTTTTTACAACCGAAAGTCCGCAAATTACACCACTATCTTTGGCAATAAAACGTCCTTTAATGATCGTATTTAAAGGCACCACAGAATTGGTTGTGATATCTCCTGTTCCCAGATCTTCCTCCAGTGCCAGATTTATAATTTTCTCAATAAAAGAGTTCATTAGCATAAAATATGAAGTTATTAGTTATAAACTTACCAAACAGGGTACAAGGCGATTTCAGGCTCTTCTTCCATGTAGTGCGAACCAATACTCTCTCTGCGCGCCAAAGCTGCCAGAAGAATCTCTCTTCCCACCAAAGACATGTTTAACAACTCGAAGGCATCACTACTTTTTAAATCAGACAATTCACACATAGCCATAACCTTGGTAAGATGATCAAGTGCATGAACCAGCCCTTGCGGACTACGGGCAATACCGCCGTAATCCTGCATCATTTTCCTTACAGACAAAGTAAGTGCTTTAATGTCCAACCGGGATTTTGTGTATTTAGCTGGGTTTTCATCAGGCAGATCAACCTGTTTAAGATTGGCGTTATTAATAGATTCAGCAACTCTCGACCCAAACACCACACACTCAAGCAATGAGTTACTGGCCAACCTGTTGGCTCCGTGCACTCCTGTACAGGCCGCTTCGCCGCAGGCATAAAGACCTTGCAGAGATGTTTGTCCGTAGGCATTGGTTTGTATCCCCCCCATAAAATAATGCTGTGCCGGTAAAACAGGAATCAGGTGGTTATGCATTGATATCCCATTTTCTTTCAGATGATCAAAAATAGTTGGGAAACGTGTCTGTAAATACTTTTGCCCCTTGCTACGAATATCAAGAAAAACATGATCTGTCCCAGCTTCCGTCATCTCTCTGAATATTTCCCTTGAAACAACATCACGTGGCGCCAAATCTTTAAACTTGTGCCGGAACTGCATAAACGCTTCACCTTTGTGATTCTTCAGTATCCCCCCTTCGCCTCTCACAGCTTCGGAAATTAGGAATAACGACTTATTGCTCCCGGGATTATAAAACGCAGTTGGATGAAACTGAACAAACTCCATATTATTCAGGCGGGCTCCCGCTCTCAGGGCAGCCGCAATACCATCGCCGGTTGTAATGGAATAGTTGGTGGAATGTTGATAAATGCCACCAATTCCCCCGGTTGCCACAACAACCTGCCCGGCTTTCAGAACTTTAAAGTGGTCGCCCATAGCAACAACACCTGCTACGGTGTTATCCTGGTGGGTAATAATATCTGTAAGAAAATGGTTTTCAAAGACTTCTATATTCGACCTTGTTCGCACCAGGCTGATCATTTGCTGCATGATCAGTTTACCTGTTGCATCGCCACCGCAGTGCAAAATGCGGGCCCGCTTATGGGCTCCTTCGCTGGTAGTTAGCCAGTTTCCCTGATCGTCCGAATCGAATTTTACTCCCAATAAAGCCAGATGTTTTATTTCTGCTGAACCGTTTTCTACCAAAACCTTAACATTATCAGTATTCGCCAATCCGGCGGAAGCTCTCAGGGTGTCTTTATAATGAATTTCAGGACTATCGTCGTCTTTTACGGCAGCGGCAATTCCACCCTGCGCCAAAAGGGAATTTGCCTGTGCCAGGTTTGCTTTTACCAACAAGGCAACTCTTAATGAAGATCTGATATTCAATGCTGTGTATAACCCGGAAAGCCCTCCCCCGGCAATTACTACATCGAACTCTTGAGTGGGAAGCTTCTTAAAAGGACTGTTTACGATATATCTTCTCATGCATTACAGCATCTAAAAAATTAACTTGCCTCCAACATTTTAAAAAGGGGCTTTCGCGACATTTCAATAATAGTATCATCAAGCTCTATCATTTGTTTCATTTGTTGAAGACTCTCTAGTACATTAATCAATCGGGTCTTTTTCATATTGGGACAAATAAAGTTGGGCGTAAGACTGACAATTTTTTTGGTGGGGTTTTGAGAAATGATGGGATGAAGAATTCCCATTTCGGTACCTACAATAAAGTTGGGATGATCTGTACGTTTAATAAAATCAATAATTTGTCCTGTACTGCCAATAAAATCAGCTTCTTTACGCACATCTGCCCTACATTCGGGATGAACGGCAAACAAAGCCCCTGGATTTTTGTCTCTGGTCAGCTTTACATCAATTGGCTGCACCTCTTCATGTACAGGGCAAAAACCCTTGAATAAAACAAATTCCTTTTCCGGGATTTGCTCTGCTGCATAAGAGCCCAGGTTTTCATCAGGAAGAAATATGATTTTTTTATGGGGCAGGGAGCGAATGACCTTAACGGCATTAGAAGAAGTGCAGCAAATATCGCTCAAGGCTTTTATTTCAGTGGATGAATTCACATAAGATACTACCGCTGCATCGGGGTGCCTGCGCTTGAGGTCCAAAACATCCTTGGCAGTAACCATATCGGCCATTGGGCAACCAGCATCCGCAACCGGCAAAAGAACAGTTTTTTCAGGGCTGAGAATTTTGGCTGTTTCGGCCATAAAACTTACCCCGCAGAACACAATCAGGGGTTCAGGTAGTTCAGCAGCCAGTTTGCTTAACGCAAATGAATCGCCCACATGATCAGCAATATCCTGAACTTCAGGCACCTGATAATAATGAGCAAGAATTACGGCGTTTTTTTCTTTCTTTAAGCGGAAAATATCTTGTTGAATCAATTGTATATCCATAAAAACATATAAAAATTTACAGGCCGGAGAACCAGCTTAAAAATTATTGAGTGGGCAAAAGTACTAATTTTACAGGGATAAACACACCTGCTCAGTGCCTTATAGTGCAATATTAGGGTTAACTGCACACTAAATACTGTAAATTTGCAGCTATTGCTGCTCAACAATAAACGCAAACTCAGAAATTACAACTACTGCTTCTAATGATCTCTTTTCTCAGAAAAATACCCAAACCGGGACCGGGTGCCCTGATAACAGCTGCTTTTATAGGCCCCGGCACTATAACAACCTGCACATTGGCTGGTGCCAGTTTTGGTTTTGCGTTATTATGGGGGCTTGTGTTTTCGGTGGTGGCGACGATCGTTTTACAGGAGATGGCTGCCCGTTTGGGTATTTATACGGGAGCCGGATTAGGAGAAGCTCTCCGCAATCATTTTAACAAGGGCCTGGCAAGACTCGTCTCGCTGGTCCTGGTTATTTCAGCAATAACCATTGGTAACGCCGCTTTCGAAACCGGTAATATTCTCGGGGCAAAGCTGGGACTAGAATCAGTTTTGCCTGTCAGCTACAATTTTTCGGCAGGCTGGATTTTTCTCATTGGTAGCACAGCCTTTATCATCCTGCTGTCAGGCAGCTATAAATTTATCGAAAAAGCCCTGATCGGACTGGTAATACTTATGAGCATTACATTTATAGCTACTGCCATAATAGCTATCCCTCCCTTTACAGCAATTTTGAAAGGTATGTTTATTCCCCGGTCACCTGAGGGTTCACTGCTCACACTAATGGGGCTTATTGGCACTACAGTGGTACCCTACAACCTTTTCCTTTATGCATCAGCAGTAACCGAACGATACAAATCTATTGAAAGTCTTTCAGAAGCACGCACCGACATGGTTGTTGCCGTGGTGCTGGGCGGAATGATATCAATGGCTATTGTAATAACATCGGCCACTACATTTCACCATACCGGAACAACTCCCATCCATGGGGGCGACCTTTCGGCACAACTAGAACCTTTGCTGGGAAGCATGGCCAGGTACTTTACAGGCCTGGGTTTGTTTGCAGCCGGCATTTCATCAGCCATCACAGCCCCTTTGGCAGCAGCCTATGCAACCGCCGGCATTATGGGTTGGAAAAAAGACCTTTCTTCTTGGCGGTTCAGAATTGTTTGGATGATAATTCTAGCAACAGGGATGAGTTTTTCATTGATGGAGTTGCGCCCACTTCAGGCAATTTTATTTGCCCAGGCAGCCAATGGAATATTACTTCCGGTTATTGCTGTTTATCTTCTTTGGGTGGTAAACAGCAAAAAGATTATGGGAACAGGAGCAAACAACACTGTTCAGAACATTACTGGAATATTGGTGGCTCTCATTGCGATAATATTAGGCGCAAGAAGTCTCTGGCTGGTAATGTTTTGACAAGCCTTCTTAATCAGAAAAAACAAATTTTATGACAATAGATATTAACTGTGATTTAGGAGAAGAGATTGTTGATTCAGACGGCCAGCCTGTGGAAAACACCATTATACCACTCATCAGCTCGGCGAATATTGCCTGTGGCTACCATGCCGGCAACAGAGAATCCATGCAAATGTGCCTTGATTTGGCGATGGCTAACAATGTGGCGATAGGAGCTCATCCGTCTTATAGCGACAGGGGAAATTTTGGCAGAGTTTTTATTCCCATGCAGAAAACACTTCTCACCCAGCTTATCCTTGACCAGATTGCCAAACTTGGCGAATTGGCCGCGGCAAAGGGAGCTAAACTTAGTCACGTGAAAGCCCATGGAGCCCTTTACAACGCCGCAGCAAAAAACCCTGAGATTGCCAAAGCTCTTACCCTGGCTGTTGCCAGCTACGATAAAAAGCTGGCATTGTTTGGATTACCGGGTTCAGCCCTTGAAAAGGCTGCCTATCAGGCCGGATTGAGTTTTGCCGCAGAAGCATTTCCCGATAGAGGCTATTCTGATGACGGAAATCTTGCGGACCGCAGTCTTACCGGTGCTCTGATTACGGATCGAAACACAGTAATAAAACGTGCAGTTTTAATGGCCCGCGAAAAAAAAGTGCAAACACTATCGGGTAAATGGATAGAATTACAAGTCGATACCCTTTGCATTCATGGTGACAACCCCCATGCCATTGCCTTATTGCTGACACTCAAAGATATTTTTCAGAAAGAAAACATTGCCATTCATCCGGCAAGCCAGAAAAAGAAAATGCAACCATGATTACCCTATTCCCGGCCGGAGACTCGGCCATGCTGATAAAAGCTGGCAATGATATTTCACCCGAAACCAATTACCTGGTAAGGCAATTGCTGTTTGCACTGCTAAAGAGCAGTACTCCGGGAATTATTGAAATAGTGCCGGCTTATAACGAACTAATGGTGTATTACGACCCTACGGTTATCAATTACAAAGAAGTTAGTGGTACTATCCATGATGCTGAAAAACAACTTTCTGATGTTGAAATTCCCGCCGGGAGACTTTTGAAAATACCGGTGTGCTATGAGGACGAATATGGCCCTGATCTGCCGTTTGTAGCTTCTGCAGTAAATCTTTCAATCGACGAGATTGTGAAGAGCCACACAAGCCAGAACTACCTGGTTTATATGCTTGGGTTTGCGCCCGGGTTTCCCTACCTGGGAGGAATGGATAAACGAATTGCCTGCGAAAGGAAGGAAACGCCGCGTATTCGTATTCCAGCTGGTTCGGTAGGCATTGCAGGCGAACAAACCGGAATCTATTCACTCGATAGCCCGGGAGGCTGGCAAATTATCGGTTGGACACCCATACCCTTATTTTCACCCCTGGCAAAGAACCCGTTTCTGCTGCAACAAGGCGATAGAATAAAGTTTGTAGCTGTAAGCAAGGATGAAATATTATCTGTTAAGAACAAAATTGAAACGGGTAATTACCAACTTCATATTGAAATGATATAGACCATGACAGTGCGCAAGGTTAAAATACTAAAGAGTGGAATGCTCACATCAGTTCAGGATAGCGGCCGGATTGGGTTCCAATCGTCGGGTATGCCGGTGGGAGGAGCAATGGATAATCTTTCCCTGAGACTTGCCAATATTGTCTTGGGAAATACTGCCGATGCTGCCTGCCTGGAAGTAACACTTGCCGGACCGGAAATTCTTTTTGAAAAACAAACCCACTTTTGCATCTGTGGGGCTGAAATGCAGGCAAAGCTTAATGATACACCTATTGAAAATGGAAAAGCGATTTGGGCCAAAAAAAATGACATCCTGAAAATGAGTTTTGCCAGTAAAGGTTGCCGTGCCTATATAGCCTTTTCAGGGGGAATTAATGTTAAACCGATAATGGGAAGTCGCTCTACTTTTTTGGCTGGGAAAATCGGTGGATTTAAGGGCCGTCAGTTAAAAACAGGGGACGTACTTACTTTGGGCCAGATAACCGGAAAACCTATGCAGAAAAATTTGCATGATGATCTCCTTAACAGTATTTTTTCAAACAAACCCATAAAAATACTTCCCGGACCAGAAATAAAATCTTTCGCATCTGATGCAATTAAAAAATTACTCAGCGGTACATTTACCCTAAGCCCCGACAGCAACCGGATGGGTTATCGTCTTACTGGCGAAAAGATTTCTACAAAAACTAATAAGAAGGGAATTGTTTCGTCACCCGTGCCCATGGGCTGCATACAGATACCACCCGATGGTCAGCCATTGCTTTTGATGGCTGACCGACAAACTACAGGTGGCTATCCGCGAATTGCTGTTGCAGCCACCATCGACCTACCCCGGTTGGCGCAAATAAAACCTGGCGACCAGCTTTGCTTTGAAGAAATCAGCCTTGATGAAGCCCAAAAGTTTTTACAAGAGAGGGAAAAGATAATCAGAGAAATGATCCGGAATCAATAAGTTCCGGGCCATTTTCTGAGTGAATAGCATAGTTAAATCCGGGTTGAATGGCATAGGCTCCAACATCACCCGATTTAGAAAGCACCAGAAATCCAATCTGATGGTCTTTGTAATCAGGGGTTTTCTTTATGATTCTGTTTACCACATCCTCTGCTACTTCCTTTGGCGATGCTCCATTGCGCAGCAACTCAACGGCCAGAAATGAACCCAGGGTGCGCATTACCAATTCTCCGGTTCCTGTTGCTACAGCACCACCTACATCATTATCGCAAAACATTCCGGCACCGATTATGGGAGAGTCTCCTACCCTGCCATGCAGTTTGTAGGCCATCCCACTGGTGGTACAGGCACCCGACATATTTCCAAACGTATCAATTGCCAGCATACCAATAGTATCATGGTTTTCGATATTAATAATGGGTTTGTATTGGGCAGTTTGCAGCCATTTTTCCCACTCTCTTCGGGCTTTTTCAGTTAGCAGATTTTCCTTCGGAAACCCTTTTTCAAGGGCAAATTGCAAGGCACCGGCACCGGCAAGCATTATGTGTGGAGTATCTTCCATTACCTTGCGGGCCACAGATATTGGATGCCGGATATGCTCCAGCGCGCATACCGAACCGCAATTGCCGTTTTCATCCATAATACAGGCATCCAGGGTAACATGGCCATCGCGGTCGGGTCGCCCACCATAACCCACACTCATATCTTCGGGATCGTTCTCAACTACCTTCACCCCATTTTCAACCGCATCAAGAGAGCGCCCACCCTTGCCGATAATATCCCATGCAGTAGCATTGGCCTGAACGCCGTTTTTCCAGGTAGATATTACAATGGGTTTTTTATAGGTAAGATAATCATCCGTTTTTCCTTTACTGTCAGAAGCACAGGCATGTCCGGTAATAAGGCCCATAGATGCAAGACCAGTTGTTTTTATGAAGGTTCGGCGTGTTGTCATTGTATAGAAGAATTAGCTGAGCGCATAAGAAAAATTTTACACCGGCAAATCTAAAGCTAAAATGAAAAAAAAGAAAGGGTTTTAATGATTCAAATCAAAATTAAGTGATTATTATGCATTATGCCAGTAATCTGATTTTTGAATTTTTAAAAATATGCATTGAAACTTTGGCTGATTTAAAATGGAAGCTATTTTTGTATCCTGATTCAAAAGAATACAAATAGTTATAATATTGACGCTTGATGAACCAGAAATAATCTTTGGGAGTTTACTAAACAGATTTCCGGGCAAAACAGAATGACTTACATGTAGAATTGAATAATTTTTAAATGACACGACAAAACTATATTTCAGGATTTCCGGGCAGGGTTTTGTTGGTTTGGATATTCGTCTCCGTTGGTTTCTTATTCACAGTAAAGGCAGAAAAGACAGATTCAATCAAAAATCCGATTCTTTTCAATGTAAATCTTCACAAGGGATTTATTATTGCACATTATCCCGAACTTCAACCCATTTCATCTACCTACCCGCAAGGGATAGAGGCCACTTTGGCCTGGCATCTGCTTAAGCAAGATACCTGGAAGTACTGTTTTTGCTACCCCCGAACCGGGGTTTCCCTGTTATATATTAATTACCTGAATCCGAAAGTACTGGGAAGCTCCCTCTCCGCTTACCTGTTTATTGAACCTGTTGTGGGAGCTGGAAGAAAATGGAATGGTTCTTTTCGTTTCGGCATTGGTCCGGCTTACATGACGCAGGTTTATGATGAAGAAACCAACCCGGAAAATGTGATGTACAGTTCACCCCTAAGTTTTATCGTTTTGTTAAATGCCATGGTAAACTACCAGGCTTCTGACCGTTTATATTACAGCCTTTCAGCCAATTACAACCATATTTCCAACTCAGGAATAAGCGAGCCCAATAAAGGGATCAATTTCCCCACAGCAAGCCTGGGTCTAGGCTATTATATTGATGCCCCCCAATTTATTGACTGGAACAACGGCGATGACCCGCTTTATGATGAAAAAAACAGGTTTACTATTTACTCTTTTGCTACCGGCAAAAGTGCCCGACGGGGTGGAATACGATACCTGGTAGCAGGTGGCGGGATCAACTACAGTCGCCTGGTGGGCAGGATCAACGCTATTAGCCTTGGATCGGAATATGTGTTTGATGGAGCAACGCAACAAAAAATTGCCAACCGGGAACTTACCCATAATGGCAAAGTTATGAAGCCCGACTACCTGTCAATGCAATTGGGGCACGAATTAATTCTTGGTCGTTTTAAATTTCAACAACAACTTGGTATATATCTTTATTCACCCTACAATCGAAAGGATCCTGTTTATCAACGTTTTGGCCTCAGTTATAACATCACAAGAAATATCTTTCTGGGTATCAACATAAAAGCCCATCGCCATGTTGCTGATTTCATGGATTTTAGGGTGGGGTATGTTATCAGCAAATAACCCAATTTTGCTCATCACTTTTCAATCATACATTGCCACATACTCCCATGAATTACCTGTATGCTTTAAAAACTTCATAAAATCATCGTAACGAACAATTAATGATGCCGTATTAATGCATGGATGAAAACTTATAGTTTGGCTGTATTGCAGATTCTCATCAAGAAAAACATGCACGTGACTTTCTTTATCATTAATAAGTGCCAAAGGGCTAACCGACCCGGGGGTAATCCCCAAATATTTCATCATGCGTTTGGGTGATGCGAAAGTGAGTTTTCCCTGTTTTAGACGTTGCTCAAGATCGCGAATATTCAGCTCCTGACGATGGTCGAGAATAACCAGATAATGGCGGTTACCCTTATGGTTGCGAAAAAAAAGGTTCTTACAATGGGTGGCATCCAGGTCTTTCCAATATTTCATGGCTTCTTCGATGGTAGGTGCAGGGGGATGCTCATGGTATTCATAATCAATAGTTAACGCTTCAAGGAGAGCATATAGTTCAGGATTTCCGTTTTTTTGCATGTTGATAACTTTTTTTCGCAAAAATAGAAAAACTTACCTAAAACATTAACAATCGATTTATTATAAAAATTCAACTGTAATAAACATTCCGCCAACGTTTACCGACAATAAATTGTCAATGTTTGATCGAAATAATAATGCTATTCGCAATAAAAAAAATCAGTTATTAATTTATTTACATCGATTTTTCAACATGTTAATATTTGAGATCAAATTATTTTTAACTTTAAAAAAAGTTTAAATCTATACCCTAAACGAACTAAATCGTTATTAATTTTTCAGTTATGTCTACATCAAAACTTTTCTCAGGCAATGTTAATCATTCAGGTTTAACAGGGATGTTTACCTTATTTTTTTTCCTTCTTATTTTTGGCTCTACCTATGGGCAGAAAGGGGCAGTAACCGCAAAAATGGACTATAGCCTTACCCCTACCTACGGAGAAATATCATTAAGCATTCTTGGATCAACACCTCATGAAGTTGCCATAACATCCGGCGGTTCAGTAAATGCCAACTATCAGGG
Source organism: Sphingobacteriia bacterium (assembly GCA_011390785.1). Taxonomy (GTDB): domain Bacteria; phylum Bacteroidota; class Bacteroidia; order Bacteroidales; family UBA7960; genus SKVR01. Next base: position 19,578 of record JAABRR010000023.1, read on the forward strand.
CGGTGATTGCTCAGGCTGGGTGTCTGAAGCTCCAGATTATCGCCTGCAATGGAGTGGTTCTGTAAACAATCTGGGAGTGCTTTTTGTCCCATCCGACCCATCAGAAGATCCTACTTTACTTATTAATAACCCATCTGGGGACTGGTTTTGCAACGATGATATTGAATCCGGCAATTTAAACCCGGGGCTTGTTCTTTCCAGCCCTGAAAGCGGCCAATACGACATTTGGGTGGGCAGTTACGAAGATGGAAAGTATATTGAAGGCACGCTTTACATAATGAATGCAGACATGATTAATAGTGGAAAAAAAGGAACCACCGTTAAAAAATTGGATTACAGCCTTGAACCGCATTTCAGTTCCTTTAGTCTTACAGCTGGTTTTGAACCAGACCCGTATAAAATCAGTGGAACCAGTGGTGGTGAAATAGATGTTTCTGCCATGGGCATCGGATCCGACTGCACTGGTTATGCCGCAGAAGCACCAGATTACCGATTAAACTGGAGCGGTAGCACATCAGATTTGAAGATATTCTTCAAAGCATCAACCGCAGGCGAAGATGCCGTGTTAATTATAAATACACCTGATGGATCGTGGTTATGCAATGATGATGCTCACTCAAGTACACTAAACCCAATGGTTTTGCTTGGTGGAGAAACAGAAGGACAATTTGACATTTGGATAGCCAGCCTGGCAAGTGGAGATTATATCGAGGGCGAACTTACAGTTACCGAACTGGATATCAGACCCTAAAAAAATCTAGATGATTATTTTCTACAGACTTTTTACAACAAGGCATAAATGGATTAGAAAAACCATTATGATTTGCGGTATCCTTTTGCTTTTATACCGAACGGCCCAGTCACAGGATCGCTTGTCGCGGGAAGAAATAGACCGGATTTCACTTGCAGTTGTGCAGGTTATTGCCCCGGATGGAAGTGGATCTGGAAGCATCGTGGCCGGAACCCCTTATGTTTTAACCAACCGACATGTTGTAGAAGGCTTTTATGAATTTACCATTGCCACTCTCAAAGATGCTAACCGACCGGTAGAAGAATCTTTTAAGGCCGAACTGGTCTCCTTTTCGCCCGATTATGACATGGCCCTGTTAAAGATTACTTCAGATATAGAAGGTCGAAGCCTGTCTGTTGATGATCTAACTAATGGTTATGACAACATTTTCTTGGGATTTCCAGCACTTACCTATGCTTCCGATGAAGAAATTCCAGGCCGGGGCGATGAAATTGCCCTGTTGGGTTATCCTGGAATCGGCGATGATGAATTGGTATATACCAAAGGAATCATCTCATCAGTAAAGTTTGATCTTTATAACGGGCAGGAGATGCCTGTCTGGTATAGAACCAATGCTGAAATGTCGCCCGGTAACAGCGGTGGTATAGCCATTAATGGGAATGGAGAAGTAATTGGTTTACCCACCTATGTTAGAACCGAGAGCCAAACAGGTGGAAGGCTAGGAAGCATCCTGTCAATCCAGGTTGTTAATGCCATACTTGACTCTGAAAATATGCTTACCCGTTGGGATGAAGTTGATCCTTCTGACCTGAAAGGGGGTGCTGTAACCCGGGTAAACAAAGACCTTGAAACCAACTTTGGAGAGACTAAACTTGATGGATTTTCCAACAACCCGATATTGAGAGTGCCTGTTACTTCTGGTGGAGAAATAAATATTGATTATTTAGCCAATAACTGCGTTGGATATGCTTCCAATGCTCCGGATTACAGAATTGAGTGGAATGGCTCAGATGAGAATATTTCATTTGCCTTTCTTCCTGATCAAACCGATGATGATGCAACCATCCTAGTAAATTTACCAGATGGTTCCTGGCAATGTAATGACGATATTTCTGATGGGAATGTCAATCCTGGCTTAACTGTAACCAACCCCAAAGTTGGTTATTACAATATTTGGGTGGGAAGTTATAATGAAAGCGATTATTTGGAAGGAACCCTACTTATAAGCGAAACCATACCTGGTAATGTTGGTAATTCTATAGCTAACACCAGGGCATCGTTAGATTACAGTCTTGATCCGCAATTTGGCACCTTACGCCTGAAGGAAGGCTTTACACCTGATCCTTTCTATATCAGCGGCCAAAGCGGTGGTGATCAAAATATTGCAACCATGGGACTGGGGCAAAATTGTAAAGGATATACCTCCAGCGCACCCGATTTTCGTTTACAATGGGAAGGATCTACCGCAAACCTGAAGATCAGTTTTGTTGCTTCCAACGATGGTGAAGACGCTGTTTTAATTATCAATACGCCAGATGGCTCATGGAAATGCAATGACGACAGCGCAACCAATAATTTAAATCCACTTATTCAATTGCCAGGTGAAAGAGAAGGACAATTTGATATCTGGATTGGTAGTCATGATGAAAATACTTTTATCAACGGAAATCTATTTATTAGTGAAATGGAGTAGAAATATCCATTCGTATTTCCAAGATAGGTTTAAAAATAAAGACCGCCAATCATCAGCTCAAAAACAGAATCGAATCGCTCACCTATTATATACTTCAGAGCAATTACTGCTTACAAAAAATTTCAACACTTGATGAGACAAAACAACAATAGCTTTTCAGCACCCTGTTTTTTTTTGTCACTTTCACCTAAATGAAAAACTTCTCTTACCTAATGACTATGGCCATAAAGCTTTTTTTTTGGTTTGAAGTTAAAAATCATAAACCACTTACAAATATCATTATCTTTGTTGTGCAATCGTTTGCCTTTGTTCAGGTTTTAAATTTTATTTAAACCACACATAAATGATCAAATCATTCTATCTTTTTTTGCTGTATGTAGCTATTTCTGTTGGTTGTAATTATCAGTCTCCCCGAAATTCAAATGAAAATTCAAAAGAGAAAGCCACCATATACTCCCATGATACATTAAATATACTTCATGCTGAAAAAACACCCGTTATTGATGGAAACAATGAAGACGATATCTGGGAAAATTCTGTTTGGTTGCCCATCAAGCAAGTTTGGATACCCTATGGTGAAACTATTGATTCTACCATTTTCTGCGGCAGATATAAAATAGCCTGGTCTGAATCCACCAATCTTATTTACATACTTGCGGAAATAACAGATAATGTTTTTGTTGGAGGACACACCTATCATCCTGATCCGGCCATTGGAAAAGGATATGCCGATTATGACATTTTTGAAATATTTATAGACGAAGACAAATCAGGGGGTCTGCATGTTTTTGATGCTGACAATAGTGAACTTCAACAATGGGGTTCAAACGCAGAAAATGCTTTTGCCTACCACCTAACCATTGAAACACCAAAAGAAAGCGAAGTGATAAAGGGAAAAAGGGCACTGGATATTGCCGGAAAAAGCTGGTCAGACTATTTCATTGCTGATTTTCAGGATCACATTCCCGAATTTGCTGTAAGAAAATTTGGGAATCAATACACATGGGAGTTATCTTTGAAAATTTATAATGATTCCTATGACCACGATCAACCGGAAAAATCAAGAGTTACCCTGACTGAAGAAAAAATCATGGGTTTTTCTGTTGCTTACTGCAATAATGATGATATCAATGAGGAACCCAAAAAACGGGATCATTTCTTTGGCTCAGTTTGGGTTCCGGAAGAAAACTATAATGACCACTGGAAGGATGCATCTTTTTTTGGTACCATAAAACTTAGAAAGTAAATATTAAACAACGAATTATCAACCAAATACAATTATCGTGAAAAATTCAAAAAAAACCTTCGCCCAACACATTTTTGCTATCCGCCAATATCTACTTGACCATGTACCCTATAAAATAATATTTCTGGTTACCGGCCTGTTGGCTACTATCTGGTTTCTTGTAAGGGTAATACCTAAACCATCACGTGCAGGCTACCCCTGCATGCAGGCAGCAGCCCCCCTTATGTCGGGGTTCGTGATATATTTGCTCTCTTTTTCGGGCTCTTATTTTGCATTTCGGAAAGCCAGGTCACTATTTTCTCAAAAAAATTATGCTACGTCATTAGCATTCATTTTTGCCGGAGTGCTACTGGGTGCTACATTTTTTGTAGTCAGTAATAGCGGATCCAATGCCAAAGCCAATATAACAATTGTTTCAGCCCCTCCCGATGGAGCTAACAATCCTATGGGAACAGCACAAGGAATTATACCGGGAAGAGTTATCTGGGCATGGAACCCAGACGCTATTAACCCAGATCTGCAAAATGTGCCAGGAGATGCTTTCTGGGATTATAAAAACAATGACACACTGGTTATTCGCGGTATGGTGGAGCAATCTATCCTTAAACTAACAGGCACAAGCCAATTTGAAGCTGCATGGGATTCTATTTTCTACAACCATAATCGCAAAAAACATGACATATCGCGCGGCTACCAAAGCGGAGAGAAAATTTACATCAAGATAAACCAGGGAACAGCTCAGTGGGTATTGAACAATGAAGAAAAAGCCAATGGATATGCCTGGCAAACAAGTGGCACTATTAACCCATCATGGAGAAGAGCCCATTTTGCTGCTTCCGAAACCGGCCCCTTTGTTATTTTGAATATATTAAGACAACTAGTAAATGAAGCAGGAGTCCCGCAGGAAAATATTGCAATTGGTGACCCCATGTCACATACTTTCAGGCACAATTATGATGTATGGCATGCAGAATTTCCGAATATAAAATACACTGATAAATTCTCGGATGACCACAACCGGACAAAAATCACACCTTCCGCAAATCCCTCCATGACCTATTCTGATGACGGAAATATTATGGGTGATGCAATTCTAGAGTCATACTTCACTATCATGGAAGAAGCAGACTACATGATCAATGTGGCATGTTTGAAACCGCACCTGCGAGCGGGTGTTACCCTTTGTGCCAAAAATCACTTTGGCTCCATCTCAAAGAGCGGGGCAGCACACCTGCATCCTTCGTTGATATATCCCAATGAAGTTAATTCTCCATCAGTTGTTAACCAGGGTTACAATAAATACAGGGTAGCCGTTGATATTATGGGCCATAAATACCTGGGAGGAAACACAATGCTTTTTGTTTTGGAAGGACTTCTGGGAGGAGGCCCCAGCGAAACAAAACAACCAGTAAGATACAATATGGCACCTTTTAATGGCGACTGGTCCAATTCCATATTTATGTCACTCGATCAGGTAGCCCTTGAATCTGTTGCTTATGATTTTCTCAGAGAGGAATTCGACGGAACCAACCAGCCTCAGGATTATCCCAATTGGCTTGGCGTGGATGACTACCTGCACCAGGCTGCCAGCCAGGACAACTGGCCAGTTGGCATTACCTACAATCCCGATGGCAGAGGCACTCTTGCAAGTCTTGGCGTTCACGAACACTGGAACAATGCCCTGGAAAAAAAGTACTCCCGAAATCTTGGCACAGGCAACGGTATTGAATTAATTCAAACAGATGGAACTTCAAGCACAGTATCAGTTCCACAACTTTCAGCCAATAACCAATTGCAAATCAAGGCCTACCCCAATCCATTTACAGATCAGATGACTTTTGCCTTCAGCCTTCAGGAGCCAGGCCAGGTCAACATCCAGATTCTAGATTTACAAGGCCGCACTATTTCAAATCTGGAAAACCGCAAATATGAAAACGGAAACTATGAAATCAAATGGAAAGCCACAGATCATAACCTAACACCCGGTTTTTACATAGTTCAATTTCGACTTGAAGCCGGAAAAAACAAATATGCCCAAAATCATAAAATACAACTCATAAACTAAAAAAATTACCCGGAAATGAAGAAATTATCATTAGCATTCTTTGCATTACTTGCCCTTGTTATGTATGGTTGTGAAGACAACAACAACAATGATGTCGAAACCCCTGCAGGTCTTCCCGGAAACAAAGTTTTTGCCATTTATGTTACTGATGATGGCCTGAAATATTTTGCTACTGACAAGGGAATTGCAAGCTTCGATGGCACCCAATGGGCAGTCCATAATGATAATCCCAAAGTTAGCAAAGGCATGATACACGATATGGATTTTGAACAGACCACTTACGGACCAGAATTGTGGCTTGGCACCAACGAGGGCGTAAATGTAATTACTCTGCCTGTTGACGCTACTTCCGGGGCCACAATTTACTCCAAAGCCAATACCCCGGGAATTTTTCCAGGCCAACCTACCCTGGCAGGCGACACGGTTCTTGCTGTAAAGGTTGATGGCAACAATATACGATGGTTTGGCACCAGTGAAGGTTTGTCGGCATTCAGCGGCAATCAATGGCCTGCGATCGATTTTAACGGACACTATTTTGCTGGGTTTTTCGAGAACAACAGGATTACATCCATCGATTTTGCCAATGATACCATATACATTGGAACCATGGGGGGGGGAATTGCCCGTATGATTACTTCTGCACCCGATGCAATCAGTGGTGCATCTCCCTTTGAAATTCCATGGAGTAATCTGCCTTCAGAAAATATACTATCGGTATTTGTTGATGGGCACTCTCAATGGTTTGGCTCCGACGAGGGACTTGCCAGACATGATGGTACTGAAGCCAAAGAAAACTGGTCGCATTTCTATGTTTCTCATGGACTGGCAAATCAGTATGTACAAGCTATAAACAAAGATAATGATGGCAACATGTGGTTTGGAACCCAGGTGGGTATTTCCAAATATGATGGTACAGACTTCATTAATTACACTACCGTACAAGGATTAGCTGGTAATAATGTATTCTGCATTACAATTGATAAAGATGGCACCATTTGGTTTGGAACCGACAATGGTGCTTCACATTTCAATGGAAGCAGTTTCACAAACTATCAGGCAGCTGATTAAATTACCCGATAATTTAGTAAATTAGCTTTTTAAAAATTAGAGCTAAATGATAAAAATTATCCGTTCCATCACCTTTATTGCTATATACCTGATGATAGCTTCTATGAGTATTGCTAAAGCCAACTTCCCCGTAGTCTCATCAGAACTCTTATACAATTCTCAATCTCAACTAGGAGAGGGTGCTTTCTGGAACCACCAGACAAACACCTTCTGGTGGGTAGATATTCTGGGAAAGCAATTGCATGTATACGACCCTGCAACAAAAGTAAATCTTTCCTACACAATGCCCCAACTTATCGGTACCGTAGTGCCGGATAAGGCCGGGAATGCTATTGTTGCTCTTCAGGATGGCATATACCGGTTCTATTTTCATAGTGAAACACTGGAACTACTGGCAAAGGCAGATCATGATCCGGGTAAGTTTCGCTTTAATGACGGGAAATGCGACCCTGCAGGCAGGCTATGGGTAGGCAGCATATCTATGGATGGATCAAAAGAAACTTCAGCACTATATATGATGGATACCAATTTCACCTTCAAAAGAGTGTGGGAAGGTATTACCATTTCAAATGGCATTGTATGGTCTGCCGATAAAACAAAGATGTATTACATAGATACACCAACGCAGCAGGTTAAAGAGTTCAATTATAATAATGAAACCGGAGAAATAACCTTTTCAAGAATTGCTGTTGAGATACAGCGCGAATTAGGATCTCCTGATGGCATGGCCATTGATGAGAACGATAATCTATGGATAGGCCATTGGGGTGGATTGGCTGTTTACTGCTGGGATCCGGTTTCTGGCGATCTTATAACCAAAATAGATGTTAGAGCAAAAAATGTTACATCATGCGCCTTCAGCGGAGAAAACCTTGATCAGCTAATAATTACAACTGCCCGTGTTGGAATGTCTGAAGCAGAAAGAAATAGCTTACCGAACAGTGGAGGGCTTTTTCTGGCTATTCCTGGTGAAAGAGGGACCAAAAGCTCATTTTTCGGAAATCCAGAATAAGCTGCCTTAGCTTCTATACTTGCCCGATCTAATCTTCTCTACCCAAAATACCGGCTGCAGTTCCAAACCGGTACACAATGTAAAGAGAGAAGCTAAATTCAGCTTTTTCTGATTGAAAATCATAAAACGGCTCTAGCCTGGCACTGAGGTGAAGCTCTTCGTCTAATGCACGATTATACATTAATCGCAAGAATAGTAATTCCCTTTGGGGTAAAAATAAGGCAGGATCATTTCTTGACTGGCTTTGATAAATATAAGTGCCATCCAAAGATTGAAATTTATTTCCGCGAAACCATGAAAACATTAACGTAAAACTCTGACTATCATAACTTAAGTTTGAATATTGACCTAAGCCAATTTTATCGTTTCCAATCTCATTATTTGAGAGAAGACTATAATAGTCCCAATTAATAAAATTCCCGGGAAAGAACTCCCAACTTACCTGCAATCCAGCACCACCATTTACTGATGAAAATTGTTTAGTGGTATCTGAATTTAGCTGACCACCTTTATGATAAAATAATAATTGAACCGGAAAACTTAAATATAAGTCATTGTCATCTATTTTTATCTTGGGTAAAATATTAAACCCGGCAGTAAAGCGCTCGTGTTCATCCCCTTTCCATGGCAAATAATTTTGCCAGTTAATCCAGGTATCGAGAAAAAAATTGTCATTATCAATAAAAAATTGGGCACCTTGTTCAATTCTGTTTTCAATCGCATTGTTTACATTAAAAAGAGGCTCAATAATCTGATGTGAAAGAGCCCCGTTTATAGTACCAAAAATGAAAGTCCCCGAATTTGATGTATGCGAAAGACTTATTATTGGAGAGATATTATCTATTTTATGTGAGCCGAATGAATGGTTGATTGATATTCCGCATCTTAACCGGGTAGATTTATTAGCCTGCAACCACAACGAAGGAATTAACTGTGATCCAAACAAAGTTTGTCCTGACTCAATTTGATTGAAATACTCAGTATTTCTCAAATAATTAAAACTATGAGTAGCAAGCCCCCAATTGCCAGCATCGATAGAGTCAGGTCTAAACTTATCACTAATTACTGAATTGTTTAGCTGAGAAAAGGAATATCCAATTGAAATGGTGAAAAAAAGAAGACAAAGTATTGTTTTCAAACCAACTATATTTACTGATTTCAAGCACGAACCTGATTAATCTGATCCCTTTCCTTGCAGAGATCATCCAGAAAATAGGGAGATTTTTCCAGGGCATTGCCCACTACAATAATATCCGCTCCTGCATCCCATGCAGCGCGGGCAGAAGATGCACAACGTAATCCACCACCAATAATTAGTGGAACCTGAATATGTTTCTTCACCGAAGAGATAACTCTTTCAGATACTGGCTTTGAAGCACCACTTCCTGCATCCATATAAATAAGTTTCATCCCCAGCATTTCGCCGGCCATTGCAGTACAAAGGGCTATATCAACTTTATCTGAAGGTATTGGGGTTGTATTGCTCATGTAAACTACTGATGTAAGTTTCCCACTTTCAATAAGCATATAACCGGTAGAAATAATTTCAAGACCAGAATTTCTCAATACAGGCGCAGCTATTACATGATTACCAATCAGCAGTTCAGGATTGCGACCCGAAATCAGACTCAACAATAAGATTCCATCAGCGAAAGGATTAATCTGTAATGAATTCCCTGGAAAAAGCAACACAGGCACGTTAGAATTATTTTTAATCAGGCTAATGCACTCAGATAAAAAAGTTCCGGTCATCAGGCTTCCTCCTACCAGGACAAAATCAACACGGTTTAAATTTACCAGCTGAATTAAAGCAATAAGATCTTCCTTATTGGTTTTATCGGGGTCAACGAGCACTGCAAGTTGTTTTGCATTTTTATCGGACGAAGCCTTTATTTGAGAATAAATGGCATTTTGCATGCAGGCTCTGGTATTATTGGGTATTAATTAGGAAAAGTAAAAATAAAATGATGATCAAAGATAAGAAAAACGGCTTCTATCAACAGCATACGATAAAATATAATCATCAATTACCTGATAATGAACAGTGTACATTTTCTCTCCATCATCATTTTTTATCGTTCCATATATAAGACCCTCCTTCTGGGGCGAAAAGGGTGCTATATAAATGTGATCTTTGAAAAGAATATCCCGCTTACCATGCAGTTTGAAAAGCGTTTCCTTGGCGGCCCACATAATATATAAAGCATCGAGCGATAGGTCGCCTCCTAGTTCAGAAAGTTCCATTTCAGTGAGAAACTTATGACTTACTTTCTCAATTTTATCTTCAATTCTTTCAATGTCAACTCCTACCGAATGAATTGGACTGGCAATAAGTGCCGAATATTTACCCGAGTGGGATACGGATATATGACGTACACCATTATTAAGGTAAGGTTTACCATAAACATCATAAGAAATAGCACTAAGTTCGTTTTCACTTACCAGATAAGGTAAAATCATCCGATAGCTTAACCAATGTTGCTTACGTGTTGCCGTTTTGAGTGATGAAAAAATTCTTTCTTCATCATTCGAAAGGGTTAACTGAGCATATAACTCATCAACCGATTCTTTTATCTCCCAAACGCCAATTGACGCGTCTTTGATACTTTTTTTCAGATAAAGACTCATTCTCTTACTTAAAGGGGCAAAGCCAAAAAGGTGGAATTTTCATTCGCTAATTACAAAAAATTAACCTAATAAAACATTGCCGTGTTTGAACCTATGTGTAATTGAATTTGTATTAAAATAGCCTGTCGGGCACATGTACACTTTTGCCTTTAAAGTGTTACATTTGCAAAATTAAAAAATTAAACTGAATTTACTAATGGAAAAAACTCTAACTGAAACTCCAATTGCTTACAAAGTAGCAGATATCTCCCTGGCTGATTTTGGCCGTAAAGAAATTGATATTGCAGAAAAAGAGATGCCAGGTCTTATGGCATTGCGCGAAAAATATGGAAATGAGAAGCCTCTCAAGGATGTTCGCATTATGGGCTCATTACATATGACTGTTCAAACTGCCGTTCTTATTGAAACGCTGGTAGAACTTGGCGCCAACGTCAGATGGGCAAGCTGTAATATTTTTTCTACCCAGGATCATGCAGCAGCAGCCATAGCTAAGAGAGGCATCCCGGTTTTTGCCTGGAAAGGAGAAACTTTAGCTGAATATTGGTGGTGCACAGACCAGGCACTTTCCTTCCCTGGCGGAAAAGGCCCGCAGCTTATTGTTGATGATGGCGGTGATGCTACATTACTCATACATTTGGGATACAAAGCCGAAAATGATGCTTCTATTCTTGATAAAACCCCCGAAAGTCGGGAAGAAGCTGAAATCCTAAAATTGCTAAACAGCACCCTTGAAAAAGATAACCAGAAATGGCACCGGTTTGTAAAGGACTGGAGAGGTGTTTCTGAAGAAACAACCACCGGAGTTCATCGTCTGTATCAAATGATGGAACGTGGTGAACTGCTTATTCCTGCCATCAATGTTAACGATTCTGTTACCAAATCAAAGTTTGATAACCTTTATGGATGCCGCGAATCACTTGCTGATGGTATCAAAAGAGCCACAGATGTAATGATTGCCGGAAAAGTAGTTGTAGTTTGTGGTTATGGTGATGTTGGAAAAGGCTCAGCCAAAAGTATGCGTGGATATGGTGCCAGAATTATTGTAACTGAAATTGATCCCATTTGCGCCCTGCAAGCTGCAATGGAAGGTTTTGAAGTAAAAACTCTTGAAGATGCACTCGAAGAAGGGAACATTTTCGTAACAGCAACTGGAAATCGCGATGTTATTACTGTTGAACACATGAAAAAGATGAAAGATCAGGCTATTGTTTGTAATATTGGCCATTTCGATAATGAAATTCAAGTGGATAAACTGGATAACACACCCGGAGTTCAAAAGATTAACATCAAGCCCCAGGTAGATAAATATGTTTTCCCCGCCGGTCATGAAATATTTATGCTGGCAGAAGGCAGGCTGGTTAATCTGGGATGCGCAACCGGGCACCCATCATTTGTAATGAGCAACTCTTTTACCAATCAGGTGGTTGCCCAAATGGAGCTTTGGAAAAATAATTATGATATCGGTGTTTATCGCCTACCCAAGCACCTTGATGAGGAGGTTGCTCGTTTACATCTCGAGAAAATTGGTGTAAAACTAACAACCTTAACCCCTGAGCAAGCTGAATATATTGGAGTTCCCAAATCAGGTCCCTACAAACCCGATCACTACAGATACTAAAACATAATTTATTACAGAATACCTGTAATATTTAACTGATTTAAAACCACTTGTATAATTTTACAAGTGGTTTTTTCAAGGAAAAACATTACTTGATGCAGATTAAGATCATGAAGATCCTTTTTAGTAACTGTAAACGTAAAGAAAAGGGTTGTTAAATTGTGTACGATAAGACCGTAAGGGGTGTTTCGATGGTCCGGTAACAATTGTGCCATCAAGTAAAAGAAAAGTAGAACCACAAACCGGGCATTTTGCCAATGGTGGGTCTTCAACAATAACACGGGCAGCTTCATCGTAAGGATGATAAGGGCATGCACGATCAAAAGCACGAAATTCGTCGATTGAAAACCGGTAAATCACAATCCCACCAAATCCACCAAATACATTGACCCACCCTCCCGGACTATTCAATTCTATATATTGAAACTCTGTATTTATGGTAAAATCTACAGGAATTACCGGCACAGGATTGCGTTCTTCATCGGCGCATGAATACATCATAAAAGTTAGTATTACCAACATAAAGAACATCCTGTATCTATGGAGAAATATTATTTTCATAGAAGTTTTCTAAAAAAGCAAAGTTAACCTGTTTTTCTTAACTTTGCTATCAGATAGGGTATCCTTACAACCAAAAACCCCGGTAGATAATTGGTAATAAAAGAAAACAACCCGATCTTTCGATGCATCATCTAAAAAGTTTTAAATATTACGTAACAATAACCGTTTTATTACTTCTTCCCTTACTTTCGTGCGGGCCTCAATTTAAAGCAACAAAAGAACAAAGAAAACAGGAAAAAAGAATAGGAGCACGACAGAATACCGGAGAAATTGCCTTTAATGAAGGTAAGAGACGTCATTTAGAAGCTCAGAGCAGAGAAACAAGAAAACGAATGAAACAATCGCGCAGACAAAGCGAAAGGATAAACAAAAACAAAAAGATCCCGTTTTATAGAAGATGGTTTATAACTTTATTAAACAGGTAATTTTAAACTAACAATTGTGTAAACAATGGAAGATTTTATTTACATCATTTTAGGTATAGTTTGGTTGGTAATCAGCATTATTGGCAGCAAAAAAAAGAAGCAAGGCCAGACATCAAGACCCAATACACAAAGATCGGAACCACAACCTGTTTCTACAAAAGAACAACCCCAAAATACCGGTAGTGATTTCGAAGATATGCTGGAAGATTTTTTTGGGACCGGATCAAAAAAACGAAAGGATCAACCTGCCCCCCAACCATCTATGAAACAAGAGACGCCCCATTCTTTCAGTGATTATACACCTGAAATTGAATCTCTGGAAACAACGGCATCTGATGAAATGTCAGACTATAAAGGAACTTATGCTGTTGATTCAGATTATAAATTTTCAACCCAACCCAGCAAGGTGGAGACAATGGAAGATATTATAAAATCATACCAAATGAGAGATCAACAAATCAAAAATGAGGATGATAAATTAAATGTTGTTGATCTTGATGTAGATGAAGCAATCCAAACAGGAATAGATTTTGATGCAAGAAAAGCGATTATTTATTCAGAAATAATTAACAGAAAGTATTCCTGACATACCTGTTTTTACTCCTAACAATCGTAGTTTGGTGTAGGATAATATTTTAAATAAGGTAAAAAGTAAAATTTAAATAAGACGGGAAATTATTTCCCGGTAACAAAAAAAGAATTATATTTGTCAATGCAAACGCTTTAGCACGTTTGCATTTTTTCTAAAGTGTAATAATTAAGACAGCAATTTGCAATTAAGTCATTTATTCTGTCTAACATTGCAGATTCCTCAAAAGTTGTCAGTTTGGTAAAAACCTCAGGCTGCCAACTGTTTTTTTTATGTATTCGTATTTAGAATTGTAATGATTAAAGCCATTAAGAATTATATCTTATTTCATATTACTTGCGGGAGAATGCCCTGTAAAGTAGAAGATATTATTTATGGGCTTTCCCCCTTCTACCATCCCGGGGACCCGACATCGATCAAATTACGATTTCTGAATCTGTCGCCGGTATTAAAATACTTAGATGATTTATCTCAACAAAATTTTTTAATACCAATACCTACCCCCGGAAATAATTAAATTACAATTTCACAATTTTATCAAAACAGTTTTGGTTCCTTTTGCATAAGTCATTGAAAAAAATCAATGAAAAAACTGCAGGAACATTGTCAAACAATAATTTCTTTAATCATGAGTGATGTTAAGTATTTTACAAAAGAAGGTCTGGAGAAACTTAAAGATGAATTAGAACAGCTGAAATCAGTTGAAAGGCCTGCTATTTCTCAACAAATTGCAGAAGCCAGAGAAAAGGGTGACCTTTCTGAAAATGCTGAATATGATGCGGCAAAAAATGCACAAGGAATGCTCGAATTGCGCATATCAAAACTGGAAACCACACTTAGTAATGCCAGAGTTATTGATGAATCGCAATTAGATGAAAGTAAAATATCTATCTTATCGAAGGTAAAACTTAAAAATCTTAAGAACAACGCTGCCATGACCTATACCCTTGTGCCGGAAAATGAAGCTGATATAAAATCAGGTAAAATATCGGTAAGTAGTCCTATTGCAAAGGGATTACTTGGTAAGCAAATTGGTGAAAAAGTGGACATCCAGGTTCCGGCAGGTCTAATGACCTTTGAAATTCTTGAAATAAGCAGATAAAAAATACCATAGTATTATGTCAACCATATTCTCAAAAATTGTTGCTGGTGAAATTCCTGCCTATAAGGTAGCAGAAGATGAAAATTTTCTGGCTTTTCTTGATATTAATCCACTGGCCAAAGGCCATACTTTAGTAATCCCTAAAAAGGAGACAGACAATATCTTCGATATTGAAGACAATGAATATCAACAGCTTTTTCTGTTTGCCAAAAAAGTGGCCAATGCCATAAAAAAAACAGTTCCTTGCGAAAAAATTGGGATTGCTGTGGTAGGCCTTGAAGTTGCACATGCGCACATTCATTTGGTACCTATCAACAGCATTTACGATATTGACTTTAGTAAACCCAAACTTAGCTTAAGTGCCAATGAGTTTGCCCTGATTTCTGAACGAATCAGCTCAAAATTATAACCTGATTTATTATTTCACCCGGTCTGGATTTTGTGTAACAAAAGCCTTCCAGCCAGAGAGAGTTGGGGATTTTTCTCCTGTTACTCCTTTTTGGAAATGATGACAAACCGCAACCGCCAGTGCATCGGTAATGTCCAGATTTTCGGGTATTTGCTTCATCGAAAGCATTCCCGCCAAAAGGCCCGCCACCTGCTCTTTTGATGCGCTTCCTTTTCCTGTAATGGACTGTTTTATTTTTCTGGGAGAATACTCAAAAACCGGAATATCGCGATAAAGAGCTGCTGCTATGGCAACTCCCTGAGCACGTCCCAACTTTAACATTGATTGTATATTCTTACCATAAAACGGGCTTTCAATGGCCAATTCATCCGGATGAAAATGATCAATAGTTCGCAAGGTGGTTTCAAATATTTTTTTCAATTTTAAAGGCTGCCCAGATAGCTTGTCCAACTTTAAAACATCCATGGCAATAATTTCAATTTTACTACCTTTAACTTCTATAACACCAAGGCCCATATTGTTTGTTCCGGGATCAATACCTAAAATAATTTTTTCTGTCACTGTTTATTTTTTATGCATCTGAATACTACTACCCTTGCATTATCAGCAAATGTACATAAAAATTCTCTGCCTTTAATCAGGATCACCATAGCCTTTGCAGTTGTTTATATATTCTGCGCAATGATTTTAGCGGGTATAAGCGAAATCAATCACTGGGCAGGTAAAATCAGATTAAATTATGGTTACGAAACTATTTTTCTGCTGGCTTTTCCCTTATTTTATTTAATGTATTAAATGAAAGGTTAAAAAGGGAAAAGATTTCATTCAAGTTAGAATCATTAATCTGGAAACCATAATTTTAATAAATTTACGATAGTAAAACTTCAGGATCTATTACTCCCCTTAAAAACAGATGAACCGAACCATGACAATAATATTGACACACATGTGGATGATTATAATTCGCAGCATGGCAAAACTTGCAGAATGACTATTGTTGGTGATTTATCCCGTTTTTCGCGGGAGCTCTCTCGCTGAAAAAGCGAGACTAGCTTTCTGACCGAATTAATAAAATTATAAACAGATGAATTTCCAAAGTGTAAAACAATTCAACAATATTTTGTATCGGCAACAACCTGGGGATAATCAATCCGGGGATCCCGGGATTAGCTGTTGGGTTAATCGAATTAAACTTTCAGATAAGAAAAACGTATTCTAACAAAAATGATTGATGCCTTAACCATTATACTTATAGTTTTCAGTTTTCTTTATTTTTTTCTGATTGTAATTTTTACCTGGGGTTGGAATAGAAAACCAGAGAAAAATGACTTATCCTGTAATGAAAAAAAAACTGTTTCAGTAATAATTGCTGTACGTAACGAAGAAAAAAATCTTCCGGAATTGCTCCATAATATCTCATCGCAAAACTACCATCAAGAGTTAATTGAAGTAATTATCTGCGATGATGCATCTGAAGATAACTCAGTGAGTGTAACTGAAAACTTCTCTCTTACAAATAAAAATATCAGAATTATTACAACAGCAAAAGGAGCTTCAATAGGGAAAAAAGGAGCCTTAAAAGGTGGCTTTAAGGAAGCCAAGGGAGAGATATTGATAACAACTGATGCGGATTGTAATTTAAACCCCAATTGGATCAGAAGTATTGTAAATGGATTTAACAGCAGCTACCAACCCAAATTTATAATTGGCCCTGTATTAATTGATTACAAAGATAACAGCATCTTTTCACGTTTTCAGGCACTGGAGTTTATAAGTCTGCAGGGAAGTACTGGTGGTGCGTCAAATATTGGCTTTCCAATTATGTGCAACGGTGCCAATCTTGCCATTACCAGGGAAACATGGCTCCAAGCTGAAAATACATTAAAGGGAAGTAGATATAAATCTGGAGATGATATTTTTCTGTTACAGGCCATCAAAAAAATATGCCCTGACAAAATCCTGTTTCTGAAAAACCAGGAATCTGTAGTTACGACCAAGCCATCAGAAAAACTAACGGAGTTTCTCAGTCAACGTATGCGTTGGGCAGGGAAATCGTTGGGATACTCAGATTTTTTTAGTCTTTTTACGGGAGCTTTAATTGGCGGATACAATCTAACACTTTTGGTTTGGATCATAAAACACTTTGTATCTGCCCAGCCCATGACCGCTCTGGCTTTTGTTGGCATAAAAATGATTATTGATTTTCCATTAATGCTTCAAACATCAATATTTTTTAAATCAAGGAGACTCATGTCCCTGTATCCGCTTCTTTCTTTAATTTATCCCTTTTACGTGAGTATAACCCTTTTTAGCAGCATTTTCATTCCTAACAAATGGAAAAAGAGAGCCATTTAGCGCTCTTAAAAATAAAAATCAGGGATTTTCCAAATGTTTTTTAACCCCAAGAAGAAAACTTTCCATCTTCTGTAAAGATTTTATGATCTCAAACTCTTTGAGACTATCATCAGGATTGGATTTCAACTTTTCGCTGGCTCCTTTTAAGGTATATCCTCTATCCTTTACCAGGTTATAAATAAGATGAAAATTATCCACATCCTTTTGAGTAAAGAGCCGGTTTCCCTTTTTATTTTTTTTAGGTTGAATAATATCAAATTCCCTTTCCCAAAATCTAATAAGAGAAGTATTTACCCTAAACATATCTGCTACTTCTCCGATGGTATAGTATATACGACCTATGTTATCATCCTTTTTATCCATGGTAAACTTATCACATATTTATCCAATCAAGAAACATTTTGTAAAATTAAAAAAAACAACCGATTTATTATGAAAAAAGGCCATCCACAAACAATGGAGGCCTTTCACATTTTTCGATCAATAAAAAATCTTATGACAGAGATTGGTTAACTCTTGAAGCTACTTCAATAATATATTCAAATTCTTTCGGAGACAAATCGTTAAAGAAATAATTAACCGGATTTACAGTTCGGTCATTTTTTCTTACCTCATAATGAAGATGAGGTGCAGTAGATACACCAGTATTTCCAACGTAACCAATAATCTCACCCCGGGTTATCGTTTGCCCTTTCCTAACATTAAACCTGCTAAGATGAGCATACAGGGTGGTATAACCATAACCATGATCAACAATCACCATCATACCATAGCCATGCCGGCTTCTTTCAACTGTTTTAACCACACCGTTGCCAGGAGAGTATACCGGAGTACCTGTTGGAGCGGTAAAATCAACACCTGCATGCATACGCAGGGTTTTATAGATTGGATGAATTCTCATACCATATCCGGATACCAAACGCTGCGTACCTCTTTCAATTGGCATTATGGCAGGAATACTGGCAAGCATATCAGCTTTGTCTTTTGCCATATTAAATACTTCATCAAAAGAAACCGACTGAACATACAATTGCCTTGATATTTTGTCAATCCGCTGCATTGTAGCTGTAATTACGGCGCTGTTATTAAACCCTTCAAACTGTTCATAACGATCAGTTCCACCAAAAGCAGCATCTCTTTGTACTGCAGACATGGGCTCAGCTTCAAATATTACCCTGTAAATCTGATCATCACGATGTTGAAGATCTTCCAAAACCGATGACAGCATATCAAGTTTATCATTTACAACCTGGTAATTAAGTTGATATTGATCAATCTCCCGTCGCAACATTTTTTCCTTTGGCGAATCGAAGAATGTGTAACCAATACTAAGAACTAATACCGAGAAAACCATTCCCGCCAAAACTATTCTAAGAAATCTTTTGGATTTTTCCCAGAGTGTCTCTCTTACAGGCTCTACAGCAAGAGATTTGGTATTAAACTGGTACTTAATTTTCGACATATCTGAAATAAAAGCTTTAACTCTTTAACGGCAAGCAACCGATTTGGGTAGTTATTTACTTATAACGCCTGACCATTTAATTTACGTGGATAACAAGTAATTAGTTACAAAACTAAATAAAATTAATTTAATTTTGTCAGTGATTTTACTAAAAAAAATATTACAAAACACCTAAAAACTTCTCAGTTTCAATGAATTCCAATCAGATAAGAAACACCTTTCTCAGCTACTTCGAATCAAAAAGCCATTTTATAGAACATTCTGCGCCAATTGTCGTAAAAAATGACCCCACATTAATGTTTACAAATGCTGGAATGAACCAGTTTAAGGATATCTTTTTGGGTAATTCTCCGGAAAAACATTTACGGGTAGCCAATACACAAAAATGCCTGAGAGTTTCGGGAAAACATAACGACCTCGAAGAAGTTGGCCATGATTCCTATCATCATACCATGTTTGAAATGCTTGGAAACTGGAGTTTTGGCGATTATTTTAAAAAAGAAGCTATAGATTGGGCGTGGGAATTACTTACTGATGTTTACGGAATCGAAAAAGATGATCTCTACGTAACTGTTTTTGGTGGAGATAAAATGGATGGACTGGATGCCGATAATGAAGCAAAAGATTTCTGGAAAAACCACATTGCCGAAGATAGGATTCTTTTTGGTTCCAAAAAAGACAATTTTTGGGAAATGGGAGATACCGGCCCTTGCGGCCCTTGTTCTGAGATTCATGTTGACATAAGGCCTGCCGAAGAAAAAAAAACTACACCCGGACATGAACTGATAAACAAAGATCACCCTTTGGTAATCGAAATATGGAACCTGGTGTTTATTCAATACAACCGTACTGCCAATGGAAATCTAAATCCCTTAAAGGCCAAACATGTTGATACCGGAATGGGATTTGAACGACTTTGCATGGTATTGCAGGGGAAAAAATCTAATTATGACACCGATGTTTTTCAGCCTTACATTCAAAAATTGTGCGAGATTACAGGTAAAACATACGGAGACAATCAACAGGCAGACATTGCTATGAGGGTAATAAGTGATCACCTGAGAGCTGTGGCGTTTGCCATTGCAGATGGAGAGTTGCCTTCCAATAACAAGGCCGGATATGTAATCCGCAGGATTTTGCGCAGAGCCGTAAGATATGGCTACACTTTCCTCGACATCAGAGACCCCTTTGTTAATCAACTGGTTCCTATATTAGCTGAGCAGCTGGGTCCATCTTTTCCTGAGCTAACCGCTCAGCAAGATATCATTACCAGAGTGATAAACGAAGAAGAGAGCACCTTTTTAAAAACCCTGGCTATGGGCATACAAAAATTTGAAAACCATATTCAGGCTCATCCTAATGAGAAGATCATTGACGGTGAGTTTTCCTTTGAACTATTTGACACTTACGGTTTTCCAATTGATCTTACCCAATTAATGGCCAGGGAAAAAGGCCTTGGAGTTGATATGAAAGGGTTTGAAAAAGGGATGAAAAAGCAAAAAGAACGCAGCCGCGTAGCTGCTGTGATTGCCACTGATGACTGGGTAGAACTTCAACCTGGCAGTTCCGAAACTGTTTTTCTGGGCTATAAAAACCTTCAGGCGCAGGTAAAACCAATTAAGTATAGAAGAGTAACATCCAAAGGAAAAACTTTTTATCAGCTGGTATTGGATAAAACTCCCTTTTACGCTGAATCTGGCGGACAGGTTGGCGACAGAGGCACCCTTGAATCAGAAGGGATTACCTTACAGGTAACAGATACTCAAAAGGAAAATAATCTTTCTATCCATCTTCTCAATAAAATTCCGGATCAATGGCCATCTTCCTTTATTGCAACAGTTGATGCTGACAAACGAAAACTAACAGAAAACAACCACAGTGCAACACATCTGCTGCATGCAGCTCTAAGAAAAGTACTCGGCACGCATGTGCAACAAAAAGGTTCGTTGGTGAATGAAGAGAGACTTCGCTTCGATTTCTCCCATTTCGCCAGAGTAACCCCCGAAGAAATTGCCCAAATAGAAAATATTGTAAACGAAAGGATCCGATCCAACATCGAGCAACAGGAGCATTTGGATATGAGCATGGATCAGGCTCGCGAAATGGGCGCCATGGCATTGTTTGGCGAAAAATATGGAGATAAGGTACGTGTTATTTCCTTTGATCAGGAATATTCAACAGAACTTTGCGGAGGAACACATGTTGGAGCTACAGGGCAGATTGGTTTATTTAAAATCATCTCTGAAGGAGCTATTGCTGCCGGAATAAGGAGAATTGAAGCCATTACAGGTAAACTTGCCGAAGATTTTGTAGATGATAAAATCGGCACGCTAAACCAGGCTCGTGAAATTCTTAAAAACCCAAAAGATATTATTAAAGCCATCGAGCAACTTCAAAACGAAAACGATAAACTCAACAAGCAATTACAGGAAGCACAAAAATCTCAGGCCAGGAATCTGGTTGATGAACTGGCCAAAAAAGCAGTATTGATTAATGGGATTAATTTCATAGCGGTTAAACTAAGTGTTTCCGGCGATTTGGCAAAAGATCTGGCGTTTGAACTGAAGAAGCAGGTCAACGATCTTTTTGCTGTTATTGCCCATCTGCATGAAGGCAAACCGGGTATTACCATTATCATTTCAGAAAATTTGACCAAAAACAAAGGCCTTCATGCCGGCAATATTATACGTGAATTGGCGAAGGAGATTCAGGGAGGTGGCGGAGGCCAGCCCCATTTTGCCACTGCCGGAGGAAAAAATCCGGATGGGCTGGAAAAAGTGATTACCAAAGCTAAAAACTATCTTTAACAAATATTTACCAAAATCCGAAACATGAACGTAAAAAAAATGATTAACGACTCACCCGCTGCCCGCTGGGGAATTATGCTATTGGTGAGTTTGGCCATGGCAACCAATTACTATTTTTATGATGCTCTTTCGCCATTAAAAGACCTAATGCATACCAAACTGGGATTTTCATCATCTGATTATGGCCTTTTTATGGGTGCCTATTCATGGCCCAACGTATTCCTTGCTATGGCTGTTGTTGGAGGTATTATTCTGGATAAAATAGGAATCCGAATAACCGGGTCTTTTTTCATTCTGCTTCAGGTGCTAGGCGCTGCCATAACAGCCTATGGGACAACAGATTATTATATTAATGGTGGCGTTGGTTATCAATTCATGGAATCTTTTTTGCCTTCCTGGTCACCAATCCTGAAAATGACCACCCTGGGATTTTTCATTTTCGGCTTGGGAGCAGAAACAGCTATTGTAGTTATTTCAAAAGTGATTGTAAAATGGTTTAAGGGTAAAGAACTTGCCCTGGCATTAGGGTTAAACCTTGCCATCGGCCGTTTAGGAATGGCTGCAGCATTGATTATTTCACCAAGATTGGTAGGAGAATCGAATCTTTCTCTGCCTATTTGGTTTAGCACTATACTTCTGGGAATTGGCTTTTTGGCCTTTTTGGTTTATATTATTTATGATATAAAATTCGATCAACAATTAAACACCCGGGAAAGTCTGCTTGATGAGACAGAAGAGTTTAGATTGTCAGATATAACAAAATTAATTACAACCCGCTCTTTTGTTTATATTACAATGCTTTGTGTTCTTTTCTACTCTGCAGTTTTCCCATTCGTAAAATTTGCCCCAGATCTTATGACCAATAAATTTGGCGTTTCGCGAGAACTGGCTGGAACCATCACATCCGTTTTACCCTTTGGCACACTCATCTTTACCCCGTTATTTGCCTGGATATGCGATTTTAAGGGAAAATCTGCCACATTAATGATCTATGGGTCGCTGCTACTTGTAATCGTACATTTGATGTTCGCCTTTACCAACATCACCCCCTATATTCCCATTTTTATTCTTGGTGTTGCATTTTCTTTGGTACCTGCCGCAATGTGGCCATCAGTAGCAAAAATTGTTGAAACCAACAAAATTGGCACTGCTTATGGGTTAATGTTTACCATTCAGAATATCGGATTAATGATATTTCCGATGCTAATTGGTTATGTTCTTGATGCATCTAACCCCGGTGTGGCAGAAACATTGGCATCAGGAGAATCTGCTGTTTATAACTATACAAATCCTACAATTATGTTGGCAGGATTGGGTCTTTTGGGTGTATTGTTTGCGTTCCTTTTAAAACATGATGACAAAACATCTGGCTACGGCTTAGAACTTCCAAATAAAGTAAATGAGTAAAGCATTAAACCAAAAAATCAGTTTTTTCAAATAACAAATCCTTCGCCCTATGAAATAACGCATGGGGCGTTTTTTATCAGATTTCTTTTTTCCCCCTTAATTAGCCCGTCTGTGTGTAAAGAGGCATTAACCTGGTTAATTCAGGAAAAAACAAAATTATCAGAGAAATTATTTGTCAGGAAAAGGTTGATGGCCTAGACTAATCTAAAAAGCAAACCTTTTTCGATTAGCCGTGTTAATAGTAACTAAAAAAAGTCAGTTAAGATAGGAATTAATCTTAACTTCCATTATTGTTATATCATACCGGTAATTGGCTGTAAATAACTAATTTTATGGTTTTTGAATGTGTTTTTCAAAACATTAACCCATATCCAACAAACTTAAATTTCTGATTATTTTTATAACACCATAGAAATTAAATGAAGACCATAGCTGACTTAAATAAACTTTGTGAAAATTCACTGATTGACCACCTGGGTATTGAATTTACTGAAGCAGGAGAAAATTTTTTAAAAGCTCGCATGCCCGTTGACAACAGGACCAAACAACCCATGGGCATTTTACATGGAGGTGCAAGTTTAGCATTGGCAGAAACCGTAGGAAGTGCTGCATCCATTGCCATGGTTGATCTCTCAAAATATTCTGTTGTGGGTATGCAATTGACCGCCAGTCATATCGGACAAGCCACACAGGGTTTCGTTTATGCATTGGCAACCCTGGTACACAAAGGCACACGCACCCATTTGTGGGATGTATTGATAACCAATGACGAAGGAAGAAAAATATCTGCCTGCCGATTAACTAACATGATTTTGGAAAAGCCCTGATCGACCCATGGATACAACTTTTACCCATAAATTAACTCTTTCTCAACTGCACAGACTTGCTCTTGACAATGCTTTTGCGTTTGTGTCTTATCGCGTACCCAATGCTGCACAAACCACAACAATGCTTCAATGGACCAAGGCTCCGGCAAGGTTTTCCCATATTCATGATATTTCACACCACTCAGGGTTTGTTTTTGCCCCTTTCGATTTTGATTCAGGAACTCCTGCCAGAATCATACAACCCGATCTGATCATTGAAGGCGATAAATATGTTGAGCCGAAAACCACCATTGATAAAAGTCAAAAAGAAACCCTTTTACAGTCGGATTACATTTTTGCTGACACAGATAATTACATCACTACCCGTAACGAATTTATGGCCCAGGTAGAACAAGTAAAAAAACTGATCAACCGAAAAACTATTGAAAAAGTTGTTTTATCGCGTATTAGTCGTGAAGAAAAACCAAAAAACTTTGATTCAGCCACATTTTTCTATGCTCTGGAAGTTGCCTATCCTGACGCTTTTGTTTTTGCCTTGTATATTCCTGATGCAGGCTTATGGTTTGGAGCCAGCCCCGAGCCTTTAATGGTTCTCAAAAATAACACAGTATCTACAGTTTCACTTGCCGGAACACGAAAATATGATCCTGAGAATGCTGAAAAAGAGTGGGGAGAAAAAGAAAAAGACGAACAAAATATTGTTACCCTATATATCGAGAATATCATTAGGAAATCGGGAGTTAAAAACCTTCAAATAAAAGGTCCTGACTCGCAGATTGCAGGAAAAATTGAGCATTTAAAAACTACCTTTTGCTTCCCTTTAAATGAATTGGAAGGAAGGCTATTCGATTTTATTAACGACCTCCACCCTACTCCCTCGGTTTGTGGATTACCCAAAGATATTTCTATGCAGATCATCAAGAACACAGAGATGCATCGAAGGGAATATTATACCGGATTTCTGGGTCCGGTAAATTATAATAACGAATGGAATCTTTTTGTAAACCTTCGCTCGCTAAAAACACATGGCAACACACTGGAGTATTATCTTGGAGCGGGTATAACCCAGGGTTCTCAACCAGATGAAGAGTGGGAAGAGACCAATAACAAAATGAACACCCTTAAGTCAATCATAGAAAAACTGAAAGAACAATAAAGCCATGCCATCAAACAGAAGGGGAGTTAGTGAGTTACCATATATCTGCGAGTCTTTTGGTATTCAACACGCCATAATTTCTCCCGGTTCTCGCAATGCCCCTTTAACCATTGCATTTACATCACACCCATTCATTCAATGCCATAGCATTACTGATGAGCGGTCTGCAGGCTATTTCGGATTGGGTATGGCTCAACAACTTGGAAAACCAGTCGCCCTGATTTGCACATCAGGCACAGCCCTGGTAAACTACGGACCACCATTGGCTGAAGCATTTTACCTTCGGATTCCGCTCATAGCCATATCTGCCGATCGCCCACCTGAGTGGATAGACCAAAACGATGGACAAACCATCAGACAGTTTAACATATTCAGTAATCTGGTAAAAAAATCATTTGAACTGCCTGTTGAAACAGAAAAAGATGAAGACCTGTGGCTTTTTCGGCGTAAGGTATCGGAAGCTTTCAACACGGCTCAAAATGGATTACAGGGACCGGTTCATATCAATGTTCCGCTCAGAGAACCTCTATATGACCCGTTGCCGGAAGTTGTAGAAAAACCCAGCATCATTTTTTCAGAAAGTCCCTCAATAGAAGTGAATCAACTCTATTGGGAATCATTAAAGGAAAAATTGTCAGCTTACCCCAAAAAACTAATTATTTGTGGGATGCAAAGCCCTGATACTGGTCTTTCATCCCGAATTGATCAAATTATTAAACAAAAAAATGCTGTAGTAATAGCTGAAAATATTGCCAATATCAATGCAGATGGCCCGATAGAAACACCAGATCTGTTTATGGCATTTCTGGGCATGGAACAAAAAGTTGAGTTTCAACCAGACTTACTGATTACTGTTGGTGGACCTGTTGTTTCCAAACGATTAAAAAAATATCTCAGACATTATCAACCCAAAGAACACTGGCATATAGGCCTGGAACAACCTTTTATTGATACTTTTCAGAACTTAACCAAGAATATAGAAATAAGTCCGGAAGTTTTCCTTGGTGGCCTTTCTGATGTAATGGCAGAAAATCAACAATATGTGTTGAATGCACAACAATATTTACAGCAGGCAAAAAAAGCACATCATAAGTTTATAGAGAGTACCCCCTATAGCGATATGGCCGTTTACAACCTTATTCTTGAAAAACTTCCTGAAAAGTGCACCCTTCATCTTGCCAACAGCACGCCTGTAAGATATTCGCAGCTATTCCCAACAAACAAGGAATTAAAATATTACTCCAACCGAGGCACATCAGGTATCGACGGGTGCATTTCTACCTCAGCAGGGGCAGCCACCGTTTCAGATGAAATAAATGTGGCCATTGTAGGTGATCTGGCATTTATTTATGACTCTAACGGATTGTGGAATAGCAACTTACCAGGAAATCTCAGGATAATTGTTATCGATAATGGAGGGGGTAATATTTTCAGATTGATTGATACATCACCAGTAATTAATCCTATAAGGAATTTTTTCGAAACCCCACACAACATTAAATTAGACAAACTTTGTGAAGCCTTTGGTGTGGAATATCAGTATGCATCCAATCTTGATGAGATTTCAAAAAAAACAGAACAATTCTTTCAACCAACCGGCAAGCCCGGTGTTTTACATATAAAAACACCGGGAGATATCTCGGCAAAAATTTTTAAACAATATTATCAATATATTTCCCCAAAATAATGAGCGCTACAAGAAACTGGATTACACTAAAAGAATACAGCGAAATTAAATTTCAAATTTTTGAGGGCATTGCAAAAATTACCATCAACAGACCTCGTTACTATAATGCCTTTACTCCCGACACCATTCAGGAGATGAAAGATGCCATGGTGATCTGTCGTGAGAATGACGATATTTTCACTGTGATCATAACCGGCGAAGGCGACAAGGCATTTTGCAGCGGTGGCGATCAGAATGTGAAAAGCATTGGCGGATACATTGGTAAAGATGGAGTTCCCCGATTGAATGTACTGGACTTGCAGCGACAAATTCGTTCGCTACCCAAGCCGGTTATTGCTATGGTAAATGGGTATGCCATTGGAGGAGGCCACGTACTGCACGTGGTTTGCGATCTTACCATTGCTTCTGATAATGCCATTTTCGGGCAAACAGGTCCCAAAGTGGGTAGTTTTGATGCAGGCTTCGGTTCTTCTTACCTGGCCCGGCATGTAGGACAGAAAAAAGCGCGTGAGATCTGGTTCCTTTGCGATCAATACACAGCAGAAGAAGCCCGTGAAATGGGCATGGTAAATAAAGTAGTGCCATTGAACGATCTGGAAGATACTACGGTAGAATGGTGCAAAAAAATGATGAAACGCAGCCCCCTGGCTTTGCGAATGATTAAAATGGGATTGAATGCTGAGCTCGACGGACAGGCAGGAATCCAGGAGTTGGCCGGAAATGCCACCCTGCTTTACTATCTTACCGAAGAAGCCCAGGAAGGCAAACAAGCATTCCTTGAAAAACGCGATCCTGATTTTAAAAAATACCCAAGATTTCCATAATCACAGGAAACAGAGTAAATTTGTCTGGAAAAACCCAGAAATCACTGAATTAAAAAATAACAAAACGCACATGAATATTAAAGCCTGGATAGAAGCAGCCCGATTGAAAACATTACCGCTTGCCGTGGCCAGCCCCCTTATGGGTAGCTTTTTGGCCTGGTCGGAAGGTAGTTTTCAATGGATTGTATTTATCCTGGCTACTACCACTACTTTGTTGCTGCAAATACTTTCGAACCTGGCCAACGATTACGGCGATTTTACCAGTGGGGCCGATAATGAAGAGCGCATTGGCCCGCGAAGATTGGTTCAAAGTGGTGAAATCAGTCCCCAAAAAATGAAAACCGGCATTATTATCAATATTATTCTGGCACTAATTTCGGGTATATTGTTAATTTTCATGGGGGCAAAAGGAAAAGATTCTTTGATCATTATTCTATTCCTTATTCTTGGTATAGCAGCCATTGTAGCGGCCATTAAATACACCGTTGGAAAAAACCCTTATGGTTACCGGGGGTTGGGTGATATTTCCGTTTTCCTGTTCTTTGGTTTGATAGGAGTTTTGGGAACTCACTTTTTACATACGGGTTCATTCAATGCCTGGCATGCCTTACCGGCTGCTGCTATCGGCCTTCTCAGCGCAGGGGTTCTCAATCTCAATAATCTGCGCGACTACGAGAGCGATAAAAAATTCCAAAAGAGAACCCTTGTTGTATGGATGGGAAATCAAAAGGCAAAATACTATCATTTAGCACTTATTATTGTATCAGCAATTCTTGGCCCGTTATACGTAGTATTTAATTATCAATCAGCTTACCAGTTTCTCTTTCTGTTGGCTTTCCCCCTTTTTATCCTGAACATAAGAGCCGTTTTTAGTTATACCAACCCAATGGAACTATATCCTGAGCTTAAAAGGCTTGCACTGGCAACCCTGTTGTTTGCCATAACCTTTGGTATTGGAATGGTTATATAAAATATCAGCAATTTAAGTTCATCCCTGCAAAACCCAACGAATGATCGCAAGTATCAAAAAACTTGAACTGGAATTTATTACTCCCGGAAAAACATCACGTGGAACCCTATACACCAAGCCATCGTGGTTTTTTATTCTCGAAAAAGATGGTAATGTGGGTATTGGAGAATGCTCAGTTATTCCCGGTTTAAATCCGGAATATACTGAAGGTTATGAGCAAAGAATATTTGACATCGCAAACCAAATCAACAAAGACACCCTGCCAGAGCTTAGCAAACCTGATGCTTTTCCATCTATACGATTTGGTTTGGAAACCGCACTTATCAATCTGTCTCAAAAAGTAGAAGGCATTCTGTATCCCTCTTCCTTCACCAGAGGAGAGAAAAGTATAAACATCAACGGACTTATCTGGATGGGCAATCCTACAGAAATGAAATCCCGCATAAGCGAGAAGTTAAACCAGGGGTTTAAAGTGTTGAAATTAAAAGTTGGTGCACTTGATTTTAGCGAAGAATTGTCACTTCTTAAAAGCATACGCAAAGAATATTCACCATCTGATCTGGAAATCAGATTGGATGCCAATGGAGCGTTCCATGCTGATGAAGCCCTCAACAAACTTGAACAACTCTCTGATTTTCACATACATTCTTTGGAACAACCCATTAAGGCAGGACAATGGGAAAAGATGGCAGAAATTTGCCGTCAATCGCCCATTCCTGTTGCTCTGGATGAAGAATTGATCGGAACTTATAATTTAGACAAAAAGAAAAAACTCGTTGCTGCCATTTCCCCTCCATACATTATTTTGAAACCCGGATTATTGGGTGGTTTTGAAGCCAGCCAGGAATGGATTGACATCGCTACAGAAAATCAGGTTGGTTGGTGGGTAACTTCTGCCCTGGAGTCTAATGTAGGACTAAATGCCATTGCGCAGTGGACATTTACCCTGAATCCCCAAACCGTTCAGGGATTGGGAACCGGGCAGGTATTCAGAAATAACATTTCATCACCCTTATATTTAAAAGGGCCGAATTTAATGTATAACCCCGATACTTCCTGGGAACTGGGAAACATCATTAACTAATTCAGAAAAGGTGCTAATCCTTAAGAACAAATCATATCATTACGAAGAGTTAAAAGATCATACTCTGGATTTCTCTGCATCAGGAGAGCTTTCATCGTGGGAGAAAAGCATCGTTCGCTTTGTTAAAGATTGGCTGAGCGATTCTGAATTTATTCTCCAGCAAACTTCCGGCTCAACGGGTAAGCCCAAAACCATTAAACTAAACAAAAAATGGATGGAGTACTCAGCCAGGCAAACCTGTCAATACTTTAACCTGAACGAAAGTCATAATGCATTGCTTTGTCTCCCGGTTGACTATATTGCCGGAAAAATGATGGTAGTAAGGTCATTGACTTGTGGTTTCAACATTTATTGTGCAG
This sequence comes from Sphingobacteriia bacterium, assembly GCA_011390785.1. Classification (GTDB taxonomy): domain Bacteria; phylum Bacteroidota; class Bacteroidia; order Bacteroidales; family UBA7960; genus SKVR01. The sequence goes on from JAABRR010000023.1 coordinate 49,683, forward strand.
AACCCGCCGGTAATCCATTCAAAGATATCGGAATCCCAATGGATTTTGTCGCCATTACCCCATTTCAGCTTTTTCAATCGCTGGATACACTAGAGATAGCACCTGTTAAAACTATTATTGTAGGCGGGGGCGAAATAACCAGGGCGCTTGAAAACGAAATACAAAATTTATCAGTTGAAGTATTTGCCACTTACGGAATGACCGAAACAAGTAGTCATGTTGCGCTCAGGCAGGCAAATGGCAAGAAACGAAGTGACAATTTTCAGGTAATAGGTGATACACAAATATCAACAGACGAGCGTAACTGTCTGGTATTGGAAAATTCGTATCTTTTTGATGGAAAGCTTTTCACCAACGATATTGTGGAAATCATTTCCAAAAACTGTTTCAAATGGCTGGGCCGCTTCGACAATATTATAAACAGTGGAGGCATCAAAATCATTCCTGAAGAAATAGAGAATCTTATTGTGCATCTGCTCCCTGACACGATGGTTGTAACTTCAGTTCCCGATAAAAAACTGGGAGAAGCTATTGTGCTTGCAATTGAAACAGAAGTAATATCTAAGGAGATGAAGAAACACTTACTCCAACAGATTAAACCTGTTTTACATACCTATACCATGCCACGAGAGATCATTTGTATTCCTGAATTTCCCAAAACAGCCACAGGAAAAATAAGTAGAAAAGCCTTGAAGGATATGATCCGAAATAAAACGGAGAGTAAAATATAAGAACCTCAATTTTCTAACTCTGCTCTTCCACCCACTTTCTCGCATTCACAAATGCTTCTATCCATGGGCTTACTTCATCATTTTTTCTATCAGCAGGATAATGAGCCCATTGCCACGGGAAGATGGCTCTTTCAAGGTGGGGCATCATGGCTAAATGACGGCCATCTTCGGAGCATATGGCTGCCGCATTGTGGTTGCTTCCGTTGGGATTAGCCGGGTAAGCATTATAGCCATAAACGCCGGGTATTTGATAATGATCTTCAGGCAATGGCAAACTGAATTTTCCTTCGCCATGTGCAATCCAGATACCTAACCGTGATCCTTCCAATGATTTAAACATCACCGAATTGTTTGGAAGTATCTCCATATTTACAAACCCAGATTCGAACTTATGGCTATCGTTATGGAGCATCTGAGGCTGGTTGGTCTGATCTGGATAAACAAGATTCAGCTCAACCATCAGCTGGCAACCGTTGCACACACCCAGGCTTAAGGTATTTTCGCGGGCATAGAAGTTATTAAGTGCTTTGCGGGCCTTTTCGTTATACAGGAATGCACCCGCCCATCCTTTGGCAGAACCCAGAACATCCGAATTGGAAAATCCACCCACGAACACAATAAAATTAATTTCTTCAAGGGTTTCGCGGCCCGCAATCAGGTCGGTCATGTGTACGTCTTTCACATCGAAACCAGCCAGAAAGAGAGAATAGGCCATTTCGCGATCGCCGTTCACCCCTTTTTCCCTTATAATAGCCGCTTTGGCTTTGCGCGAACCAGCTGCGGGCAACTGATCGATACCCATTGATTTTAATGTGCCGGCAAATTCTGGCTGAAAACGGTACTCCAGTTTCTGAGTACCAAAATTATTGAAACGGGACAGCGCAAGGTCTTCACCACTCTGATCACGATCGAGCAGATACGACGACTTATACCACAACCGGCGAAGTTCATCAATATCCAGGGTTAGCTTCTCCCCTTTCCCGGTGATCCAGAGTTTTCGTTCTGGCACCGGATTTCCCAGAATGGTAAACCCAACATCATGTTTCTCCATGATCTCTTCAACCGCTTTCAGGTCGTCTATCTGAATTACAACGCCCGGGCTTTCGCAAAACAGAATCTTTACCAGGTCATTTTCTTCACTAAAGGCTTTCAGGTCAGCACTGATACCCCACGAATCATTGGCAAAGCACATTTCCAGCAGAGTGGTAACCAGTCCGCCGGCAGAAATATCATGTCCGGCAAGAATCAATCCTTCATTGATTAACTCCTGCACGGCATCAAAGGCATCACCAAAGTAATCTGCATCAACCACTGTAGGAGCTTCATTACCCAGCTGATTTACAGCCTGGGCAAAGCTACTGCCGCCCAGTTTAAAAGTATCGTAAGAAAAATCGATGTGAAGCAGTTTGGTTTCTTTGTTTTTCACCAAAACGGGTTCTACTACTTTTCGCACGTCAGAAACTTCAGCCACCGAACTTACGATCACCGTTCCGGGTGATATTACCTTTTGTCCGTCAGGATATTTCTGCGTCATGGAAAGAGAGTCTTTTCCTGTAGGGACATTGATTCCCAAAGCACAGGCAAAATCGCTGAGGGCTTCTACAGCAGCGTAAAGGCGGGCATCTTCGCCAGGGTTTTTGCAGGGCCACATCCAGTTGGCACTCAGGCTTACCCCTGCGAGGCCATGTGTAAGCGGAGCCCAAACCAGGTTGGTAAGTGCTTCGGCAACAGACAATACTGACCCGGCAGCCGGATTTATCAAACCTGCCACCGGCGCATGACCGATGGATGTAGCAACTCCTTTCCTACCCTGATAATCAAGGCCAGTAACGCCACAATTGTTAAGCGGAAGCTGAATTTCCCCTGCACATTGCTGTTTGGCCACCTTGCCAGTTACCGAGCGGTCCACTTTATTGGTGAGCCAGTCTTTGCATGCCACAGCTTCGAGTTGCAACACATTCTGAATGTATTCAACAATTTTATCCGTATGGTATTGAAGGGGTTTAAGTTCTGTTTTGGGCGATTCATCCTGCATAACAGTGCGGGGTGCATTGCCAAACATATCGGCCATAGGCAGATCAATAGGGGCGGTTCCGTCGGCCTGCTCAAATTTCAAATGCATATCGCCGGTTGTTTCACCCACCACATACATGGGAGCGCGCTCGCGTTGGGCCACACGATGCAGCTGGTCAACGTCTTTTTCGTTCATTACCAGACCCATTCGTTCCTGCGACTCGTTTCCGGCAATTTCTTTGGCAGAGAGCGTTGGGTCGCCAACGGGGAGTTTATCAAGATGAATGGTGCCACCGGTAGCTTCCACCAACTCCGAAAGACAGTTGAGATGCCCGCCGGCGCCATGGTCATGAACAGAAATAATGGGATTCTGGTCAGCTTCTACCATTGCCCTGATGGCGTTCATGGCTCGTTTTTGCATTTCTGGGTTGGAACGTTGCACAGCATTCAGCTCAATAGCATTGGCATATTCGCCCGTTGCCACCGATGATACTGCACCCCCACCCATGCCGATGCGGTAATTATCTCCGCCCAAAACCACCACTTTATCGCCGGCTTTGGGTGTATCTTTCTGGCTATCTTCTTTTTTACCGAAGCCAATACCACCAGCCAGCATAATAACCTTGTCGAAAGCTTGTGTTTGTTGGTTTTCAGTATGTTCGAAAGTGAGAACCGAGCCACAGATGAGCGGCTGGCCAAATTTATTTCCGAAATCGCTGGCACCATTGGACGCCTTGATAAGGATTTGCCGCGGTGTTTGATAGAGCCATTTACGTGGATCAATATCTTTCTCCCAGGTTCTGCTATCTTCAGTGCGCGGATAGGCGGTCATGTAAACGGCTGTACCAGCCAAAGGCAGAGAGCCTTTCCCCCCGGCCAAACGATCACGTATTTCGCCACCCGTGCCGGTTGCAGCACCATTGAAGGGTTCAACGGTAGTTGGGAAATTATGTGTTTCGGCTTTCAGGCTGATGACCGTTTCCATGGGTTTCTCGCCAAAGAAATCGGGTTTATCCTGGGTAACGGGCGCAAACTGAACCGCAAAGGGTCCGGAGATAAAGGCCACATTATCCTTGTAGGCCGATACAATAAAACCGGGGTTTTCTTTCGATGTTTTTTTGATCAACTGGAAAAGAGTACTCTGTTTCTCTTCGCCATCAATAATAAAAGTTCCGTTGAAGATTTTATGGCGGCAATGTTCTGAATTTACCTGCGAAAATCCAAACACTTCACTATCGGTAAGCGGGCGGCTTAATTTCTTGCTAAGTCCGTTGAGGTAATCCACTTCGTCGGCGCTGAGAGCCAAACCTTCCTTCTGGTTGTAACCAGCAATATCATCAATATATTCAATAGAATCAGGCTCTTTGTTGATGGTAAAGACTTCCTGATCAAGCGTATGGTACATTGCCTGAAGCATGGGGTCAAATTCAGCTTCGGGTCCATCTACTCCAAAAAACTCTTCAATTCGGATTATGCCTTCAACACCCATGTTTTGGGTTATTTCAACGGCATTGGTACTCCATGGGGTGACCATTTCGCGGCGGGGCCCAATGTAATATCCATCAAGATTCAGCTTTTCGATAATTTTAGCATTGCTGAAAAGCCATTCCAGTTTGGATATATCTTGTTCGGGCAGTTGACTATTAACTTCTACTGCAATGATTTGGTTGGAGTTACCTCCGAAATAAAGTACCATGGGATTGTAAGTTTGAGCTTGTTTGTATTGAAAATCTTAACGCGCTGCAAAAATACAAATTAAATCAGAATGCCATTACTTTATGGCAACACAACGGGTAACGTCAGCTTTTCCCCAATGATACTGACTTTCAAGAAGTTCTGTTTCTTCTTCCCAAACAGTAAGCTTTGACATAGTGCTAAATACCTTGTTTACTTCATCAGCATTAAGCAACATGGCAGGGTTTTTTGGCCCTCCCGAGGTATTATTCATTTGCTTTTTATTGAAGATTTCCAAAATCAGGGTACCACCGGGTTTCAGATATGATATCAGACGCGGGTAAACAACCTGCCAGTCGGGGGCATGCGCAAAGATTACTGCCAGTACATCGAAATGATCTTGGGCAAGGGAGACAGATTGAAAGTCAGCAACCTTGTAATTAATGTTCACCCCTTTTTCCAGAGCAAGATCAAGCGCCTTTCTTCTGGCTTCATCAGAATAATCAAATGCGGTAACCTGCCAGCCCATTGCAGCCGCATAAACGGCATTACGCCCTTCCCCCTCAGCCGGAAGCAAAAGATGGCCTCCGGAAAGCTTATCTATTTCCTGTCGGAAAAACTCATTGGGCTCCTTCCCATATACATACTCGGGAAGTGCGTATCTTTCGTTCCAAAAATCTTTCATTCATAATTATTAAAGGCAGTTCTAAAAACCAATTATTGACTTGACAATTTTACCAAAACATCCTTGTAGATTCCTTCAAAAAGTGTCGCCATTACTTCATATCCTTCTTTTGTAGGGTGCACACCATCATGGGTGTATTCGGCTTTTAACCCCAGGCGATCATCAACCATAGGGGTAAAATAGTCAAGGTAAAAAAGCTCATTTTCAATAGCATATTGCTGCAACAAGGTGTTGAGTTGCACTACTTTTTCAGCGGGTTCCCTGCCCGGGCTCCACGGAAAGTCGTTTGCAGGAAGAACCGAGCACAACACAACTTCAATACCATTGGCCCTGGCAATTTCTGTCATCGATTTTATGTTGTTAAAAATCATTCCGATTGATGACGGGCCTGTATTGCCGGCAATATCATTGATACCTGCAAGAATAAAAACAGCAGAGGGTTTCAGATCAACCACATCAGCCCGAAAACGAATTAACATCTGCGGCGTAGTTTGTCCGCTGATTCCACGGTTTACAAAGGGTTTTCCTTCCCAAAACTCAGGTATTTCCCTGCTCCAGCCCTCGGTTATGGAATTACCCATAAAAACAATCCGATTCTCGCCATGTGAAGGCAACCCCATAGCTTCATTATCAGCTTGAAATCTTTCCAGATTAGGCCAATCCTGTGCAAGTCCATCGTTCATCATCATACCAAAAAACAATAGTAAACCAACAAATACATTTTTGTGCATCATCGCTAATTATTAAATAATTACTTTGCAGCCAGCTTCTTTTCAATTTCATCCAAACGGTCATTGGCAGAATGGATCATCATAGTGACCCGAATAAAGGGAAGGGAAAGAAGAAATAATGCACCGAAACCAATAAGTGCCATCCAGTTAAAGTTTATCACATTTAATACAATTCCAACCAAACCCACCAGGGTAGCAATAATTCCACCAGGAACTCCCAGTGGACAGCGTACTTTTTTATTTTCCATTTTTATATTGATTTAAGTAGTTAATAAGTTCTTGTTTTGCTGGTACACCCCTGAAAGCAATTTTTTTATCGATAACCAAGGCAGGGACAGAATGGATTCCCAATCTCATCGATTTTATCATACCTACAGGAGCACTTGCCAGGGTTTTTGAAAATTTGAATGTATCAGGATATTGAGGCAAAACATCATCGAGCATTTTTTGCAGGTTTCTGCAATTAGGGCAGGATAAAGTGTAATACATTTCAATGGGTGTTTTATTATTTTCGCTCATCGTATTTGGGTGGTTCTTAAGGTTTTTTTTATTGGAGTTTCATAGTCGCAAAGGCAAACAACCAATGGGTTAAATTGTTTCACAAAACTAATTTTTGCATAACAACTGTCTTTCGGGTTTTTAACTATGTCATTGTCCCCGACGCAAAGCAAAACCAATAAGGGGGGGGTAGCAGGGACACTAATTACCGGTTTACCATCAGCCAACATGCTTAACCAGCTGCAAACAAAAACGCCGCTAAACAAGTAGGTTCTGCATAGGGATTTAGTTTAACCAATAACCGAAGCGAAGCACAGGTTCAGGCAACCCAACATTTCCCGGTTAGCAGCTACGGTTGATATTCCTGTATATTATGATTTGCTTTTATTTTTGTGGAACTTGTGAATGCATTCAGCAAATGTTTTCGCTGAGTTATTATCAAACCTAAAATAGAGACAGGGCTCAATCAATTCAAGCTCCATTAAAGCATAAGAGTTCTGAGCGGTTCTTACCAAATCAACGCGGGCATAAAATGGCGTTTTATCCAAAACACTTATGGCTTTGTTTGCCTTTTCCACAAGAAGCGGGTCAGGTATTTTTATGGGAATGACACCACCTCCGTGTTCTTCCTGCACTCGATAATCTCCTGTCTTTACTGTTTTTAGAATTGTATGATTCAGTTTTCCCTGAAAATAAATCAACGAGAATTCACCTTCATCCACAATGTTTTGCATAAAAGGTTGAATCAGACATTCCCGATTGATAAAAACAGATTCCAGCAATTCAAAATCAATTGCTGTATTCTTTTGAATTCTGAATGTATCATCTGCATTTGCCCCAATGATGGGCTTAACAATCAATTCGAACGAATTGAATTGTTCAAAGGCCGAAATTACATCTGACTTTTTCAGGGAATTGGCCTTAATGGTCGGAACCAATTCAACACCTTTGCTTTCAAGGTCAAACAGATAATTCTTATTGATGTTCCACCTTATTATCTCCAAACTGTTTATTAAAATGGCCTTTGATTCATCGATCTGATTTAAAACAGCTAAAAAAGCATCTAAATGAGCCTGGTAATCCCACGGACTTCTTATTATAACCAAATCAAATGTATTCCAGGCAACGGATTTGTTCCAGGGGATATTTTCAACCTTCCATCCTAAACTTTGCAAATGCGGATGCACTAGGTCGTCATCAATAAACCAACCGTCTGTATTGGATATGGAAAGAAATGCACAATTCATGGTATCTGATATATTTGCTTTAATTATTTCTTACAATCAATTTTCCGGATAAAAAACATAGCCAAAAAAACCATGATGAGAAATAGCGAGAAAAATGCATTAAACCCGAACTGGTTGATTATCCAGCCACCGGCCAGTGGGAACATAGCGGGCAAGATATTTCCAGCTCCGGCAAAACCGGTATAAATGGCCCTGTTTTCGGCACCGGATACTTCAAGTAGAAGACCATTCATGGTTATTGAATAAAGTGAGAAGATGATTCCGCCCATCACAAAAAGATAGCGCAACCAATACTCTCCGGGTATAAACATGGTTAAAAGAATCAAAAGCACTGAGAGCAATGCATTTACATGCAAAAGCAGGTTATACTTTATTTTTTTTACAAAGAAAAAAACCAACAGGCTAATACTTACCACACCCACAATTTTATAGATCAGAAACAAGCCCGTATCTTCACTCTGGGTATTGAGATTGGTTTTTGCATAAAACATTACAAAGGGCATAAACGAAATCATTAGCCCTTGTGTATTGATAAACCCCAGAAAATAAATCAATTTGGGATTAGAAGCAAGTTCCGATTTCAACACTTTCATAAAATGTTTAAAACCAGTAATTTTCATTTTTGAAGGTACGGTTTCCCGTATTTTCCAAAACCCTCCGGAAGCTATCAATAGCAAAGAAGCGCCCAAACCAAACATAATGGCATAGTTTAAAGGATAATCGTACACGGTAAGAACCCTTTTTGCCAGAAAAGCGGAAACTAAAAATACCACACCTGCAAGAATCTGCTTTGCAGAGAAAAAGGATTTGCGTTTATCTTCGCTTACACTCTTGCCCAATATATCAGTATAGCTAATATTGGTAAAAGCTCCGCTGAGAGAAAAAATGGAAATAAAAAGAAAGATCATCCACAACAAACCACCCGATGTATTCATCCGGAAATAATACAATATTAAACCGAGGGCAAAAAGAGAAAATATTCGTAGGTTAATACCCAGGAGCAGGTAATTCTTTTTGTAAGAAATATTGCTGAGATAAGGGGCAAAAAACAATTGTGTAAAGCTGGAACCGCCCATCATAATGGCTGTCATGATGCCAATATGCATAGCACCACCACCCGATTCAAAGATCATGGCAGGAATTACGGTATCTACATCCATAAAATTCTGGGCAAAAGCCAGAAAGCCGGCATGCCACAGGAAAGCAGAAAAATTGCGCCTGGAGGTTTGGAGGGTCAAGGACATGTTATTCTTAAATTGATAATTATTAAAATATTGGGTCAAATTAAACAAAAAAAACAAAAAGCTGGCAAATATTTTTCCCAACTAAGATTGCGGATGGAAAATTTTCAGAGTGGCTGAAATTACAATGAGCCCGCAATAAGAAGACCGATAAAATACTGGACAGTAAAAGTTGCAAACTTAATCTATCAGCAAATTTTAGTGTAAAATATCACATCAGGTTAAAATCATGCAGATAATTGGTTAAATTAGCCATCTTTAAAAAACAGCTCTCTTACACAATCAGTTTCCTTCTCATACTAAACATAATAATCCTTTTTAGGGTTGTATTTCACGTCAATTTGAAATAAATTCCACAAACTAAAAATTCATGAACAAAACAAAAAGAATCATTGCCATTTTTTTCGTGCTATGGATGGCCGGTGTTTCGGCAATCAATGCCAACGAATTTACAGATGCCAAGGCATCACAGGACAAGTTAAAATCTTTGGCCGGGCAGTACCCGGATTTTGCAAAATATGAAGTTTTAACATCTACTCCGGCTGGAAACAACCTTGGAGTGCTAACCCTTGGCAGGGGAAACGCTGCTGAAAAACCAGCCATTGCCTTAGTTGGGGGTATTGAAGGACCACATCTGTTTGGCACCAAACTGGCCATTGAATTTGCCGAAAAGGTATTGGGCCAAACCGGAAACAAGCAGATTAGTGCATTGCTCGATTCGGTTTGTTTTTATGTGATCCCCTCCATAAACCCCGATGCAGCGCAGAGTTATTTTACATCACTCCGTTATGAGAGAAGAGGAAACGGCTCACCGACCGATCTTGACCGCGATGGTCGAATTGCCGAAGATGGCTACGACGATCTTAATCGTGACGGCCTCATCTCCATGATGCGCATTGCCGATCCAACAGGCAAATGGATGCCACATCCTGCTGACGAAAGAATAATGGTGGAAGCAAGACCTGCACAGGGCGAAACAGGAAGCTATCTCTACCTTACTGAAGGTATCGACAACGATAAAGATGAATCTTTTAATGAAGATGGCGATGAGGGTGTAATAATCAATCGGAATTTTGCCTTCAAACATCCCTTTTTCACTACCGGCTCGGGCGAGCATGCCATGTCGGAAGTTGAAACCCGAGCCATTGCAGATTTTCTCTACGATGCCAAAAATGTTTTTGCTGTAGTGAGTTTTGGCCCGGCCAACAACCTTTCAAAGCCACTCAGTTACAACGAAAGAGAAGCCAGCGCAAGAATCCATACCGGCTGGAAAAAAGACGACATTACCTTAAATGAACAAATAAGCCATCTCTACAACAAACATCTGGGCAAGATGGCCCCGGCAGAACAATCCGGTTCTGATGGCGATTTCTTCCAGTGGGCCTATTTCCACTACGGAAGGTTTAGTTTCTCCACTCCTGGCTGGACGTTTCCTGACACAGCCAAAACCGACAAAGACGCCCCCAAATCCCAAGAGCTAAACTTTTTAAAATGGGCCGAAGCCAACAAGATAGAAAATGCATTTATCCCCTGGACAGCCATTGACCACCCCGATTTTCCCAACAAAAAAGTAGAAGTTGGTGGTCTGGCACCATTTGCCATGATCAATCCACCTGCCAATATGCACGATACAATTATCGATATCCACACCAACTTTTTGCTCGATCTGGCACGCATGCGACCCCGTATTGAAATTCGCGATGTTAAAACCGAGCATATCGGGCGTGGACTTTACAGGGTTACTGCCGAAATTGCAAATCCGGGAGATTTTCCTACCGCATCACAAACCGGAGAAATGGTTCGCTGGATGCAAAAAACAGTGGTGAGACTCACCCCTGCCCGCGGACAGGAAATAATTAGTGGAAATGTCGTGGAAGTATTTGGCGCCATGGGTCCCCGCAGCTCAGTAAAAAGAAGCTGGATTATTAAAGGAGATGGTACTATTATGCTCAGAGCAGGTGGAGAACCTACCGGGTTTGATCAGAAAGACATCAGCCTTTAATCAGCCCAACAACAGGTAGGCAATCCTGATTTCATTTTATATCAAAAAATCAATTTTACTGGTAAATTCAGTATAAAAACAGTAACAAGATGAAGAGAATTATTTTTTTAATATACACAGTACTGATAACTATTTCGGTATCTGCACAGAACATTGATGGTCGGGCGGTGGAGAACTTCTTCAAAGCACCCGGTACTCCGGTAAATCCAAAGGTGGAAGTAAGCTGGAACCGATACTACACCAACGATGGGCTGCTCGATATTTATAACCGTATGGTAAGAGCTTATCCCGATCTGGTAAAACTGGAATCCATTGGAAAAAGCTACGAAAATCGTAATATATGGCTACTTACCGTTACCAACCAAAAAAACAAACCCCACAGAGAAAAGCCGGGTTTCTGGATTGATGGAGCCATTCACTCGAACGAAATCCAGGGCTCTGAAATATCAGTTTATACAGCCTGGTATCTTACCGAAAATTATGGCAAAAATGACTTCATAACCCAATTGATGGATGAAAAGGTGTTTTACATTATGCCGGTAAGCAGTCCCGATGGGCGCGAATTTTATATGAACCGACCTGGCACCGTCAATTCGTCTCGCAGTGGTGCTATACCCCTTGATGATGATGGCGATGGTTTGGCAGCCGAAGATGGGTTTAATGACCTAAACGGTGATGGCCATATTACGATGATGCGCCGCCGCAATCCTTACGGACAATGGAAAACCGACCCATCTGACCAGCGACGATTGGTTAGGGCAGAAGCTGATGAATTTGGCGAATGGGAAATGCTGGGTTTTGAAGGTATGGATGCCGACAATGACGGGCGGGCATCTGAAGATCGCGCCGATGGCTATTACGATCCCAACCGCGACTGGGGCTGGAACTGGCAACCTGATTATGTGCAGCGTGGAGCCTATCGTTATCCATTTTCACTGCCGGAATCTATGGCTGTACGCGATTTCGTTATGAATCATCCCAATATAGCCGGTGCCCAATCTTACCATAATACGGGTGGTATGCTGCTTCGTGGACCAGGATCCAACGATGATTCTAAATTTTATCTCCGGGAAGATGTAAGAGTTTATGATCATTTAGGTGAATTGGGAGAAAAACTCATCCCCGGATACAACTACTATATTATTCATGAAGACCTTTACACTGTATATGGCGGCCTTATCGACTGGTTTCATCTTATGCGGGGTATCTTCACCTTCTCCAATGAGTTGTTTACTTCCTACTTCTACTTTAATCAGCAATCTGACGGATGGTTTGGCCGCCAGGAAGAAGCCATGGAATTTGACCGTTTTCTCCTGTTTGAAGATGCTTTTGTTCCCTGGCAGGAGTATGATCATCCACAATATGGGAAAATTGAGATAGGAGGCTTTAAGAAGAATTTTGGAAGAATCAACCCCGGATTCCTTTTGGAAAATGAAGCCCATCGCAACATGGCCTTTACCTTGCATCACGCCTACCATACTCCACACCTTGAAATTACTGAACTTACAAGCAAGGACCTTGGTGGAGGACTACGCGAAATAACTGCCCAGGTAACCAACTCAAGACTCATTCCTACTCATGCCGGCATTGATAATCGTTACAAAATTACCCGCCCCAACTATATTACACTGGAAGGTGGTAATGTGGTAGCTGGTATGATCATAAAAAACCGCGACCTGAATGTTGTAGAAGAACAATTAATCAATCCTGCGACCATTGAAGTAGATAATATTCCCGGTATGAACTCGGTCCTGGTAAAATGGGTAGTAGATGGAGGAAGAAGATTTACCGTAACCGTAGATAGCGCCAAAGGGGGTAGAATAAGTAAAGAATTGTAAAACAAGAATTACCATGAGATTTTATTTATCAGTAATCATCCTGTTTTTTACCCTTCAGCATCTAAGCTATAAAGCTAAAAGTCAGAATGACGGTGGTCCGATAGAAGATTTTTTCTTCAAAGCACCCGGCACACCGCCAAATCCAAAGGTTACCATACACTGGAACCGTTACAACACCAACGAAGGGCTTTATGAAATTTACCAAAAAATGGTAGCAGCATACCCTGAGTTGGTTACCCTTGAAACTATTGGTAAAAGTTATGAAGGGCGTGATCTGTGGCTACTTACCATTACCGAACAAAACAAACCTGGCATTGAAAAACCGGCATTGTGGATTGATGGCAACATCCACTCCAATGAGATTCAGGCATCAGAAGTAGCTTTATACACTGCCTGGTACCTTACCGAAAACTACGAAACCAATGCGCACATTCGTCAGCTCCTACATGAAAAAGTGTTTTACATTTTACCGGTAATGAATCCGGATGGCAGGGAAAACTATATGAACGAACCAAATACATCCAGCTCTCCCCGCAGTGGTACTCAGCCTTATGATGATGATGGCGATGGAGTGGAAGGAGAAGATGGATTTTATGATCTTAACAATGACGGACACATTACCCAGATGCGCCGCCGGAATCCAATGGGCCGGTGGATTGAAGACCCGGAAGATCCAAGAAGACTGATCCCTGCTCCTGCAGGGCAATTTGGTGATTGGGATTTGCTGGGTTTTGAAGCCATAGATGCCGATGGCGACGGGCAAATGGGTGAAGACCGACCGGCAGGATACTACGACCCCAACCGCGACTGGGGCTGGAACTGGCAACCCGACTACGCACAACGGGGGGCTTATAAATATCCGTTTTCGCATCCAGAAACACGGGCCGTAAGAGACTTTGCAATGGCCCATCCCAATATAAGTGGCGTGCTTACCCATCACAATATGGGTGGTATGTTTCTGCGTGGGCCGGGCTACGAACCCGATCTGCAATATTTTCTGCCCGAAGACCTCAGAATTTATGATGCCCTGGGTGCAATGGGAGAAAAGCTTGTACCCGGTTATAACTACCTGATAAGCTACCGCGATCTGTATCCGGTACTTGGTGGTCAACGCGACTGGTTTCACATGATGAGAGGAGCGTTTACCTATACTGTAGAGTTATTTACCCGGTATTATTATTTTCATGATGAAAACCGTGATGGAAACCGAAATCGCAGTTCAGATGTTTACACCTTCGATAAGTACCTTCTTTTTGGTGATGCTTTTGTACCCTGGACTGATATAAAGCATCCTCAACATGGCGAAATACAAGTGGGAGGCTTTAAGAAGAATTATGTACGGGTCAATCCAGGATTTATGCTTGAGGAGGAAGCACACCGAGTTACTGCCTATTCTATTTTTCATGCATGGCATACACCGGGCCTTGAAATTACAGAACTCAGTATTACGGATTTAGGAGATGGCCTAACTGAAGTTTTGGCCACGGTTACCAATACCCGAATGACACCCACCCACTCGGGCGTAAACCTGAAATTCAGCATTGACCGGCCAGACTATATAGTATTGGAAGGCGCTGATGTAGTGGCTGGAATGATTGTGAAAAACCGGTATCTGAACCAGGTAGAGGAACAAATTGTAGATCCTGCATCTCTTGAGATAGAAAATATCCCTGGCATGTCTGGCGTAACCGTAAAATGGATCGTTCAGAATGTAGAAAACATCTCGATTACGGTTGATAGCCCTAAAGGGGGCGTAATCAGAAAATCATTGGAGTAAAGCCATAGCAGTGTAATTTCCGAAAATTAACAATAAAAATGCCGGTTAGTAATTTCAGTTAAATTCCTAACCGGCAATTTGTTTTCATGAACTTCTTTAGCCCAGTATCATCCCTACTATGGTTGCACTAACAAGAGATGCGAGCGTACCGCCCAATAAAGCACGCATCCCAAACTGAGAAAGCAAAACTCTTCTGGAAGGGGCCAGCGAACCAATTCCGCCAATCTGAATCCCAATACTGGCAAAATTGGCAAAGCCACACAACATATAGGTAGCCATAATAATTGTTTTCGGGTCGGAAAAAGCACCTGCTTCCTTTAATTCGGCAAGACTTACATAACCAATAAATTCAGTTAAGATTATTTTTTCTCCCAGCAATCTGCCGGCAAGGGTTATATCAGGCAGACTTACACCAATAAGCCACATAACAGGGGCAAAAGTATATCCTAAAATAAATTGTAGCGATAGTCGGGTATATTGACCGTCAGTAAAACTGGAAATAGTTTCATTTAAGTTGGTCCAATCGCCCACTTTGCCCACAATAAAATTAAACATGGCAATAAAAGCCACAAATACGAGTAACATAGCTGCCACGTTGGCGGCCAGTTTAAGACCTTCGGTGGTTCCGTTAGAGATAGCGTCAAGAACATTATTCCCAATTCTGTCGCGTGAAATCTCCATGGTTTCGTCAAATTCTTCGGTTTGAGGAAATAAAATTTTTGAAATCACCACGGCACCTGGTGCAGCCATGATAGATGCGGCTAGTAAATGTTTGGCAAAAATGAGTCTTTGAACAGGGTCGTCTCCTCCCAGGAAACTTATATAGGCAGCCAGAACACCCCCGGCAAGGGTAGCCATTCCGCCAATCATAACCAGTAATATTTCCGACTTGCTCATATTGGGAAGGTAAGCCTTTATCATTAATGGAGATTCGGTTTGCCCCAGAAAAATATTTCCTGCAACAGAAAGGCTTTCTGCACCTGAAAGTTTCAGGGCTTTGGTCATGAGCCAGGCTAAAGCAAAAACAACCTTCTGAATAACTCCCAAATAGAATAATAAACTGGTGAGGGCAGAAAAGAAAATTATGGTGGGTAAAACCTGGAAAGCAAAAATAAACCCGAAGTTATCAGTATCTAAAAAGCCTGCGAAAAGAAATTCCGTTCCTTCTTTCGAGAAGTCTAATATTACAACAAATATTTTCCCCACCAATTCAAAAAAGTATTGAACAAAGGGTACCTGTAAAATACTAAAAGCCAACAATACCTGAATAGCCAAACCTACACCCACTAGCTTCCATGAAATTGCTTTGCGATTGGCACTAAACAACCAGGCAATCCCAATCAAAACCAACATACCAAAAAGGCCTCTTAAGATATTGGTAAAGTTGAACTGGAAACTTTGTATTTCATCGGGGTCTATAATTGAGCCCGAGCCAGAATCGTCAGGGGTTTCTTGCTGCGAAAGCTGGACATCAGTTGTGTCCAGTATCTCAACAGCATCAGACAAAGATGAATTGACTTCAGGATTTCCCTGGGCCGTAAGAACCAAAGGAGAGAAAAAGAGGACTAATAAAAAAAGAATTTTAAATGATCTTCGAAACAGAAAAGAAGTATTATTCATCACCGTATTTTTAGATAGAAAAATTTGGTTTGCCATAAAAAAACAGGCGGTAAACACCGCCTGCAAACGTATAAAATTTTTTCGAATAAACATTTCTAAAAATTAGAATAACAACTCAAAGTTTACTTTTTAGAAGACTTTCTTCTGTTAATCTCATCTCGAATCTTTGAAGCTTTTTCATAAGCCTCTTCATCAATGGCGGCCATCAACATCTCTTCCAGTTCCTTAACCGAAAAACTTTCGAAATCTGAAGAAGCCTGAGGATCAGGAGCAATCTCTTCATCCATTATGTTTTTCTCATCGTCTTGTAAAACAATTCCTGCGGCACTTAAGATATTTTCGTAGGTATAAATAGGGCATTTAAACCTCACAGCCAGGGCAACAGCATCAGATGTACGCGAATCAATTTCAACTTCCCTGATACCATCAAAACAAATCAATTTTGAATAAAAAATCCCTTCAGCGAATTTATAAATAATGACTTCCTTTACAATAATATTAAATGTTTGAGCAAAATTTTTGAGCAAATCATGGGTAAGGGGACGAGAAGGCTTCATTTTTTCCAATTCAATAGCAATAGCCTGCGCTTCAAAACTTCCAATTATAATGGGTAGCCTTCTTTTTTCTCCCTCTTCACCTAATATTAGAGCATAAGCACCAGATTGGGACTGGCTGTATGATATGCCTAAAATCTCAAGTTTAATTTTTTTCATTAAACAAATTCTGTTTTATTTATAAACAATTTTAAAATGCACAATTGTCAGAATGACCTATGATGCGCAGTTTAAAGAATAAGGAACCTACCAATAATAGCTGTTAATAATTACTTTTTCCTGTTATCAGATCATGGTGCAAAAGTAGCTTAATTTTATGATTTTAGCATAACAGCATCGCATTTTTAGACATGGAACCATTACTTAGTATGGCAAACGGTTAAAAAGGGTATGTGTTCATTTTACAAAATAAAAATGAAAAATCTATTAGTTAATAAAAAGTCATATTATTGCAAAAGCTGGTCATCTCATATAAGAATCAAATTGATATAGCAACAGATTGATAAACAAACTATAAAGCACTGTAAATTAAGACCACAAAACTTTTTAAAATAAATGTTAATGGGACGAGATTAATTTTTATTTTTGTTTCCTTTCAAATTAAACAAAAAAGTACTAAAAACTTAATTGTCTCATTAAAATATAGGAGGAAAACATGCCGTTAATTTACTGGTTAGTACCATTTAGCGCCGCTATGGCCTTATCTTTTGCCTTTTTGTTTTTTAAACAAATGATGAAAAAAGACGAAGGCACTGATATGATGAAAAGAATTGCAGAACACGTTAGGAAAGGTGCATCTGCTTATTTACGACAACAATACAAAATCGTGATCATCGTATTTGTTGTCATTACCATAATTTTCAGCATACTGGCTTATGGCCTTGGGGTTCAAAACCCATGGGTTCCATTTGCTTTTATATCCGGAGGGTTTTTCTCAGGTTTAGCAGGCTTTTTTGGCATGAAGGCTGCCACATTTGCTTCGGCACGTGTTGCCAATGCATGTCGTACTTCACTGGATAGTGGATTACGGTTGGCATTCAGAAGCGGTGCCGTAATGGGGCTTGTTGTTGTTGGCCTTGTTTTGGTAGATATTTCTTTATGGTTTTTTATTCTGAACCAGTTTATTCCGGAAAGTATGGATGGATATAAACTTATGACCATAACAGCGATAATGCTCACCTTTGGGATGGGGGCTTCTACCCAGGCTCTTTTTGCCCGTGTAGGTGGTGGTATTTACACAAAAGCTGCTGATGTGGGAGCAGACCTGGTAGGAAAAGTTGAGGCAGGAATTCCGGAAGACGATCCTCGCAACCCAGCCACTATTGCAGATAATGTTGGTGATAATGTAGGAGACGTTGCAGGTATGGGTGCCGATCTATTCGAATCATTCGCAGCATCGATTCTTGCTGCTGCACTTTTAGGTGCAGCTGCTTTTATCAGAGATGGAATTGATATACAAACCAATGCTGTGTTAGCCCCGATGCTCATTGCTTCAGTGGGAACACTATTGTCAATTGCAGGAGTATTTATGGTTCGCACCCGCGAAGGTGCCACGCAAAAGCAATTATTGAAAGCTCTGGGCGTAGGTGTAAACATAAGTGCATTTCTGATTGTAATCTTTTCGTTGGGAATTCTGTACTTCCTCAACCTGCCCAACTACCTCGGTATTTGGGGATCCATTGTAATAGGATTATTGGCAGGGATAGGTATAGGACAAACAACAGAGTATTTCACAGCATCTGCTTTCAGACCCACTCAAAAAATAGCTGAATCGAGCAATACAGGTCCGGCCACAGTTATCATAAGCGGTATAGGAACCGGATTGATCTCGGCTGCTATACCGCTTGCAATTATTGTGGTAGCCATTACCCTTTCATACTCATTTGCGACCAGATTTGATTTCAGCGTTGGAGCTCTCAACCTGGGACTTTACGGCATCGGTATTTCTGCTGTAGGAATGCTCTCTACCCTGGGAATAACCCTTGCAACAGATGCCTACGGCCCTATTGCTGATAATGCTGGAGGAAATGCTGAGATGTGTGCACTGGGAAAAGAAGTACGCTCACGCACAGATGCATTGGATGCACTGGGTAATACCACTGCAGCAACAGGTAAAGGTTTTGCCATTGGTAGCGCTGCTCTTACTGCTCTTGCCCTGTTGGCTTCCTATTTTGAAGAAGTAAGAATGATGTTTGTTAAGTTTTTAGACATGCCTCAGGAATTAATTAACAACGTACCTGCCATTGATGCAGAATTCATTGACTTTGTATATCATTATGAAATACACCTGATGAATCCCAAGGTAATTGCCGGTTTGTTTATTGGTGTAATGGCTGTTTTTCTTTTTAGTGGTATGACCATGAATGCTGTGGGTCGTGCAGCACAGAAAATGGTTGATGAAGTAAGAAGACAATTCAAAACCATTCCTGGCATTATGGAAGGTAAAGCAGAACCCGATTATGCCCGTTGTGTTGAAATTTCAACAAAAGGGGCGCAAAAAGAGATGATGGTACCATCATTGGTTGCCTTACTAATTCCGGTGGTAATAGGGCTTATATTTGGTGTAGCGGGAATTACAGGCCTTTTGGTTGGTACAATATCCAGTGGTTTCGCCATGGCTATTTTCATGGCCAACGCAGGTGGTGCCTGGGATAATGCCAAAAAATATGTTGAAGAAGGTCATCTCGGAGGAAAAGGTTCAGAAAACCACAAAGCCACCGTTATCGGCGATACTGTAGGTGATCCTTTTAAAGATACCTCAGGCCCCAGCCTGAATATTCTGATAAAACTGATGGTAATGGCATCAGTAGTAACTGTGGGTGTGGCGGTTAGCTACAGTCTGTTTTAAATAATAAATAACCTATTATAAAAATGCCGCTTCAACAATTGATGCGGCATTTTTTTTGAAATAAATTTCAGATCTGACTAATCGACCTGAGCGTAAGATTCAATGGGATCGCAGGTACAAATAAGATTACGATCACCATATGCATCATCGATACGGGTAACCGGGGGGAAATACTTGATCTCATCAGACCATGGCATGGGATAACCGGCTTTTTCGCGGCTGTAAGGCATATTCCAATCACTTGCTATGAGCATTTTGGCAGTATGAGGGGCATTTTTTACAACGTTATTATCTTTATCAACTTTTCCATCTTCAATCTCCCGAATTTCTGCACGAATAGCAATCATTGCTTCAATGAACCGATCCAATTCTGCCAATGGTTCACTTTCTGTGGGTTCTACCATTAACGTACCAACAACTGGGAAAGCAACTGTTGGTGCATGAAAACCATAATCCATCAGTCTCTTTGCTATATCAATAGCATCAATAGATGCAGTTTTTCTAAAAGGATTACAGTCCAGGATCAGTTCATGGGCAGACCATCCTTTTTCCCCAAGATATAATACTTTGTAGTAATTCTCAAGAGCGGATTTAATGTAATTTGCATTAAGAATGGCAATCCTTGTAGCTTCAGTAATACCATCCCGACCCAACATTTTAATATAACCATAGGTAATAGGAAGAATAAAAGCACTTCCAAAGGGTGCAGCAGCCACAGCATGAATGCCTTTTTCGCCACCAGTTTTGGCCATAACATGAGAAGGCAGGAATTTCACCAGATGTTCTGCCACACCTATGGGACCAACTCCCGGTCCACCGCCACCATGGGGTATTGCAAAGGTTTTATGCAGATTCAGATGGCAAACATCAGCACCACAAACAGCCGGAGTTGTTAAGCCTACCTGTGCATTCATATTGGCACCATCCATATAGACCTGTCCGCCATTCTCGTGCACAATACGGGTTACTTCCAGAATATGCTCTTCGAAAACTCCGTGTGTAGATGGATAGGTAACCATAATGGCAGCAAGATTATCCTTGTTGTCAACAGCTTTTTTACGAAGATCTTCAATATCGATATTTCCTCTTTCATCGCACTTAACTACCACAACCTTGGTGCCTGCCATTACCGCGCTGGCCGGATTGGTGCCGTGAGCCGATGATGGGATAAGCGTTACGTTGCGGTTTTCTTCACCACGACTGCGATGGTAAGCCTGAATTACTGCCAGCCCGGTATATTCTCCTGATGCTCCGGAGTTGGGCATAAAAGTGAGAGCGGCAAAACCGGTTATTTCGCACAAGTCTTTCTCCAGGTTGCGGATAAGCTCAAGATACCCTTCGGCCTGATCTGCGGGAACAAAAGGATGAATTTGTGAAAACTCCGGCCAGCTCAAGTGGAATAGTTCTGCAGCAGCATTGAGTTTCATGGTACAACTACCCAGTGGAATCATGGTTCTGTTTAAGGCCAGATCCCGGTTTTCAAGCTTCTTCATATAACGCATCATCTCTGTTTCCGAGTGATACGAATTGAAAACCTTTTGTTTGAGGTATTCAGACTTCCGAACCAGTTCCCAGGGAATGGTAGTAATTTTTTCACATTCTGAAGGATTGCAAATGAAGGCAGTAAAATTCTTATTGGCAGCACCGGCAAAAATTGCCAGAATAGTATTAATATCTTCAAGAGATGTGGTTTCATCTATGCTGATACCTACATTTTTTTCATCAATAATACGGAAATTCATATTTTCCGCTTCGGCCATTTGCTTGATCTTATCTGAGAAGAGATTTTCAGGTAATTTAATATGCAAAGTATCAAAAAAGTATTCATTGCCCTGCTCGTAACCATATTTTTGAACTTGCTCTGAAAGTACACCAGCAAGAATATTGATGTGCCGGGCAATCCTCTTTAATCCCACCGGACCATGGTAAGCAGCATACATACCTGCCATTACGGCCAATAATGCCTGTGCAGTGCAAATATTAGATGTAGCCTTTTCACGTTTAATGTGTTGCTCACGTGTTTGAAGTGCCATACGTAAAGCTGGAGCACCATTTCTGTCAACGGAGACACCAATAATACGGCCAGGGATCTGGCGTTTAAACTCTTCGGTAGTAGCAAAGAATCCGGCATGCGGGCCACCATAACCCATAGGAACGCCGAAACGCTGTGATGAACCCACTACTACATCGGCACCCCACTCACCAGGAGCAGAAAGAAGCGTTAGACTTAGGAGATCTGCCGCTACGATTAATTTCATTCCTGCATCTTTTACCTTTTCAACAAAAGGTTTGTAATTTCTTACAAAACCACGCTCATCAGGAAATTGAACAAAAGCTCCAAAAAAGGTATCGTCAAAATTGATCAAATCGCATTTATGAATTACCAGTTCGATCCCCAGTGGTTCTGCTCTGTTTTTAAGCACATCGATAGTTTGTGGGAAAGTTCGGTTTGAAACAAAAAACTTATTAACCCCCTTCTTCTGAGCCTCGCGACTTCTGGAATTGAAAAGCATAATCATTGCCTCAGCAGCCGCAGTGGCTTCATCAAGAAGAGAAGCATTGGCAATTTCCATCCCGGTAAGATCACTTATTACCGTTTGGAAATTTAGCAACGCTTCCAACCTTCCTTGCGATATTTCCGCCTGGTAGGGTGTATAAGCAGTATACCAGCCTGGATTTTCAAGAATATTGCGTTGTATTACTCCAGGGGTAATGGTATTATAATACCCCATGCCAATAAAGGTTTTGTATATTTTATTCTTTTTACCCAACGATTTGAGATGGTTAAGATATTCATACTCATTTAACCCATCAGCAAGATTGAGTTGGCCTTTCAACCGGATGGCTTTGGGGACGGTTTGATCAATAAGCTCATCTACAGATGATACACCTATTTTTGAAATCATTTTTTGGATCTCTTCAATCCGAGGTCCGTTATGTCGGGAGATAAAGTTATTGGTTATCATTTAGCGAAATATTTTTAAAAGGTTCAGGGGATAATTTATTTAAAGTATATACCAGAATTGATCACAAAATTTTATTTTCTAACATCCAATAAAACCATTTGTTTATTGCTTTTGAAGGGTTTAACGGTTGTTGGTAAAACATTATAATGTGTTTTCTAATTAAGAAAAACCATTTTAGTTAGCATTTTTAAGACCCACGTTCCGTCCGGCTTCAAGAGCTTTCAGATTTAATTCCACTATTTCGTCTCCCTTTTTTCCGAAGAGAAAAGCTATGGCCTTTTTAAGCTGATCATAATCCAGATCGAGAAATGGTGATGCTGCCCCAAGCATAACTATATTGGCAACCTTTAAAGATCCGGCTTCACGTGCCATTAAATCAGCATCGAGAGCTATATGGTAGGGAAGCTTTTCAATTTCCGTAATGAGATCGTCCATTGATGGATAATCAGGAATATTATTAAAAGGTTGGGTACTGGTAATAAGCCAACCTTTTTCATTGAGCCAGGGCAAATACCGAAGAGACTCCATGGGTTCAACAGAGAGAATAATATCTGCTTTACCCAACGGAATAAGATCAGATGCGATGGGTTTATCAGATAGACGGAGGTTGCTTTGCACATCCCCTCCCCTTTGGCTCATGCCATGCACTTCGGCCTGCTTAAGGTAAAGTCCTGATTGCACAGCAGCATATCCAATAACAGCAGCAATAGAAAGGATTCCCTGACCACCCACTCCTGCCAGTATTATATCTTTTTTCATTTCAGTTTGTATTTAAAAGTGATTGTTATTAGTTCTTTCCAACAAACGAGCAATCTTTCACCGTAATTGGATTCGGTTTAAGAAATCTGTTGGTGGTGATATTAAATAACCAGCTTCGTTTAACTTAACAATAGGGCTAATTTCAGGCATCTACGCGTTTTTCTTTTAATTTTTGCTTATCGCGCATTCGTTTATTGAGCGTTTGGATACACTCCCGCCTGGGGATAACTACACTTACCCCTTCGTATGCAAGTTCCTCTTTCAAAACATCCAGGTTTTCTTCATGCCTTTTATTGAGAGGTTTGATTATACGAATGTGTTCATCTTCCACACCCAGGCCTTTACAAATATCTTCAATTTTGGCAAAAGCCGCTGATGGTTGGCCCCCGGTCATGGCGGTGGTAGAATTATCAAGAATGATTACCGTTATGCTTGATTTTTCATTAACAGCATCCAATAGCCCGGTAATTCCGGAGTGGGTAAAGGTGCTATCGCCAATAACAGCTACGGCAGGCCTGAGCCCGGCATCTGAAGCTCCTTTTGCCATGGTTATGGAAGCACCCATATCAACACAGGTATTAATGGCATTGTAAGGAGCAAGAGCGCCAAGGGTGTAACATCCAATATCGGCAAAAACACGCCCTTTCCCATACTGCGCAATAGCTTCGTTTAAAACGCTGTAACTGTCAATATGCGAGCACCCTTTGCAGAGAGAGGGTGGGCGGTTGGCCACAATTGCAGGCACCTGGCGAGATACAGCCATCTCTGAACCGAGCGCAGTAGCTACAATACCGGGGTTTAACTCGCCATCGCGTGGAATGGTACCATCCAAACGCCCTTTTATTGTTTTGCCATTGTTTAGCAAACCACGAAGCAGTTCTTCAACAAGCGGATAACCTTCTTCCAGCACCAATACTGAATCGCATTCATTATAGAGCTTTTCCACCAGTTTTTCCGGTGCCGGATATTGCGATATTTTCAAAACAGGATAAGGAATGCCACCGTCAGGAAAATTTTCAAGCAGATAGTTGTAAGCCAAACCACAGGTAATGATTCCCATGGTTTTGTCTTTCCCATCTCTGAAATGATTGAAATCAGATGATTCAGCTTCATTGAGAAAGTGCCGCTGATTGTTTAAGAGGCCCTTATATTGTTTGCGGGCTATGGATGGCAAAAGGATAAACTGTTTAAGGTTTGCAGGCAGTTTAATCTCATTTTGTTGACGGGGTAATTTTCTGGTTACACCGGCCCGGGAATGAGCCAGACGTGTAGTAATGCGTAACATTACAGGGATGCCGAATTTTTCGCTTAAATCAAACCCATAATGCACCATATCGTAAGCTTCCTGCTGGTCGGAAGGTTCAAGAATTGGGATCATGGCAAATTTTCCGTAGAAACGTGAGTCCTGTTCATTTTGAGAGGAATGCATTGATGGATCATCGGCCACAACAAAAAGAATTCCGCCGTTGGCCCCGGTAATAGAAGAGTTAATAAAGGCATCGGCAGCAACATTAAGCCCCACGTGCTTCATACACACCATGGCTCTTTTCCCGGCATAACTCATACCGAGGGCAGCTTCAGCCGATGTTTTTTCGTTGGTGGTCCAGGTTGCTTTAATATTCTTCTCCCGGGCTTCTTTGCTGGAAATAACGTATTGGGTAATTTCGGTAGAAGGCGTACCCGGATATGCATAGATGCCCGACAGCCCGGCATCTATTGCACCCTGAGCGATAGCCTCATCACCCAGCAATAATAGTTTTTGCATAAATCTGATTTTAAATAAGTTAGTTGTGTTTTGATAACTATATTATGTGATGCAAAACTAACTAAAATAATCTGATTTGCCTGTGATTATCGAAACAGAATAAAGAGTTTAAAGCTATTGATAAGCACATAAAAACGAAAGGGAAATACAAACTTTATCAACAGTTTGGTATTGCTATCAAAAAATACAGAGAAGTACGTCAAAATCATAATCATTATATAATTTATATATACATTTGCATATCCCTGATTAATAACAAAAATCATTTTACTTAACCGTGGTTCGTTGGCGATTTATTAAGGTTTGGTTTAAAGACCAGTTCTTTGTTTTTATCCAGAAATCAAAGGCAAAAACAGATCGCTGGATGCTGTTTATTACCACAATCAGTTTTTTGGTAGTTGTTTATGATTTTGGATTTTACACTTCCCCTTCATGGCACGCATTTACTGAAGTTTTTTTCCCATCAATCATTTTCATTTTTTTCCTGGCCTATCTTTTAAGAATTCTGTTTTTTATTCAACAAAAAACACAGAACTGGAGACGATATGCAGATTATCTTATTGGTTTAATTCTGTTTATAACAGCTGACATAGGGTTTTTTCATTCAAAAATCCTCGTCCAGAATTTTCCCTGGCTTTCTTTTATGGACACAACAGAGTTTGCTTACGCTTTGGTGATGTTTATTTTTGCCATAGAAATTTCCAAAGGTACGGTAAGTCTTTTTCGGGTTCGATCCAACCCTTCCTTGTTGTATGCAGGAAGTTTTTTCTTTTTTATTATAATTGGATCGGGATTACTTATGCTACCCCGGTCAACCAATGAACCGCTCGATTTTATTGATGCCTTATTTACATCTACAAGTGCGGTTTGCGTTACGGGTTTAATTGTGGTTGATACAGCGACCTATTTTACACAAACTGGTCAGATGGTTATCATGTTACTTTTTCAGGTGGGAGGTTTGGGGGTAATGATATTTACCAGCTTTTTCGGATTCTTTTTCCAGGGCTCTCCAACATTTCAAAATCAGTTATTTCTCAAGGATATAGTTAACGAGGGAAAAATGAGCAAAATTCTTCGCACTTTGGTTAAAATACTTGGATTTACCATTTTTGTTGAGCTAATTGGCTCTGTATTGATCTTCATGTTCCAGTCGCAACCCTATTTTAGTTTTGGACAGAACGTTTGGCATGCTGTTTTTCATTCTATTTCTGCCTTTTGCAATGCTGGATTTTCCATCTTTACCAACGGATTAAATGATGTGGAAGGAGGCACCTTTCAGAATTATCATCTACACCTTGTAATAGCCCTGCTTATTGTTTTCGGAGGAATTGGATTTCCGGTAATCTTAAATTATTTTTCGTGGATAAAGCAAAAGATCAACAATGCCTTTCGCACGGTTGTAAGAGGTCGCAGAGGGCACAGGGCACATCATTTGATCAATGTAAACACCCGGATCGTTTCCATTACTACCCTGATTCTTTTGGTATTGGGTACGGTAGGTTTCTGGCTTTTAGAAAGCGGAAATACGCTGAATGGGATGAGCTTATATGGAAAATTTGTAACATCGTTTTTTGGGGCAGTTACCCCACGTACAGCCGGGTTTAATACTATTGATACTTCCGGAATGCTTATTCCTACTACCATATTCACAATTTTCTTAATGTGGGTAGGAGCATCGCCAAGTTCTTGCGGTGGAGGGATCAAAACCAGCACATTAGCCCTTGCCATACTTAATATAACCAGTATGTCGAGAGGAAAAGACCGACTTGACATTTACAAACGTAACATTAAAGACAGAAACATTAGAAGGGCTTTTGCCATAATTATTTTGTCTATTCTGGTTATTAACTTTGCCATTTTTCTGTTATCAATTACTGATGGACATCTGGGTATGAGAAATATAGTTTTTGAGTGTTATTCGGCGTTCAGCACTGTTGGATTAAGCTTAGGAATTACCGAAGATCTTAGTAACCCCGGTAAATTCATACTCATTTGCCTTATGTTTGCAGGCCGCATTGGTACATTAACCATTGTAGTAGGCTTTTTCAAAAAATTATCGAGCTATGAGTTCAAATACCCGCAGGAGCAAATTTATATCAACTAATTCAGCGTTGAGTATTGCTGGTTAATACAAAATTTTAAAAAATTAAAGCCAGATAAATGAAGCATTCATGATTGATCCTTAAACAACCACCGGGATAAATCTAATAAATGTAAACTATCTGACCATTCAAAAAAACAGAGATATGAAATACATAATTATTGGATTGGGAAATTTCGGATCTTCATTAGGTGCTATTCTTACCGATATGGGGCATGAGGTTATTGGGGTGGACAGCGATTTCAGGAAAGTGGACATACACAAAGACTTCATTACCAGCACGGTTTGCATCGACTGTACTGATGAACATGCCATTGATACGCTTCCGCTTAATTCGGCAGACATGGTTGCCGTGTGTATTGGTGAAGATTTCGGCGCATCAGTAATGATTACCGCATTGCTCAAGACCAGAAAAATAAAAAGGTTAATCAGCAGGGCTTTCTCACCCTTGCATGAATCGGTTTTTGTTGCCCTGGGAGTTGACGAAATATTGCACCCAGAGAGAGATGCCGCCGAAACGCTGGTAAAAAGAATAACAGCACCCAACATTATTGATTCATGGCAAATAGGACAGGAACACTCCATTGTTGAGGTACTTGCACCAGACAGATATCATGGAAACACGGTAGTTGAGCTCGACCTGAAACGAAGGTTTAATATACAACTTGTTTCCATTATTAAAAAAAGAACAACACAACAACGACAGGGGACACCTTACAATCCGGGGCATGCATCAGACTTTGTTTACCCCGGCACAAAAATAGAAAACGGGGATGTTTTTGTTATTTTTGGCCATAGAGCAAACATCAAAAAATTTATGGTTTTATAATATTTTCCGTATATTGCAGTTAATTATAACAGGCTAAAAATGCTTTCAGTGGCGGGTTTTCTCTCCCAATACCTTAAACTAATGAATACCGCCTGATTTTAAAGTACACAAATTAACTTGTAAAATGAATTTTCTGGCACATATTTATCTTTCAGACAAGGATGAAAATCTTATGTTGGGAAATTTTATTGCAGATATGGTAAAGGGGAAACAAATTGAAAAATACTCTCCCGAGGTGCTAAAAGGAATTCTTTTGCACCGTCAGATTGATGAATTTACTGATTCGCACCCCTATGTTTCAAGGAGTAAAGATCGTATTCGCGATAAATACCGGCATTATTCGGGAGTTGTGGTAGATATGTATTATGATCATTTTCTAGCCCGAAACTGGGACAAATACAGTAATGAACCTATTGAAGCTTTCGTCCAAAGTGCTTATAATGTTCTATTGAAAAACTATGTCATACTTCCGAAAAAAGCAAAGTTTATCCTTCCTATAATGATTGGATCAAACTGGTTGATAAATTATGCTGATTTAAACAGTTTTAAACGACATATGGAAGGGTTAGCCCGCAGAACCCCCTACAATTCAGGCATGGAGAATGCGGTAGATGACCTTAAATTACATTACGAAGGTTTTGAGCGAGATTTTGCAGATTATTTCCCAGAGTTGGTAAATTTCGTAAAAAATTATCTAAATATATCTACCATAAATAATTAATAAGAGATTATTTTTCACATGTTAACATGTGAAACGAGGTAGTTTTTCACATAATCATCTATTCCATCTTCCAAACTGTAGAAAGGTTTTTGATATCCGGCCATTCTAAGTTTAGTCATATTTGCCTGGGTAAAATATTGGTATTTATCTCGAATATCCATCGGAGTATCCATAAACTCAATTTGCGGATTTTTATCCATTGCAGCAAAAGTAGCCCTGGTAAGATCCAGAAAACTTCTCGCCCGACCAGTTCCAAGATTGTATAACCCTGATGGGATTTTATGAAGCATCATAAAAAGGCAAATTCTTATCACATCTTTAACATAAACAAAGTCGCGTAATTGTTCCCCATCTTTAAAGTCTTCTTTATGCGAACGGAAAAGGATCATTTTACCGTTTTCGTTGATTTGTTTAAAAGCATGAATAACTACGGATGCCATTCGCCCCTTATGATACTCATTGGGTCCATAGACATTGAAGAATTTTAATCCTGCCCAAAAAGGAGGCAACATTGACTGAGAAAGCGCCCATTTATCAAACTCATTTTTGCTTTCGCCATATGGATTTAAAGGCTTGAGATCGTTTACCAGATCATGATTATCATCATAACCGAGTTCGCCATCACCATAAGTAGCTGCAGAAGATGCGTAAATTAAAGGAATCTGAAACTGTGTGCATAGCTGCCACACATCTTTTGAATAATTAAGATTGAGTGTATCAAAAACTTCTTTATTAAACTCAGTAGTGTCTGTTCTTGCCCCCAAATGAAAAATAAAATTTACTCTTTTATTATTGGTCTGCAACCATTCAGGGAACACGGAGCGGTCAATTTTCTTACTGAATCTTTTATTGATTAAATTGGATGTTTTCTCAATCCTTGAAAAATCATCTACTAATACCAGTTCATTAAATCCGTTATCATTCAATTCTTTAACCAAACAGCTGGCTATAAAACCAACTGCACCTGTTACAACAATCATATAGTACTATTATTACTGAAATAAAATATATTAGCAATTGAAATGCCTGATATTAATTAGCTATACAACCTTAAAAGATTATTCGTGTAATATTTGTAAAACAACCTTATTCAAATTTTCAATTGCCAGAGGAATACTCCAACGATCGTTATCATTCTGATCAACATAATTAGAAACTGCCCTTAATTGTACACAAGGAATATCTTCGGAAAAACAGGCATAAAAAAATGCTGCTCCTTCCATACTTTCGGTTTCCGGATTGCAATGACGACGGATTTTCTCTATACTCTTATTGGTGGTATGCACACGATTTACAGTTATACTTCGGGCTGTTCTTAACGAGTTTATCGTTTTGCTTTTAATAGGCATTTCATTAATCAATTCTCCATCTTTGTAAGGAAAATAATTTTCTTCCAATAATTTTAAATCAATTAAAGAAAGGAAATATTCTCCCTGATCAGCTCCAATTTCAGGAAATCTGTCATGAGTAACATGCACTACCTGGCCAAGCTCTATATCTCTTACAAAGCTTCCTGCAATACCTACATTAAAAGCAGCGTCATAATGCTCCCTGGCAAATAATCTGCCCATCATATATGCCGTGGGAACCATGCTTACACCAGTTGTTAAAACATCAATTACCATACTTTTATAAGTATACGAATTGCATTGTGCGCTAATGCGTTTCACAAATTTGAAATTAACCAATAAAGGTTTAATCTCTAATGTTGTAGCTGAAACTATTAATATTTTCATCAGAAAGGGGTTTTAAGGTTGTGTAAAAATACTAACATTCGCGGGTTGATTCAATACTTTTTGTTTTATTTAATTAACAATTACTTTTAGGTAATTTTTTATTACAAATTTACTAGAGATAACCTTACCAATACCTTTCCATTAATAACTCTGTATATTATTGATTTTATTGTTATTGAAAAAACAGGCGCTGATTATGGTTCACTTTATTGATGTTGCATTGGCTTGAATCCATTAATAAAGCTATTCTCATTTGCCAGGAGTGTTTTTAGAAAAACCCCCGGATATTAATTGTTTTGATTAGAGAATCCCTGTTCATCTGAAAAGCTATAAACCAGGGATTCGCCTTTGGCTTTTCTTGGATTTAAATCGCATATGTTTTACCTTTGACAATTGGTTAAAACCTGGTAATAAGAAAAAAATTACTCCACAAAAAAAACCGGGTAATTGTTTTTTCAGGGGTAAACTTCTTCAGAAAAGAGCTTATTTATTCGAATTTTCAATAGAAAAATAAATGCAACAATATCTTCAACTTATGCAACATGTGCTTGACAATGGGGTTAAAAAGAATGACCGTACAGGCACAGGAACACTAAGTGTTTTTGGTTATCAAATGCGCTTTGATCTTTCCAATGGATTTCCGCTGGTAACAACCAAAAAGCTTCATCTTAAATCGATCATCCATGAGTTATTATGGTTTCTTAAGGGTAATACCAATATTCAATATTTAAAAGAAAATAAAGTTAGCATATGGGATGAATGGGCGGATGCAAACGGTGATCTTGGGCCTGTTTATGGCGCACAATGGAGGAGCTGGGGAAGCAAAAATGGCCCTATTGATCAAATTAGTCAATTAGTTGAGCAAATTAAGAAGAATCCGGATTCACGTCGTCATCTGGTAAGTGCCTGGAATGTTGGCGAATTGGATCAAATGGCATTGCCACCCTGCCATATCCTTTTTCAATTTTATGTTGCCAATGGAAAGCTTTCATGCCAATTGTACCAACGTAGTGCCGATATTTTTCTGGGCGTACCCTTCAATATAGCATCTTACGCCTTGTTTACCATGATGATTGC
This sequence comes from Sphingobacteriia bacterium, assembly GCA_011390785.1. GTDB lineage: Bacteria > Bacteroidota > Bacteroidia > Bacteroidales > UBA7960 > SKVR01. The sequence goes on from JAABRR010000023.1 coordinate 81,096, forward strand.
CCAGGCTTGCGATCTTCAGCCAGGTGATTTTGTGCATACCCTGGGAGATGCCCATCTTTACAGCAACCATCTTGAACAGGCGCGCTTGCAACTTACCAGGGACCCACGGCCACTTCCGGAAATGGAGATTAATCCAAACATTAAAGACATTTTTTCTTTCCGATACGATGATTTTACTCTTAAAAACTATGACCCGCATCCACACATAAAAGCCCAGGTAGCCGTTTAATTACTTAATTATTTACTAACAGATTACCCAAATTATTTCTATGAAGCTTATCTTAATTGCTGCCATTGCTAATAATAATGTAATTGGAAACAATAATCAACTACTCTGGAACCTGCCGGCTGATTTAAAAAATTTTAAGAAAACAACCATGGGTAGGACATTGATAATGGGTAGAAAAACCTTTGAAAGTATAGGAAAACCTTTACCTGGGCGCAAAAATATAATCATCACCCGGAATAAGGACTTTTCAGCAGATGGTTGCGAAGTTTATACAAATCTAAAAGATGCTTTGTGCAAAATAAAAAATGAAAAGGATGTTTTTGTGATTGGCGGCGGAGAAATTTACAGACAAACTATTAATTTGAATCCGACAAGAAGGCTTTACATTACCAGGGTATTTGCAAATTTTGAAGGTGATAGCTATTTTCCTGAGATAAACCCTGAAAAATGGGAGCTTATTGAGCGGGAAGAGTTTGATGCCGATGAAAAAAATCCTTTCCCATTTGCATTTTTAAAATACAAGAGAAAAAGGCGATAGATTAGCTTTATCCTTTTGATGAACTGATCAATATTTCGAATCAGGTTTTTTGCTTTTGTTTTCGAGCAGCAGGGAATAATACATTATTTAGGATGAGCCTGTACCCGGGTGAATTAGAAAAAAGATTCAGATCAGTAGCCGGATCGCCCACATAATGTCTGTAATCTTCCGGATCATGGCCACCAAAAAAAGTAAAAGTCCCTTTCCCCAGACTACCATGAATGTATCGGGTTTCTCCTTTTGATTTATTTTCTCCCATAATGGTAACTGTAGGTTTCACAAGTTGTGAAACAAAGGCTGTGGTTTGTCCCATAAAACCTTTAATAAGAGATTCATGGTTTTGGGTTAACATAGCTGGAACAGGATCCCATTTGGCGGAAAATTCAAAAAGCGAGAAAAAATCAGTTCGCTGATCGCGCCCGGTTTTAGCAACATCAATATTTGATTTAGCATATTCAAATGGATTGGTAATAATCTGGAAATTCTGGAAGGCAAATGTTCTGGAAAAATCAAGTTTTTCCTGGGCATCAGGATCATGCGGTGTACCATCAAATACTTCATGCACCATATCTATTCCTTCGGCAGCCAAAGCAATATCTAAACTTTCAGGAGCCGAGCACATGGCAAACATATAGCCTCCACCGGCAACAAATTGCTGAATACTTTTAGCAACTGCCAGTTTCAAATCGGGCACACGGCTAAAACCCAGCTTACGCGCAAGTCCTTCAGATAATTCCACATCGCGCTGATACCAGGGAGCATTACGGTAGGCTGCCCAAAATTTCCCATGCTGTCCGGTAAAATCTTCATGATGCACATGCAACCAATCATATAAAGGCAAAACTCCGGAAATTACTTCTTCATCATATATTGGATCATAAGGAATTTCAGCATAGCTTAAAGCCAGGGTAACAGCATCATCCCAAGGTAGGCTGTGAGGGGGTGTGTATACAGCAATGCGTGGCACTTTATGCAAAACGATTTCTTCCATATTCACATCAGGGTGAGATATTTCTGTTATAATCGACGATGCCTGAACATCAGCAAGAACCTGATAAGAAACTCCCCTTACGGCAAGTTCCTGTTCAAAAGTTCTGGTATGAATAAACATAAAACTTCCACCCCGGTAATTGAGGAGCCAGCTCACTTCCACATCATAAGTAAGCACAAAATAGGCTATTCCATAAGCTTTTAAATGATTCTGCTGAGAATCATCCATCGGAATAAGAATATGGGCTGCTTTGGTTGACAGGGGAATTAAAAGGATAACTAATAACCACAGCTTAATATTAAACAATTTTACCATAATTAAAATCAATTTGCGGTGAAGCATTCTAAACAAAATTAATTAAAACAGCCAATAATATTGCCCGCAATAATTCGACCTATCCGTTAAAACGGGAAAAGAAGTAGTTTGTTTTGGTTACTTCTTTTCAGTAAAATTCAATTAATAAGAATTGTGAATGAATTAAAACGGTACATCTTCATCGTTTTCATCATTCATGCGAGAGGGTAAAGTAACCACATTGGGAGATGAGTCGAAAGAACCTGATGGCCTAAGATCAGCTTGTGTATCAAAGCCAATGGTTTCATAATCCATGAATTTTGCAAACCGGGGAACAAAACGCAGAGGGATATCTTCCAGAGCACCGTTTCTATGCTTGGCAATGATAAATTCAGCCAATCCTTCGGTTGAATTTCCCTGTTCATCTTCCATAATCTTATAATATTCCGGACGATAAATGAAACAGACCATATCAGCATCCTGCTCTATGGCGCCTGATTCTCTCAGGTCAGATAAAAGTGGTTTTTTTGATCCACCCCTGGTTTCAACTGCACGACTAAGTTGTGAAAGTGCTATTATGGGAATATTCAATTCTTTGGCTAAGCTTTTTAATGACCGTGAAATATTACTGATTTCCTGCTCACGATTTCCCCCTTTATCATTACCACCCGACATAAGCTGAAGATAATCGATAATTACCAGTTTAATATCATGTTGAGCCTTTAAGCGACGGCATTTAGCACGAAGTTCAAATATAGAAAGTGCCGGAGTATCGTCAATAAATAAGGGGGCATCAGTTAGGTTTGCCAGTTTGGCATTTAGTTGTTCCCATTCATATTGTTCAAGATCGCCCCGTTTTAATTTTTCTGACGAAAGTTCCGATTCACTGGCAATTAAACGCATTACCAACTGCACACCTGCCATTTCAAGGGAAAAAACAGCAACTGCTTCTTTAAACTCTACGGCCATATTTCTGGCCATAGAAAGAACAAATGCGGTTTTACCCATACCCGGACGGGCAGCAAGAATAACGAGATCTGATTTTTGCCAACCTGCTGTAACACGGTCAATGGCAGAAAAGCCACTTGGAATACCACTTATATGCCCCTCCTGGCTTCTGGATTTCTCTATCTGATCAATAGCATCTTTAACAAGGGAATGCATATCGGCATAATTACGACGCAAATTAGTTTCGCTTATAGCAAATAATTCCTTTTCAGCTTTGTCAAGAATATCAAAAACATCAGAAGAATCTTCGTATGATTCGCGTATAATACTATCTGAAATACGTATAAGTTCGCGTTGCAAAAATTTCTGGATGACTATTCGGGCATGAAATTCTACGTTGGCTGCTGATGCCACCCTGTTTGTAAGCATGGAAATGTAGTAAGCCCCACCCACTGATTCGAGTTCACCATTTTTCTTGAGTTTCTGAGTAACCGTTAATATGTCTACCGGTTCCGATTCAGAAAAGAGAGCAAAAATCGCTTTGAATATTTTTTGGTGAGATTCCTTATAAAAAACTTCTGGCTTTATAATATCCACGACATTGGTTAATGCATTTTGCTCCAACATTATAGCCCCTAAAACTGCTTCTTCAAGATCTACAGCCTGGGGTGGGATTCTACCATGGTCAGCCAAGTTTGTGCCGTAATTGCTATTATTTTTGCCTCGGCGGGTATTCACATTTCGTTGTGTTTTTTCTACTTCTTCCATGAAGCAAAAATAAACAAATGAGACATAAAAAAATCTGAAATTGTGGAATTAAGTTTTCAACATAGCTCAAAGCATTGTCAGTTAAGGAAAAAACAATAAAAATAATCTAAACGTTTGATTATCAACATAATACATCAATACTATAAGCCATTATTCATCTATCCAATTGATCATCAATGGTTACAGGATTTTGCTGAAGCTTTAAATCAATGATTCAATATCTTCATCTGGCAAATCATCTCTAAGGGAGTATTTGAGATACAATCTGGCTGTTGTAACTACATCCTTGTTGCAATAAACAGCTATTCGCTCCAGGTTTTTTTCCTGCCAGTAAACTCTTGCCACATCATTTCCGGCAATATCGTCTTTTGGGGTGGGTATATTAAATACTGCTGCCAGCAGGGCCAGCGAGGTGTAATTTTTATAATCACCAAATTTCCATAAATCCATTGTATCAAGAAAAGACACTTCCCAGGGCTTGCGTCCTTGCACGTTGAGTATTGATGGGAGTGCAATACCATTAATAAGAAGACGTCTGGCGATATATGGAAAATCAAACTCTCGCGAATTATGACCGCACAAGAAGTGGTATTTTGTGGTGTAATGTTGATTTAACAGGGAAGCAAAGGATGAAAGTAATTCTTTCTCGTTGTCAGAGAAAAAGGCTTTTACCCTAAATTTCATAGTATCATCATTTTTATAGAAAACCCCTGCAGAAATGCATACTATTTTACCAAATTCACTATAGATTCCAGCTCTTTCGAAGAAAAGTGCTTCGGGAGTTTTATTTTCATCTGAAGAGATACGGGCTGCCTTTCTTTCCCATTGTTGTTGCATAATTTCTGGAACGTCGGCGAAACTGGCAGCCATAGGAACTGTTTCAACATCAACAAACAGAATATTTTCCAATTTAATTTGATCGAGCATAAGAGAAGAAAATTTACTTGTTAGTTATTAACCAAAACTTTAAACTCGGTTCTACGATTTTGTGCTCTTCCAACTTCTGTATCGTTAGTAGAAATAGGTTTTTGATCAGCATACCCAGCATAGGAGAGCCTACTTTGCTCTATACCCTTTTCTACCAAATGATTGAACACACTCAGGGCTCTATTTTCAGAGAGTTTTTTATTGTAGGCCAGTGAGCCTGTACTATCAGTATGCCCTCCAATCTCAATTTTTATATTGGGGT
>JAABRR010000024.1:0-443 GCA_011390785.1 Sphingobacteriia bacterium
TTGATCTTCATCAGAAAAAGGTTCTGGGTTCCCTGGTTTTCAAATTCAGTTTCATCCATAATAAAATCACCCTGAAAGCTTCCATAAAATAAATATCCACCCTGATGAGCCATTACCCCTGCGAGCTTTTTAGAGCCAAAGCCGGCTGATGTTTTCAACATTTTCACCTGAAAGTTATCATCGAGTGCCAGCAGGAAAAAATCGGCAATCCCTTCATTGGCCAGAAAACGGCGTTTGTGAAAAATGGTATCGGTATAATTGCCTCCAATAATAACACCCCCGTTTACCCCTTCACACAAAAAAGTAAGCTCCAGATCATTTTTGGATTGAAGCTGGAAAACTCGTTCTACATTTCCACTTTCGCTAAAACGGGCAAACAGCAAATGGTTTACAAACCCGCTCGAATAAATGCTGTCGTTATACTCAAACTCCCCATTGAACCC
>JAABRR010000024.1:453-82942 GCA_011390785.1 Sphingobacteriia bacterium
GTTGGGTGCCCGTGAAACAAGTATCTGCCCACCTACTGGTGCAACAGGGTAACCTGAAGCCCACATGAAATCACCCTCTGTATTGATACTGGCAACAAAAATCCCGGCCTGTTCCATGTTTTCGAGGGAAACATCCCCTATAATTATTGAATCAGAAAATACACCCGTGACGATCCATCCGTTATCACGTTGCAAGGCATTGCTTATCTGGTTATGCCCATTTCCTTCAATTACCTGAGCCCACAGCCACTGATCGAGGCTATCTTTCAATGCCAGTAAACTGGTGCCGGTTTCGTTTCCCTGCAGGCTGTCACCATCAATTACCAGGGTGCCGGTAAAGCTGCCGGTAAGCAAGGTTGTGTTATCATCACCCGGAAACTGCCGGGCATTAAAGAATTCGTAGTCGCCTTCTACCTGGGTAAGGCTTTTTAAACCGATGGCCGGCAAACTTGTGTTTTGAGCAGCAGCCGTGGCAATGCTGAGTACACACAATCCCACCAAAAGAGATTTTAAAATCACATTCATGGCTTTGTATTTTTTTAATTTCAGTATAGTCTTTTATTTAGGTAGTCAACTACTTACGCTATTACTGATCTGCGTAGTTATATTTATGCTCCTGCAGTATTTTTCCTTCATGATCAATAACTCTCTTTAACCTACCAAAACCGTCATACTCGTATTTGGTTGTAAGGCCTCGTGGGTCGGTAATTGATGAGATGCCCAGCATTGGAATATGGGTAAATGATGTTATTAACCCATCATTCACGTGGTTACGTAAACTATTAAAAATTGCTATAAGTTCGCTATCGCTTTTGTTTTGCAAAGACTCTATCGAATAACCCATATTACTTAGTTCATTTACTATCTGGGTATAGTTTATATTTTCAATCTTGGCAATTGGCAGGGTATAATTATAACCCCAGATATAAGCAATATGCTCGTGTATTTCATCCAGGGAGCTACCGTGCATTATATCCTCTTGTATAACTTTCAATGGATTATATGTGTCATCGTATAAATACTCCACTTCGCTATACTCAGGTAATTGTATATCGAAATCAGAAATAACTTCACTCCGCTCACTGGTAATTTTATTGATTCCAAAATTATTGTTATAAAAAACGCCTGTACCATTCTGCATATATATTTGGGTATCACTTCCATTAAATATAATTTTCCCCGTTCTTTTACGAGATACCAAATCAGGATATACTGGTTGCAATGATTCTGGCACATGATCAAAATCATTCACTCCTGAAAGATAATCCATATAAACCCAGTTTTGCTGCTTTGTTGAATCTGGCAAAGCATAACTAAAAACTAACTGTGGTTTAAACGGATTGGATGCATTATAATAATAGTCTGAATTCGTTTTAATGAAATCAATTAATATGCTGCCTTGGTATTTGTATTCAGTTTTTGTCTGTTTTTTTATTACCGAATACCTATTAACATCAATTAATTGATAAATAAGAAGAGAATAAACTGGCTCACAAATAGTCTTTGCTGACCACAATGATTCACCTGTGAGATTCGGCAGAAACAACCTTTCTGTATAATCTTCTCCATAAATTAGTTCCTTTTCAATTACCTTTTGATAATCTCCATCCGGACTATACCTAAACATTTGATATTTATGTAACTTTCCCTCATTAAGATTTGATACCTTCTGTGCTGAATTTTGAACTTTATTAAAAATAACATTCTCAGATAAATCTCCACCACCTATAGAATGAGGATTCAAAGAGTTATAAGCTGGATAGTAATGATATACTTCTTTCCCTATGTCATTATCTGCAATATCTACGGTTCTAACCGTAATACTTTCGTAACCAACTGTATTTCCTCCATGCCAAAGCATTTCATTAACAGGGCTATTCGAAAAAGAATAACCAGCTCTAACATCCCAAGTATCAATTCCCCAACATTTAAATTGAGTACCGGGATGGTAAAAATAACTAGCATTATAGAAAATCGGAAAATTATTAATACCCAAAACTCCGGATGAATTATTAGCTTCATTTAAATATTCAAATACTTTTATTTTCTCAGTATTTGAAGTTATGTCTAAATATTCAATTTTTGCAATCCTTAAACCTCCTGCTGGTTTTTTAAGCCCATTGCCAATATAATACTCATTTCCTTCATAGGTAAAATTGATGCTGCCCCCGGTAGGATATTTCACATTTTTTAATAGCCCGAAAAAGGCCCTATTAGGGTTGGGATTTCTATTAGCATTATGATTACCAAAAACAACAAAATTTATAGTCTCCGCAGATATGGGTCCAGCTGAATTTTGCTCTCCATTATTAAAACCCCAATAATCAGTGCTAAATGAATTTGTAGGAGGTAAATTTTCTGGGTAATAGTAATCAAATCTGTATGAAATGGTTGTTTCATCCCCACTATAATCGTATCCACAAATAGATAGAGAATCAAGAAACATACGCTTTGTCTGATACGTTTCAAATGCTGGATGTGAAACTATTGTACTCACCTTAAAATCCTTATTATAAAAATCTATTTTTCTCTTCTTTATTTTAACACTATTAACAATACGACCAATCTCGATCTTATCTAATCTGACGCCTGTAATGCCATACGTATTGTTTTCATACATATCTTCCCTATCTTGCACATAATAAAAATCAATATATTTATCATTCCATTCAATACTTTGCAATTTTTTCACATCATAAATCATCTTGGTAATATTGGGGAGTGCAGGTGTGGTTTGATGTGAAATTGGTGGGTATCCTGAATAAACTTTACTATAATTTCTTATTTCTCTAGTTTCATGCATACTATCGTCTAAGAAATTAAAGACTATCTTATCACTAACCCCATTTCTTGCCACTTCAGTAAGATGCCATGCGGATCTGTAAGTATAAGGATCTGCAATATCCGTAAGCTTTGATACATTTATATTTTCAATGGCATTATTAATAAATCCGAATCTATAAACATTACCCTTTGGTCCATAAATAATAAAGCCTTCAATATCATTGTCCACAACTATACAATCTATTGTTAACGGATCATCATTCTGCATAATAACTTTATGATTGTGTTCATCTTTTATTATATAAAAACTACCAGAAAACCCTAAAAAATTGTAACTAAATTTATCATAACTCATATCTTTTTTAGGCAATAAATCAAAATTATCGCCGAATCTACTAGCTAAAAACCTATTCCAGGATTCCACTCCAGATGAAAATTCAGCAAAAGCATAGTTTTGAATTTTCGCATAAAAATCGCCTTTATTATTCAAAGTATAATAAGGCTCGATAGTGCCTGATAGATCACTATGAGATAAATAATCCCAAATACCAAAAGCATCTTCTTCATCAGGTCTTTGATTTATCACCCTACTTATGCTACCCCCAACGTTTAGGGACCACCCCAAACCAACATCCCCTGCAACTTCATTAACCATTATTCCATTTGAAGAGTAAATAATTTCTACTGAAATTGCTTCTATATCAGAATCAACTACGGTCAGTTCAATGGGTAAATTTGATCTACCATTGTAATGACCTTCTGGCATATCAGAAATTCTTTGCAAACTACCAATCGAGGGTGACGGGGGTATAACGCTTAGTAAAAAGTCATTATAGGTATTAATGTCACCTTCATTTTTAATGGTAACTGAATCTTTAAATAGATTTTCATAACCACTCAAAGCATTCAAAAGGTTTACATTTAATACGAAGTAAATAAATAAAACCAATTTGGTAAATTTCAAATACATTTTCACTTTATATTAATTATTGTACATTCAATTCCACAAATAGCCTACAAAACAAAAAAAAAAAACGATATATCCTAACAAATTACTTCTTAATTGTATATTTATATTCATTCTAAATAAGCACGAATATTATATATTGTTATAAATATATTTAGATCTAAACAGATTCTAATGAATCCATATAAAGACAATATGATCGGAAGATTTAGGATGTATAGGTTAGTAATTTTTATTAAAGCGTCGTTTTTAAAATTTACAATAGACCAATTAAGCGTCGATTAACTAAAAATAGAATAATGTTATCAAAATGGAGTATTTGTCTTTCCATTTAAAATCAATTTGTTAAATTTCCCCAATTTCTTGCATTACGAAATATTTCGTATTACTTTAGCTACGAAAATATTCGTACTATGAATTCATCAAAGAAATACACACCAACTGAAAGCGAACTCGAAATTCTGCAGATACTGTGGAACAAAGGCGAAGCCACCGTAAGAGATGTACACGATGAACTGGAAAAGGTGAAAGATACCGGCTATACCACCACCCTTAAAATGATGCAGATCATGACAGAAAAGGGTGTTGTTGAGCGCGATACAACCACCCGCACCCATGTTTACAAACCGTTGTTCAGCCGTGAGCTGGCCCAGAAAAACTTCCTGAAAAAAATGCTGAACGGACTTTTTAAAGGTTCGGAAACCCGCCTGGCAATGGGTGCGCTGGATCAAAAAAAACCATCAGAACAGGAAATCAAAGAAATTAAAGATTTCTTAAAACAATTTGAAGAACAATAACATGAGCATTATCCAATACATCCCCGATCCCGTAATAAATGCTCTGGTTTGGAGTATTTTACATTCGGTTTGGCAAATAGCCATTATTGCCTTTTTATGGAGGGTTTCGCTGTTATATGCACGGAAGGCTCCTGCAGCAGTGCGCCAGAATATCAGTCTTTTTGCTTTGCTCACTATTCCTGTAATATTTGTGATTACCTTTTTTAAGCAGCACAGCATATATAGCAATGTGCAAAAGATCAGCTATGTAGAATTCAACATCCAAGGTTTTGAAGCCGTTGAACCCACAGCAGCCTGGTACATGTTACCTAAAGAAAATACCGGGTTTTCGTCCTTTTTTGATGCACATGCTTTCACCATCTTCTGGCTTTATTGGGTGGGCATTGCGTTGATATCGGTTTGGTTTATCCTATCTTACACCAAATTATTACAGATCAGAAAAAAAGACCTTTCCCCTACCCCACCCCAATGGAAAGATGCTCTTGTCGCGTCTGCCAGAAAGTTGGGAACAGTTTCGTCTTATCCATTATTTCTTTCGCCCAACATTACAGTGCCGGCAGTTATTGGTTTTTTTAAACCCTTAGTGCTTATTCCCCTTGGGCTGGCATCATCTCTTACCATGGAGGAAGTGGAAAACATTCTGCTACACGAGTTTTATCATATTAAGTGTAAAGACCATTATGTAAATGCGCTTCAATATGCTTTCGAGATTTTGTTTTTCTACCATCCTTTTACCTGGTGGATATCGAAAACACTTAGAGCCCAACGCGAAGAAAAAGTGGATGAATGGGTAGTAGCACAGACTGAAAATCCGCTTCAATACGCACAAACCTTATTATCGTTGGAAGAAAAACGCCGCAATCATCTTAGGGCGGTTTTGGCAGCCACATCAAACAAAAATTCTCTATTATTACGTATTAAAAATATCATGAACATGAAAACAAGAAAATTTAATTCCGGACAAAAGATTGCTGCATTACTGGTCATTTCACTGGCCATTGTATCTCTTGCATGGGCAAATCCACCGGCCTTTCTGGCTTTTGCCCCACCTGATGAACCCCAGGTTGAAACCGTTAGCGAAACCACCCCGGCAGCGGTTACCCAAAACCCTGCCCCTGTTCAGGCGCCCCCATCTAACCCACCCCCTGCTCCACCGGCAGAGCCCATCGACGAAAATCAGGAACCCAGCAACATTGTTCTACAAAACGGAGCAATAGTAAATTGGGATGATCTTTCTGATGAAGACAAGGAAGAGATAAGGTTAGCAATTACTGAGGCCCGCATTGCCATGCAGGAAGCGATGCACGAAATCCGTACCGAGCTTAATTCTGAAGAGATGAAGCAGGAAATGGCCAAGGTTCGTGAAGAAATCAGTCAGGCAATGGATGAAGTAAACCGTGAATTTCGAAGTGATGAGTTTAAAGAAGAGATGAGACAGGTACGTGAAGAAATCAAGGAGGCACTGAGAGAAGTGAACCAGGACTTAAACAGCGAAGAGTTTAAAAAAGATATGGAAGAAGCCAGAAGAGAAATTCGGAACGCTTTAAGAGAAATGAACGTTGCTATGGAAGATGAAGAATTCCGGGAAGAAATGAACCAGATTTCGATAGAACTGCAAAAAGCCCTTGGTGAATTAGACAGCGTTGACTGGTCAGGCGTTGGCAATGAGCTCAATTTTCTTATACAGGAAATAGGCAGTGTGGTGGGTGTTGCTTTGGAAGAAACCTTCAAAAATCTGGATCTGAACCTATTAATTGAAGAGGCAGAAAACGAGGAACAACAGAAACAGGAATAATTGTTATTCATCAGCTTTTTTCTTTGCATTATTAGAAATTATGTGTAATTTGGCATGTTAAATAAATAAATGTAACACACAATCAAAAAAGACAAAGCTTATGAAAAAAATTATGTTTTTTGCCATTTTCGCTTTTGCAGGTTTATTTCTGTCGCAGGCTTCGGCCAACAGTTATCAGTTAAATGATGCTGCCGTAGATCAAATGTTTGCACAAGCTGAAGTAGTAGATTTTTTTGCTGTTGAAACCATGGCTCCATTGGCTGAATCAGGATATGCCAGCAATGCGCAGTTTGTTGACGACAAAGATCCGCTGATCGCTTTCCTGCTTAGTTGGTTTTTGGGTTACCTCGGGATTCACCGTGCCTACCTGGGAACTTCAACAGGTACCATTGTTGGGTATATTCTTACCCTTGGCGGATGCGGTATTGTGGCAACCATCGACTGGATTATGCTGCTTATCGGGTTGGTTAACAATGATATAAGCCAGTACATAGATAACCCCAAATTCTTTATGTGGTAGTTTTCTAAAAACAAAAATTAAAAAATCCTGTATTGCTACAGGATTTTTTTTTACCACAACGTTTCAAAATAAGACTTCTGGTCAGTGCTCAACTGCTCATTTTTTTTCAAAAATCCGGCAAACTCCTTTTGTAATTCAGCAACCAGGTCTGGTTGCCCCATCTCTTTCAAAATTGTTTTATGGTAATAGCGAAAGATAAGGTTGGCAGGATACTGATCTGTAAGCCATTGGGCATGCTCCAATGCTTTTTCATGGTTGTTTTCAGGTTCCATATAAATTCTCATCAGAAAATAATGAGCTTCTGCTTTTACAAGGGTATCGGAGCCCATGGCCGCCATTTTTAGATAATCCAGCCCGGTTTCCATGTTTCCGGATGGATAAATTAAAGGATAAAGAGCCAGAAAAGGATATCGCTTTTTCCCGTAATCAGCCAGGTAATTATACAACCCAGATGTTAAATATAACGGGGAATGCTGACTTTCCCTGCCCAGAGAATACTCAATTAGTCGCAACGATCGGTTCAAATGCCGCAACGACCTGAAATAATCTCCGTTCATAACATCCAGTCGGGCTTTAAAGGCCAGGGTATTGATCATAAAGAACAGATCGTTGTCATCAGGATTTGAAACATCTGTAAGCGGCTCAAGAAAATTCTCAGCTTTTTTTAAGGCTTCGTAATATTCTTCTTTGTATTGATGTTGATCAGAGCTACTGACGATTTGCCACCAGAAATAATTGGCCCTTACAAAATGGGGTAAGTAATGGTCTGGATATTCCTTCTCTAGTTGCGAAATAAGGGAATCTGCATCATGAAACTGAAAATGATAGAGGTATTGCATGGCAGTAATGGATTCCGGAAAGGGAGAAGCAGCTTTAGCATTTTGGTATCCCAGGCTAACCCAAACCCCAAATAAAGCGCCAACCAAAACCTTCACATATCTCATACAATTACAGCCCATATACATCCATTACAAATTTACTGAGCAACTCCTTGTAGTCGCCCATGAGAATGAGATTGCGCTGGTGGGTAAGAAAAGTGGCCTGTTTTATCCCACCGAAATAAAAGGACTGAAAACTGCCCAACCCAACAACAAATCCACTAACATAAAGCCGAAAATAAACCAAAACCCCTGCAATACCCAACGAAAGCAATTGCGATGTAAGGTTTACAGCTCCTTTCCCTGGATAACCGGCATACCAATGGCCAGAACCCGGAATAACAGCAGCCAGCAATGAAGCCCGCTTTTGCGACTTGAGTTCGGGGATATTATCTTCAGCATAAAATTGTTCAACTACCAAAGTAAGGGAATCCATTTCTGATAATTCGCTGTTCTTTAGCAAAATAAGTTGGTGGGTTTTTTCTTCTGCCAGTTGCCATTGTTCGTTCATGATGGAAGCCAGGGCAAACAACAGCAAAACTTCTTCTTCTTTGGCTTTTTCATGATAGAAGCGTGTAAGTTGTTGCAGGGTTGAAATGGATTGACCATAATTGCCTGTCATATAATCGCAAAATGCCATCTGGTAAAGTACCTGAGCATGTAAAACAGGAAAACCTGCCAAATGGGCTGACCGCTGTAAATCGTTTCGTGCCCGGGCAAACTCATTTTGCTGTTTCAGGGCTTCTGCCCTTTTAAGGTTGGCCTGCATGCGGGTTTCTATATCATTTGAAAAGTAAAAAACACGCTCATACTCTATGGCCGACAAAAAGAAATTTCCTGCCTGATAAAGACTATCAGCCCGGGTAAAATCTTGTTCCGATTCGTATTCCTTTCCCTTAAGGGTAAAGCTTACGCAAAGGAATATGCATATCAAGAAGAATGCGTTGGTCAATTTCATAGTTAAATTCAATATTTTGTCGTTTTACCGCCGCAGCGCTACCCCAAATATTTCCGACATAAAAAACAGAAGTTAATGCAGCCGAAATATAAAACAAAGGGTGCTGATTACCCAATCTGTTGTATAAATCCAAGCTAACTGCCGTCAAGGCCCCCACATACAATAAAGAGGAGATTCCTTCTGACGTTTTGCCGGCATATATCTTTCCCAATCCGGGAACAGCAACCGACAACATACCTGCCACAAAAGCTGATTTGTGTTTATGCGCCAATATCCGCTCATGATAACTCACCAGGTTTTGCTCTTCCACTATCAGATAGCTATATTGTCCGCTAAATTTTTCAGCTAACGATGTAAAGGTTTCCAGCTGCCTGTCGAGTAAAGAAATGCCTGCCAGTTGAAAATTGCTCATGGCTTTTATTTCAGGCGAATCGTGGTTTTCAAAGGAAGAAATCAATTCCTTCGATTTTTGGGTTCGTCCCAGATAAGCAAAGTTATAGGCACCGAAAAAATTGGATTTCTCGAAAAAACGGCTCCGGGGCATCACTTTCGTTAAATAAAAAGATGATGCTTCCAGGTCTTTCATTCCGTAAAGGATCCATCCTTTCAAATAATTTATACTATCCTGGTAAGAAACGCCATCAGCAGAAAACTGATCGAGCAAATACAAGGCTTCTTTTGAGTTTCCGCGTGCATCAAGATGTTGAATAAACCTGTATTCATCTTGCATGGAATTGGGTTGCTGCGAGAAAACACATTGCGAAATGAGCAGAAAAATGGAAGGCAATAAGAGTTTGAAAACCAGGCTCATGGTGTAAATTTGTAGATTTCGGTTGATTCAATCACCTTCCCGCTTCTCTCATCAATCATTAAGGGATGTACATCAAGCGCAGAAAGTCTGTTGCAGCGCATCAACCGATCGGATGTGGTAAAAATTCCTTTGAAAAGCCCGTAGTCCGCAATAAGATGCTTGCTGAATTGCGAGCATGACTCAGCATACAAACATTCCGAAGGCAGCTGCGGAGAAATTACCCCCTGGTAAACGTACATAAGTCCACCAAAAAACAAGCTAACGGGGTTATTACGAATCAGGAAATTTTTCGAATTGCTACGCATAAACTTCACCTTATGCTGATGAACATGGGTCTTTTCATCAACACTTTTTCCTGACAACAACATAAAATCTGTTTTGCGTGTGGTAGTTTTGTTCACTGATGTTTGGGAAACACCCTGCATTACAAAGCCAACAATGAGGAAAAGCATAAAACCCAATCTTTTCATTCTATTACCGCTTTAATTGTGCATCTTCAGGAATAGTATAATCAAACCACGAACTCACGGCCTGCTGATTTGTTTTTATTTCAGAAAACCTGATACGGTTGATAATGGAATCGTTTCCCACGTAGTTAAATTCGGTTACCAGGGTTGGGAAAGAGACATCTTCAAGATATTCGTACTGTGAGTAAAAGACTTTCTTGGCCAGGTTGCGTCGTGCATCGTAATAGGCAATGTAGATGGGTACAAAATCTTTGTGAACCATTTCAATACGGTTAAAGAGATGAAAAAGCTCTGCCGGAGGAAACCATTCAGTTATCACCATGTCTTCTTCAAATTTTGTTGACATGAGCTGGAAGCCAAAATCGCTGAGCCCAAGATCCTGGATTTTCCCCTGCAGAAAAAACAAAACCATGTTACTTTCGGTGCTATATTCGGCACCCTGCCTGTAAGTTACAGTGTTTTCCTTTTCGTTGTAGATGCTCAACTCCCCTTTATCATTGGTTTTTAATACCTGCCCGGCGGGTTGTATGTATCGGGTTATCAAACTACCAGTTAACTGATCGTAATAGAGTTCTGCATCTACATTCACTACTTTTCCTTTGTGCAGGCTCTGGCTCTTCATAGACATCATAATTCGTTCAACCGACATTGGTGTAAAAGAACTAAAAAGCACTACAACTAAGAAAAGGAAAATCCTGGCTGTGTAACCCCGTATACTACTATACCTGAGAAATGTTTTATTCATAAATACAAACGATGATTTTTTCTGTGGCATCAACAGCAAAATTAGGAATCTATTATTACTTTCTGAGAACGATTCTGAAAGTAGTACCCGCGGGCGATGATGTTTTAACAAATATTTTGCCTTTGTGGTAGTTTTCAATTATTCTTTTGCTCAGAGATAAACCGAGTCCCCATCCCCTTTTTTTACTTGTAAAGCCCGGATTAAAGACTGATTTAAAGTTAGATTTAGGAATTCCTTTGCCGGTATCAGAAACATCAACATAAATTTTGGTATCGTTTTCATAAATATCAAAACTTATTACGCCAATTCCTTTCATCGCGTCAATGGCATTTTTGGTCAGATTTTCGAGTACCCAGCCAAAAAGATGTTTATTTATAGGAACGATTACCCTGTTGGCGCTGTGATCATTAACAAAAAACTGCACTTTTTTTGATGTGCGGGTTCGCATATAATCAATGGTATAGTTTATGGCTTCTGCCAGGGGTTGGGCCGTAAGTTTAGGTTCTGAACCAATTTTAGAAAACCGTTCGGTGATATTTTCCAGCCGCCCAATATCCTTTTGTATTTCATCGATGCTGGTTTGATCCACACCTTGCATTTTCAGCAATTCTACCCAGGCAATCAGCGATGAAATGGGAGTGCCCAGCTGATGGGCTGTTTCTTTCGACATCCCCACCCAAACCTGGTTTTGCTCAGCATTGCGGGCTGTGCTGAAAAGAATATAGGCAACGATTAAAAAAATGCCGATAGCAATAAACTGGGCTACCGGGTAATATCGTAACTGTGTAAGCAAAAATGAATTGGTATAGAAAACCTGGCAGGTTCCATGTTCGGGCAATTCAATAATAAGGGGTTTGTTTTTGTCTGCCATAGAATTGATGGTTTGCTGAACGAGCAATGAATCAGTAAGATCATTGTTGCCCAGATTGCCCGATGCAATAATGTTTGTTCTAAGGCTATCGGTAATAATTACCGGTACATTGGCTGAGTTGATCACCACTTCACTCAAAAACGAGTTGATGAGCTCGTTCATTACCCGCTGCATACGCTGAAAAAGCCATGAGTCCTGAAAATAAAGGTAATCAACGCTACCGTAAAGATAAATAGGAATGGGCTCATAGGTAGAAAAAGCTTCTTTAATCTCACCTTCGAAGGTTCGTCCTTCATAATTAACAGCATCTTCGGCTGTACCGGTTACATTTCGATGGGCCACAATAATATTATCGGCATTCACCCACATTACCGGTATGGTATTGTTTTCCTCTATAATTTTTGAATAGAACGAAAAATCTACCGAAATATCATCTTCCACAATAAGTCTTCGGGTGGCCTGTGCCCACAGTTCAACCCTTTTGCGGTCTTCTATGCGCATTTGATTAAAAAAATCGTTGGTTACCCCAACCAGGTTGGCCCGGTTTTGAACTGCATCGGCCCAGATGCGTACTTTTTGTCGTTCATCTTCAGCAATTTTCCGAACCAAAACATTGGTGTAATACAGAGAAAGGCCAACAATAACAGCGGCAAACCCAAGTAGGTATAGCTTCCAGCGCTGTTTTTTAAGATAAATGTCCAAAACAATATCGTTTAGATGTTATTATAATAATTGTTAACGAACGAAATGAAATTGTATTACCTTTTAAAAGAAATACAGGCAATAAATTATTTCCTGAAAATCTTTTTTGTCGATTGAAATAGCATCTTATTCATTGAGAAGGATAAGACGGGCGTTGGTAATGTCATCCATACGATGCTTACCAACGGTTGGATAGGCAAGCTTAAGCGATTCAAGCTTTTCCACAATAATTTTACTTATCACCAGCCGCATATACCATTTTTTATCTGCAGGAATAACATACCACGGTGCTCCTTCATGATCGGTATTTTCGAGCATTATCTGGTAAGCTTTCTGGTATTTATCCCAATGCTGCCTTTCGGTAACATCACCCATTTCAAATTTCCAGTTTTTGGTTTTATTATCAATGCGCGATAAAAATCGTCGTTTCTGTTCCTGCGATGAAACGTTAAGAAACAATTTAACAATGGTATATCCGTTATTCATAAAGTATTTCTCAATATTTACGATATCATTGTAGCGGGTTTTCCAGAATTTTTCGTCTTCGTGAAGCTTTCTGTTATAAAACGGGAGGTTTTGACTGGCGAGCAGACCGGGATGGATACGTGCTATCAGCACTTCTTCATAATACGACCGGTTAAAGATGCCAATATTTCCGCGTTCGGGCATTGCTTTCATGCACCGCCACATAAAGTCGTGAGCGAGTTCTTCTTTGGAAGGCGCCTTGAAACTGGTAACCTGGCACCCCTGGGGGTTAACGCCCGACATAACATGCTTAATTACACCATCTTTACCGGCGGCATCCATGGCCTGAAGGATAATTAAAATACCATGTTTTGCCTGGGCATACAACATGCTTTGCTGTTGCCGCAAACGCTCTATCTGTTCCTGAAATTCAGATTGGGTATCTCTTTTTGAAGTGTAGTGTTCGGAATAATCTGTTGCAAATTCATTTATTTTCTCTTTCTGTCGAAAAAGAAAATTTTTGGTATCCATCATAAGCTTCGATCAGATTTTGTTTAAACGCCGCATTTAACACTTAAAATAACATTAAAGCGCTGTAAAGATAGTTATTAATCCATGAAAGGAAAGGATTTATTCGTCCCATTCAATAATGAACTTGCCCTTTTCCCCTTTTTCAATCTCTTCCTTCTGTTTTTCTCTTTCTGTGGGTTGCAGGGGAGTGCCATCAGGTAGAGTATCGTTTTTGTTCAGGCCAAATTCAGTTCTGATTGCCTGACGCAGGTTTTGCCCCTCCTGCTGAAGATCATCTCTGAGTTTATCTCTTACGGCCCGGGTATCGTATCGGAAAACCGGGTTGTCAATATCACCGGTTACCCTTAAAAACAGAGTTGTCCGTCCTAAACCATCATCGATAATATCGCCATACTGTTCCTGCGGATTGCGGCTTTCCCGGTTTTTACGGGCCAAAAGGTCAGATAACAATACCTGCAGGCGGTAGTCTATCAGGTTTTCAAAAGTATGCTCACCCGACAGATTGATATTAATAGCATTGGAGTTTATTTCCATATTGGGGATAAAAATGGTTTGGTTTTTAATGCTGATCTGGTTTTCGAGGGTCGAAAACTTAACCTGGTTCAAATCTCCCACTCGTATAAACCTTGAAAGTGCCAGCATGGGTTTATAATTTATGAGCTCTCCATTTTCCACTTTTACATCAGCTGTAACTTCCAACTTGTTCCAATCAATATCAAGAAAAGGACTCCAATGAGAAAGAAACCGTGCATCGGCCGTAATTCGACCGCGAAGATTATCTGCAACAATACTTTGTTGTCCAAAATTTCCCATCTGGTAAAAAAGATCATAAACGTCAACATTGATTATCTGGGTTTCGCAAGCCATAATCAGATCATCTTCATTTTTTCCGTTGATATAGCCTGAAGCCAGGATGGTACCTTTCATTGATTCGAGCGAAATGTTGTTGGCATAAAACATCTGCTCGCGCATGCTAAGCGTACCTTTTACTTTGCTTGCATTAAACTTTCTGAAGGCCAGGTTTTCTACATCTGTCTGGAGCCGAAAATCAATCATCTCCGACAGATGAAGCCGGTAGGTTGTATCACTTTCGTTTACACTATGTTGAAGCAACTCATTAAAGTTAAGGTTGTTCGATGACAAATTCGCACTCACAAATAGTCGTTCATTTTCAAAAAATAACCAGGGCAGTACGTTACGAAAATATCCGTTAAGCTTAAAGTCGCTGGATGAAGCATGTCCTTCAAGAAGTTCAATGAGAATATCGTTGTTGTTAAAGAGCAAATCGGCATTTATCGAATGATAATTGAGCGGATCGGATTTAAGGGATATGGAAAAATTTTGGGCCCGAATAACACCAGTAACCTGGCTTGCCATAAAATGATAGGCCGTAAATTTCCTGCTTTCACCCAACTTCCCTTTAAAATCGATATCTACAAACATTTCGCCCGTTGCTGACCTTACATTTTCAATCTGTAAAAACCGCTGCCAATCGCTGGCATTAATGTCAGAATACATTTTCACAGAAAGCGATGGTTCCTTAAAATTATATATGTTTACATCAGCACGTATCATCTTCTCATTTAATGATGCAGAAAAACCCTTCATATCAAGTGATGTTGAAGTAAGTTTTCGGCGCGAACCGTTATCAAAAGTTGCATCGAAAGAAATATTCTCCAGTTTTTGTCCTCCCTTACGCTGAATCAGTTCACCCTTATCAATTCCAAATGTTGCATTTATAAATGGATTAACTACATCACCCAAAGTGCCCTTTACGGTTGCATTAAAGTAAAACTGACCCCGGCTTCGGAAGTCTGAAAAATAGCGTGCAAATTGCTCAGGAAGATCATTTATAACGTTTTCAAGTCTCAGATCGTTGGCTGCAATCTTCAGGTCGATGAAGGTAAATGTGTCCGAAAGATCAACAATACCTTCGGCGGTAAAAGCATGACTGGCAAAAAGAAAATCCCCTTCACGAAAAGTAAACAGGTTGTTGTTTTCTACATCGGTTTTAAAATCGAAAACCATGGGCATATCTTTGAAAAGAGCTGTACTATCAACCCTTACAGATTGAACAAGCAAATCGCCCTGTAAAGCAAGCAGGTAATTATTCTGGGCAAAATTGCCTCGTGCCTGTGCGTTATTTAACAGTAGGGAGAAGGAGTAATCCCGCTTCAAATCGTGGAATTGATAGCCCATTTTGGTAAAAACCAACTTTTTTACCTGAAAGGAAAGTCCTCTTTCACCACGGTTTTCACTATCAGGTATATTCCAGAAAGTGTAATTGTTCTCACCATTTTCGAGAATTTTCATTTGTACAAACCCGTTTCTGATCTCTGCTTGTCGTACGTCGTATTTTTGCCTTAAGAAATCGAGTAGACTAAAGCTAAGATAAATATTAGAAGCTTTTAGCAAAGTATCGCGGGGTTGCACATTAACGGTTTCAATAATGGTTACATTCTTAACAGATATAGCAATAAGGGGAAATTTCCTGAAAGCATTAATGGAGATATCATCAATAAAGACTTCAGTTTGAAGACCTTTGTTGATGTAGTTGATAAAACCTTCTTTAATATTATCTCTGAAAAACCAGGCTAAAAAACTCACAATAATAATGAGCAAAGCAATAAAGATACCGCCAGAAATGACGGTAAGTTTAATGAACTCTCGCATTTTTTGCCTGTTGTTTTGAAAATAACTGAACATAATTAATCAACCAGATAAATGATATGTGGTATTGATACCAGATTGAAATTATGGTGAAATGCCCTTAGAGAAAATAATTTGCTAACGGACCATCATCAAAAAGCTTATCTCCTTTTCCGTAAGATACCTCCAATGGCCACGTGGAAGGTCCTTTTTGGTTAGGCCTGCAAACGTTACCCTGTCTAACTTTTGAACTTTGTAATTAAGTGATTCAAAAATCCTTCTCACAACCCGGTTTTGACCTGAATGTATCTGAATGCCCACCTGGGTTTTATCCTGATTTCTTCCGGCATAGGCTACTTCGTCGGGTACAATTTTCTCTCCATCCAACTCAACACCTACCGCAATTTTATCCATGTCGGCTTTGGTAACTGGTTTATCGAGCTGAACGTGATACAACTTTATTACTCCATGCGATGGGTGGGTAAGTTTTTTTGCAAGATCGCCATCATTGGTTAATAATATCAATCCGGTGGTGTACCTATCGAGCCGGCCAACAGGGAAAACCCTGTGATTACCGGCATTCTTTAGCAAGTCCATTACAGTTTTTCGACCTTGTGGATCGTCAAGGGTAGTAATATAATCCTTGGGTTTGTTAAGCAAAATATATACCTTCTTCTCAGTTTTAAGCTTTTCACCATTATATACTACAACGTCGGTTGGGTTGATTTTGGTGCCCAGTTCGGTAATTATTTTCCCGTTTACCGTAACAGAACCTGATGCAATAAGTACATCGGCTTCTCTACGCGAGCAAACTCCTGAATTGGCAATAAACTTATTGAGTCTTGTAAGGTTTAACGCAGGCTTAGCAGATTTTACTACGCCAATTTTAGTTAAGGGAGTTTTGGTTGTAAGTTTTTTGAATGTTTTTCCTGCTTCTTTTTTCTTACCATAGGGAGAGAAACCTTTTGCGCTTTTCTTTTTATTCATGAAATAGTGATTGGTAAAATTGTGATAGACACAATTACATTTAATACTAAATTTAAAGGCATTTATTAAACTGCTTAATATTGCATTGCAGTTCAAAAGATAAAAAAAGGGACATTTAAAATTGAATGTCCCTTTTTTTATTTGAAAAACTATGCACTAAATTTCCCAAGTTTTTCAAAAGTTTCATCCGTTTTCTTGATCATTTCCTGCAAAATTGCAGAATAATGGGCTTTTAAGGATTTTCCTTTTAAGCTTTCATCAGGATTATTTAATCTTTGCATTAAATCATTCCTCATCCTAATAACATCTTCTATCAAAAGTTCGATCTTTTCTTTTTCTTCAGGGTTGTTTTGCTTTAAATGGTAATGTAAAAAACAGGTATCTATAACTTCGTCAGTAAGAAAATTAATATCTTTTTTGAGGTCTCGTTTATTTGCCATTTGTCTGATTTTATTGATTTGTAAAGATAGTGATTTATAAAGCAACTATTCTTTCAATGGAATATGCTTTTTTATAGATACTAATGATCTGATCACTATTATCCATTTGTTGTTTTGCTGTAATACTAACAAATTTACCGGTTTTTGATTCCTTACGATAGATGGTTGCATCCTGATTAAAGAGTGCTTCTACCATAGCAATTTTCTCTATTTCTGCAGGCACTATAAATTTAAACATATAAACCAGCGGCCAGTTTTTATAAACATTAAGCTTTTCTTTTAACGAGTGAAATCTTTCCATGCTATTAATACGACAAGAGAAATTAATAATTACGTGCCAACATCAATTATTTCAAATTCGAAAATTAAAACAGCATTTCTTCGAATTCCACTTCCATAGGGTGGATAAGAACCATAACCCATTGCAGAAGGGATAAAAAGCGTTCCTTTACCCCCATTTTTAAACAAGGGAATACCTACCCGCCATCCTAAAATTGTACTCTGAAGAGTAATTAATGCACCCTCATTATAATCAAATATATCCTCATCTGTGTAATAACCGACATATCTCATTCTTAGTCGTGAAGTGAGAGTTGGGTTAAGACCTTCACCTTCTTCTTCCATAATATAAAATAAGCCTGATTCATGTTCCATGGCAACATCCGAAAGGCCTTTTTCTTTAATGTACTCTAGAATTTCTTTACGGTCGTTGGCAGCAATGGCATCGGGGTCTTCACTGGTACACGAAATATTGAAGAATATAAAAGATAAAATAAATAAAAGATAGTAATTGATGTTATTATTAATTTGCATTATTAAGTATTTGTTTGCTAAAAGTGAATTCAATAAATTTTTGGCAAAGATATTAATTAAAATCATGAGCCTGTCCTAAAAAGTCAAATTACCTGGCCATCATTAGAAATACATATATTCCAAACCGCATCACGGCCTTCACAAAAATTATTTCAAAAACTGGTAAAATACTATCTTTTAAACTACAGGAGCATTTCTTTGTTATGCTTATCTTAGTTACACTTAGGTTCACCACTTAAATAACCAACAAATAATAAAGCTTTCACTCAAATAAATGCATATTGATTTATGAATACCAACTCACTTAAGATAACAGAACTAAAGGTAGAGGGAATGAGCTGCACAAATTGCTCTCTTGGCATAAAGAAATCTCTTGAAAAAAAGGGATTTACTGATGTGTATGCCGATTTCACCACCGATGAAGTACGATTTCAGACAGATGATGAAGCAATGGTTGCAAAGGCCATAAAAACTATTGAATCATTGGGTTATTCGGTTAGTAAACGAGTAACTGATGAAACAACAGAAAAACAGCCAGAAAAGAAAAAGATTACCAGCATAGAAAAAAAATTCTACGTTAGTGCCTTTTTTACAATTCCGTTGATTCTAGCCATGTTTTTACCCTTTAAGCTGTTACACAACGATCTTTTTCAACTTGCTTTAACCATCCCTGTTTTTTCAATTGGTTTCTGGCACTTTGGCCGCAGTGCATTTAATAGCCTTAGGGCAGGCGTTACCAATATGGATGTTTTGATTTTTTTGGGAAGTTCAGCTGCTTTTATCTACAGTCTTGTCGGAACCATTTATCAGCTTGGCCATGATTATATGTTTTATGAAACATCGGCAAGTATTATCACCATAGTGTTACTGGGTAATATGCTAGAACACCGATCGGTAAAGAAAACCACCACAGCTATTGACGAACTTACCCGGCTGCAAATATCCCGTGCCCAGCGTATAACCCAGGAAATGCACGAAGGCCAGGAATACATTGAAGAGGTAGATGCTTCTACATTAAGAACCGGCGATCTGGTGTTGGTAAATACCGGTGACAAAATTCCTGTAGATGGTGAAATTTTCTGGGGCTATGGAAGTATTGATGAATCTATGGTTTCGGGAGAAAGTCTGCCTGTAGAAAGAGGGAAAAATGATAAAGTAATTGGAGGCACCATTCTGGAAAAAGGGACAATAAAAGTAAAAACCACTGCTACAGGTAAAGAAACTGTTTTATCGCAAATTATTGAAATGGTGCGCAAAGCCCAGCAAGACAAACCTCAACTTCAAAATCTGGCCGATAAAATCAGTGCTGTATTTGTTCCTGTGGTAGTTCTTATAGCTCTTACTACCTGGTTGGGGTGGTGGTTAGGAGCCGGTATTGAGTTTAAAAGTGCTCTGATGCGTGGTATTGCAGTTTTGGTAATTGCCTGCCCCTGTGCTCTCGGACTGGCCATTCCCACAGCAGTTGTAGTGGGTCTGGGCAGAACAGCCAAAAATGGAATTCTGATAAGAGGTGGTAGTACATTCGATAAATTCCACCAGATACAAAAAGTTATTTTCGATAAAACAGGAACTCTTACAACAGGCCGGTTCAGAGTAAAAAATCTTGAAGTTTTCGGCGGAAAAACACAGGAAAGTATTGTTGTGCTGCTTTACAGCATGGAAAAACATTCTTCCCATCCCATTGCAAAATCAATAGTAAAAGAATTTAAAGGGTCTGAACCCATTAGTTTTGCCTCTGTTGAAGAAGAAAAAGGAATTGGATTAACTGCAAAGGATAAAGATGGTAATGAATTTAGGTTGGGATCTTACGAATTTGTCAGAGACCTTACCAGCGACAATACGCATAGTATATATCTTACCATGAACAATAAACTGATCGGTTGGCTCGATATTGATGATGAAGTAAAACCTGAGGCCAGACAAGCTATAGATTTTTTAAAGAAAAGAAACATCACTCCTGTTTTATTAAGTGGTGATAGGGAAAACAAATGTCGTAAAGTTGCTAAAGAACTGGGTATAGAAGAGATTTATTATGAGAAAAGACCCGATGAAAAACTGCATATCGTTGAGCAATTATCTGCTAATTACAAAATTGCCATGGTAGGAGATGGAATTAATGATGCCCCGGCCCTTGCCAAATCATTTTTGGGTATAAGTATGAGCAATGCAACTCAAGTAGCTGTAAAATCAGCAGAAGTTGTATTATTGAAAGGAAACCTGAATTTGCTTTCCAAGACTTTTGCTTCTGCTCAAGCCACAAGACGAACCATTAAGGAAAATCTGTTTTGGGCATTTATCTATAATGTTATGGCTATTCCGCTTGCTATTACAGGTATTCTTACACCCATGGTAGCTGCGGCAGCCATGGCCCTTAGTGATGTTGTTGTGGTAGGAAACTCAATCAGACTAAAAAAGAGAAAGCTTTCAGAATAACCGAATGTGAGATAATTCAATATAGACGTTAATGTAAAAAAAGCAAAGGGCTGCCAATTTGCAGCCCTTTGTAATTTGAGTTCCTGAATGTTAAGAATTCTGTTTTCTGAACCTGTATCCTTTATCCATTCATCGAAAGAAGGAACTCTTCATTCGTTTTTGTATAGCGCATTTTATCCAAAAGGAATTCCATGGCTTCAACCGGTGTCATATCTGAAATAAATTTACGCATAACCCAAACCCTGTTCATCATATCCTTATCCATAAGAAGATCTTCACGTCGGGTTCCTGATGCTACAATATCAATAGATGGGAAAATACGTTTGTTGGAAATTCTTCTGTCGAGCTGGAGTTCCATGTTACCGGTACCTTTAAACTCTTCAAAAATTACTTCATCCATTTTCGATCCGGTATCAATAAGTGCTGTTGCAATAATTGAGAGTGAACCACCATTTTCAATATTACGGGCTGCACCAAAGAAACGTTTGGGCTTATGCAAAGCGTTGGCATCAACACCACCAGAAAGTACTTTCCCGGAAGCCGGAGCAACGGTATTAAATGCACGGGCAAGACGTGTAATAGAATCGAGCAGAATAACTACATCATGGCCACATTCAACCATTCGCTTAGCTTTCTCAAGAGCTATACCTGCTACCTTTACGTGTCTGTCGGCAGGTTCATCGAAAGTACTCGAAATTACTTCTGCCTTCACATTGCGTGCCATTTCAGTTACCTCTTCAGGGCGCTCATCGATAAGCAATACAATTAAAAATACTTCGGGATGGTTGGCAGCAATAGCATTGGCAATATCTTGAAGAAGAATTGTTTTACCTGTTTTGGGCTGAGCTACAATCAAACCACGTTGTCCCTTACCAATTGGAGCAAACAAATCAATTACCCTTGTGGAAACATTAGACTGTGAGTGGCCCGTTAGTGAAAACTTTTCTTGTGGGAAAAGTGGGGTAAGAAAGTCAAAAGGTACCCGATCTCTGACGGCTGCCGGATCTCTACCATTAATTTTTTCAACCTTGATTAATGGAAAATACTTCTCATTTTCTTTAGGAGGTCTTATTCCCCCCTGAACGGTATCTCCTGTTTTTAAACCAAACAACTTTATCTGGCTTTGAGATACATAAATATCATCTGGGGAGTTAAGATAATTATAATCAGAAGACCTTAAGAATCCATATCCGTCAGACATAATTTCCAAAACACCTTCAGCATTAATAATACCTTCAAACTCATAAACCAACTCCTTTTGGCGAGGTTCAGGTTTAGTATTATTATTGCCATTAGAATCTTTTCTGTTTTGAGTATTCTGTCCTTGATTTTGGCCCTGACCTTGATTTGATTTATAGTTTTGGTTTCCTTGTGGAAAGTTTTTAGAATTGTTTTCCTGCTGGTTTCTCTCGTCTTTAACGAAATTTCTTTTGGGTTGATTTTGTGTGTGATCAATTCTTTTTTCACGACCTTTATCAGCTTCCAAAGGCTCGTTGTTTCCACGATTTTCCTTATTCTCAATACCAGCAGCTGTTTTTCGTATTTCAGGTTCCTTAGAAGGCTCAATATTTTTTGTTGGATCAGTTTTTTTTATGGGTTCAGATGGCTTGATAGAAGATATACTTTGTTTTATCGGACTGGCAGCAGCCAAAGAATCTGAATCAGAAAATCTCGATGTATTTGCCATCGAATTTGTTTTAATAGCCGGATGTTGAAAAGGCAATTCGAAAGTCAAATCAATATCTTTGATCAAATCGTCCGAAGATTTCGTTTTAGTGTTTATATTTTTATCTTCTTTTCTTTTGTTCGGGCGCGCCTTATTATTGTTACTTTTTTTTCCTGATATAGCTTTCTCAGTAGAATTCTCCTGAGAAACTGTTTCCTTCTTTGGCGCAGACTGTTCTGCTATTGTGCTGGATGCAACGGGTCTTTTTATATCAGAAACAGGATTATTGGGTTTTCTTGTTCTGGGTCTGCTTGATCGTTTCTCTTGATTAACCAATTCTTTTGGCG
This sequence comes from Sphingobacteriia bacterium, assembly GCA_011390785.1. Lineage (GTDB taxonomy): Bacteria > Bacteroidota > Bacteroidia > Bacteroidales > UBA7960 > SKVR01. The sequence continues at coordinate 23,080 of JAABRR010000024.1, forward strand.
GATTAATAGCTTGTGCATCAAGAATTTTAAAAATCAATTCTTCTTTCTTGAATGAATCAACCTTTCTCACATCATATTGCTTGGCAATATCTTTCAACTCCGCAAGAAGTTTACTTCTGAGTTCTTCAATTTCGTACATGAATAAATTGGATTAAAAAAAAATAAATTTCGACTTTATTGTAAAACAAAATTTTACCGGGTAATTAAATCATCAACCAAAAACTAAAATAGCAAAACCATAAAACAAAAGTTTTCGCAGGGGGCGAATCTTTGAATGGTAAAGTTGAAGATTGTTGGTTTATAATTATCGAAAAATCAAAGAATAAATCACTGAAGGAATTATCGTGCAAATATAGTCAATTTAACCGATTTGAAAAAAATATATTGCAAAAGGGTGCTTTTTTTAAAAAAAAATATTCCGTTATCAACTAAAGGAACTCCATAAATTATTAATAAGCCAGGTAATTTATCTATTTTTGCAGTTTAAAGCTCTTAATTTTTAATATTTAAACAAAAAATTATGATTCAAAGAATTCAAACCATTTATTTGTCGTTGGTTTTCATTTTTGGTCTTCTTTTTCTCTTTTTACCCATGGGCCACCTGGAAATAGCAGATATGGTATACAAGATAAAATCATGGGGTTTGGTAGCAGAAAATATTTCATTCGAATTTCAATCTCCAGGCCTGTATATGATATCAATTATTGTTCTCTCTATTGTAATAATGATTTTAACCATTTTAACCATTTTACGATATAAAAGGCGTTTACAGCAAATTCAATTTGGCAAACTTAATATTCTTTTACATGTTGGATTGGTAGTACTGTCATTTTTCTATCTTGACACATTTCAGCAATACAATTCCGGAAATTTCTCTTATGGTGTTGCCATTGTTATGCCTTTGATATCAATGATATTAATTTTATTAGCCAACCGTGCCATCAGAAAAGATGAGAATCTTGTTCGATCGGCAGACAGATTAAGGTAACAAACCAAAAAACAACTTACTGTTGAATTTTTTTAAGATTTGAATAAAAAGCCTGTAATCAGTAAAATTAACAGGCTTTATTTTATTTAAAGACTTCCAAACGACCTTTTTTAAAGACAACTTTTGATAGTTACTTAAACAGATTTGTGTTATTCAACAAGTTTCTTTGATATATAATCAGAATTGAATAGCCCCAGAGCCCCCATATATTTCATTTTGAATTTTATAACATCGCCTACCTTATATTTTCTGGGATTTTTTCCCAGATCAATAACAACAATATCAGAACTTGCACCTGCAATTTTAACACTACTATCTGTCGGGATAAGAAAATCGGTTGAGATATCGAGTAACCCAAAATCAAGTAGTGCCCGCCATGTTTTTTTACCGTAGTCATCCTGGTTTACTTCAAACATTTCACCAGACGGATTTTCAGCCAGTTCCCCTTCGGGTACAATTGGCTTTTCAAGGAGTTCAATAATTTCTGCATAAAGGTTTATTACATCATCGCGCATGCCTTTAATTGATTTCCCGGTAACAAGATTATTACCAAAGAAAAGGGTCTCTCCTACCCTAAAATGGTTGATTCCTTTAGGGAGTTGCTTTTTCTGAATCATGGGAATCACCACTGACGAACCGCCGGTAATCCACTTTATTTTTCGGTTAAATTTTAGTTCAATAATTTGCTTGTACAAGCTGAGCTGAACCATTTTATCATGAGATGGCATAACGCCATAAAGACAATTGAAATTGGTGCCGAAGCCTACTACTTCAATATTAGGCAATTCAAAAACTTTTTCGTAAAATGCAACAAGATTTTCTCCAAGAACCCCTTCGCGCAAATCGCCCATTTCAATCATAATGATTACACGATGCAACTTTTGTTGTCTTCCAGCTTCTATGGATAAAAGCCTAAGCGTTTCAAGATCAGAATTAAAACTAACATTCGCATACTTTATTACTGAAGCTAAACTTTTGCGTGGCGGGGGCTTAATATAAACGGTATTAACATCTGGATTAATCGATTTAATCTTTTTTAAATTGCTGATTCGTGAATCCATCAATTCAGTCGCACCCATATTAATAAGCTCTTTAAGAAAAACTTCATTCCCACACAAAAGCTTACTTACTATACCCCATTCAATTTTATTTTCTTCAAAAAAATTCTTTAAGAAATTAAAATTCTGGCGAAGTTTCTTACTACTTATGGTTAATTCGGCCATCTTTTTCCTATTAACGGTTTAAACGCATTTCAAGATATTTACTGGTAAATCCAAGTTTTTCGTAAAGGAACCTTGCCGGATTATTTGGTTCTACGTGTAGCTTTATACTCCCCTCTGCCTTGTCGAAGCATTTAAGCATTAATTCTTTTCCCAATCCTTTGCCTCTGTAGTCTTTATGAACAGCAATATAAACAAGAATATTCTCAGGAATATAGCCTGCCATACCTGTTTTATTAATTACCACAGCCCCGGTAATCCCATGTTCCTCATTTTCAGAAACAAGGATAAAACCGCCAAACTTTTTCTTATCATCCATGGCAAAATTGATACAACTTAGAATGGCATGGTGTTCATCGCCAAATTCATCAAGATGCTGAAAAAGAAAATCAGCAATTTGGGTTTTTCTCTTATCGTTTATATTGTCTTTTGGGTAATAAAAAGTATAATTCATTGTGTTTAGTATTAAGGATGATTAAATATAATATGAAAATTTATTTTAATGATTAATTACTTCTAACAATGGCTGATTTAAATTTCAATTTGTTAAGAATAACAAAAGTAATTGCGGCCAAAGCGAGGCCAAAAACGTTAGCATCGAGATCTAACGGAAGTTTAACTTGTGATACAATTAATAATATTGTTGTACCTCCACCCAGCAACATTGCCCAAAAAGCTGCCACGGAACTTGCATTCTTCATAAAAATCCCTCCCAATACCGGTATAAATAGTCCGGAAACCATAAAGGCATATGAATACAGCATCAGCTCCAGTACATTTGGCATTACAGAAGCCAGCAATACAGCCAGAACTCCTAAAATCATTGTAAATATTTGAGATACCAGCAGAAAAGATTTATTTGATTTTGGCATTTTAAACCACTTACCGCATATATCAGTTAGAAAATTTCCGGAAGATGCCATCAAACAGCTATCTGCCGTTGACATTATGGCAGAAAAATAAGCAGCCATCATTAACCCCATAAATCCAACGGGTAAAACCGATCTCAATAAAAGGGGCAAACCCTTTTCTTCATCAAGAATATCAGTTGGAGCAAAACCCAGCTCAATAAACATACCCTGTTCAAAAGCTACCCGGGAAAAAAGCCCCAGGGTAACTCCCATAAAGGCCATAATGGGGTACTCAAAAAAGCCGGCAATAATCCATGCCTTTTGAGCTTGTTTTTTATCCCTTGCGGCATAAATACGTTGATAAAGAGTCATACCCACAAACCAGATAGGAATGATTGTTACAGTCCAGTATACAATTTGTTGCCATGTAATATTAGTAAGACTGAAAAACTCAGGAGGTAAAATTTCTTTAATGCTTTCCATTCCTCCAATACTGAAGTACGCAAACGGAATTCCAATGAAAATTAAGCCAACCATCAATATTATCCACTGTATTGTATCGGTATAAATAACGGCTTTAATTCCTCCCATGGCAGTGTAGGCAACTACAATAATACCCATTACAATCAGTGCAGTTTGCATGTCTACATTAATAAACGTTGCTGAAGCCAGTTTTGCCCCTGCCAATATCTGACTACTGGTAAAACCTAAATATCCTATACCTGAAATTATTCCTGCAAGCATAGCCACCCTTGGGTTGTAAAAATGACCCAAAAGTTGAGGAAAAGTGTAAAACTGCTTAAATTTTTCGATAGCTTTTACCCTTGGTATTAGAATAACTGCGCTCAACCAGGCACCTATCAAACCGGTAAAAAGCATCCACGAACCCGATAAACCCATTATAAAACCCAATCCGCCCAGTCCAATGGAGAAACCGCCCCCAACATCAGTAGCAACCACTGATAAACCGATATGCCAACTTCCGATTTTTCGGCCTCCTACATAATAATCTTCAACACCTGTATTTTTGAAAAGGAACCAGACTCCTATTCCAAGAACAACGAGCATGTAAAAAACGAAAATAATTATGTCGATAAAAGGCATTAAATTTGATTTCCTGTTTTGAGCGGTAAAAGTAGTCATTTTGGTTTGAAGAGCCAAGTTAGCAGTATAATAAACTGACTATATGATACATACGCATGATAAAAGTTATACTACAAATGTTTAATTTTAAAATATTATAAATAATAAATGATTTACACGTGGGGAAATTCCCGTAGATTTCATTCTCTGGCAGACCAAAATAGGCAACTCTATGGAAGCCGGATACAGAAAGTTAGCGTTGATGCTGGTTTTACATGCCCAAACCGCGACGGAACCAAAGGCACCGGCGGGTGCACTTTTTGTAATAATAAAGGTTTTAGCCCATCATACTGTCATGAAGAACCATCTATTACCAATCAGATAAACAACGGTCTAAAATTTTTAAAAAATCGGTACAGGAAAGTTAAAATATTTATTGCTTATTTTCAGGCTTATTCCAATACTTATGATTCTCTTGATGTATTAAAAAAACGCTACGAAGAAGCCCTTTCACATCCGGGAATTTCAGGAATTTCTATTGGTACAAGGCCAGATTGCATTTCTTCTGAAATACTGGACTATCTTGCTAAATTATCAAAAAATCAAATAGTCCAGGTTGAATATGGTGTTGAATCCTGTTATGAAGAAACATTAAAAAGAATAAATCGGGGGCACACCTTTGAAGAATCTGTAAATGCAATAAAAGAAACTACAGACAGAGGCCTGCAAACTGGAATTCATTTAATTATTGGATTACCAGGAGAGAACAGAAACCAAATGCTTGATCAAAGCAAGATAATATCTAAATTACCAATACATTCTGTTAAATTTCATCAACTTCAGATAGTTAAGAACACCGCTATAGCTCAAGAATACCTTGAATACCCTGAACATTTTAATCTTTTTTCAGTACAGGAATACGTTCAATTCATGGTTGATTTCCTGGAAAACCTAAATCCTGACATTGCCATAGAAAGGTTTGCCGGCGAAGTACCGCCTCAATATAACATGCGCGAGTCTTGGAATGGATTGCGCAGTGATCAGATTATTGGCAGGATAGAAAAGATGTTGGAAGAAAAAAAATCGTGGCAGGGGAAATATTACACCCAATAAAAAATCATTACTTTTGGGCCTTTGTGAAAAAATTAATTCATTTTTCCAATAAGATCTGGCCAGGTAAAAAAAATCGAAACAACTGAATGTTTCTGTTTTTCGCCTTGTAAGATTTAAAAGCATACCAGATTAAATTAAATACCATAATCGATAAACAAAAAAATTAAAAAATAAATATTCAGATATGAGCAATAAAAAATCGGGTACTACGGTAAAAGTTCTTGACGTAATAGAAAAAGTAGGCAATAAACTCCCTCATCCGGGTGCATTATTTGCCTATTTTGCTTTAGGTATCATTTTTTTAAGCTGGCTGGTCTCACTATTCGGAGTAACAGTGGTGCATCCAGGAACAGGTGAAACTATAGAAGCCTTTAATTTGATGAGCCGGGAAGGCCTGCATAAGATTATGAAAGGAATGGTAACCAATTTCACTTCTTTTGCACCTTTGGGTACCGTGCTTGTAGCATTGTTGGGTATTGGTATTGCAGAATCCAGTGGACTAATGTCAACCGGATTAAGATTACTCGTACTTTCTGCGCCTAGACAGTTGTTAACATTTTCTATAGTTTTTGCCGGAATTTTGTCTAATACTGCCAGCGAAGTAGGTTATGTTGTTTTGGTGCCACTCGGAGGCATGATCTTTCTTGCCATCGGACGAAATCCTATAGCAGGAATCGCTGCTGCTTTTGCAGGAGTTTCAGGAGGTTATTCGGCCAATTTATTACTGGGTACCATCGACCCACTACTGGCAGGCCTTTCGGAAGAAGCAGCCCGCATCGTTGATCCGGCCTATACTGTTAACCCTGCAGCCAATTATTATTTTATGGCAGCGTCAACATTCTTTATTGCAATAATTGGAACATGGGTAACCGAAAAAGTTGTTGCTCCAAGGCTGGGAGAATATAAAGGGGAAGCTCTGGCCGAGGAGATAAAAATGATTGATGCCAATGAAAAAAGAGGCCTTAAGTTTACTCTCTATGGTTTTATTATAATAATAGTATTGATAGCCTGGAGTGTAATGCCTATCGACAGGGGTTTCTGGGCAAGCGTTCCCGGAAGCGGTTTTATGAGAGACCCTGTAACCGGCGGTTTGCTTCGTTCTCCATTTATGAGTGGAATTGTGGCACTAATATTTCTTATTGCCGGAATTTTAGGTATTATCTATGGAATAGGTGCTAAAACACTCAAAAGCAGTACTGATGTTATTAACGGAATGGGGAAATCTATGGCAACATTAGGCACATATATAGTGCTGGTATTCTTTGCTGCTCAGTTTGTGGCCTATTTCAATTGGACAAACCTCGGACTTATATTTGCCATAAAGGGAGCTAATTTGATCGGTAGCATCGGAATGGGGCGAATTCCCCTTATGATAGCTCTGGTGCTTGTTGCAGCATTTGTAAACCTGGTAATTGGCAGCGCAAGTGCAAAATGGGCCATACTGGCGCCGGTATTTATTCCTATGTTTATGCTTTTGGGCTACTCACCCGAATTTACACAACTTGCTTATAGGGTTGGCGATAGTGTAACCAATGTTATTGCACCCATGATGTCCTATTTTGCCATGATAGTCGCTTTTATGGAACGCTATGACAGTAAAGCAGGAATTGGTACAATCATAGCCACTATGCTTCCCTATACCTTTGTCTTTCTATTTTCCTGGTTAATCCTTCTGATAGTATGGATTTTGCTGGATTTTCCTATCGGACCTGGTTCGCCATTGTTTTACGAAATTCAGGAATCTATGCCAACCGGAGATATTTCAGCTCTTACATCTAAGGTTAGCCATTTTACCTTAAATATTTTTTCGTAAATGTTTATCAATAGGTTTTAACTTTGAGGATACATTTAATCATTGATACCTTTTGATAAGAAAAAGTAAAGTTTATGGCTTAAAAGATCTTTCACTATGAATCAGAACCCTGTTTTTTCCTTATTGGTACCCATAGATTTTACTGAAAAATCTTTGCATGCCATCGAATATGCTGCTAATATGGTTAAAAAACAAGATGGAATAGTTCATTTGCTTCATATTGTTGATGAGAGAATTAAACCGCAAAAAGAAGAAGTGGAAGCAATACAAGAAAAGACAATCAAGTTTGCAACAGAACAAAATGCTCAACTAGAAGTAAATATAATTCCTAATGTAGTTACCGGAAATATTTTTATATCAATAGGCAAATCAGCCAAAAAGCTTGGTGTTCAGCTTATTGTAATGGGAATTCATGGCATGCATGGAATACAACTTATAATTGGTAGTTTTGCTAAAAGGGTTATTTTGGGAAGTCAGGTTCCGGTTTTATTAATAAATGGATCAAAAGGATTTTCCGGTTTTAAAAAAATCGTCCTACCCTTTGACCAAAACCTTAATATGGAACATCTGGTGAACAAATCCATCGAATTTGGGAATATCTTTAACAGTAATATTTATCTGTTTTCGAAAAATGAAGAAGATTCTTTTTGGAAGAAAAGAAGTTTAAATGCCAAAATCAGAAAGACCTTAAAACAGATTAGGAAATCGGGTTTACATTGTGAAAGTGTATCTAATAATTCTAAAGATGAAGATACTGCCGAAAGCATATTAAATTTTGCTGAAAAAATGGAAGCCGACCTTATTATGCTAACAACCCAATCCAAACAAAACAGTAAAAACTATTACATACTGGATACGGTAACAAGCTTAATGGAAAAATCAAAAACTCCCCTATGTTGCATTAATACGCCCTTGCAAAAAGTCTGAGGGGAATAAAATTTATACTACTAAAAATCTGGTATTATAAGTTTATCTACCTGGTGCCGGCAAGAAAACTCAAGAATTTTTCTCGTGCTTGGTAACAAATCGTTAAGTTCAAGGCGGGCGACGGATGAAAAATATCAGTCATCCCGATTCTTTATCGGGATGACTGTTTTGAAGACAAGCCCAACGCAGTAATTGGTGTTTTCTTGCCTGCACTACCTAAAAGTCTTTTAATTGTATATTGGTAGCAGCACATTTTATTTCAGAACTATGGGAAATAAAAGCTGAGAACGAATTTGCAATCGTTAAATCGTTAAGTTTGTCTTAATTCATCCCTGATAAAAATGGCCCTTAACACACGGACATTTGTTTCACTGAGCAATATTCAAGCAGGCCTAAGTAGTAGAATTATTCGGTTAATATTTTGTACTTTTAATCATTCAAAAAATCATAGGAAAACAGTTGTTATAGCTCAAAATATCTTGAAAAAGGAAAAAATATGGTTAAAGACTAATTGGTTTGAAAGTTTCACATCTGATTTCGAATTAATAAATTGTATTGCTAAAAATAAAAATTAGCAATTACTGTAAATGAAAGAGTTATGAAAAATTCAAATAACAAAATATTAGTAGCAGTAGATTTTGAAGACCAATCTATGTACGCTCTGGAACAATCTTACGAGTTAGCCAGAATGTTTGATGCTGATCTGCTTTTATTATATGTAATTGAAGGTGTTGGTATTTTAGGTAAATTAAGATCACCAGATGAATATTTAAAAAACCTCATTATAGAAGCCCACGAAAGGTTTGATGAACTGGAGAAGTTAGGGAAAAATATTACAAATAATATAAATGTAAGGGTTGTTGCCATGGTGGAGAAAGGCAAACCCTATGAAAAAATAATCGATATTGCCAAAGATCAAAACGTTTTAATGATCGTTATGGGAAGGAGCAGCAATTTATCTTTGCTAAAAAGAAGACGTATAATCGGCAGCAATACAATGAATGTTATCAGAGAAGCACAATGCCCGGTTATCACTATCAATTCGAAATTACCAACTAAATTTGCAAAAATTCTTTTACCACTTGATTTTACAAGGCAAACAAAAAAACAGGTGCAAAAAGCTATTGAATTTGGTGGGTACTTTGGCTCACATATTAATATCCTTTCAATTTTAAAGGATGATAACAAAGTAACCAAATTAATGAAACTGGTTCAATTGAATCAGGTAAAAAAAGCAATTCAAAAAAATGGAATTCAGTGTCATACAGAATTTATGATTGAAAAAGATCGTGATATACCTGAAATTGTTCTGACATACAGTAAAAAAATTGATGCTGATTTAATTATAATCATGACCCAGCAAAAAAAGAATTTAATTAATTATTACATTGGCTCTACCGCCCAAAAAGTAATTTCCGACTCAGAAATCCCCGTACTTAGTATTATGCCTACTGCAAATTTCAAACCTGGCGTTGTAACTTCTATGGTTGATCCTTTAGGAATTATTGATGAAAAGCAAGAAACTAAATCTAAAAGGAATCCGGATATTTAAAATTTCTTGCTAATAACATTGACATGTGTATTCGTCTGGCTTAATTGACAATGTTATTTTCACGAAAACTGCAAATAATAAAACTTGTTTTTTTATATCTCTTTTCCCTGATTGTATTTATTACTTCACCGACAAAAAATAACTATTTTTGCTTTATCATTATCCCATTTTTAAACAAAAATTACTAATCCCATATATAAACAAAAGATTATCCGATGAATAGAGACACAATACTTGTACCTATAGATTTCACTCCCGTAGCTGATTGTGCAATAGACCATGCTCTGGAAATTGCCAAACTTTTTGACCACAAAATATATTTACTACATGTAATTGGAAAAAAAACACCCGAAAAGGAAAGAATTAGATTAAAAACAAGAATTGAAAATATTGCTGCGAGTAACAATAAACGCTCTGGTATTCATATTTACGCCAATATTGTTGAAGGAAGCATTTTTGATCAAATAAACATTACCGCCGATAAAATAAATGCTGAATTTATTATTATGGGAATCCATGGAACAAAGGGCGTTCAGCATATTGTAGGAAGTTATGCATATAAAATTGTGGAGAGTTCGAGCGTTCCGGTAATGGTTGTGAAAAACAGACATCATCATATTGGTTATAACAATATTGTTATTCCCATCCACTTTGGAATAGATAGTTCTCAAACGATAAACCAGGCTATCAGGTTTGCTAAATATTTCCATTCTACCATTCATGTAATCGGAGTTCTGGGTTCAAAAAGTAGTGTTTATAAAATTGAAAAGGAAGTTTTACTTAAAAAGGTGATGGATTATATAGATGGATTTGGCGCAAAATCTGTTGCAGAGGTTATTATAAGACCAGGTTCCGATATACACGAAGAAGTAATTGATTATTCTGTTAAGATTGATGCTGATCTTGTTATGATCGTTGCCGAAAAAAGTAACCGTTTCTCCGAAATCTTCGGCAAAAACATTGCAGAACATATAATTGACAAGGCAGATATTCCGGTATTAACAGTAATACAACCTGCAATAGAAGACGATGATGATGAAACATTACTGAGTTCTTTCTTTGACCCTCTTGGACTTATTGATAAACAATGAGTATTTTTTCCATATTTCAATCATCTTAAACCTGCAGAAAGCTTTCTTACATGCTCTCCTTTGAAAACACAGCGGTTGCCTTTTCCAATAAATCCAACAAAGAGCTAAAAATGGCTCAAAAATTATTTTGGCTCGTAAAAAACCGGTCTTTGGTTAAAACGGGTTCATTTTTCATAAACCTGGTTAATACCATAAATTTACCACTTGCATGGGCATTGAAAAAAAATGTATTTCAACATTTCTGTGGAGGTGAAACACTTGAAGAATGTAAGCCCACCATATCCCGCCTTGGGCAATTAAATATAAAAACCATTCTTGACTATGCTGCAGAAGGTGCTGGAGATGAAAAAGCATTCGATGATGCAAAAGATCGCATCATTTCAACAATTGAATTGGCCAAAAAGGAACCCAACATTGGTTTTGCAGTATTCAAGTTTACGGGTATTGCCCGCTTTGAACTTTTAGAAAAAATATCAGCACAATCCATACTTTCAAATCCTGAACTGGAGGAGTTTGAAAGGGTTAAAAATCGCGCAGACGAGATCTGCCAAAAGGGCTTTGAAAACTCGGTCCCGGTAATGATTGATGCCGAAGAATCATGGATACAATATGCCATTGACGATTTGGTAGAAGATTTAATACACACCTATAATAAAGCTAAACCTATAGTTTACCAAACAATACAACTCTACAGGATTGATAAACTTTATTATTTAAAAAAACTATTCACTAAATACAAAGAAAACAAATGTATACCTGGTTTTAAACTGGTAAGGGGGGCTTACATGGAAAAAGAAAGAAAAAGAGCTGAAAAGCTCGAATACTCATCACCTATATACCCCGAAAAAAGTGGAACCGATAGTGCATTTAACGAAGCACTAAAATTTTGCATTAACAATATTGAATATTTGTCAGTTTGCATAGGCTCACACAACGAAGAAAGTAACTTAGAAGCATTGCATGCCATAAATGCAACCAATATTGAAAAAGACCATGAAAGAATCCATTTTTCGCAACTAATGGGTATGAGCGACCACATTAGCAACAATCTGGCCAGTCATGGCTATAATGTTAGCAAATACGTACCTTACGGTCCTCTAAAACTTGCGATGCCATATTTAATTAGAAGAGCCCAGGAAAATACTTCTGTTGCAGGTCAAACCAACAGAGAATTGTTCCTTATTAATAAAGAATTAAAAAGAAGGTCTAACCAAAACTAATCTTTGCCGCTATTCCTTTGCCTCACTGCCTCGAAGATTATTATGGCAGCTGATGCAGAAACATTTAAGGAATCAATGATTCCGAGCATAGGAATAATAAGATGCTCTGATGAATTCTCATACCAGACCTGCGTTAATCCATCCGCTTCTGTTCCAAATGCCAGTGCCACCGGTTTGGTAAAGTCAGCGTTATAATATGGCTTATGTGCCTGCAGGGAAGTTATGGTATTGGCAATTTTATTCCGGGCCGCCCAGTTAAACCATGATTGTGAATCGCAAACAACCACTGATACAGAGAAAAGACAACCCATAGATGATCTGATTACATTGGGATTATAAATATCTGTTTGTGGATCACAGATAATTACCGCATCAACTCCTGCTGCATCAGCTGTTCTGAGTATTGCACCCAGATTCCCGGGCTTTTCTACAGATTCGAGAACCACGAATAAAGGATTGGCAGATAAATTAAGATCTTCCAGCCTGATAAATTTAGATTCAACCAGAGCCAAAATACCTCCTGAATTACTTCGGTATGCCATTTTATCATAAACCTCGGGAGAGACAAAAATTGTTTCGCTTAAAAAACTGTCGGGTTCCAATGGATAGTCTTCATCTTTTTTAAAGTAAGCTTCGCAAATAAATATTTTTTTTATAGCATACCTGGCATTGATTAAAAGAAATACTTCCCTAACCCCTTCAGCAACAAAAAGCCTTTCTCTTTTGCGCTCTGCAGGCTTTTGTGATAACTTCACAACTTTTTTCACCAGTGGATTTTGCAAACTGGAAATCGTGAGCTTTTCCATAATAATTACAGTTCAATATTCATTTTATCCGAATTCCCGAGTAATCTGTTATCGTTTGGTTGATTTTAAATTTAGGAGAAATTCCAGTGTATCAACCCCATCAGCGTAATCGCCTGGGCCAGGATTTTGGCTCTCCCCAGGTAATACATAATAATCTAATTCTAAATTATTTACGCTACCAGAAGCTACTACACATTGAATCGAATTTCTGTTAAAATTTAAATATTCTTTTATTTGATCAACATTTTCGTAATATTCGTAATTCAAAACGGCCAAAGGAGATGATAGGGCCTGATTTTCTGATAGAAGTACAAATCCATTATCAAAATGATTAACTCCATTTACAAGATAAACAGCCTTTTGATAATCATAGTTATTGGCATATTTTGAATGGTCTTTTATCCACTCCCATGGTTGAAATGCATCGAGTAGATTTGTAAAATCGTAACCCTGAGGCACCAAAAGCTTTGCTACATTTCGGCATCCCATTCCAAAATAAAGAAATATATCTTTGCCAAGATCTGCAAGTTCTTTATCTGTTTCCTTACCTGTTAATATGGCAACGCTGTTGCGGTTCTGCCTGATAATGTGAGGGTATTTTCCAAAGTAATAATCAAAATATCTTGCAGAGTTATTACTTCCGGTAGCTATAACAGCATCAAAAAACTTAACGGGCTCATCATAAAAAATAATTTTTTTACGAAAGGTTGGTTCAATTTCAATGAGCAACTCACCAAAGGCAGCCGGAAGATGCTTATCCTGGGAAGAAAGCTTACCCAGGAAAGTATGGCCAGTAAGTAAAACACATAACATATCATGAAAACCAACAAAAGGAATATTTCCTGCCATCACAACCAGAACTTTACTAAGGCAATCAGACGGGTGGTTAATTATCTTATAAGATTTAAGCCATTGCTCAAGCACATCAGGCAGCAACATTCTTCTAATACCCCAAAATGCTTCTTTCACAAAATCTACTGTAAACCAGGGATTTTGACTGGGACTATTAAATATTGATTGATACAGCAATTTTTCAGAGTTTGACAGGTTACTATCCCCTTTTGCAGTTAGTATGATCTCTAATTTATTACCTGCTTCAATATAAACTTCTTTATTTCTTTCAATTGATAGTATCATAAATCCAATCAAAAATCAAACAGTTAAATTTGTTCTTTAAATTTGCAAAACAACCAAAAACCATTACTCGTTTATGCTTGTAAAGCATAAAGTGTAAAGTTATGTAATTGGATTGTAAACCAGATAAAGAAAATAAAATACCCCAAAAAAGGTTTATTATCATGAACTGTTGGTTTAAACAAAATTATATTTTAAAAATAATGATGAAAAGGGTTACTTTGATTTCAATTTTATTTACTTTTTTAATCTTAAGTAAATCATTGTACGCTAACGATTTTGCAGTTTTTGAAGATAGTCTTAAAAAAATGGCTCACAAAATCATTCTACCCGAACATGACTTTGAAAGACTGGCGCTAAATCTGGAGTTTAAAAACTATTTTGAAGAAGTTTTGAAAATGGAAGGATCTCTTAATTATCCTTTCGATTCATTATTAACAATATCCAGAATAAATTCACCCAAAGGAAACTTTAGAATTATAACCTGGTATGTGCCCCTAAGCAATAACCAGTTTGAGTACTTTGGCTTTTTTCAATCGAAACAATCGGTAGGGAAATATGATATTTATCCATTAACGGATCGTTCATCAATTATTGAAGACCCGGAGTATCAAACATTAGATCATCAAAAATGGTATGGGGCTTACTATACAGATTTAATTCATAAAAGATACCGCCGCAAAGACTATTACGTATTGTTGGGTTGGCGAGCAGATAATGCATTAACCAGAAAACGTATCATTGAACCCTTACGGGTCTTGGGAAAAGGGAGTCCATCTTTTGGCCGCCCTGTTTTTCGATATGAAGAAAACCGTCACCGCAGAATTATCTTTGAATATTCAGCAAAAGCCACCATGACAATCCGCTATGAATCTCAACTGATAGAACCAGGTAATCGCGCCAAAGGCATAATAGTTTTTGACCGTCTGGCACCAACCCAAAGCTTTTTAGAAGGTAACTTTCAATTTTATGTCCCTGAGACCAACATCTTCGATGCATTTATTTTTGATTCAGGAAAGTGGGAATTTATAGAAGAAGTAGATGCACGAAATGCCAATAGACGTCCATCTGCAAGACCAACACCTCCTACCGAATAATTATTGTTAACAAGTATGGGGAAATATTTATGATGTTTTTCTTTCAACATTGTTAGAAATTTACCAATTTTGCTACAAAATGGCTTAAGATGAAAGATTGAAGGCTTTTTAACTATATCAGTATCTAATCTATAACAGACTTTAGTTGATTTGTGTAATATTAAACACTGCTAAATATCTCAGACCAATTAATCTAAGACTTTAATTCAACTTTTAATTCAACAAACTTAAAATTGAACCACAATGAAGAAACACAATTTTAGTGCAGGCCCATCTATTTTGGCTAAAGAAGTAATGGAAAATACTGCCAAAGCAGTAGTAGATTTAAATGGAACCGGACTTTCAGTAATGGAAATATCGCACAGGGGAAAAGATTTTATGGCCATAATGGACGAAACCGTAGCATTGTTTAAGGAGTTACTGGAAATTCCAGAAGGATATCATGTACTCTTTTTAGGTGGCGGTGCCAGCTTGCAATTCAGCATGGTACCTTATAACCTTCTTGGGAAAAAAGCAGCTTATCTGGAAACCGGATCATGGGCAAAAAAAGCAGCAAAAGAAGCTAAGTTTTTTGGAGAAACCGTAATTGTTGCTTCCAGCGCTGATAAAAACTACAACTACATACCTAAAAATTTTACTATACCTGAAGATGCTGATTACTTCCATATTACAACAAATAATACTATTTATGGTACTGAGATAAAAGAAGATATGAACTCTCCGGTTCCATTGGTTGCAGATATGTCTTCAGATATATTTAGCAGGCCTGTTGACATTTCAAAATATGGAATTATTTATGGGGGTGCTCAAAAAAACCTGGGGCCTGCCGGAGTTACCTTTGTAATTATTCGTGAGGATATTCTTGGTAAGGCGGGAAGACCTATTCCAACAATGCTCGATTATAAAACACATATTGATCAGGGCTCAATGTTTAATACTCCCCCATGCCTTCCCATCTACACGTCAATGGAAACCCTACGCTGGCTCAAGAAAATGGGAGGCGTAAGGAAAATGCAGGAAATTAACCAACATAAAGCACAACTCATGTATTCAGAAATTGAGCGTAACTCTTTGTTTGTTGGTACTGCAGAAAAAGACTCACGTTCAATAATGAATGTATGCTTTGTTATGAACGAAAAATACAAAGACCTTGAGGCAGAATTCCTTTCATTTGCAACATCCAAAGGAATGGTTGGAATAAAAGGCCACCGGTCAGTTGGTGGTTTCAGGGCATCTATTTATAATGCTATGGCAGTTGAAAGTGTACAAGCTCTGATTGATGTTATGCAGGAGTTTGAAAAAGAGCATAAATAGTGTCTGCAAAAAAAATCAGGAATTTTTCTCGTGCTTGATAAGAAGGCGTCAAGTGCAAAGTCGGGCAATAACTGAAAACATTGGGAGTCCCGATTTTATCGGGATGACTGTTTTGAAGACAAGCCCAACACAGCAATTGGCATTTTCTCGCAAGCACTAAATAATAAATCAGGAATGTATTAAAAGAATCTAATAACAGGGCATTACATCGAATGTCCCGAATAATCATTAAATCCAAACAGATATGAAAAAAATATTGGTTGCAACAGAAAAACCGTTTGCTCCTGTTGCTGTTGAAGGCATCAAAAAAGTTTTTGAAAAAGCTGGATATGAAGTAAAATTACTTGAAAAATATTCTGATAAGGCAGATTTGCTAAATGCAGTTACTGATGCTGATGCTATGATAATAAGAAGTGACAAAGCCGATGCAGAAGTAATTAAAGCAGCTAAAAATCTTAAGATTGTTGTGAGAGCCGGTGCTGGTTATGATAATATAGACCTTACTGCCTGCACAGAAAATGATGTAGTAGCTATGAATACTCCTGGTCAAAACTCAAATGCTGTTGCAGAGCTTGCCTTTGGCATGATGCTTTACAACATTCGAAAAGGTTTTAACGGGGCATCAGGAAGCGAATTAAGGGGTAAAACCATTGGTATACATGCCTATGGAAATGTTGGAAAATACGTTGCCCTAATTGCAAAAGGATTTGGAATGAAGGTTTATGCTTTTGATCCTTTTGTTAGTAAAGAAGATATTGAAAAAGATGGGATTACAGCTCTTGAGAGTGTCGAAGATCTTTATGGCACCTGCCAGTATATCTCGTTGCATATTCCTGCCAATGAAAAAACAAAAAAGTCTGTTAATTCTGAATTGATGTCTAAAATGCCTAAAGGTGCTACGCTGGTTAATACTGCGCGTAAAGAAGTTATATGCGAGGAATGCTTACTGAAGGTATTTGAAGAAAGGAAAGACTTTAACTACTTGTCTGATCTTGCTCCTGATTGTCAAAAGGAAATTGAAGAAAAATATGCCGGAAGATTTGTATTTACAGCGAAAAAAATGGGTGCTCAAACTTCAGAAGCAAACATTAATGCCGGATTAGCTGCAGCGGAACAAATTGTAAATTTCTTCGAAAAAGGTGATATAACTTTCAAAGTAAATAAATAAACGATTGATTCTTTCTATCAATCAATTATCAAAACACACTTCAAACAACACAAAATGGCTATTTTCAAACCCTTTAAAGGTTTTAGGCCACCAAAGGAAATTGTAAAAAAATTGGCATCCAGGCCTTATGATGTTTTAGATTCAAAAGAAGCCCGAAGCGAAGCCTATGGCAATTCTTACAGTTTCCTAAGGGTGGTGAAACCTGAGATCGAATTGCCCGAACATTTAAACTCGTATTCCCCTGAAGTTTATGATAAGGCAAAAGAAAACTTCAATAAATTTATTGACAATGGATGGTTAATACAAGATAGCCATCTCTCTTATTACATTTATGCCCAAACCTGGGGTGAAAAAATTCAATTTGGCATAGTAGGGTGTGCCGGTGTAGAGGATTACCTGAATAATAACATTAAAAAACACGAACTTACTCGTCCTGATAAAGAAGAAGACCGAATGAAACATGTTCGTGCAGTTAATGCCAATGCAGAACCTGTTTTTTTCTCCTACCCGGCAGTAAAAGAAATTGATCGTATTGTTACTGATATTGTAAAGCAAAAACCAGAATACGATTTTAAAGCCGACGATGGGTTTGGCCATAAACTTTGGCTGATAAACAACATGGAAACGGTGAAAAAACTTCAGAAACTATTTGAAAAAATACCATCTTTTTATGTTGCCGATGGTCACCATCGAACAGCTGCTGCTGCTTTGGTTGGCAAAGAAAAGAAAGAGCAAAATCCCAAACATACTGGTTCTGAAGAATATAATTTCTTTATGGCAGTGGTATTTCCTGATGATCAGCTAACAATTATTGATTATAACAGAGTTGTAAAAGATCTTAATGGATTAACCAAAGAAGAATTTCTGGAACGAATCTCTGATGTTTTTGAAATAACCGAAAAAGGAGAAAACGCTCACAAACCAACAAAATTGCACAATTTTAGTATGTATCTGGATGGACAGTGGTACGAACTAAGCGCAAGGGAAAATACCTATGACGATAGCGACCCCATTGGAGTTCTTGACGTAACTATACTTTCTTACCATGTTCTTGACCATATTTTGGGAATAAAAAATCTTAGAACCGACAAAAGAATAGATTTTGTAGGGGGAATAAGGGGTTTGTCAGAACTAAAAAAAAGAGTAGATAGTACTGAAATGACTGTTGCATTCGCCCTATATCCTGTTAGCATGAACCAATTAATTGATATTGCTGATTCAGGTAATATAATGCCACCGAAAACCACATGGTTTGAACCCAAATTACGAAGTGGTTTGGTAGTTCATAAACTAAGTGAATAATTCTTTTAAAAGGTTTTGGTACTTTACTTATAAATTGTATCTTTGCACTCCCGAAAAAAAGAGTTTTCGGAAGTTATTTTTATCAGGAAATAATATAACTTTAAAATACAAACAAAAAGGCCTTTTTAATAAAACAATATTTAGTAATGAAAAAAGATATCCATCCTGGCAACTATCGCTTAGTTATTTTTAAGGACATGTCAAACGACTATTCCTTTCTTACACGTTCTACAGCCAACACTAAAGAAACAGCTACCTGGGAAGATGGTAATGAATATCCGTTAATAAAACTTGATATTTCACATACATCACATCCGTTCTATACAGGAAAACAGCAATTGGTTGACACCGCTGGTAGAATTGATAAGTTTAAATCAAAATATCAAAAGCATTTAAAAAAATAAAAATAGAAATATTTCGATAAGAAAAAAAAGCCCTTTTTACAAGGGCTTTTTTTTTAAAAAATTCATACCTTTAGCCAGTTATGTAAATTAAATTGACAATCAAAACCCAAACAACAATGAATTACATATTATTCGGAGACCAAACTCGTAATCATCTGTTACCCTTCACTTTTACCAGGCCTATTGCCGATATAAGATTAGGAATTCTTACCATAAGAGAAAAATGGGAAAGGATGTTGAATTCAAAAACATCAACCCTTACAGAAGGGTATCTGAATACTAAGTTTCCTGTGGTTAAAGAAAAAGATAACATTCTTATCAATAGCAGTATATTACCCAATGAAACTATAATAAGCGAGCTATCGCAGCTCTCCCCCAATCAAACGCTAATTACAGGCGAAATAATTATTGCCTTGAGACTTAAAGAAGAAGATATAGAAAATTTAGACTGGGATGTTATTGACTCAGTTACCCCCCTTCACACAAAAAGTACCCCAAAAAAGATTAACTACCTCTGGAGTCTTATTGAGATGAATGAAGATGCCATTCTTACTGATTTTGAGATGCTTACCGCTCGTCGTCGATCGCAACCTATACCCAATACTGTGAAGGTAAGTGCGCCCGAAAAAATATTTATTGAAGAAGGGGCTATTTTAGAAAACATCATTATCAATGCAACAGAAGGCCCTGTTTATATCGGGAAAAATGCTCATATTATGGATGGAGCAATTTTGAGAGGTCCCCTGGCAATTGGGGAACATACCACCATTAAATTAGGAGCAAAAATATATGGATGTACAACCTTTGGTCCTCACTGTAAAGTAGGTGGTGAAGTTAGTAATTCAATAATTTTCGGATACAGTAATAAAGCTCATGATGGTTTTCTCGGACATAGTGTAATTGGTGAATGGTGCAACCTTGGTGCAGACACCAACACATCGAACCTGAAAAACAATTATGAAAATGTAAGATTATGGGATTATCAGGAAGAAAGTTTCGTACAAACTGATCTTCAGTTTTGTGGCACCTTTATGGGAGACCATACCAAATGCGGAATAAATACAATGTTTAATACCGGAACTGTTGTAGGCGCCTGTGCACAAGTATTTGGTTCAGGGTTTATGCGGAATTTTATCCCTTCTTTTTCATGGGGAAGTACATCTGGTTTTTCTAAGCATAATATCGATAAGGCACTTACAGTGGCAAGAAGAGTTTATGCACGACGCAATATTGAATTCACGCAGGATGATGAAAATATACTTCGACATGTTTATGATAAAACCCTTAGCTACAGAAACGCTTAATTCTAAATTAAGAATAATTTATCGAAACGGAAATGATTATTGGTCAGTGAATCTACAAATATCTCACATAAGAGATATCACTATTTATGTTTAGGGCAAATAATACCAATAATATCCTGTTTAAAATTAAGAAACGTGAAATATTATAAATACTAATCCGAAATTATTATTTTTAATACGTTTTAAAATTTTTGCTCAGCAAAAATATAACCTTAACACAACCCATCGATAAGTAAATTTTCAGAATTGCATTTATCTTTCCATCGCTTAAAGGGTTATTTAAACCCTGCTTTAAACAATCAATCAGCTGATTTTCAATCTTCGATATTAATCTTTAAAATGTAAGAAGCAAGGATCAATAATCAATTATTTGACAAACCATGCTTTAACATTTCGGTAGTTTTTAGTAAGGCCTATTTACCACATCAAAAATAGTGGCATAATGCTTGACCCATACAGCTATTGTAAAACAAATTTTATTCTGTTAGAAAACGGAAAACAAACAATAAGCACATTTTCAGGTTATTATCAATTAAAAATTTAAACGTTGAAAATGAGTTTTGTCAGTCTTACTGACGAAGTTTCACTTTTATGACAAATTGACCTATATATTTTATGGATAATTATTTTGATTTAAACGGACAACATTTTTCAGGTATGATGGAAGCAGAAACAGAATTTATACCGTTACTGTCTCCGGAAGAAGAACAACAAATGACAGCAGAAAAACTGCCCGAAGTTCTACCTATTCTCCCCTTAAAAAATACAGTACTATTCCCGGGGGTGGTAATACCCATTACCATCAACAGAGATAAATCAATAAAACTGGTGAAAGATGTTTACAAAAAAGACAAAATTGTTGGTGTTATTTCGCAAAAGGATGATTCTATTGAAGATCCTGATTATTCAGATCTGAATCAGATTGGTACGGTAGCATTTATCCTAAAAACCCTTTCAATGCCCGATGGAAGTACGACAGCTATAATCCAGGGTAAAAAACGTTTCAAGATCGAATCTGTTGTGGAAAATGAACCCTACATGAAGGCCAGAATATCATCTTTTGATAAAACTGGTGCTACAAAATCCGACAAAAACTTCAAAGCATTAATTGCTACCATTAAAGACCTTGCCATTCAAATTGTTGATAAATCACCTCAAATACCCAGTGAAGCAGCCTTCGCCATTAAAAATATTGAAAGCCCTGTTTTTCTTGTTAATTTCATTTCATCAAATCTAAATATAGATGTAGCCGAAAAACAAAAACTTCTTGAAATTCTTGATCTCAACATTCGCGCAAAAACCGTTCTTTCATTGTTAACAAAAGAGCTTCAGGTAGTAGAATTGAAGAATCAGATTCATTCTAAAGTAAAAGTTGATATTGATAAACAACAGCGGGATTACATCCTAAATCAACAACTAAAAACTATTCAGGAAGAGCTGGGAGGTAATCCCCACGAACATCAGATTCATGAGCTAAAACAGAAAGCTGAAAAAAAGCAGTGGAGCAAACAGGCTTCAGAAACATTTGAAAAAGAAATAGGAAAGTTGCAGCGAATGAATCCCGCTGCGGTTGAATATTCATTACAATTAAATTACCTTGAAACGCTAATCGAATTGCCCTGGTATGAATATACGGCAGATAATTTTGATCTGACCAAAGCCCAGAAAATCCTTGATCATGATCATTATGGATTAGAAAAAATTAAAGACCGGATTATGGAATATCTGGCCGTACTAAAACTCAAGGGAAATATGAAATCTCCAATACTTTGTTTTGTTGGCCCTCCTGGAGTAGGAAAAACATCTCTGGGTAAAAGTATTGCTGACTCTATAGGAAGAAATTATGTGCGTATGTCTTTAGGGGGGGTGCGCGATGAAGCCGAAATTCGCGGACATCGAAAAACTTATGTAGGAGCCATGCCAGGAAGGATCATTCAAAACCTGCGAAAGGCAAAAAGCTCCAACCCTGTTTTTGTGCTTGATGAAATTGACAAAGTGGGTCATCAAAGCATCAATGGCGATCCGGCAGCAGCTTTACTCGAAGTTCTTGACCCGGAACAAAACAATTCATTCTACGACAATTTTTTGGAAGTAGATTATGATCTTTCCAATATCATGTTTATTGCTACGGCAAATACCCTGGCTACAATACACCCTGCATTGCGCGACAGGATGGAGATTATTAACCTGAGTGGCTACATCGTAGAAGAAAAGATTGAAATAGCCAGGAAACATCTTATTCCCAAACAACTTGAAAATCATGGTTTAAAAAAATCTCAATTAAGTTTTAATAAAACAATACTAGAAAAGATTATTCAGGATTATACCCGCGAATCAGGTGTTCGTCTTCTGGAAAAACAAATAGCTAAAGTAATTCGATCTCGTGCTAAATCCATTGTAATGGAAGAAAAATTACCACGCACTTTAAAAGTTGATGAGTTGCAAAAAATCATGGGATCGCCCACATACTCGCGCGAATCATCGATCATCAAAAATATGGCTGGTGTGGTTACAGGGCTTGCCTGGACAGCAGTAGGTGGCGAAATTCTCTACATTGAAGTTTCTATTAGCAAGGGAAAAGGTACCCTTTCACTCACAGGAAATCTTGGTGATGTTATGAAAGAATCAGCTACACTCGCCTACGAATACCTTAAAGCGAATGCTCCGGATCTTGATATTGACCCTTTATTGTTTGAAAAGTACAATGTTCATATTCACATTCCTGAGGGTGCCACACCAAAAGATGGCCCTTCAGCAGGTATTACAATGTTTACGGCTCTTGTATCAGCCTTTACACGCCGAAAAGTTAAACCTGCCATTGCCATGACCGGCGAAATAACCCTTCGGGGACGTGTTACACCTGTGGGCGGTATTAAAGAAAAAATCCTTGCTGCAAAAAGAGCCAACATTACCGATGTTATTCTCTCTTTCGAAAACAAAAAAGATATAGATGAAATTAATCCGCTATATTTAAAAGGATTGAAATTTCATTACATCCGCGATATGATGGAGTCCATTGAGCTTGCACTTGAGAAGGCTAAAGTAGATAACAAATTTGCAAAGGCAGATTAATCAAAAGAGCTAAAGACCTTTTAGATTTAGCTAAGAATAATCAGGTTTGTTTTCTATGTTGGCAAAATTTATTAAAATGTTGCTCTGTTTAAACTCATTTAGAGTATGATATTTATGTAAATACCTGTATCAAATCATAGATAATTTATTGATTTTAAGTTTTTTATTTGCTAATAATTTATGTACTTTTGCAGTCCCAAAAATTTGGGCTTAATTCAATAAATTGTCTAACCAGGTAACTTAGGTTACCACAGCTATTGTAACATTAATGTCAGACGAAAACAAAGATTTAGCAGCTCAAAACGAAGAAGCTGCAAAAAACCAGGCAGAAGAGGCCACTGAAACCACTCCCAAAGCTCAGGATCAACCAGTTGATCAATCAGAAGAGCAACAAACTGTTGAAAAATCAGAAGAGCAACAAATTGTAGATCAATCAGAAGAGCAACAATCTGTTGTGGAACCAAACAATGATGCTGCATCAGAAATCATTGAAGAAAAACTTGAAAAAGCAGTTGAAGTTAATGAGTTGCCAACCCCCGGAGATTTTGATTGGGATGCAGTGGGTAAAAAGACCGATAATTATTCCAACGATGAGCGCCAGCGTATGGAAGCACTGTACGACGAAACGTTAAAGTCTATCGGAGAAGGCGAAGTGATTGATGGAAGTGTTGTTTCTATGAACAACCGGGAAGTAGTTGTAAATATTGGTTTTAAATCAGATGGTGTAATTCCGGCTGCTGAAGTTC
Organism: Sphingobacteriia bacterium; assembly: GCA_011390785.1. GTDB lineage: Bacteria > Bacteroidota > Bacteroidia > Bacteroidales > UBA7960 > SKVR01. The sequence continues at coordinate 47,285 of JAABRR010000024.1, forward strand.
GTTATAACCCCGATTTGAAAATTGGTGATCAGATTGAAGTTTATGTTGAAACACAAGAAGATACTAGTGGACAATTGATTCTATCTCATAAAAAAGCACGTACACTCCGCTCATGGGAAAGAATTAACAATTCGATGGAAAAGGATGAAATTATAAATGGTTTTGTAAAATGCCGCACCAAAGGTGGGCTCATCGTTGATGTTTTTGGTATTGAAGCATTCCTTCCAGGTTCTCAAATTGATGTGAAACCCATCCGCGATTATGATATTTATGTTGGAAAAACGATGGAATTTAAAGTGGTTAAAATAAACCATGAATATAAAAACGTTGTAGTTTCCCACAAAGCACTTATAGAAGCCGAACTGGAAATTCAAAAAGCTGAGATCATATCAAAACTTGAAAAAGGACAAATTCTCGAAGGTACAGTTAAGAATATTACTTCTTACGGTGTATTTGTTGACCTTGGTGGTGTTGATGGCCTTGTCCATATTACTGATCTGTCATGGGGTCGTATCAATCATCCAGAAGAAATTGTTGAACTGGATCAGAAAATTAACGTTGTTATTCTCGATTTTGATGATAACAAAAAACGTATTGCACTCGGCTTGAAACAACTTACTTCTCATCCATGGGATTCACTTGATGAAAACCTGAAAATTGGCGATAAAGTAAAAGGTAAAGTTGTTGTTATTGCCGACTATGGTGCATTTATAGAAATAGCACCTGGTGTTGAAGGCCTTATCCACGTATCTGAGATGTCATGGTCACAGCATTTACGAACAGCTCAGGATTTCCTTAAAGTTGGTGATGAAGTTGAAGGTATTATCCTTACTCTTGATCGCGAAGAGAGAAAAATGTCTTTGGGTATAAAACAGCTTATTCCTGATCCATGGTCGAATATTCATGAGAAATATCCTAGCAAAAGCAAGCATAATGCTACAGTTCGTAATTTTACCAATTTCGGTATTTTTGTTGAACTTGAGGAGGGTGTTGACGGACTTATCCACATCAGCGATCTGTCTTGGAGTAAAAAAATTAAACATCCTGCAGAATTCACCAAAATTGGTGAGAGTATAGAAGTAGTTGTACTGGATGTTGATAAAGAAAACCGTCGTTTAAGTTTAGGTCATAAGCAACTTGAAGAAAATCCATGGGATATATTCGAATCTGTATTTACACTTGATTCGGTTCACCAGGGTACCATTGTTGGATCTTCAGACAAAGGTGTTATTGTTGCTCTGCCTTATGGTGTTGAAGGTTTTGCTCCTACCCGTCATATAGTGAAAGAAGATGGCACAACTGCCAAGATGGACGAAACACTCAATTTTAAAGTTATTGAGTTTAACAAGGAGAGCAAAAAAATTATAGTTTCACATTCTAAGGTTTATCAAGATCTTCAGCATGCTGACAAACAAGCTGCTGTTGCTGAAAAAAGATCTCAGGAAAATACAACCCAGAAGGCTGTTAAGAAAATGAAAGACACAATGGAGAAAACAACTCTCGGCGACATTGATGTTCTGGCCAATCTGAAAAGCAACCTTGAAAAGTCTGAAAAAACAGTGAAACCTGCTGCTAAAAAAGCAGTAAAAACTGAAGAGCCTGAGGCTGAAAAAGAAGCAAAAACTGAAGAGACTAAAACTGATAAAGAAGCTTTAAAAATTCCTGAAGCCGAAGAAAAACCAAAGGCTGAAGCGAAATTAAAAACTGATGAAAAAAACGAAGCTGAAGTCCCAACATCGAAAGCCGAAAGCAAAGAAGAGAAGGTAGATACTCCTTCAGAAGCCCCGGTAAAAGAAGATAAGAAAACTAAAGCTGAGGCACCTGTTGAAGGAGTTAAATCAGAATTAAAAGAAGAAGAAGAAGCCAAATCAGAAGAAGCAGGATCTGAAGAAGAAAAAGCTAATGATGATAAATCAAAAGAAAAGAAAGAGTAAAGCGGAATGTTAATTAAAAGCGGAATGTTTTGAAAAATGTTCCGCTTTTTTTTTGCTCTGATTTTTTAATAACAAAAATCAGAGTGTTGTTTTTGAGCTTCTTCATGGCCTAAATCAGCAGCCTGTTTGAGGTCATTACACGCATTAATTTTATCATTGAGATGGGTAAATAAGGTGGCTCTCAAAAAATACAAATCAGCTGTTGGACAGATTTGTATTGCCTTATTAAAGTCTTCTAATGCTTCATTATAATTACCATTATTGAAAAACATTAAACCTCTCTCCTTGTATGCCAATGTATTGTCCGGATTAGTAAGCAAAATAATCCGGTAATCAGCCAATGCCTGTGAATCCTGCCCCAGCTCATGATAAGCCTTCGCTCTGTAAATATATGCGTCTTCATTATTTCGATTAAGACCTATTACCCTTGTAAAATCCCTTGTTGCTGCTTCGAACTCACCGGCATAAAAATATGATAACGCCCTCTGATTGTAGATCTCTTCATTTCTCTGCCTGAAAGTATTTATAAGGGTAGTATAATCTTCTACAGCAGAAAGGTATTCTCCCGCATAAAATAAAGCATTTGCCCGTAAATAATAAACGTGTTGATTGGAAACCCCACATTCAATTGCAACATCCAGATCCTGAGACGCAAGTGCAAATTCTTCATTATCAGATAATAATATTGCTCTTTCCAGTCTTAACTCTGTATGCAACGAATCTAACCCAATTGCTTTGGAGAAATCTTCCAGAGCAAGTTCTTTCTCTTCCTGCTGAAGATAAAGTTTTCCTCGGTTAAGATACACATTGGCATTTTCGTGTCCCAACTCAAGAACTTTGCTCAAGTCATTTATGGCTTCTTCTACCTTGCTTTCTCTAATAAATATTTCCGATCTTTTCATGTAGGCATCAAGAAAGTCAGGCTCCAGATAAATAGTCTGATTGTAGTCTTTTAAGGCAAGGTTTTGATGCCCAGAAGCCGTATAGGACAAAGCTCTGTTAAAATAAGCATGAGTAAACTCATCATTATGCTCTATGGCACTTGAAAAATCAGAAATTGCTTTATTATGCTGATCCAGAAGCTGAAATGATCGCCCTCTTTCATAATACGCTTCATAAAAAAAAGGAACCAGCTCAATGGCTGCAGAAAATTCTTCTATGGCCATCTCATAATTCTCAGATGCCATTAATTGCAACCCTCTGTTGTAAGATTCATTTGCTGTTTGCCCTTTTACAAGTGAAGAAAAGAATACCAGGATGGAAAGAAATATATAACGATTATTCCAAAAATTAAACATGGAAAAGAATTGTATCGGATGAAAAAAACTTAAATAAAATATGAGGCAAAATTAGGGAGATTTCTGTAATAAAAACCTTAATAACAAAGAATTATTGTATTGAATATAATACAGGTAAATACTATGGTATTAAATAAATAAATAAAACCTCCGATTTGCGAAAAATTACAATAATTATATCATAACCCCAACTATATAATAAATATTAACACTATGATACTATTTAATGAATAATATAATAAAGCCGTAATTAGTTATGAATTTATAAAACATTTTTACCCCTTGGATGAAAAGAAATCAGATTTTCTCTTAAATACTCTCTGTCAAGATGTGTATATATTTCTGTTGTAGTAATAGATTCATGGCCGAGCATATCTTGAACGGCGCGCAAATCAGCACCACCTTCCACCAGGTGGGTTGCGAAACTATGTCGGAGGGTATGCGGACTGATGCTTTTCCTGATACCGGCCTTCTCTGCCAACTCTTTAATTACCAGAAAAATCATAACCCTTGTAAGTTTCCTACCGTTTCTGTTAAGAAAAACATGGTCTTCAAAACCTTTTTTTATAGTAATATATTTCCGATGGTTCTGAATATAAACCTTCATCACCCTTGCAGAACTTCTTCCCAGAGGAACCAGTCTTTGTTTATTTCCTTTACCTGTAATGCTTAAAAATTCTTCATCAAAATACACTGAAGAAATCTTTAATTCTACTACTTCAGAAACTCTTAAGCCACTTCCATAAAGTACTTCAACTATGGCGCGGTTTCTCTGGCCCTGAGGTTTACTAAGATCAATACTGGCAAGCATAGCATCAATTTCTTCAACAGAGAGAACTTCAGGAAGCTTTCTTCCCAGACGAGGAGTAGCAAGCAGGGCAGCCGGACTTTTCGGCAAAACATCTTCCATCAATAAGTATTTGTAAAAAGCTTTAATACCTGAAATCATGCGGGCTTGCGAACGAGGTGATAATCCAAGGTTTGCAGCCCAATGAACAAATTCGACCAGCGTAGTGTAAGAAACATCTGCCGGAGAAACCATAAGTTTCTTATATTCCAAATACTGTTGTAGCCGCTCAAGGTCGTGAAGGTAGGCATCAATGCTGTTTTCAGACAATGATTTCTCCAGCTGAAGATATGCTTTAAAGTTTCTGTGATATTCTTGCCAGTTCATAAAATGAGAATAAGTATAAAGATAAGGCCATTTTTATTATGGAAACGCTGATCAACCAGTTTAATAATTGTAATTTTGCGCTTCTTTATAAAAAATTATCAACGTACTTTCATTAAACAACAGAAAATTGGACATCAATAGTTTATTCAGAATTCAGGGACTTTTATTTACAAACCAACATAAAGCATGGCTCGAGATAAAGGAAATGAACTACACCTGGAAACAGGTAATATTTTATTATTTGTTCCCTTTGCTTTTTTTAAGCAGTATTTCTAATGTATTCTTTATGGGAGAACAGCTTTCAATGCTGGGATTTACCCCCAACCAGATGTTTATAGTAACTTTTTTGGGTTCCCTTGTTGCCATTATTGCAACTGCCTGGATGGTTGCCGCAATGGCACCCCGATTTGAAGCGAGCGATTCCTACGACCACCATATAGCTTTACTCGCTTTTGCCTATAGCCCTGTTTATATTGCGTCTGTCCTGTCATCTTTTCATGAAGTGTTGCAGATTTTGAATTTGGCGGCGGTAATAATTACATTACTGCTTTACTTCAAGGGAACAGGGATTATTACCAAAGTACCTGCTCATAAACAAATGGGATTTACGATTGTAAGCCTGATAATTCTTTTTGGAATGCGGCTTATCATTACCATTATTTTTGTCCTAATGCTGGGAGGTATCCCCAATCTCGAAAACACCTATTGATCGCCGAGTGTTAACTTAATATATGCATCAAGCTGCTCGTACCAATCCTTCCCAAATTTACGAATAAGAGGTTCTTTCAGGAACTGATAGATCTTAACATTTAATTTTTTTCCGTTTGTACGGGCACAATCGCAAATTGGCCAGCGATGATAATTTATTGCATCATAATTTGAGTACCGGGTAATTCGGATAGGATACAAATGGCAGGAAACGGGTTTTTGAAACTCAAATTGTTTTTCTTCCCAGGCTTTTTCAATAGCACATTTAGCAATGTTGCTTTCATCAAAAAACACATAGGCACACTCTTGCTTATTAACCAGGGGCGTGGTAAATTCTCCGTCAATATCTATAACCCAACCACCAGATTTTTCAATGGCTTCAATTCCTTCTGCACGTAAATAGGGTTTCAGTTTAGGATATATATGATCAAGCATCTGGGTTTCTTCCTTTTCGAGAGGTGCCCCTGCATCGCCATGCACACAACAACCGCCATGGCAAACCGGAAGATCACAAACAAATGATTCTGTATAAATTTCGTCAGAAATCAGGGTATCTTCAATTATTATCATACCAACAAAAGTACATATAAATATATTTTGTGAACTTATAAAAAAGATTTGAATAAAAGATTTCTTCCTGAAACATATTTTTTTGCGTAATAGGAAAAAATGCCTTTACTTTACCGCCTTCAAAAAGCTATTAATATAAATCATTTCATAATTACCCCCAGATGAAAGAAAAGACCCGCCGCCCCACACTATTTCTGGCTCTTATTCCTGTAATTTTTCTTACAATATTGATTTCCATCAATGTTTTTATTTTTGGCGACGACTCACTTTCGGGTTCCAACCAGATCGTTTTGATCTTAAGTGCATCAGTGGCAGCCATTATTGCATTGAGTCTGGGTTTTAGCTGGTCTTTTTTGCTGAAAGGTATTGTGAAAGGTATTGGCTCTGCTATGACTGCCATTCTTATACTATTATTAATTGGTTCACTGGCTGGCACATGGCTAATAGGAGGCATAGTCCCGGCAATGATTTACTATGGATTGCAGATCCTTAATCCTACTATTTTTTTATTCGCTGCCTGTGTAGTTAGTGCAGTAGTCTCCCTGGCAACAGGTAGTTCATGGTCAACGGTGGCAACTCTCGGTGTTGCCTTGCTGGGTATTGGCCGTGCCCTCGGAATTCCAGATGGTGTAATTGGTGGAGCTATAATTTCAGGGGCTTATTTTGGAGATAAGATGTCGCCTCTGAGTGATACTACCAACCTTGCTCCTGCAATGGCTGGTACCGATCTTTTTACCCATATCCGCTATATGGCCTATACAACAGTACCGTCGATTACCATAACACTCATTATATTTTTGGTAATTGGTTTTCGCAGTTACAGTGGAAACGTTTATAATGATATTACACCGGTTTTAAATGCCATTGACAATACCTTCACCATCAACCCATTTCTGTTTCTGGTACCAGCCCTTGTAATATTTCTTATTGTAAGAAAGGTTCCTGCTTTACCTGCCCTTTTTATCGGCACACTGGCAGGGGCTGCAAGTGCATTAATTTTTCAACCCCAGATAATTGAACAGATAAGTGGCGTTGACAAACCTTTTCATACAGCTGCCTATATCGCCATTATGAAATCGATGTACACAAGCGTGAGCGTAACCACATCTAACGAAATGGTAAACAACCTGCTGGAAACAGGCGGGATGCGTGGCATGTTGAACACGGTTTGGTTAATCATGTGTGCCATGATTTTTGGTGGCATAATGGAATCGAGCGGCATGTTGCACCGAATTACTGAATCCGTTATAAAACTGGCACATAATACCGGCTCATTGATAGCTTCCACCGCAGGCACCTGCATCTTCTTCAACATAACTGCGAGCGATCAATATCTTAGCATTGTAGTACCCGGTAGAATGTTTGCAGATACATATCGTGAAAGAGGTTTGAAGCCCGAAAATCTAAGTAGAACTCTGGAAGATAGTGGTACGGTTACATCAGTGTTGGTTCCCTGGAATACTTGCGGAGCAACCCAGGCATCAGTATTAGGGGTATCCACATTAACATTTCTACCCTATTGCTTCTTCAATATTATCAGTCCGTTTATGACTATTATTTTTGCCTATTTCAATATTAGGATTGCCCGCATAAAAAAAGAGAAATAGCACTACAAATTTGTATCCTTCAAGGATTTATTTTCGTAAACTATAAAGGTTTTATAACCCTTTTGTCGAAATATATTGAAATGGTAAAAAGAGCATGTGTTTCCGTAACCAATGATTTAGCTACAGATCAGAGAGTTATAAAAGTTTGTGATTTTCTTACCCGTTTAGGTTTTGATGTTACCCTGATAGGTGTTCGACGGAAAAAACACATCTCCGTTAATCATATAAAAGTAAGAACATTCCGTTTTCACATCTGGTTTCAAAAAGGGTTTCTTTTCTATGCCGAATATAATATAAGGCTTTTCTTTTATCTTCTTTTTAAGAAAACCCAATTGCTAATTTCGAATGATCTTGACACTTTATTGCCCAATTACCTGGTTTCTTTGCTTCGACAAAAAGCTTTGGTTTACGATGCTCATGAATATTTTCTTGGATCTACTGAAATTGCTGAACGCCCAATTGTTAGAAATTTTTGGAAGATTATAGAAAAAGGTATTTTCCCAAGGTTGCAAAATATTATTACTGTAAATCACTCGATTGCCGATTTATATGAAAAGGCCTATGGAATAAGGCCCAATGTAGTACGAAATTTACCTAATCGGTTTATTGCCGATAAGAAAATTACACGGAGCGAGCTTGGACTACCGGAAGAAAAAAAAATAGTTCTTATGCAAGGAGGGGGTATCAATGTAGACCGCGGAGCAGAAGAGCTCATCAACGCTATGAAACCCAAATATGGGCTTGATGATGTTGAATTATATTTTATTGGAGGTGGCGATGTTTGGGAAAAGATAAAACAGCTTACCAAAGACCTTCATTTGGAAAGAAAGGTTCATTTTCTGCCAAAAATGCCCTATCAAAAAATGATGAATTACACATATTTGTGCGACCTTGGCGTGTCTCTTGACAAACCAGTAAGCCTGAATTATAAGTATAGTCTTCCCAATAAACTATTCGACTATCTTGCAGCCGGAATTCCGGTATTGGCTTCGCCAATGGTAGAAATTAAAAAGATTATTGAAAGCTACGATGTGGGTATGTGCATTGATGAACATGAACCCGGCCATATAGCGCAAAAAATAAAAGCAATGCTCAATGATCCAGAAAAAATTAAGAAATGGAGAATTAATGCACTGAAAACTTCTAAAGAATTATGCTGGGAAAATGAAGAAAAGGTTTTAATAAAAATTTACGAAAAACATAGATAAGCGCAACCCCCGAAAACTAAATAGGAAAATTAGATCAATCTTAAAAATTGGCAATTACTACTTTTCTTCAACCTTATCTTCTTTATTTTGGTAGTAGTCAGGATTCAGATCGACCACCCTGCCACTATCGCAACGAAATATTCTACCCTGAAATTTCTGAAAGAGTGTATAATCATGAGTTGCCATAAGAATCGCCCTTCCTGTTTTACTGATATCCCGCATTAATTCCATAATACCAACACTGGTTTCCGGATCAAGATTTCCTGTTGGCTCATCAGCTAATATTATATCGGGATCGTTTATCAAAGCCCTTGCAATTACCACCCTTTGCTGCTCACCACCCGAAAGTTGATGTGGCATTTTAAACCCTTTGGTATGTAAACCCACTTTCTCCATTACGTTTTCCAAACGCTCTTCCATGGCAATTTTATCACGCCAACCAGTAGCATGCATAACAAAAAGAAGATTTTCGCGAACACTACGATCATTTAAAAGCTGAAAATCCTGAAAGACAATCCCGATTTTTCTCCTTAAAAAAGGTATTTGCTTGTCTTTGAGTTCATGAAGATTAAACCCTGCTACTTTTGCTTTTCCTTCCACCAAAGGTAAATCGGCATACAATACTTTCATCAGTGAACTTTTCCCACTGCCGGTTCTGCCGATAAGGTAACAAAATTCACCTCGTTCAACCTGAAGTGTTACTTCTGAAAGAACAAGTTGATTTTTTTGAAAAACAGATACATTATCCAGATCAATGATTGTGTCCAATGCCATAATTAAAATTTTTACAGGGGGTAAAATTACGAAAATTGCCCAACTTGAAACACCACTTTATGGATATTCCCAAAATGAAGAAATTGAAGAACCAAGCAATAATTCAAGAGAGTAACACTTACTCAGTAAACCTGGGCAGAATAGTTTGGAAAACATCTTCGGTTTGCTCCATAATGTAGTTTTGCCAGTTTTCTGATTGGGGGTAATACATTTCAAGCAAATCTGCTTTTACTAGCACTGAATCTTCAGCAGACATATAACCGTTATGATATCCCTGGTTTTCAAGAATCATAATATGGATGGATTTGAGCGAACCCATAGTCTTTTGGCTGTTCAACGTACCATACTCAAAAAGCATTGGATAAAACTCTTTTCCGGGATGACGAGCAGCCATAAAACCAACAAAATCACCTGTAACAGTATAAAAATTATCAGAATCGCCCCAATCAATAGTATAACCTTCAAAGAGTAATTCCATTCTTATTTTTTCTTCAGGACTCAATGGATTAGGGAAAAAGTGAAGTTTTCCACGCTCGCCATAGCCTGTGTGCAGGTCAATAGCCAATACTTTTTTATAAGGTTCCATGGCAATATCTATAATGGGTTTAAGCTTATCAATCTGTGGTTCGGGATTCATACCCCCAAAATATAATCCTTCGTTAAACTGATATTGCCCTTGTAATACTGCCTGTCTTAAAACAGGCATTGATGCTTTTCGTATTTCATTAATGGCTTTAAGAAAGAAAAATCTGTTTCCTATTGAGGATTTATCAACCCTTCCCACCGGATTGATCAAATCGTAAACTCTCGGGTAGCCTTCATTTTGGGTTTCATATAATCCATTCATAGATGGAGAATTACGATTGAGATCAACATTATTTTCTGTAACACGCCTTGAATGTTTAAAACCAAAAGGATTAACAGCATGTATTAAAAGTACACCAGTATTTTCCAGCAGTTCGGGGGTTAAAAACTTCTGCATAAAAAACTTCTGTACTGCCGACCCTACAAATCCTTCTACACCGTGCACCCCAGAACTAAGTATTAATAGATTTGAACTGTCCTTTTGAGCCGGAATATAGCATACATCAACAGTAAGATCATAATCTATTTTTGATGGAACATAGTAGCTGTTTAATGAAACATTTTGAAAGGTTTGGGATAAATCCCTGGTCAAATGTTGAAAATCGTTGCGCGAATCCTGATAATTATCAGGAAAAAATGCTGTATAGTCTTTAGATACCGGGAAATTATCATCAAATTTCAGATTCGCAAATTGCACTGATACGTAATACAGTGTACCTAAAATAATTAAAACCAAGGGAAATATACCCCACCAAAAAATTCGCCTGATTACCTTCATTTTCCAAACATTTTAAATTACCAAGTGATTAAATAAACCTGAAAAACCAGGGATTCTAACGAATCTACCTGGCTTTAATTAACACATGCAGATAAAATCAAAATTAGTTATAAATACTGAATAATGATTTTAAGCATTGTGTAAAATAAAAAATATTACACGTTAATTCTGCAATTTAAACCTAACAGGAAGAGAAAAACTTACCCGCACAGGCTTTGTGCCCATTCGCCCGGGAATCCAATTTGGCATATTACTTACAACCCTTATAGCTTCTTCATCACATCCACCTCCAATGCCTCTCAGAATATGCACATTGCTTACACTTCCGTCCTTTTCAACAACAAAACCGATAAAAACGGAACCCTGAATACCCAGATCTTTGGCCAACCAGGGATAATTGAGCTCTTTAGACAAATATTGATACAAGGCCTGCAATCCGCCCGGAAACTCAGGCATTACTTCGGCTGTAATCAAAATTTCATCTTCCTTTACTACATCTTCAGGCTTCGAATAATGTTTCAGTGAGAAATCAGGAACTGATAAATCCGCATAGGCATCAATATCAACGATAAAGTCGGAATCATCAATTAAATCATCGTCTGGGGCAACAACTACATCCTGACGATCGGGTAATTTTGGGGGATCCGGGGGTTTGGGAATGGTTAGCTGAATATCTTCATCAAGCCATTCAACAGGACCACCATCAAGCACTATGCTAGTTCTTTGAAAAACCCGGTATTCAAAAGCCAGAAGCACTGCAACCAATGAAAGACTTAACCCAATCTTAAAGAAGGTTCCTTTCCAGGCTTCTAGATTTGCACGTTTCGATTTTCGTTTATCCATGATTAAAGAGTTTTAAGGTGAAAACTATATTTTCAAATCTTAACAACTCTTTTTGCGCAAAAAGAATATTTGGATCCTTATATCTTTTTAACGTAGTCTCAAATTGCAATATTGTTGAAATTGTAAAAAATGAATAAAAATCAATTTTAGACTATTTTATCATTACATACAGCGAAATTTAAGAATATTCTAAAAAATGAAATTCCAGAAAAATAAACATCTGCCTAGTTTTTTTAAACGCAAAATACCTTAGTTTGAAAAAAATCCCATAACATTCATTTCTTTTAAAAAAATAAAAACCGACAAAATAAAAAATAACGTAATTTAGCATTTCAACAAAGATTTTAAACGCACAAGTCTTTGGAAAAACAAAAACCATTTATTCACTAGAAAAAGGAGGAACAATGTTACACGGACCAGCTGCAAAATTAGGAGTTGATTATGCTTCTAAACAAAAGACACGACTGGGAATTATCCTGTTTTTTGTTTACGCAATTGTTTACGGAACTTTTGTGGTAATAGGAGTAAATTTTTCTGACACGATGGCAATTAAAGTAATAGCCGGCCTTAACCTGGCTGTAGTTTACGGCATGGGGCTAATCATTCTGGCGGCTGTTATGGGTTATGTTTATAACCATTTTTGCACCTATCTGGAAGATAAAATGGAAAAGGAGGCCGAAAAATGACATACGAGATATCCATTTGGGCAATATTAATATTTATGGTATTTGTTGCCGCAGTTCTGGGCTTATCTTTCTATTTTGGAGCCAAAACCAAATCAGCCGCAAGCTATTATGCCGCAGGAGGTAACATTCATTGGGGCGTAAATGGCATTGCATTTGCCGGAGACTATCTTTCAGCAGCATCTTTTCTGGGTATTTCAGGCATGATTGCCTATGCCGGATACGATGGTTTTATCTACTCAATAGGTTATCTCGCCGGATGGGTAGTGGCGTTGTTCCTTGTTGCCGAACCCCTGAAACGTTTAGGTAAATTTACCTTTACCGACGCTCTTGATTCTAAATTTAATTCGAGGGCTATTAAGCTCACCGCATCCATCAGTACACTTATTGTTTCTATCTTTTACCTGATACCGCAGATGGTAGGTGCCGGCGATCTGGTAGTACCTCTTTTAGGTCTTCCTCACTGGGCCGGCGTAGTGATTGTTGGTGTAATCGTTATCTATATTGTTGCAACCGCTGGTATGACATCAACAACCTTTGTTCAGTTTATCAAGGGGGCCTTGCTGATCATTTTTTCCACCATACTTACTGTTTACATTATTAACAACGGATTTAACCTAAAGCCTGCCGAAGATTATCATGAGTTTGCCACCATAGGAGCTACTGTTGACAACGGACAAATAACCGCCATTAACAATGCTTCTTACACCCTAAAAGGGCAGGCAGAAGGAGCTGATAAAACCTTTGCTGTACTTTCAAAAGATGGGTATGACAGCTGGTTTAAGCTGGAAACCAATGAAGATGGCAGTTATTATCTTACCGAAGCTCTGAGCATTACCAATACTGCATCTGGCGAAGTACTTTATAATGGAGCCCCAAAAACTGAAAACCGCTTTTACCAGGTGGGGCATTTTAGTAAAATTGTACATAAAGGTAATGAAGTAGGAGAAACCGGGCCATTGGGACCACTGGAATTTCTTAGCACTCTTGAGGCCAGCGAAGTGGTTATATTCAGTAAAGCCAATCTTAATTTCAACAATGACTATGTTACGGTCTATTATCAAAACCCAACTTCAGGTTCCGATGTGTTGAAACCTGGCTTACTACTTAAAGTGGGCGATGATGGCAATATCTGGGATAAGATGAATTTCCTTTCTCTGATGCTGGCACTTTTCTTTGGCACTTCTGCCCTACCCCATATTTTAATACGTTATTATACAGTGCCCAGCCAACGTGCTGCACGTAAATCAACCATTGTAGCCATTGCTGCTATAGGCTTTTTCTACATACTCACATTGTATATGGGTTTAGGTGCTATGGTAGGTGGAGTTATTGATGTGGAAAGCAGCAATATGTCGAGTCCTTTGCTCGCCAAATCGTTTGGAATAGGAATCTTCTCTATTATTTCGGCCATTGCCTTTGCTACCGTACTTGGTACCGTGAGTGGGCTTATTGTGGCCTCTTCAGGAGCCATTGCCCACGACTTTGTTGACATGTATCTTAAGGTAGAAATGACCGACCAACAAAAAGTACGGGCTGGTAAAATTGCCGCATTTGGTGTTGGGCTGTTTGCCATATTGCTGGGTATAGTTTTTAAAGGGATGAACGTATCTTTCCTTGTGGGACTTGCTTTTGCAGTAGCTGCATCAGCTAATCTTCCTTCAATTCTGGCAGTAATATTCTGGAAGAAAACTACATCCAAAGGTATTGCGGCATCTATTACAACCGGTATTCTCTCTTCGGTAATCATCATTCTGCTATCACCCAGCATGTTCGAAAGATATGGTCTGTTAAAAAGTGATGCCATCATACCGCTCGATAACCCCGGGATAATTTCCATACCCCTGGCCTTTATTGTATTAATTGTGGTTAGTTTATTAACTCAGAAAAAAGTATAACAACACCCATGAAGATGGCCCTGGTAACCGACATCCACGAAGATATCGCCAACCTTGAAAGAGCATTCAAAGTTATCGATGATCAGAAATGCGATATAGTGGTTTGCCTGGGTGACATTACGGGTTACAGCCCCTTGTTTTATCTACATCAGCCTGATGCCAACGCATGTATTGACCTGCTCAGGCAAAAGGCTGATGTTGTTATTGCCGGCAACCATGATTTATTTACCTGTGGGCGACTTCCCTCCTATCACCATGAAAAAAATGTACCTGAAAACTGGTACGAACTTTCTCTGGAAGAACGTATCAAAGTTGCCCGCAACAAAATATGGTTGTACCTGGATGAGATTGTCCCTGAGTTGACACCTGAAAATAATTCTTTTCTAAAAAGCATCAATGAGTGGGAAATTCTGGAAGAAGGAAATAAAAAATATCTTTTTACCCATTTTTTTCGTCCCGATATGTCAGGTATGGCAAGATGGTTTCCCTTTCACAGCCTTGAAATAAAAGAACATTTTCGTTTTATGAAAAGTCTCGGTTGTTCTTTGGCTTTTGTAGGTCATAAACACCCCCCTGCGCCCATTCGCATCAACCGGCTTTTTTGGTCTAAACCCGATGACGAAACCATCCGTATAAAAAATTACCACAAAGCCATTATTTGTCCGGCCATTACCAATGGAAGATTTCCGGGCAGTTTTATTACTTTTGACACACACAATCAGGTTATCGAAACCCATCCGGTTTTCTAAAATTATCCGTCATGGAAAAACACCGTTTCTTCTATCGCATCCTGCTACCCTCAATGGGTGCCATACTCCTTTTCCTGGGCGCCATGTATCTTTTTGTGATACCCAGCTATCGCGAAAATCTTATGGATAAAAAGCGGGAAACCATTCGCGAGCTTACCAATACTGCCTGGAGTGTGCTGCATAATATTGACAGTCTTAATTACGAACCTTCCTTAATTGATGCACAGAGCGATGCTGCCAGAATAATCGAAAATATGAGGTATGGTGAACAACAAAAAGACTATTTCTGGATAACCGATACTACCCCTTTAATGATCATGCACCCTTATCGGCCGCAACTTAACGGCCAAAACCTTTCTGATTATTCCGATCCGGAAGGAAAAAAGTTTTTTGTGGAAATAGCCGAATTGGTCAAAAAATCGGGCGATGGATACATAGACTACAAATGGCAATGGAAAGATGATAGTTTGATGGTAGTACCCAAACTTTCCTACGTAAAACTATATGAACCCTGGGGTTGGATCATTGGAACAGGCATTTACGTGGAAGATGTGCAGCGTGAAATTTCGGCCATTACCCGGAAAGTAGTTTGGATTTCGATTTTTATTACCCTCTTAATCGGGCTGGTAATTATTTACCTTGCCCGGCGCAACTACCTGGCAGAACTTCTTGAAAAACAAGCTCTTGAAAAGCAGCGTGAAACCATGGAGAAGTACAAAAAACTGGTGGAAGCTTCTTCTGACGGTGTGTTGATGACTATGAATGGTGAGATAGTTTACTGCAATCCTTTCCTGATGAGCCTGATGGGCTTTGATCCCGCACAAACCGATGAGAAAGACTCAAAACTTAACAACCGACTCAACTGCTTTTTCCAAATAAAAAACCAGACTAATGATGAAATTAAATCATCAAGTGGTGGAGAAATCGTTAAAGAACAGGAGGTAAAGAAACAAAACGGCGAAATTGCCAACGTAATTATAACCCGCTCAAAATTTGATCTGGAAGAAAAAAAGGGTTTCATCTACACGGTAAAAGATGTGTCGCGTCATAAAGATGTAGAACGGGAACTAGACATGAGCATGGAAAAATTCAAATCCATTGCCGATATGATGAACCTGGGCATTTTCCGCTGTACAATGGGGCGGCAGGCCAATTTCGTTGAGATTAATAAAAAAGCCCTGAAGCTATTGGGTTATACTTCCCTGAAAGAATTGCAGGAATTGCAGGTACCAGAGCTATTTCATGAGCGTGATGAGAAAAAAGAAGTAATTAAAGCTATCAGTGAAAGTCTTTCCATCAAAGATCGCCTTCTCCATATCAAAAAGGGCGATGGAAGCATTGTGCCCGTATTGGTTTCTTTGTTTCCGGTAAAAGACCTTCACAACCGGTCTGTTTATTTCGATGGCATTTTGATGGATGCCTACGAACATCTTAGTCGCGATGTAAGTTTTGACAAAACACCCGTTCAGTTTTCGGCCAGCATACTGCTAAAACCGGTAAAAGACTTCATCTCAGAATCCATTGTATGTGAAATGATTACTCCGGTAAGCGTTGTTTCACGACTAATGACCATGCAAAACGTTGACATTGCTCTTCTTACAACAGAAAACAAACAGGTTACAGGGATTATCACCCACCGCGATATTAGCCGCAGATTGGTTTCAAAAAATCTGAACCCCGAAATTGCTGTATCAGAAATAATGAGTGCACCCGTTGTAAGCGTTTCTGATCAGGATTTGGTGGTAGATGCTTTTAGCAAAATGATGGAGCATAAAATCTCTTATGTGGCTATTTACAAGGGAAACCAGCAACCATCAGGATATATAAGCCTACTGGCTTTGTCTGAGCTTCGACGCAATACACCTGAGTACATCATTCACAATATCAAAAAATCAACATCGGTTGACGAAGTAAAACTATTGATGCAACAAGTACCTGCCATGATCAGCAATCTGGTAGAAACCGGTACAGGCTCTACCACCACAGGCAAACTTATTAGTCGTATTTCCGATACCATTACAGAAAAGTTCATCACTCAAAGCATCTCTCAAATCGGAGAGCCCCCTTGTCCTTTTGTTTTTCTTGCATTAGGAAGTGAAGGGCGTAAGGAGCAAACTCTTACAACAGATCAGGATAATGCCATTGTTTTCCTGCAACCCCAGTCAGAAGAATGGGAACAAAACCGGAAGTATTTTCTTGAACTTGGCAAAAAAGTTTGTACCATGCTTGATAAAGCAGGCTATCCCTTTTGTGATGGAGGTATTATGGCTATGAATCCGCAATGGTGTCTGAGCCTCACCGAAACACAAAAACTTGTTTCAGCCTGGATTGAGACCCCAAACCCCGTAGAATTACTAAACACCGGGATTTTCTTTGACTTCCGTCCTGTGTATGGCGATTTCGCCATCGCCAGCCAATTGCAGCACTATTGCCTTGAACAGGCCCGCGATAAAGCCATTTTCCTATACAACCTGGTTCAAAACACCATGACCATAAAAATAAAAACATCTGTTTTGAGCAAAACCGCCTTCAGTACTTCCGACAAAAAAGAAGATTTGCTGAACATCAAAGAACCCCTTATGGCTATTACTTCCATTGTGCGACTGTGGGCGCTGAAATTTGGTGTAAGTGAAAAAAATACCCTTGAAAGACTGCTGGCACTGCAAACCATGAACCTTATGCCTTCCGCCTTTACAGAAGAATTTAGCCAGGCTATCAGGTACCTTACACACCTGCGCGTAAGAAATCAGTTGCAAAACATTGAAAACGGAGAGAAACCATCCAACCTGATTCATCCCGCCAGCCTTGCCGAAATAGATCGCATCATGCTGAAAAAAATCTTTTCTGCCATCACTAATCATCAGGCACGGCTGGGCACTGAGTTTCGGGTAATATAAAATCTAATTGTAAGTCTTTTAAATAGTGTTTTTTTGAGCCAGGAGATTGGACTCGCGAGAATATATCAGTGCTTCTGCTGAATCATATTGAGTTTGCAACCATATCAGAATTCGATTTTACAGAGTCATAAAAAATTAATATCGAATATTCACAATAAAAGGAATCTAAATCTTACCATGGCTTGATTGGTCTGAAAGGCATATCTTTGTCCCTAAGAAAACAAACTTTATCCTTCATGACTTTAAAGACAGGCAATTGGGCCAATCATAGTTTTATGCAAAATTATATGCTCAAAAGACCTCTGGCTGGTGCGGTCATCCTGACTATCTTTAGTTTTTGTTTTGCCTTGATTTACAAACCGCTGGGTGCTCATCCTGGATTATTTTGGGGGTATGAACTTACCATGGCGGTGTATATTTCTATAGCAGCATTGGTATTTTGGCTATCCGTTACCGGTCTTAAATCCATCCATTATTATGCAAATCCACAAAATTGGACCCTGTTTAGAGAATTATCGGCTATCCTGATGGTGTTGCTGGTTATGGGGTGTGCAGTATACTTTACAGGTTTTTTAATGGAACCCCAAATCGATCGTTGGAACTTTGCTACTTTTTTCGATTCCGTTAAAAAGGCTGTACTATTATTTGTCCTCCCCCTGGGATTTTTTACGGTTTTAAACTTCCGCTTTTGGGATGTTCAGCTGGCCCGAAAGGATTCATCAACAAATCCTGACCAGAATACAAAAGAAGAATTGATTCAGATAAATTCGCAACTTAAAAAGGAGACACTGAGTTTCTACCCTTCAGAATTACTTTATGCTGCATCTGATGGCAATTATGTGATTTTTTTTCTTAAACGCGACGGTGGGATTAAGAAAGAAATGATCCGTAATTCCATCAGCAATATTGAAGATCAACTTTCGCACATACCGCAAATAATCAGGACCCATCGTGCATTTATTGTGAATATTCATAAGGTATTATTGAAAAAGGGAAATTCGCTGGGTCTGCGTTTGAAACTCACAGGAATAGACGAAGATATTCCGGTGTCAAGAAACAACACAGAGGCTTTCAATAAGGCTTTTAACGTTTTAAAATAGGGATGTTTAAATTTATCGTTGCTGGCTTTCAGTAAACCTTAGCCATTTATCCCAAAACTTTACCATTCGTCCCAACATCTTTTCGCAAGTTATGTATTGGTAACAAAACCTTGTCGTTTGTAACGTTTATTTGTTTGCATTTCAGCAGTTTATTCTCTTTGCAGTGTCAATAATTGTAAAATAATAAACTTCAGAAATCATGAAAAAGTTATCATTACAATCCAGTTCAGGAATCATTGGTAAATTTATTTTATTTGCCTTCATGGTATTATTTTCAATCCAGTCATTGCTGGCAGGTGTTATAACCGGAATCCTTCAGGATGCATCCAACCAACAGCCCATATCCCTTGCCAATGTAGCGTTGTTTGATTCTTCGGCCACAGTACTTATGTTGGGTACTTCGGGTAATTATGACGGGAATTTTTTGCTGGAAAATGTTGTCCCGGGAAAATATAAGATGCGAGTAAGTGCGGTAGGCTATCAATCCAGTGTAACAGAAATAGAAATTGCCCAGGGTGAGAATATTTATCTGGGTATATTGTATCTTTTGCCCGCTGAATATCAGTTGGATGGTGTAACAGTAGAAGCACAGCGTATCCGGGCACAAACCCAAACCGGTAAAACTTCTTTCCTGGTCAACAATAATATGCAAAGCGCTACGCATACCGGGGCAGATATTCTTAAGCTAATTCCTGGGATACAGCTGGATATCAGGCAAAATATTTCTCTTGAAGGTAGCCAGAACATTATTGTTTTGGTCAATGGCAGGGAACGCGACCAAGGTTTTGTCAGCCAGCTAATTGCATCGCAAATAGATAAAATTGAAGTAATCAACAATCCGCCGGCACAATACGATGCATCGGTAACAGGTGTAATCAATATTGTTTTAAAACAGAACATCAATTCCGGTATCCACGGCCATGTTTATGGTGAAATTCCACTTTCTTCAAATGAGACATTTATATTCCCATCCTACAACCTGACATATGGCGTGGGAAAATTTACCCTTTTCACATCGTATAATGGTGAGATGAGTTATTTTGATATTGAAGAAAATATTCATCGCAAATATGAAAATGGCAATGGAATGCAGGAAATTATATCCCAACACTTTGTAAACCAGGAAAACTGGTCGCACAGATTTCATTATGGTTTTGATTATTATGTAAATAAAAAAAATCAACTTAGCTTTTATGCCTTCTACAACCCATACAGCCAGGAACATAGCGGGCGTGTTGAACTGTTTAAAAGCGGAGAATCGCCCATGCAATGGTCTGTCTTTAAGGATGATGACGACAGAAATACCAGTGGCTTCTATTCCCTGTATTACAAACATATTTTTTGCAAAGATTCGGGCCATGATCTTGTATTAGATGCAAGTATTTATACAATGAATGGGAAAAATAGTATTCGGTATTTTAACGATGATACCGGGTATGACCACACCAACCATATAAATTCGTTGCAGCGTACCCTGCGTTTTAAGGCAGACTATTCGCTTCCTGTATCCGAAACCTTGCACCTTACAGCCGGAATGCAGGCCAGACAAAGAAATATGAGCGATGCAGATGTTGGACAATATTATAGCAAAAACCAAATTCTGGCAGCTCACGGTGCAGTGGCATACAAAAACGGGAAAGTGAATATACTAGGAGGATTGCGATATGAAAACGCACAGTTAATGATGAGTGGCCAAAGCACGGAACTTATTTCTCAATGGATGCCCAACCTGGCCATACATTACAAATATTCGACTGCCCAAAGCCTGAAACTCACATGGCGCTCAGGGATAAACTATCCGGGTTTTTATCAGCTTACACCTTCTTCCCGCATTGAAGACCCCTATACCATCAATTATGGCAATCCGGGTTTAAAACCGGGAACAAACGACCAAAAAGAACTGGAATATTCATACCGGTTTTCAAATCATTTTGTTTCTGCCCGGTTGTTTTATAACCAAATGAAAAATGCGATCAATCACCTTACGATCATGAATGAAGACGGTATATTTGAAAGTAGTCGTAATAATCTGGGCGATATCGTTCATTATGGGCTTCAGTTTTCCGGCGCTTTTGGACTGGGTAAAAGAGGAGGCTTTCAGCCTTACCTGAAAGTATTTCAGGCACAATCGCTCCCCAACAGTCTGGCCCGTGCACATGGCATGGTTCATCGCAGGCAAATTGCTTTTGCATCAGGATTTTCTGCCTTTGCAAACCTGGGCAGGGAATTTACAGCATCATTAATTTTTCAGTATTCCAGTCCGTTGAATGAGATGCAACAAAACTATTTTGAAGGAGCTCAGTTTTTTGTATCCCTTGAAAAGAATATTGGGCGTGGCTTCAAGGTCGGCATGGTGAGTGCAGTTCCTTTTACAGGACAGATCACCTACCACGGATCAAAGATCAATGGGGCTGATTTTACCAGCCATTCGCAGGGCGATATCATATTGTCAATGGTTCCGCTCTGGCTTAAATTGAGCTACCAATTTTCATCCGGCACAGACAGAGAGAGGATCGTGAGGCAACCTGATGCACCAGAGAGCAAACAGAAAAAGGGATTTTAAAACCCAATAGATTAATACCTGAAAGGTGCTCCACTCTCCATCCGCCAAATTGGAGAAGCCGCGGGGCGGATTACTGCCAATTTTCCCCATTGATTTGCAGAAAGCTACATAAAATACAATAAGATGGAACATCTGTTGCCTGTTGATCAAAACCATTTGCTGGCAATGGTTGCTCCACACCTACAATACGTAGCAAGTGCGTTGGACCGACCCAAAAGGAGAATTCATTGCCAACGCAGAGGCATCAGCTGTATATGATTTACTGGATATTCCGGCATTACCCATAACAAATGGGAAAGTCATTTTACCACCTAAATAATTATGGTCTCTAAGCTTTGATGTAGATAAAAACTAATTTTGTGCAAACGATTTTACATTTTTTGAATCTTGCAAGCCCAAATCCTATATATTTGCACAATTAAATCCAACCTAAACTTAAATAACATGACAAAAAATCAACTATTTATCTGGTTCATAGCTCTTTTCATGAGCGCATGCTCCACAGTACCCAAAGACAATTGGGAACTTTCTTCGCCCAATGGTAATTTAACTACCACAGTAAAACTGAGTGAAAATGGAAGTTTGACTTACACCCTAATCAATCAGAAACGTATTGTTTTGGGAGAATCACCCCTGGGAATGATTTTCGAAGAGATGAGCTTTGACTCGGGATTAACATTCGTATCTGAAAATACGGCAAAGCAGCTCAGTGAAAGCTATACCCTTTTGCATGGCAAAAAAATGGAGAATAATCCGGTGTGGAATGAGCTTTCAATGGTTTTTCAAAATACTCAAAATGAGAAGATTGAAATTCAGTTTCGGGTTTATGATACAGGACTTACCTTTCGGTACCATTTGCCCGCCAGTGATTTAACAGGTCTTACACTTAAGGAAGATTTAAGTGGTTTTAAAATTCCTGAGGGTAGCCATGGATGGATGCATCCTTATGATACTATATGGCAGTGGGCTCCGGGGTATGAAACTCTCTATGAGTATAAACTACCATTAGGAACACCAGCCCCTGCCGGAAAAAATGGGTGGGCTTTCCCCATGCTTTTTCATACCGGTGCTGATTGGATGCTTATAAGTGATGCCGACATGCCCGAAGGCTTTACCGGTATGATGGTAAATGGAAATCCTGAAGGAGGTCTTTATACACTTCAACTGCCCCTGGAAGAAGAAGCCATGGGCGTTTGCAGTTCAGAACCTATACTTCCCCTACCATACAGCACTGCATGGCGTGTAATAATTACCGGTGAAACACCCGCCACTATTGTGGAATCGAACATCA
The DNA here is from genome assembly GCA_011390785.1 of Sphingobacteriia bacterium. Classification (GTDB taxonomy): domain Bacteria; phylum Bacteroidota; class Bacteroidia; order Bacteroidales; family UBA7960; genus SKVR01. The sequence continues at coordinate 69,945 of JAABRR010000024.1, forward strand.
TTTTTGATGTAAGCACACCCAATAAGATCGGTGATCTATCCTGGATCAAACCCGGTCGGTCAAGCTGGAGTTGGTGGTCGGAAAGCGATAGCCCCCGCGATTTTAACCGTATGAAAGAGTTTATCGATTTTACAAGCAGTATGGGCTGGGAATATTTTCTCGTAGATGCCAATTGGAATGATATGGCAGGAGGTAACCTGGAAGAGCTTACCCAATATGCCAACTCGAAGGGTGTAGATATCCTGGCCTGGTATAACTCTGGTGGTCCGCACAATGTAGTAACCGAGCAACCCCGCGATTTGATGCATTTGCGTGATGCCCGTAGAGCTGAATTTGAAAAAATCAGCAATTGGGGAGTGAAAGGAATAAAAGTGGATTTTTTTCAGAGTGACAAACACTGCATTATGCAGCAATACCATGATATTTTGCAAGATGCAGCCGATTTTAATATTCTCGTTAATTTCCACGGAGCTACTATTCCTCGCGGCTGGGAGCGCACCTACCCCAACCTGATGACCATGGAATCGGTAAGGGGTGCCGAGGTGTATAAGTTTGGCCGCGACTTTCCCGAACATGCCCCCCGGCATAACGCCATTATTCCTTTTACCCGCAATGTAATCGGATCAATGGACTATACCCCTGTAACCTTCTCCAATTCAACCTATCCCAAACTTACCACCCATGGCCATGAACTGGCCCTGGCAGTAGTTTTTGAGTCGGGCATTCAACACTTTGCCGATAGCGACAAGTCATACATGAGCCAGCCCGACTATGTAATTGAATATCTGAAAAATGTTCCGGTGGTATGGGATGAAACCCGCCTGGTGGATGGTTATCCGGGCGATTATGCCATAATAGCCCGCCGAAATGGAAATACCTGGTATTTGAGTGGAATCAGCGGCCTGAACGAAGCTATGGAAACAGAGTTTGATCTTGATTTTCTGACGCAGGGCAACTATGCCATCAAACTAATTTCTGATGGTGACCAGCCCAATCAGTTTAAGTTTGAAAACATGGAAACTGAAACCGGACAAAGCATGAAAGTAAAAATGGCTGCCCGTGGAGGTTTTGCGGCAGTGATCGAATCTTTATAAGGAATAAATCGGATACTGTCAAAATTCGCAAAATTCTGAATGCAAAACGCTAAATTTTAAACGCTTATACTCATAAGACAAAAAAGCCCCTGCGATCTATAATTCACAGGGGCTTTATTTAAAATCTTGCAGTTTACTTCACAAACTCAGCATTTTTCATAAAGTCAAGGCTGACTTTCACACTTTCAATGGGTTCAAAATTATATTTTTCAACTTCTACCACGTAATATTTTACACCTGAAAGTTCGGTGTAAGCGAAAATTCTTTCAAAATCGATATTACCGCTTGCACCAACTTCAGCTTCGTCTTTTACGTGCCAGTTTTCAAAACGACCAGGATAGCGGATAATATAATCCACAGGGTCTTTTCCGCCTTCTACAACCCAGTAAAGATCCATCTGAAACATTACTTTTTCAGGATCGGTATTTTCGAGCATAAAATCGTAAATAACCTGACCTTCCAGTTCTTTAAACTCCTGATCGTGATTATGAAAACCAAAGCGTAAACCAGCTTCGTTGCACTTTTCACCTACGGCGTTAAAATAATCGCAGTATCGCTTAAGTCCGTCCAACGATTCGTGACCTGTCGCTCCCATCCATGGTTGAACGATGTATTCAACACCAGCGGCTTTATGTGCGGCTATTGCTGCATCCCACCATGCCATTACTTCATCCATATTTGCATCAGCAGGAATATCCTGCCCTGTATGCGAACCAAGGAATTTCATACCCTTTTCTTCCACAAGTGCTTTGAAAGCTTCAGGTTCCATTCCATAAAATTTTCCATCGCCATATCCGGCTGCTTCAACAAAACCATACCCCATTTCGCCCAGGGCTGTCAAAGTTCCTTCGGCGTCAGAATTCATATCATTACGAACACTCCATAACTGAATCCCAATAAATTTTTCTGCTTCTTTTGATTCGTTATTGCACGAAAAAAGAAGCATTGATAACGCTATTACCATAATGTTTCTCATCTTTGCTTTGTTTTAAAATTTTGAAAATTAAAATAAATCGACTAATGCCCTATTTGTTTGTCGGTCAAAAGTAGTAATAATTTTATCTACAAAATTGATTTTCGGAGTATTTGATTCAATTTAAATCCTTTCCAGGTTAAAGAAAGTTTAAATAATATTTTAAAATGATGAAAAATAATAGCTCAAACGTTTGTTCTGATAATTAAAATTACTCATCTTTGTATGCATGAAAAGTGTCAATAACATAAAAGAGCTCGCCAGCATACTAAATCTCTCTATAAGTACTGTATCAAGGGTACTTAATGGAAAAGGAAAAAGCTTTCGGATAAGCGAAGCAACTAGTAAAAAAGTTTTTGACACAGCAAAAGAATACAATTATTCTCCCAACAGAGTAGCCCGGGGATTAAAACTCGAAAAGACAGATACCATTGGGCTTATTATACCCGATATTGCTAACCCCTACTTCGGTTCCATTGCCAAAACCATTGAGGTTGAAGCCCGCAAAAATGGGTATTCTATAATTCTTTGCGACAGCCTGGATGATGAAAATACCGAAGCAGAACTATTACAATTGCTGGCCAAAAGAAAAGTGGACGGGATTATTATTGCACCAACCGGAAAAAGCAGTAACCATGTTACAGAAATTCAGGAGCAGGGAATTCCGGTTATGGTTATCGACCGGTATTTACCCGATACAAATCTTCCGTTTGTAACAACCGATAATTACCTGGGAGCTTTACTGGCCACCGAACATTTTATTGCATTGGGGCACCGAAACATTGCCTGCATCCAGGGAATAAACGGGGTTTCAGCCAATAACGAACGGGTTAAAGGATATCGTGATGCATTGCAAAAGCATCGAATTCCGGTATCTGAGACAATGATTATGGGAACCGATTTTGGCGAGGAAAACGGATACCTTCAAACCAGGAAACTATTAGCATTGCCCGAACATCCCACTGCCATTTTTGCACTGAGTAACCTGATTTCACTCGGATCGATCCGTGCTCTGAAAGAAGCCGGACTAACCATTCCTGATGACATTTCGATTATATCGTTTGATGAGCAAGCCTGGTCAGCCTTTCTTACCTGCCCTATGACCACGGTAGAACAGCCCCGCGAAGAAATCGGAAGACTGGCATTTGGCGCTTTGTTAAATATTATTGACAAAGTTTTGCCAGAAAAAACAGATAAAATAATGCTACAACCTCGCCTTATCTTACGTGAATCTGTAAAAAAAATCCTGAAATAATAATTAATATAATAATGTATGAAAACCAGAATCACTGCAATGATGCTCTTGCTTCTTCCTTTAATTATCGCTGCGCAAAATTTACGGGTTAGTAGCAATAACAGCTACCTGGAAACCACTGATGGAAAACCTTTTTTATGGATAGGTGACACTGCCTGGGAACTTTTTCATAAGTTAAACAGAGAAGATGCAACCATGTATCTGAAAAACCGGGCAGAGAAAGGGTTTACGGTGATTCAGGCTGTAATACTTGCCGAAATGGATGGCCTAAGCAAACCCAACGCTTACGGTGAAATTCCTTTAATTGAAACGGACCCCACACGCCCAAACGAAAAGTACTTTGAACATGTGGATTTCATTGTAAACGAAGCAGAAAAACTTGGACTCATGGTAGGTATGCTTCCCTCCTGGGGCGATAAAGTAACCCCTTCTGCTGGTGGAGGTCCGGTAATTTTCAATGAACGAAATGCCGAAATATTCGGAGAATTCCTCGGAAAACGCTACAAAAACAAACCCATTGTATGGATACTGGGTGGCGATCGCAATGTGGCCAATGAACAGGAAAAACTGGTTTGGCGATCAATGGCCAAAGGCATAAAAAAAGGCGATAAAGGCAATCATTTGATGACTTATCACCCTAGAGGCGCCCATTCATCTCATGAAAAACTACACAATGAAGAGTGGCTCGATTTCAATGTATTTCAAAGTGGCCATTCCAAAAAATACGGGGATGTGTATCGTTTTTGCGAAATATTGCTTGAAGTAAAACCCCGAAAGCCTTTTCTTGAAGCTGAGCCAGCCTATGAAGATATTCCTGTGGAATTCTGGAAATACCTGGACTGGAATAATCCGGTTCGGGTTCCCAAAGATGTATTGAATAATGATCTTACCATTGCCAAAAAAGAACATTTTGAACAGGGCTTTTTCAATGATCACGATGTGCGGGTGCATGCATACTGGAATTTTCTGGCCGGGGCGTGCGGATACACATACGGAAATAATGCCGTATGGCAAATGTTTGAAAAAGGCTGCGATATGGCCATTCCTTGTTTAACCGACTGGCGGGAGGCGCTCGATCGTCCGGGAGCAGAATCGATGCGATACGTTCGTAAAATTTTTGAGCAACGCCCCTTTCATCTTTTGATACCCAACCAATCTGTTATTCTTGGAAACAATCCGAATGACAGTCTTCATGTGCGTGCGGCTGTGGCTTCCGATAAATCATTTATGCTGGTATATGCCAGTGTGGGGCAGCAATTGAATATAAGCCTGTCAGAAATGATAAACGGTGTGGTTGCCTGGTGGTACAACCCTCGCAACGGTAAAACTAAAGAAATAGGGGAAATAAAAAACGAGAACAGTTATCATTTTATTCCACCAACTTCTGGAAGTGGCAATGATTGGCTGCTGGTACTCGATAATCCAGATTCAAAACTATAATCCTTAAATTAATAAGTAATCCTAACTAAACAAACTGCTATGATCGTAATCCAATCTTACACAACTGCTATTTTGCTGGTTTTTATAACCATGTTATGCTGGGGTTCATGGGCTAATACTCAAAAGTTGGCAACAAAAAAATGGCCTTTTCAGCTCTTCTACTGGGATTATTCTATCGGGGTACTTTTGTTATCTCTTCTTCTGGCCTTTACAGCAGGCAGCAACGGAACCGAAGGACGAAGTTTCCTGGCTGATCTGGCGCAGGCTGATACAGTATCGCTGGGATCCGCTTTCCTGGGAGGTGTAGTCTTTAATATTGCCAACATCCTGCTTGTAGCGGCCATTTCCATTGCAGGTATGGCGGTAGCTTTTCCCATTGGTATCGGTTTGGCGCTGGTATTGGGTGTAGTGGTCAATTATGTAGCAACTCCCCTTGGAAACCCGGTTTTACTCTTTGCTGGGGTTGGGCTTGTTACCGCAGCCATTGTTATCAATGCATTGGCCTATCGCAAAATACCTACGTCCACTGCATCAACCACATCCAAAGGGATCATTATCTCCCTTCTTGCTGGCTTCCTGATGGCGTTTTTCTATCGTTTTGTGGCTGCATCCATGGCAACCGATTTTGTAACACCTGAAGTTGGCAAACTTACTCCCTATAGCGCGTCGGTGATCTTTGCCCTGGGATTATTGATCTCCAATTTTCTCTGGAATACTATTTTTATGTACAAGCCTCTGGCAGGTGAAAAAGTAACTTATGCCGATTATTTCAAAAAAGGTGACACCAGGCTTCACCTGATCGGTATCCTTGGTGGTGCGATCTGGAGTCTTGGAATGACTTTCAACATCATAGCTGCCGAACAGGCCGGATTTGCTATTTCTTATGGTTTGGGCCAGGGAGCCACCCTTGTTGCTGCATTCTGGGGTGTATTTATCTGGAAAGAATTCAAGGGAGCCAAAGGAGTCAACGGACTACTTTCAGCTATGTTCCTGTTTTTCATTGTAGGTCTGGCATTGATAATTGTTTCGAGAATCTATTAAAGTGGAAGGTGGAAGGAAAGGAATTTCTATCATCCAAAGAACATGGAACCGTCCGGGAAAAAAAGTGGACTCAATCCGAAAATCTTAAAATCTTAAATCCGAAATAACAATGAAGAACAAAATAGTAGTCGTAGGTAGCTCCAACACCGATATGGTATTAAAAGTGTCACGAATCCCGGCACCCGGCGAAACCATTCTTGGAACTGATTTTTTTGTGATTCCTGGCGGAAAAGGGGCCAATCAGGCAGTGGCCGCTGCCCGAACCGGAGCCGAAGTAACCTTTGTTGCCTGTGTTGCTGATGATGCATTTGGATTGCAATCTATTGAGAACTACCGAAAAGATGGCATCAACACAAATTATATCAAGGTGCAATCCGGAACCCATTCAGGGGTGGCGCTGATCAATGTTTCGGATGACGGAGAGAATAGCATTTCTGTCGCTTCCGGTGCAAACAGTCATTTGCTGGCCAATGATGTGGCAGAGTATTCAGAAGCTTTAATTGGTGCCAAAATTGTTCTTGCACAGCTTGAGACTCCCTTAGAAACCATTGAATCTGTTGCAGATCTGGCCCAAACCATGGGAATTCCCTTTATCCTGAATCCTGCTCCTGCGGCTATACTCAATGAAGGTTTGCTCAGAAAGATATCTATCATTACTCCCAACGAAACGGAAGCTGCCCTGCTTACTGGCAGAATGGAGGTAAAGGATGAAGAGATACCTTTAATGGCAGAGGAGCTTCTAACGAAAGGGGTTAAAACAGTAATTATTACCTTAGGCAGCAAGGGAGTTTACTTGTGTAGTGACAAAGCAAGGGAAATAATTCCCGGATATAAAGTAAAAGCTGTTGATACCACAGCCGCAGGTGATGTTTTTAACGGGGCCCTTGCGTCGGCACTGGCAGCAGAAAAACCTATAAGGAAAGCAATTGATTTTGCGCAACGTGCAGCGGCCATTTCTGTAACACGGATGGGCGCCCAACCTTCTGCTCCTAAAACAGAAGAAATTGAAACGTTTGGATTTTGAAAAATTTTCTGGTTAGAAATACTCTTAAATTAAAAGATATGTAAATTGATTCTGATAATTCATTCAGTAAAACTAAAAAAATGCAACAGGTTTTGTATAAAACAAAAACGGTCTCTACTCAAATGTTATATCATTGTTTATTTTTATGCAGAACGATAAAGGCCTCCAGGGTTTTAAAAACCCTGGAGATATATACACCGGCACCAAATAATTAAAGAAAAATAATAATCACTCAAATTTCTTAATATATGAATCTTAATAACCTTCTAAAGACTACTTTCCTATCTGGTTTTATAATCTTTGCTTCTATTATGCAATCCTTTGCTCAATCGCCTGTCGAAATGCATGGCCGTCTTAAGGTTTCGGGTAACCAAATTGTGGGCGAACATGGCAACCCGTTACAACTCATGGGGATGAGCCATTTCTGGTCGGTTTGGGGTGCCGAAAAATATTATAATGCTGATGTGATAAACTGGTTGGTGAACGATTGGAAGATTGATCTGATACGGGCATCGATGGCGGTTGAAATTAACGGCGATGGTAATTCCAACAAAGGTTGGATGAACGCAAAGGATCACCAGACTGCTTTGGTAGAAACCATTATTCATGCAGCTATCGATAACGGAATATATGTATTGATTGACTGGCATACCCACAAAACCCATACTGAAGAAGCACAGGAGTTTTTTGGGTACCTCGCCGCAAAATACGGTCAGTATCCCAACCTTATTTGGGAAACATTTAACGAACCGGTAGATCAGAGCTGGGAGGAAATAGCAGAATATACAAAAGCCGTTACCTCGGCAATTCGTCCCCACAGCGAAAACCTGATCATTGCCGGCACCCGTCGGTGGAGTCAGTTGGTAAACGAGGCTGCCGACAATCCACTGCCTGACAAAAACACCGCATATTCACTGCACTTCTATGCCGGCACCCATGGGCAGGAATTACGCGATATTGGCGATTATGCCTTGTCGAAAGGTGTTGCTCTTTTCATTACCGAGTGGGGAACATCACACGCCGATGGCGGACGAGATATGCTTGTGCACAAAGAGAAGGCCGAAGAGTGGATTGCCTGGGCACTTGAACGAAACATCAGCATGGCCAACTGGTCAATCACCGACAAAATGGAAGCATCGGCAGCACTGCAACCCGATGCACCAGTTACCGGTGGCTGGGACCCGGAAAAACATTTGTCTGAGTCGGGAAGGTTTGTAAGGGAACAAATTATCAGTATTAACACTAAAAAATACAACTGGTAAAGATGTTAACCATTTGTGGTGTCGGGGCTACTTTCGAAGGGTTGGTGCAGGTCACACTGTGATAATTGGGTAATAAAAGAAAGAACGTAATGAAATACCAAAAAATGTTTATTAAAAGCAGTCACGGGGCGACTGAAAACACCTAAACATCAAAATTAAAAGCACATTTCAAATTCAAAAGTTAGCTATATGAGTTCTGTTAAAACGGCAATAAAGTTACTCATCCTTGTTCTTCTTCCATTTTTACTCTCCGGTTGCGAAAAGAAAGATTCGCCTGTAAAAATCATCTTAGACACCGATTTCGGCGGCGATGCCGACGATCTGGGAGCCATTGCTATGCTGCATAATTTCCAAAATAAGGGCGAGTGCGAACTACTTGCCATTATGCTTTGGAATACCGAAGAATATACCGTTCCGGCTGCCGATGCAATTAACAGATATTATGGCAATCCCAATACCCCCATTGGAATACAGGCCTATCAGGCCCATTCCATCGACTGGCAACATGCCCGCCCCATAGCAGAATCATTTACTAATGAGCTTACCATCAACGATGTGCCCCTTGCAGTAGATCTTTATCGCAAAACCCTGGCCTCCCAGCCCGATCAGAGTGTAGTGATTATCACTACAGGCCCATTGGCTAACATCAAAAATCTTATTCAATCCGGCCCCGATCAATATTCACCACTCACCGGAAAAGAGCTTATAGAGAAAAAGGTAAAGGAATTTTCTATCATGGGAGGAAAATTCCCGTCCGGAGAAAATGAATGGAATTTTAATGGCGATATGCCTGGAGTGACAAAATTTGTGCTTGAAAATCTGACTGTACCCATTGTTTTTTCAGGGTATGAAATTGGCGTACGAATCATGACCGGCCCGCGCCTTGTGGAAGCAGGAGAAACCTCACCCTTATATGTGGGTTATAAATACTTCAGTGCTCACGCCCCCTGGATGAACCAATTCTACAAGGAAGGAAAAATCACATCCAATGCAACGTATGACCAAACATCAGTGCTCTATGCAGTAAGAGGTGGAATAGGAGAATACTGGGATTTGACAGAAAACGGAATTTGTGTTGCCGATAGCACCGGGGGAAATACCTGGAAGGAAATAAATGATCGACCCACGAACCATTCTTACCTGGTTTTAAAGAAAGAACCAGAAGAGATGGCTGAGATCATTTACTCCTTTATGTTGGGGGAGTTTTAGATATTAGTCGGCAGTCGAAAGTCGATACCAAACCGCCAAACCCTGAACACTAGAAGCCAAACGCATCAACCATTAAACCCTTCAGCTTTTACACTTTTAACCAATGAACCCAATCATTTGCAAAACCTACACTACAGCACTTTCACTCCTGGCATCGGCAATTTTACTCATCACCGGTTGCAACACAGATGAAACAAAGCCTGCCGACCTGGTAAACATGTTTATCGGCACCCTGGAGCGTGGTAATACAGTACCCGCAGCTACAGCCCCATTTGGCATGATCAGCTTTGGCCCCGATAATGTATTTACAGAAGTGGTGGACGAATACACATCCCGCGCCGGATACAATTATGCCAAAGATTCCATAAGGGCATTTTCCATGACTCATGTAAGCGGATGGGGCTGTCATGGCGCACTCGATATTCCGGTGATGCCTACCACCAAATCGCCCGAAGCAAGTCCGGTTTACAACCAAAGGGCCTATGCGTCCGCCTTCTCACATGAGCGCGAATCGGCCCAACCCGGCTATTACCAGGTTTTCCTGGATGATTACCAAACCAATGTACAGATCACAGCAACTGAAAGATCGGCGATCATGCTCGTTGACTTCCCCAAAGATCAGCCGGCAAACCTCATCATCTCCCCTACCCTGGCGGCCAACGGAATTACCGGGGCAGAGCTCACCGTTGACACTTCAAACAATATGGTTACAGGTTGGGCTACATCAGGTGGATTTTGTTGGCGTGACCCCAGCGAACATGATTACACCGTTTACTTTGCTGCCAGGTTCAACATGCCCGTTAAGGAAACCGGGTTCTGGAACGACCAGACCATTCTAACTGATCGGACAACACTCAATGGCGATTCCATTGCTGCCTGGGTTGGTTTTGGGAATAACCTTGCTGAGCCCCTTGAAATGCGTATTGCCATTTCATTTGTAAGTATCGGCAATGCCATCGAAAACGTGGAAACCGAATTGACCAACCAAACATTTGCAACGGTTCGCGAACAAACTTCCCAAAAATGGAACGATCTGCTCTCAAAAGTAGAATTAAACTCACCCGATAACGACCTGAAAGTGATCGGTTACACTGCCCTTTACCGCAACCTGCTGCATCCCAATATCTTCAATGATGTAAATGGCCAGTACCGTGGTTTCAACGACTCGGTTTATACCCTGCCCGCAGGCCACAACAAATTTGTCAACTTCTCCACCTGGGATACTTACCGCACATCGGCCTACATTCAGGGACTATTGGCACCCGACAGGGCCGCTGACATGATTGAATCGCTCTATCTGGATGCCAACCAGGGCAACCCCGCCGGGCTCACCATCTGGGGCTACTTCAACAATGAAACCTGGGTAATGAACGGCCACGGATCGGTGTCACTCATTGCCAACATGTATGCCATGGGAGCCCGAAACATCGATCTTCCCAAAATCAAAAATGAGATGATACGAACGGCAGACACAAAATACCGCAATGGCAATGAGTACATTAAATACGGTTTTGTCCCCGAAAGACCCGCACCTCATAACTATTCCGTTTCTCAAACACTGGAATACTCCATAGGCGATTTTGGGTTGGCACAGATATGCCTCGCCGATAATGACATGGAAAATTACGAACGCTACCTTGCCCGTTCGCAAAGTGTGTTTAATCTGCTCAATCCGCAAACAGGCTATCTGCAAAGAAAAGACACACTGGGGAATTGGGTGCTTCCCTTCGATAAAGCTGAAGAAAACGGTTTCAACGAAGGAAATTCGGCCCAATACACCTGGAATATTCCCCACAATATGCCTGAATTGGTAAATAGAATTGGTGGTCCGGAAAAAACCAGTGAAAGACTCGATGAATTTACTTCTCAAATATTACAGGATGGCTGGAACGTAAACAAGCCCCATTACTGGCCCGGTAACGAACCTGGATTTGTAGTTCCGTTTGTTTACACCTATGCCGGTGCCCCGGAAAAAACACAGGCACTGATCCGCAAGGTGGTTTCCGATATCTTCCGCAATGCGCCTGATGGCATGCCCGGCGACGACGATCTGGGTGCCACATCCGGCATGAGCCTGTTCTTTACGCTGGGCATGTATCCATTGAAACCCGGCATTCCGGAGTTTTGTCTTACCGGTTCCCTTTACGAGAGTATAAACATCAGGTTGGATAATGGCTCAGAAATCCATATCTCAACCACGGGAGATCCCTGGTCAACAATAAAAACAATTAAGGTGGATGGTGAAATACAGGAAGAGCCATTCTTAAATATTGCCCATATCATAGAAAAACCGGGAAAGATCAGGATAGAATATGAATATTGAGTCGAAAGTCGAAAGTCAAAAGGTCTGCTTGTCACCCCGTGACTTTCGGATAGGTGCTTGTCACCCCGTGACTTTTAGATAATAAGAATTGTAAGTTATGATAAACCAAAAAATGATAAAGAAAAGCGGTCACGGGGCGACTTGAGCTCCTAAAGAATGGGCATTTCCAGTGGCGGGGTCACTAAGAGTGGCCCCGTCACTAACGAAAAATTAAACAAATCAGCAAAAAAACAATGAAAACCGAACAACGCCACATCTTCCAATTCCTCAATAAAAAAGATGCGCTGCAAAAGGCCGACATCATCATCGGTTTTGGCCATTTTGATATGAACATACCCAAAAGGTGCTGTGAGCTTTATCTTGATGGAATGGGTAGTAAGATCATTTTTACAGGGGGTGTAGGTGCAGGGAGTGCCGATTTCAAAAATGCGGAAGCCATTGAATTTTTTCAATATGCAAGGAGGTTTTTCCCGCAGATCCCGCAGGAAGATATTCTCATTGAAGACCAATCGACCAACACCGGAGAAAACATTCGGTTTAGTATAAAGACATTAAAGGAAAAGCTTCCTGAATTTAATTTTGAAACCGGTATCAGCTCAGCCATCCTGGTCGCTACTCCCGCCCGACAATACAGGGTTTATCTTACTGTTTTGCAATATCTCCCACAAATCAAACTGGTCAATCTGCCCCCCGACCTATCCTACAATGATAATATGTTGATCTATAATGAAAAAGGGGAAGATTTCACCCGGCAACTAACAGGAGAGATTTACCGACTGTTGGAATATCCTGCCAAAGGGCTTTGCGAAAAAGTAGAAATTCCTGAACATTTAATAGAAGCATACCATAAAGTCAGGGCGGGGATTGAAGTCCCACCACGAACCAATAACCCTGAAGGGGTTTAACATGAATAGCCCCGGGTGCAAACCCGGGGTAAAATGGCAAAAAACAGAAAAGCGCTGTGGTAGAAACGCGATCAGAAGAAGAAAGGTTATGACAGCGCAATGGCAATAAATCATTTTAATTGGCACAAAATTATATTTGAACTAATTTTAAAACCAAACCTATGAAAATCAAAACACTCACAACCCTAATCTTTACATGTATGATCATGACATCCTGCAACAATAAAGACTTGAACACCAATCCCTTTGAAGATGGCCAAGTCATCACCCTCGAAAAATCTGTCCTGAAGGACAAGATCAAAGGCGGCTGGGCCGGACAGGTGATCGGATGCACCTATGGCGGCCCCACCGAGTTTCAGTTCAACGGCACCATGATCGGCGATCAGGTGCCCATTCCCTGGGACGAGAATCAGATGCTATGGTGGTACGAGAACTCACCCGGATTGTACGATGATGTTTACATGGACCTAAC
>JAABRR010000025.1 GCA_011390785.1 Sphingobacteriia bacterium
GGGAGCTACATCAATAGTAAGTTCCACACCTGCAGGAACATCTACAAAAGGAGTAGCAGTTCTGAAGGCAAAGTCGGAGAGGAAAAGTTCATCGTTTACAAATACATCCACAGTATCAGCTGCCAGATCAGCAGCATTGTGAATGAGTTGTATTTTTGCAAAACTTTCACAATCAGGGAAAATGATATTCCCTGATTTTACTTGATATGATAACTGAGTTATCATAAAAAGCACTAAAGCAATTTTAGTTGTAAAATTTTTCATACGCCATACATTTTAATTAAATTTGAATTAAGACTCTATTTAAATGTTGATTTCTAACATTGATAGACAATTTTCCCTTATGATTAAAGGATAATTGGAAGGAGTAAACGAAAAGGGATGTATGTTTGTTTTTGTGAAGTAAAAATATTTCGATTACATTTAATTAAAGGTGCTAAATGTAATAAAAAAATTTGCAAAAAGCAAATATTTGCATACAAATTAATTATTTAGTATGATTAATATGATCATACAATAGATAAGGTAATCTATTAAATCAGGGCTTCGATTGAATAATTCTTCTTCCCCCGAAAAAAATATAATGCTATTATTGCCCGAAGTTTGCAATATTATTTATTATCCGTTGCATCTTTTCGCGCACTTCAGTTGCCAGTTCTTCCAGCTTTGGATTGGTAACGGAAGCCATCATAGCGCGGGGATCGACAGCGGAAATCTCTACAGTGTCATTATCATGTTGCTCAACTACAACATTGCATGGGAGAAACGCTCCAAGCTTATCTTCAGCCAACAAAGCTTTATGGGCAAAATGCGGGTTGCAGGCACCCAAAATAACGTAGGGACGAAAATCGACATCAATCTTTTTCTTCAGAGTTTCCTTTACATCAATCTGGGTAAGAACGCCAAAACCTTCTTTTTTCAGTTCTTCGGTTACAAGTTCAATAGCAGCTTCGTAGCTGGTTTTATGCAGTATTGTGCTAAAATAATATGACATGATTTTGTGTTTTTGAATGGTTAATAAGTCTGAAAGATTTTTTAAAAAAATGATAAATCTAGTGATTAGGATTATCAATATCCCTGTCGCGAAATCCCATCATAAACAAGATAGCATCGAGCCCAAGGGTAGAAATAGCATGTTGTGCGTTTTTCTTTACCAGGGGTTTGGCGTGGAAAGCGATACCCAAACCCGCAATATTTATCATGGGCAGGTCGTTTGAGCCATCGCCCACGGCAACGGTTTGTTCCAGATGGATATCTTCCTTAAAAGCGATATTGCGTAATAATTCGGCCTTTTTGGCTCCATCAACAATTTCTCCCAGGGTGCGGCCGGTGAGTTTGCCATTCTCAATTTCGAGTTGATTGGCAAACATATAGTCGATATCAAGTTTGTTTTGCAGGTATTTTCCGAAGTAGGTAAATCCGCCCGACAATATAGCCGTTTTGAAACCATAGCTCTTCAAAGCTTTAAAGAGTCGCTCGGCTCCTTCGGTAATGGGAAGGTTTTGTGCTATATCTATCATAACATTTTCATCAAGCCCTTCAAGCAGCGATACCCGTTTCATCAGGCTTTCTGTAAAATTCAGTTCACCACGCATGGCCGCTTCGGTAATTTTGCTCACTTCTTCACCCTTTCCAATGCGGTAGGCCAATTCATCAATTACTTCCGTTTGTATAAGGGTAGAATCCATATCGAAGCAAACCAGCCTGCGGGTGCGCCGGTAAATATTGTCTTTCTGAAAAGCGATATCTACTTCCAGATTGCGCGATACTTCGAGCAACTGACTTTTAATAGTGCTTACATCATCAACATTTCCACGTACCGAAAACTCAATACAAGCCCGTGTTGTGTTGTCTGAAATACCGTTGTCAAGTTTTACCCTGCCCGAAAGGCGTGAAATCTTGTCAATATTGAGTTCATGGCCGTAAATTGCTTTGGCAACCTGAGATATTTGGGCTGCAGAAATTTTTCGTCCCAGAACAGTTATGATAAATCTGCCTTTTCCTTGCTGATCAACCCAATCGTGATAGTCTTCAACACTTACCGGTCGAAAGGATATTTTTACATCCAGTTCGTAACCTTTGTAAAGCAAGTCTTTGAGTATGGGCGAAGATTCTGATTCGGCAGGTACTTCGAACAAAATTCCCAAATCGAGATTGTTGTGAATAACTGCCTGGCCAATATCCAGGATATTAACATTGTATGCTGCAAGGATCTGGCTTAAGGAGGAAGTTAAACCCGGTTTGTCGGTTCCCTGTATGTTGAGCAGAATAATTTCGCGTGTTGGATTCATACGGTACAGAATTTAAGTTTTGTTTTCGAAGTTGCAAAAGTAGTGGATTTTTTGGGAGTGAATTTAAATTATCCGGGATTGAAGTTTAGGGATTTGAATTTTGCAATAAAATATTACAACATTTCACTATTTTGAGTTTTACAAATCTCAAACAATGAATGATCATTACTGTTAACATATTGTGGTTAATATTTCTAATTTTATTAATCTGATTCTCTTCTTTTATGCATCTTGCTAATTTTCTTTTAATGGATTAATCGTAAAGGAATTAAACTACAAAAAGAAGGGAAACGTTTAAGATATTCTCAAATTAAAAATCTTTTACTATGACTAAAATATTGTCTTATGTAGTTTTAATTTTTGTTATTTTCGGGTGTGAAGCAGCTGATAATTCAGATGTTTTTAAACCCATTGAAAACCCTGAAGTTGTGGAAGATACTACGAGTGCAAAGCTTACTTACCTCGCCCTGGGCGATTCCTATACCATTGGAGAAGGTGTTGCGGAGGAAGACCGTTACCCGGTGCAATTAAGAGATACCCTGGAAACGCAAGGGGTGGTTATTGAAAAATTACAGATTATTGCCCGTACTGGCTGGACTACCGATCAACTTTCTGATGCCATGGACAACAGTCAGTTAGACCCATCTTACGATCTGGTAACCCTTCTTATCGGGGTAAACAATCAATACCGTGGTCGAAATCCTGAAAATTACCGACCCGAATTTATTGAACTGTTGAACAGAGCTATTGGGTTGGCCGGGAATGATCCGTCGCGTGTAATTGTCTTGTCGATTCCCGATTGGGGAGTAACCCCTTTTGCCAGTGGCCGCGATAGTGCACAAATTGCATCCGAAATTGATGCCTATAACGCCATTAACCGGCAGGCTTCTGAAATGGCAGGTGTAGCCTGGATAGATGTTACACCCATTTCGCGCGAAGCTGCCAACCGTCCGGAACTTTTGGCATCAGACAACCTACACCCGTCAGGATTAATGTATCGATACTGGGTGGAATATCTTTACCCGATAGCTTACCAGATTTTAAAGGAAGACAAATGACTGATTCAACCTCTCAGCGGTATTATGCCCTTGAACTAGACAAGAAGGATCCGCTGAAACAATTTCGCCACCGGTTCCAGCTCAAAGATCCCCGATTGATTTATCTTGATGGAAATTCGCTCGGTATATTGCCGGTAGAAACGCCTTCACATCTCGGGAATGTAGTTTCAGAAGAGTGGGGCAGGGAATTGATACGTAGCTGGAATACAGGCTGGTATGAGCGTTCTAAACAAATATCCGAAAAAATTGCCAAACTTATTGGCGCCAAACCTAACGAAGTTATAGTCACAGATAGCACCTCGGTTAACCTGTTTAAATTGTCTTACGCTGCTCTAAAGCTAAAAACAGGCCGCAAGGGGATTGTTACTGATGAGCTCAATTTTCCCACTGACATTTATGTTTTGCAGGGACTTGTTGACCTTTTTCAAAATCAACACCATCTGACCCTGGTAAAGTCTGCTGACGGAATGGGGATTTCGCTTTACGAGCTGGAAAATAGCATTAATGATGGCACTGCATTGGTGAGCCTTTCTCATGTCCTTTATAAAAGCTCTTTCCTTTATAATATGAAGGTTGTTACAGGCAGGGTTCATGCGAAAGGAGCCATGATTTTATGGGATTTAAGTCACGCAGTTGGCGCTGTGCCCATTGATCTGAATGGTTGCAATGTAGATTTTGCTGTAGGATGTACCTATAAATATCTTAACGGTGGCCCTGGATCTCCAGCCTTTTTGTATGTACGCGAAGATTTGCAGGATAAAATCCAATCGCCCGTTTGGGGATGGTTTGGGCAGAAAAACCCCTTTGATTTTCAAATAAACTATGAGCCGGCCAGTGGAATAGACCGTTTTCTTGCAGGCACACCACCCATGCTTTCATTGTCAGCACTCAATCCATCGCTTGATATTTCGCTGGAAGCGGGCATGGATGCTCTGCGCCAAAAGAGTGTTGAACAATCAAAATACCTGATTGACCTGTGGCGACATTTTTTGGATATACTGGGCTATACTCTGGGATCACCTTCTGATGAAAACCAAAGAGGGTCGCATGTTTCACTCAAACACAAGGAAGCTTACAGAATTTGTAAAGCGCTTATCGACGAAAACACCGGAAAATTTACCGTTATTCCCGATTTTCGCGAACCCGATAATATTCGGTTGGGCATAACGCCGCTCTACACTCGCTTTGTCGATTTATTTGATGCTGTTATGGAAATGAAAGACATTGTGGAAAATCGAATTTATGAGAAATTCTCTTCACAGAAAGATAAAGTAACCTGAGTTTGGAAATGTAAACTAATTAGTTGATTTTGTGCTTGATTTAAGCCAACCGATCTTGAAAAGCGAGCTCAGCTAAGCTAATTACTTAAACAAATCATTTTCTTTTGAAATGGGGATTTGATATCATCTCAGCCCCATCATGATGTTTTAGTAGATTATTACCTTTACTTTATATTCTCACTTTCCGGAAGCCCGTATTCTTCTAACATTTTTATGTCCATTTCTTCCAGTTGGTCGAGAATGGGGTTGTAAATATTGGGAATTACAGGAATGTGCACTCCTTTTTCCTTAATTTTTCCACTCAAAATCATTTCTACTCCCACGGCTGCCGGTAGTGCCACAGTGCGGGCTACAGCTGTATCGGTATTTGGGGTTCCAAAATCGAGCATCGACGATTTTATTACTTCCTTGCTTCCATCGGGATATGATGCCAAAAAAACATGCTGCATGGCTACCATGTCGCGTTCATCGCAACCCAACTCCATCTTGTTGATCATCAGGTCTGAAGTGATTTCAAAAGGCGTATCTTTTTGGCGATTCATAGGAGTGCTATCGAAAAGACCCAGCCATTCCAAGGCTTTCATCGGGTGCGAATCGATGGGTATTTTTAGAAAAGATGCCGTTTTTTCTTTTATATTTTGAGGGTTTCCGTCACCCATCAGCATGCTTACCATTTCGGCGTATGTTTTCCCGGTAAAGTCGTAGGTGTCGCTGGTAATGAGTTTAAGCGCTTTCATGGCGTCAAGACTTTCACACCAACCTTTGTAGCGAAAAGTGCCCCGCATCATGGTCCTGGTTTCGGGTATTCCGTAAAGGTCGATGTAAGGCAGACTGTCGCGGTTGGGATAGATCTCCAGATTGCCCACTTTGGGAAAGTTTACAGAAAGGGGATTTTTGAAAAGGTCTTCTGTGGGGATTTCTACAATTTTTCCGTGCCGTAGGTATTTTCCATCATTATTACCTGCCATTACAACCCCTTTAGGGCTCCATGAAAATTTGTACTTAAAAGGATTATCGGCTACTTCGGGGGCCGGCAAGGCTCCGGTAACAGAATAGAATTCTTCAATTTTACCATTTTTGTTATGCACATAATCAATAATGCGCATGGCACCCATATGGTCGATACCCGGATCCAGGCCCAGTTCATTCAGAATAATGATTCCCGCATCAATGGATTTTTGATGCAAAGCCTTCATGTCGGACTTAACGTATGAAGTGGTAACCATGTTTTTCTTGTTGGCAATGCATTTTTTTGCTACCATAACATGATGAACCCAAGGCAGCAAACTTACTGTCAGATCATGCTCCTGAATCATTTTTTCGAGTTCCTGGATTTTGTCAACTGTCCAGGCAACGGAGTGTCCGTTAGGGTGTCCGTCAATTATATCATCGGCTTTCTTTCGGGTACGGGTGGCCACCGTAACCATAAAATCTTTTTTGAGCAGATAGGTGACAATGGGTTTTACTACCATTCCGGCACCTAAGATGAGAACTTTTTGCATAGCGTGTGTTTTGATTAAATTAATGAGTGCTTAAATGATGAAATTGTAAAATAACAGCGTGTTTTAATCTAAATATTGATTGATATATTCATAATCAGGGGTAAGTTTTCCTTTGTGCAAAATCATGGCTTTTTTAATTGGGTCAGGAAGTTTCAAATCATTGAATGCAACCGAAAAATCTGCATCTGCTATTGGTTTGATGTATTCTATCAGGGCATCACCAAAGGCTTCTGACGAATCACGGGGAAGTTCGCTGGGCAGAATATCAACGGCCATAATCAGTATTCCATCGCCGTGGAAACCCATAGATGCTTTTCCGGTGCGTGGGTTATAAACAAAAACCGGGTCTTCAATGGCTGTGCCTTTATGGGTTAGTTCTATGGACCCATCAGGGTCGCAGGTTACATCGCCCACAACTTTGATTTTGGCATCTCCTTCGCGCCATAATTTAAATGCATAATCTTTGGTAAAAATTCTGGGGTAGCGGTCATCCCAATACATGCAATTCATTAGAATTGTTAAATGATGTATGTATTGTTCAAAGTTGTTTTCGTATTTTGCAGGATTTTCGTAATAATCCTGCAGATCGAAAGCCTTCAATACATCTTTGGGTTTGCTGATGTGTTGTTCCTTAAATATAATCTTGAAAATCTGATGTTCGGGATCGGCTGGTGGTTCTTCTTTCAGAGCAAGCAACTCTTTGGGTGTAATTTTGCTTACAGGCAACATATCAATTATTTCCTGTGCCCCTTTGGCAACATTCCCATAGCCGGTAATACCAATAGTTATGGGTGCAAACCGAGGTTGAACTCCTTTTTCGGAAATCTGTTTGCCCGCTTCCTTTATGGCTTTTGCCGCATCTTCCAATGAGTTGTATTTATGCGCTTGTTTTATATGTACGAAAGGATTGTCTTTATAGCCCTGTAAATACAAACGCTGGCCAAGGCTCCAAAAAGAGTTGATCATGCCGGCCAATCCTGCATGTCTTCCAAAAAAGATTAATCGACGATTCTTCTCGTCAGCAATCTTTTCGTAATCAATGAGGTTGCATTGCAATTCCATCATTTTCCGGAGCATGGGCATGTTATAGTCCTGCCCTTTTATAACGTGCGAAAAGAAAATGTAGGTTTTCTTCGGTTCAAAAGCTTCTTCTGGGATTTCCTTCACCCCCATAATTACTGAACAATCGGTCAGCGATTTGGCTACCATTGCTCCAGCCTTTTTGTATTCCTGGTTGGTGAAAACTCTTTTGTCTGAGGATTGTATTATAATTTTTAGCTCATGTTCTTTTATCAGTTTTTGAACATGATTTGGGGATAGTGGAGTACGGTGCTCCATCTGATATTTATCTTCATGCCGGATGCCTATCTTTGCGCTCATTTTCGTTTTTTTATGGGTCTCTTTTTTCTTCGGCAAACCTACATATTTTTTGTCAGGAAATGAATGTTGATATGTGAAAAAATAATCAAATATCTTTCAATTTGTTAAAAATAGAACATTAAATTGCTCCGAAAAGTCTATTTTACCATGCATGTCACAAATATACACGAATAATATCCTGATAAACAGTGCATTGAAATGAGTTAAAATGATATGAATAGTGTTAAACCCATTTTTGGAGTGGACTCAACATTGTATCCCGTTTATAACATTTTATGATATGGTGCTGCCAGGTAGCTGCGATGAAAAGCGAACCGTAAACCTTATGTTTAAACAGGTCGTATAGAAATTCTGCAAAGGGTTGGTTATTCTGTCGGTTAGCCATTATTGGTTTCCGGATAGTAAGAAGAAATCCTTAGATGGAGAATTGGAAAGAAGGAATTTTAAGATGGTTAATGTTTGGGTGCAAAATCTTACATCGGGTTCCCATATAGTTTGATGGGTATTTTCAGTATTAATTACACATCCGCCTCCGCATAATCCCAATGCGGGGCAGGCCTGACATTTTTTTATGTTAAGAGGCGAACGATTCATCCACTCAAGAAAAACCGGGTTTTCTTCCGGAACAAAATCTTCTGAAATGTTAGTAACAAAATGCTTTCTGTCGGCAATATGCTCATGACAAATGCCTACCTCACCCCCGGGAGCTATTGCTATTTGTCTTCCACCCTGAGCATTGCAATCAAAGATGCAGGGTTTTTTTCTGTTGAATACCTGCAATCTTCTGCCCATTCGGCTTTCAGTAATATTGTTTTTTGATAGTTTTTTCCATGCTTTTACAATAAAATCAGCGGCTACCTGATCATAATTATCGGGTATTTCAATAATACCATTATCGAGAATTGCGTTGAATCCAATATTACTGATCTTTAGCTCCCTGATAAAAAAATCCAGTGATGATTCTGAATTTTCAAGTGTTTGGGGGGTAAGTGTGCAGGCAACGTTTATGTTGATACCTGCCTGTTTGCAGAGAGAATATTTTTCTGTAAGAAGGTCAAATATTTCTTGGCCTGTAGGAAATACCCTGTTGCTGCATGCGGCTCTGTTGCCATCTATTGAAAAGGTAAGCGTAATGTTGTTTTTGGCAAAAAACTCAATGTCATCTTTCTTAAGTAAAGTACCGTTGGTAACAACAATAACATGTGTATTGGCAGGTAACAATCCATTTTGCTTGAATTCATTTATTTTGTTGATGGCTCCAAATAATACTTTTTTGTTTTGCAGTGGTTCGCCGCCATAAAATATAAGGGTTTTCTTTTGGGCAAATTTCTTTGGATCGCGATTTATTAGTCTGATAAAAAACTCCAGGCCCCTGCCAAAAATAGATAATGACATTATTTCTTTTCGGAACAGGTCAGGAACCGATTGTTTTTCAAAACAATATTTACAGGCAAGATTACAATCGTTGGTAAGAAAAAAATAGGCAGTGCTTATGTAGGGTTTTTCGATTTGGATTATGAACGAATCCAGCAAAACCTGGTCTTGTTCAGGGGATTCAATCAGCATCTTTTTTTGGCTCATTTCTTGCAAAATGGCATCAGCATTTTTTGGATTGGTAATCTGGAAAGTACCTTCTTTCTCAGAGAAAATTATATCTTTTGAGCTGATTGTTAGCTGATTAAACAGAAGAGAATGAAAAAGTATCAAATTCTCTCCTTTTATGAAGGGATGACAAAATTGAGATAACAGGGCCATAAAAACATGGGATAGAAAACAGAGGAAGCCGCAAAAAGACTTCCTCTGAAGTTAGTTTCTAATTACAAATAGCGCCCCAATTGTTCCATCCGGCATTAACCCAGGCTTCCCAGTTCCTGTCTGAAAATTCAGTTGCCAAAGAAATCTCGCTGTTTCCAGGAGCATTTTCATCGGCTGAACTTTCGTACAGGCGGGTAATGCTGGGGCCTCCGCCGTTAATCTCAATGGTGAGGTTGGAGCCTAGTTTTTTAGAAAAAACATTTACTTTTTGCATAGTGCTCTTTTTTGGTTAAACAATAAGATGAATTAAAAAAACCTATATTTTACAAGGTTTTATCTTTACTATTTTAAATAGTTGCTATACTTTCAAAAGGTTTAAAAATTTGATCTCCAAACAATTCGCCGGTCATTTTCCAGGTTCCCGGGCAGGGATCTTTTAATGCACAATTTTGGCAAGGAGCAAACATGGTTCCTGTGTCGCTGTCGATACCTAAAAACAAGCGATTGTTTACAGGATTTTCGGATGGAACGCGTAGGGCCGCCAATTCTTCTTTGGTCCGGTTGTTTACAAACCCCCAATAATAGGGATCAAGTGTGCATAAGGGAGTGGTAAAAACTTTTACATTCCGCTTTCTGCCATTTCTTCGGTATTCTACTGCTTTATCGAGGGCAGTTTCGAGGAATGGGGTTGATTCTTCAAATGTAACAGCTATAAGGTCTTTGTTTTTTAGAGCTACCCCATTAATATCGATGTTACAGATCAGAAAGGTTACATCATCTGGAAAGGTTTTGTAAACCCAATCGGTGTACTCGGGCAGTTCTTTGTAAGTATAATTTATCATATTATACTTTACCGATGTGCTTATGCCGGCATCAATAATATTGTGAAGTCCTTCCAAAGATCTTCTGAAACTGTTTTTTACCTGCGTGAGGCGTTCATGTTTTTCGGGAATATGGCTGTGGATAGCCGTGGTGATTTCTATGTTTTCTGTTCCTGTTATGTCGGTGACTTTTTGCAGGTATTTTTTGCTGGCAAATTTTAGTGCATTAGAAAGAATACCAATCGATAGATTTTTTGAAACAATATATTCAAGAAACTGAAGAAATTCTTTTTTTAGTGTTGGTTCGCCACCCGAAAGCAGAACGTGATTTACCCCTTTCTGATCGATGGCAATATCAAGCGATTGTTTCATCTGCTGAAGACTAACATCAGGCTGATTGTTAGCATTTTCTGAGCAGGGGCAAAACACACACTTCTCATTGCAATCAAAACTTATGGAGAAATAGGCTGTCTTCATATCTTATTGAATTTCAATTTTATTTTTTGTTAAAACTTTAACCATTTCGGGTTGGTTAAGCACCAAATTAACCAGTTCAGGATACATAGCCCGGTTCGATATACACTCTAACTTGTCAACTCCTTTCGCTTCACCATATTTGTATTTGATAGCAGTGGTACATCCACCTTTGCAGAAAAACCACCATGGGCAGGTTTCGCAGTTATCAGAGTTTTTGGGAGCAAAGAAGTCTTTCTCTTTGTGGGCAATTTGTAATAAATCGATCAGGTTACCGCCATCAAATACATCACCAATGGCTTCTTCTTTGTAATCGGTGATATCGCAGGGGTAAATTCTTCCGTCCATATCAAACGCAAGCATTTTCTTTCCACCCATACAACCTCTCGAAATACAAATATTGCTTTTATTTCGCGTAAGTATATTCTGAAGTTTATCAAGCACATTTAGCTCAATAATAGGATAACCGCGCTGGTTGAGCTCAACCAGTTTTTTGAGCAATCTTTTCTGGTAGTCAATAATTTCATCATCTGACAGGCACAGGCCTTTGTCTTTCATTACGGGGCTGTCTTTTACTAGGTTGAGTTTGAAACGATCAATGTTTAATTCTACGGCAAAATATTCCAGCATTTCCTCCAGCAATGGCAGGGTGTTTCGGGTAAGTACGGTAATAATGCCATGCCTGTTGCCATATCCGGCGTCCCTGAGATTTTTCATCCCTTGCATCATTTTGTTGAAAGAGGGGTTTCCATTGGCCAGTTTTCGTTGCAGGTTGTGTGTTTCGGGCAAACCATCAATGCTAACCCCCAGCCTTATGTCTCTCTTGTAAGCTTCCCGGGCCAATTGGGGCGTAATAAGGGCCGCATTCGATTCAATGGTTATTATGGCTTTTACATCGTTATCTCTAAGCTTGTCCTGTATATGTTTAATCTTGTCCCAGGCAATAAGCGGCTCTCCACCCCATGGTTGAATGTGTATTTCTCTCTGGTTGGTTGTTTTGCAATACCATGCAATATAATCTATTATGGCATTTAATGTTTCCCACGTAATAGTACGCGCCTTTTCTTCAAGATGTCTGAAGCAATAGGTACAGCGAAAATTGCAGGCCTGCGTAAGGTCAATGATGAAAAATTTGGGCAAAATAGTTTCATCTGTTTTGCATGGCCTGCTATCCGGGACTTTCATAAAACCACGCTGAATCAACTTGAATTGCAGCTCTTCATCAGGCTGTTTTTCTGAAATCTGCGAAAAGAATTCTTTATCCAGTAAAATACTACTTCCTAGTTTGCTGGAAAGAAGCAGGTGGGTTTCATGGCCGGAAAAAGCATGGGCACCAATAAATTCAGTATTATTTCCTGCCGATTCAATTGTAAATGGCTCCAGTAAGGTATATTCAGAAGGATTGCCTGTTTGCATTGAAAATTAATTGTTTTTTGATAAAAAAATTATGTTAACAGCTATTTTTGCAACTTTATTCCAGTATTCCATTTTGCAGAAGCCCATCAATTAGTAATTGCGGATTGTCGGTAACGAAATTTTGCTGGAAAAAAGCCAAAGCTTCCGGGGTTTCAATTCCGTTTTTTAGTTGTTCTATTACTTCCATGGGATTGCCTTTGATCACTGGAGTAAGCACTGTTTTGCCAAATAGGTCACTTCTGAAAATAATTCTGTTTTGCTCTATAGAAAACTCAACATATGGTGAAAGATATAGCAAATGAATATCTTCTGATGTGAATATTTTTACTCTCATATTTTCAGGATTTTATCAAACAAAAATAGCGGAATAAGTGAAGAAATCTTAATAAAAAATAAAATTTAGAATCATTCTAAATAGTGTTGTTAATTTTTTAGAGCGAATTAAGAATCTGCCCATATTAATTTTAGTTTATCCTTAAAATGCCATCAATACAAAAAGCCGCAAAATGAATTACCTTTGCAACGTTTTTTAACACTAACATTGAATCATGAAAACGATAAAATTGATAGCAACAGACCTTGATGGTACGTTACTCGACGATAATAAAAATATTCATGAATCTTTTTGGGATGCTCATGAAAAACTTACCCTTATGGGAGTTCTTTTTGTTGCCGCCAGTGGCAGACAATATTATACTTTGGAGAAGCAGTTTGAGAGAATCAAAGACAATATCATTATACTGGCCGAAAATGGAACCATGGTAATGCACCGCAATAAAGAGCTGCTTACCAATGCCTTACCCCTTGAAACTGCCCGCGAATTAATTGTTAAAGCGCGCGAAGTGCCCGATACTGATGTAATTTTATGCGGTAAAAGCTCCGCCTTTGTTGAAAGCAGCAATGAAAATTTCTGGAAAGATGCTGCTTTGTACTATTCCCGTTTACAGAAAGTTGATGATTTGTGCAAGATAGAAGATACTATTTTGAAAGTTACTCTGTGGGATCACAAAAAAGCGGAGGAGAATTCTTATCCCTATTTTAAAAGTTACGAAGACAGGTTTAAAGTAGCTGTGGCCGGTGAAGTTTGGCTCGATATTACCAATAAAACCGCCAATAAAGGACATGCCTTGCAAAAAATACAGGAACTTTTCGGGGTAAGTTTTGAAGAAACCCTGCTTTTTGGTGATTATTTAAACGATATTGATTTAATGACAGCAGGTTGGCACAGCTATGCCATGAAAAATGCCCATCCCAAAATTAAGGATCTTTCAAGGTTCATAACCCGTTTCGATAACAACAACAATGGGGTGGTGGAAACTCTCAGGGAGCTCTTTGAAGATTTACAGCAAAACTAATAATTGTTGCCAGAATCCTAAAAGCCTTCAGCCTTCAGTCTAAATAAACTAAATAAACATGAGTAGTTGCTATTTCCCTTTCCTAACTAAAAGTAACCGAAACCTTATCCGTAAGCCCCAATCCCAGCAAACTGGCGGCTTTTCCTTTGTTCATGGCAATTTCAAGATAGCCCGTCGAGCCAAAAAGTGCCAATCGTTCCCCTTCGGCAACGTCTGAATAAGAAGTATGTATTGTTTTTATATCATAGCCGGATACCCTGAAATTTATAGCATAAGGCCTGCCTTTTCCTACTTTTCTAAATGTTTCTTTATCGATGTTAACAAATACATTTTCGTAGTCATCAATAAAAATAACCTTGCCTTCAATTTTATTTTCAGTGATAACTGGTTTGAAGGCATACATTTGTTTAAGTTTGCTGTGGGGAGTTCCCATTTCTTCCAAAGGGGTGCCGCTGGCTATCATAGCTGCTGCTTTTACAAAAACATCGCGGGAGGAAAAAGTGAAATAGTCCGAATCCTGCATGATGTTTAATTCGATAGCTTCAACAGGCAGGTCTTCAAAAAGCAAAGAAAAAACACCATTGTCTGCTCCAATAAAATACATGTCAAGATGTTTTACGATAATATGGGGCGATTTGGTATCCGCTTCAGTGTTTACCCCCAGAATATGAATGGTGCCAGCCGGAAAATCAGGATACGAATTTCGAAGTATAAAGCTGCAATTCATAATATCGAAAGGTTTCAGTGTGTGAGTAATATCAATGATTTGCACACCTGGTATCTGCCTTAAAATACTGCCTTTTACCGAAGCCATGTAGTGGCTGTTCATTCCCCAGTCGCTGATAAGGGTTACAATTGTCATGCGTTATGTTTTTCCTGTTTGAATGTTTTGAGCCTTGTCTTGCAAAAATAACAAAAGACCCGCATCAAAAGTAAAAACATTTTGGGCCAATGCGAACAACACAACAGAATTATTTTGTTATTTTGCAAAACCATATCCAAATTTTAATTTTAAAATATTTCGTGACGGAAAAAACTTTGAATTTTACGCAAACTCTCGGAGAGCTTAATGTGGTTCTCAATGCAATTCACCCTGCTGATATTTTTGGTTTAAAAGAAGAAAGGTTAAGGCTTATCAGAAAGCTTTTTCCCAAGCTTAAACTTGTGCTCCGTGGTAACGAACTCAAAGCCATTGGCGATGAGGAAGAACTGGTT
This sequence comes from Sphingobacteriia bacterium, assembly GCA_011390785.1. Taxonomy (GTDB): domain Bacteria; phylum Bacteroidota; class Bacteroidia; order Bacteroidales; family UBA7960; genus SKVR01. The sequence continues at coordinate 14,548 of JAABRR010000025.1, forward strand.
CTTTTTCGAAACAAGTTCCAGAATATAGTAGATCATTATGAGCGATTTAATAAAGTAACCGACGAAGTAATTCTGGAGATTATTGCATCACATGGTACGGATAATCTGATTTCTGTAATAGAAAACGAAACGCAGTCTCTATTGCTTCACGGACGTAATGGCATGGCCATTAAGGCACGCACTCCCAATCAAATGCGGATGGTAGAAAGTTTCAAAACACAGGATATGATTTTTGCCATTGGCCCGGCAGGTACCGGAAAAACTTATACGGCAGTTGCTTTGGCAGTCAGGGCATTAAAGAATAAAGAAGTACGTAGAATAATCCTTACCCGGCCTGCGGTAGAAGCAGGAGAGAATCTTGGGTTTTTACCGGGCGACCTGAAAGATAAGCTCGATCCTTACCTTCAGCCTCTTTACGACGCCTTACGCGATATGATTCCTCCGGCAAAATTGGAAGCCTATATTGAAGATAAAACCATTGAAATTGCTCCTCTGGCGTTTATGCGTGGCCGCACACTGGATAATGCATTTGCTATTCTTGATGAAGCTCAAAACGCCACCGAAAGCCAGTTGAAAATGTTTTTAACAAGAATGGGAAAATCGGCTAAATTTATCATTACCGGCGATGTTACCCAAATAGACCTGCCCCGCAACCAGACTTCAGGTTTGATTACTGCTACCAGAATCCTGAACAATGTGAAAGGAATCGATTTTATCTTCCTTAACGAAACCGATGTTGTCAGGCATCCATTGGTAAGTAAAATTATTAAAGCTTACGAAGCCGAAAAATAAAATATTTTTTAATGGAGCAATTAATTTTCCTGAAAATAAATAAAAAATAAAGCGTCACTTCCAATGTTAAATTCCATGAAGTAAAAAGTTTGAACCATGCCCGTAACAGCCACTAATTTCCAATTTCCCACGCAAAAAAGCTTTTATAAAGGCAAGGTGAGGGATGTATATAACATTAATGACGAATATTTGCTGATGGTGGTTACCGATCGGATTTCGGCTTTTGATGTGGTATTGCCTGCAGGAATTCCCTTCAAGGGGCAGGTACTCAATCAAATTGCCACTGAGTTTCTTGATGCAACAGAAGATATTGTTCCCAACTGGAAAATTGCCACCCCTGATCCCATGGTAACCGTTGGCAGGTTTTGCGAACCCTTTAAAGTGGAAATGGTCATAAGGGGTTACCTTACAGGCCATGCATGGCGCGAATACAGGCAGGGAAAACGGAAGCTTTGTGGCGTTGAAATGCCCAATGGGATGAAAGAAAATCAGGCTTTCCCAGCTCCAATTATTACTCCCACGACAAAGGCAGGCGTTGGACATGATGAAGATATATCAAGGCAGGAAATTCTTGATCATCAAATTGTTAATGAAGATGATTATCTTAGTCTGGAAAAATACTCCCGGCAGCTTTTTGAAAGGGGTACGAAGATGGCAGAAGAAAAGGGTCTTATTTTAGTTGATACAAAATATGAATTCGGTAAAAAGGACGGTAAAATTTATTTAATCGACGAAATACATACACCTGATTCATCAAGATATTTTTACCTGGATGACTACCAGGAAAGATTAGAAAAAAACCTTCCACAAAAGCAGCTTTCAAAAGAATTTGTCAGAGAATGGCTTATGCAATATGGGTTTTCTGGTAAAGATGATCAAGATTTACCTGATTTTACCCCTGATTTTATTAACAGTATATCTGAACGGTATATTGAACTATTCGAGACATTAACAGGGAAATCTTTTCAGAAAAGAGAATCTTCCAATCTTCTGAAAGTAATCGAAAACAATTGCTTAGTTTTTTTACAAAATATGCTGTAAAAAACAATTCCTACCCTATAACCTTATCTTAATTTTTTCGTAAAATACACTGAAGTGATATAGCAGTGATTATACTCTAAATTATATAAGTGTTTTTACCTAAAAAATCCGGGTAAATCACTCGATCAAAATGGGTGTTAATCGGTTGATTATTTTAGTTTTTCAATCTATTTTTGCTGGATGTGATTTAATAAATCATAACATTTTTTGGGAACCAGAAAGATGTAGCATTAAATTGAGAGTTACGATCATCTATTGCTTTTTTGTCTATATGTCATTAAATGCAGTTTACCGGTTAGGCTTTATTATCTTAAAATTTGCAAAAGTTTAAAAAATACGAATGCAGTTTTAAAAAGATCTGGTTGAAAACATAGAACGAAAGAAAAGATCAGCAATTTAAAAATTTTATCATGAGCCTGAAATTACGTTTCATTCCGATCATTGCCTTTTTCATGTTATTTTCTCATTTATCTCAAGGGCAATTGGCAATTGAATCGGTTGTTATTAAGAATGTTTCCTGTTTTGGAGGGGATGATGGTGAGATTACTATTACCGTGACGGGGGCTGAGGTGCCTATTCGTTATGATTGGATCAAACTTTCAGGAGATATTCTTGTAGATGGTATTACCAGTAATCAAACAACAGTTACTTTTCCAAATATTTTTCCCATTAAGGCTGGTACTTATTTTCTGAAGGTTCGTGATAATACAAATTCTGAAGTAAGTGAAATTCGTTTTGTTACTGAACCTTCTCTTTTGCAGGTTGCCATCTCCCCAAATCCTGCAACCTCTTGTAGTGGCTCCCCTATACAATTAAATGGGAACCCTGCTGGCGGAACTGCCGGATATACTCACCAATGGACAGGGCCGGGTGCCGCATTTCTTAATGCTGATAATATTGAAAATCCTGTTTTTAATAGTAATGTGGTAGGTGATTTCGACATCACTTACACTTCTATAGATGCTAATTTATGTGTTGCAAGCCAGACTATTACAATATCCAACCTGTCTAATCCTGATGCTGATGCTGGCCCAGATGAAAATACATGCAGTTTGGAATACATATTAAACGCAGTTGATTCTTTTGGAACAGGACTTTGGTCGGTTTCAGGTCCCGGCAACGTAAGTTTTTCGGATGAAACAAGTTCAACTGCAACGGTTACAGTTGATGCACCCGGTACTTATACTTTTACCTGGACAGAGACTAACGGCAGTTGTTCTTCGAGTGATAATGTGCTCATTACTTTTTTTGAAACACCCGATTTTACAACAGTTCTTTCCAATCCTACATCATTCGGAGGTGCTGATGGTTCCATCCAGATTAATATGACCGCTGGAAGCCCTGATTATACCTACAAACTTACCGATGGAAGCAGCAATGAAACAGTTTTCGGTCCAACTTCCAATAATTCACATACATTTTCCAATCTAAGTCAGGATTCCTATCTTGTTGAAGTTATCGATGGAAATGGTTGTGTAGTTAGCCAGAACAGAATTTTGACAGATACCCCCATACTTTCAGTTAATCTCTCATCAATTCAAACTTGTAGTGGCTTGACCAATGGCTCAATTGATATTGAAATACTTGCCGGTGCTAACCCTTTTGATATTGTTGTTTCAACTATTCCTGGTGGAATCAATGTGTATACTGTAAGCGGGAGCAATGATTTCAATTACCTGATCGAAAACCTGGCTTCAGGTAATTACAACGTTTACATTGAAGATAGCTTTGGAAATATTGAAGATACAGACATTGTTGTTGATGAAGGGCCGTTTGCTACTATCAGTTATCCTGGTTCACCATATTGCGATGATGGAGTTGCAGCTGTAACTCTTGTTGGTAGTGGGGGTGGAATCTTTAGTGCTTCTCCGGCCGGTTTAATAATCAATCCTGTTACAGGCGCTTTGGATCTGACCAATAGCAATAATGGCACTTATACCGTTTCTTATGAATATGGAAGTGGTTCTTGCATAGATATAGCCACTGCAGAGGTGATACTTGGTAATTTGTCAATCGTAACCATTTCATATGACGCTGAACCTTATTGTCAGCAAACAGGTGGTACTGCGCAGGTAACCATAAATGGGCAGGTTTCAAATAGCACATCAGAAACATACACTGCCGGAAATCTTCCAACCGATTTCAGATTTTGGACGGTAAGTGACGATTCTAATTGCCCTGGTTTTCTTTCTGTTAATATTCCTGTTGGGTCTGTAATTACTGCTGTTGATGTTGCTTATTCAATTACTGCATTGGATAAAGCATTCAAATCTGATCAAATTAGCCAGTTAAGGGCTGTAAATCCTGGGGGTATTGGTGAAGAATCTGTTTTCCAGGGGTCAGGAAATGAGACGGGTACACAGCAATACAATCGAACAGATCTTAATATTGCAAATAATATTATTGGTGGAGGAAATATTCAGTTTGAATTGCATACTGGACGAACATTTACATCAACTACAGATTCTTGCAGCACGATTGATAACAGAGTCAATAATAATTCATGGACAGTTACGGTATATTACACCTCGGGTCATGTATTTACTGCAAGCGATCCGGGCCTTATCATTGATATGGTAACAGGAGAAATAGATCTCGAAAACAGTTTGCCGGGAACTTATGATGTTTACTATGATTATACTGAAGGAGCCTGCTCCGGTCAGGCTACTACTACTGTTACAATTCTTGAAAAGCCTGTTACTCCAATTTTTAGCAATGATAGTGTTTGTTTTAATGCTATGGAGCAGACCTTAGTGGCAACACCGCCCGACGGAGGTTCTGTTATCTGGTACACATCCGAAACAGGCAATGTTTTAACCAGCGCACCTGCTGGCATTAATCCTGGCACCTATACTGCCTGGGCTTCTTCATTGCTCAACGGTTGTGAAAGCGATAGGGTAGAAGCAACGCTCACCATTATTGAAAATCCTGATCCACCAATAGCAAACAACGTAAATACATGTTTTGATGGAACAGAATATACTGCAATGGCAACTGTAAATGCTGGAATAAATATATTATGGTATACAGATGAATTTGGAGGCTCGCTTACTTCGGCTCCCACTGGAACCAATCCCGGAGTTTATAACGCCTGGGCTGCTGCAGAGCTGAATGGTTGCGAGAGCGACAGGACAGAAGTAACACTTACCATTTTTGAAAACCCTGATCCACCAATAGCAAACAACGTAAATGTATGTTTTGATGGAACAGAATATATTGCAATGGCAACAGTAAATGCAGGGGTTAATATATTATGGTATTCAGATGAATTCGGAGGCTCGCTTACTACGGCACCCACCGGCACCAATCCCGGAGTTTATTCTTCCTGGGCTGCTGCAGAGCTCAATGGCTGCGAAAGCAGCCGGGTAGAAGTAACTCTCACTATCAATGATACTCCGGATGCACCAACAGCAAATAATGTGGAAGTTTGTTTTGATGGTAATGAATATTCCGCTACTGCAATTCCACCTGCTGGTGCATCAGTAATATATTATACTTCCCAGATTGGAACAACAACTGCAGTTGCTCCCAAGGGCACCAATCCTGGATTTTATAATGCCTGGGCAGCATCTTTAGATGATATAACAGGTTGTGAGAGTGAACGTACCGAAGTAACTCTGATCATCTTTCCGCTACCAGAAGGTACGATAACTTATGGAAACACTAATTTTTGCCCTGTAGGAACAATTACTCCCATTATAACCAACAATGTTCCGATCGTGCTTGCCGCTTTTTCTGTAACTCCTGATGATGGCACTCTTGATCTGGATGAAATTTCAGGGGAGATTAATCTTGCTACATCCTCACCGGGCAATTATACTTTGGAATATCTTTTTACTGACGAAAATGGTTGTTTGAATACTGCTACAACTAATATTACCATCAATTCAACACCCGATGCACCAGTTGCCAATAATGCAATTGTTTGCTTTGATGGCACAGAATACAGTGCATCAGCCACACCTCCTGCCGGAGCCAGTATCCTATGGTATACTACCGGGTTTGGAGATGTAACCACATCTGCACCTACAGGCACAGCTACTGGTACCTATTCCGCCTGGGCTGCATCTGTAGATAATACCACTGGTTGCGAAAGTGCAAGGGTAGAGGTTATACTTACTATAAATCCGTTGCCTGATGCCCCAATGGCCAACAATGTAACGGTTTGTTATGATGGAACAGAATATAGTGCCAGTGCAACCGCACCTGCGGGTAGCAGTATAATTTATTATACCACCGAGTTTGGCAATGTTGCCACTGGAGCGCCAGCTGCTATTGCCGCTGGAGTTTATACTGCCTGGGCTGCTTCTGTTGATGATTTATCAATGTGTGAAAGTGAAAGAACATTGGTAACCCTTACCATTAATGAACTTCCTGCAGCACCTCTGTCTAATAATGTAATAGCCTGTTTTGACGGGACAGTTTTTACAGCGACTGCAACTTCTCCGGCAAGCACCACCGTTGTTTATTATACCACCGAGTTTGGCGATGTGGTTACTTCTGCACCTTCTGCCAGCGCAGCTGGAACTTATACAGCCTGGGCGGCATCTATTGATGATATTTCAGGTTGCGAAAGCCCGCGCGTGCAGGTAACCCTGGTTATAAACGATTTACCTGCTGCACCAACTGCAACCAATGTGACTGAATGTTTTACCGGTGATATTTTTACGGCAGGAGCCACCGCACCAGCCGGGTTCAGTATTGCCTGGTACGATGCACCAATTGGTGGATTACCCACTACAGCACCGTCAGCGAGTGCTCCCGGCACTTACAATGCCTGGGCTGTAACAGTTGATGATCTAACCGGCTGTGAAAGCAACCGTATTGAAGTAACCCTGATTATCCATCCGCTGCCAGAAGGCACTATCAGTTATGGGGCAACCAATTTCTGCACTACAGGAACCATCTTTCCAATACTGACAAACAATGTTCCGATCGTATTTTCAGCATTTTCAGACGACCCTGAAAACGGCTTGTCGCTCAACCCTGCTACTGGCGAGATAAATCTTTCAACATCTACCCCAGGTACCTACGAAGTAATATATCGTTTTATAGATGAGAATGGTTGTTTTAATAAAGCTACAACTACCGTTGTGGTAAATAATGAACCGGTTATTTCGGTTGTTTCATTCACCAATGCAGTTTGTGCAGATGAAACAGAAGGAACTGGGTCAATAACAATTGTGGCCACTTCAGGAACACCACCATTTACTTATGAATTACTCGATAGTGATTTAAATGTTATTGATTTTATTTCAACTGATTCTGATTTTGAACAGACTTTTACTGATTTGCTAACAGGGTTTTATTATGTTATAGCTACTGATGACTCTGGCTGTGGATCTGCTCTCTCTGATGCCATTTTTATTGATGAGCCTGATCCGATTACAATTGATCCGGTTTCATTTGTTGTTGAAAATATTTCTTGCAATGGTCTTACCGATGGAAGAATCTCTCTCACTGCCAGTGGTGGAAGCGGGCAACTCAATTACGATCTCTATCTTGAAGGCGCTCAAATTATGGGGCCCGAAACCGGCATAGCTGATTTTACGGGTCTTGCAGCAGGTACGTATAATGTAATAATTTCGGACGAAGCAGGCTGTTTTGTCACTTCTGAAGATATTATTATTATTGAACCGGCGTCTGTTATTGTTATTGCGAATGTTGGCGATGATCTGGTTTGTCCTGATGATGAAGCCACCATTCAGGTGACTATAAGTGAAGGAACAGCGCCATATACCGCTGAATTATGGTTTGATGGAGCTCTGATCGATGGACCTCTAAATGCCATTGAAGATGAAATGGTATTCTTCTCATCCTTAACCAATTCCGGAACTTACACGGTTATGGTAACAGATGCAAATGGTTGTGATGCGACTATTGATGTGCAAGTTTCTGAACCTACAGAAATACAGGTGTTCAATGTTTTTGCCTTAGGCGATGAATCTTATTGCCAGGATGGGGAAGGGATTGAAATTATTTTAAGTGGTAGTGAAACAGATGTTAGTTATCAACTGCTGTATGAAGGAAACCCAACCGGTGATCTGTTAGCAGGTACCAGCGAATCAATTAGCTTTGGATTGGTTACCGAGGCAGGTGAATATGAAGTGATAGCTATCAATAATATTACAGGATGCGAATTAACTATGGCTGGTGTTGTTACCATTAGTATACTTCCATTGCCACAGGCATTTGAAGTTACAGGTGGTGGCATAATTTGCGAAGGCGAACCCGGAGTAGCAATTTTAATAAACGGCTCTGAACCCGACGTTTCCTATTCTTTGCTACTAAATGGATCCGATACAGGTGTGATGGTTGCAGGTGACGGTGGGCCTCTTGATTTCGGTGTGCAAAATGTAGAAGGTACCTACACTGTTTCTGCCGTTAATACCGTAACTAATTGTATATCAGACATGAGTGGATCGGCTGCAATAGTTGTAAATCCTCTGCCTGATCCGGTTATAACAGCCAGCGCAGAAGACATATGCGCAGGGGTGCCAGTTACTCTTTCAGCAGCTGGTGGAGATTCATACGTATGGTCATCAAATCCGGCATATGATTTCGAAGGAAATGGAACTTCTGAAAGTATCGAAGTGATACTTTATGAATCCACAATTTTCTATCTTGAGGCTTTCAATGACTGTGGTATAGAATCAACTGAAATTACCATTACCATAAATGAAATTCTTGCCGATGCTGGTAATGATCAAACTATCTGCGAAGGCGAAACAATTGTTCTGGGTCCGGAAAACGTTGATGATGAATTGGTCTACAGCTGGACATCAAGCGATCCGGGTCTGCAATTCGAATTTGATTTACCCAATCCTGAAGTTACACCTTTTGAAACTACTACCTTTAATTTAACAGTAGAAAATACAACTTTGGGTTGTGTGGGAATGGCAAGTGTTTTAATTACCGTTCGGCCCAAACCTCTGGCTGATGCCGGTATCGATCAGGATATTTGTATTGGGGAAGAAGTTTTATTAGGGGGAGAAATTTCCGGCCCTATACCTGCCAATACATATCTGTGGACAAGCGAACCTGAAGATCCTACCTTATTGAATCCAACTATTTCTAATCCTGCAGTTAGTCCTCAGATAACAACTACGTACACGCTAACGGAGACTTATGTTTTAACGGGGTGTGTCAATCAAAATACAATAACTGTATCCGTACATGATCTTCCGCAAACCAACGTAATTGCTGATCGTGAAGTATGTGCCGATGAAGAAATTAACCTGGGAACAGCTTTTGAAGAGACAGATTTTAGCTACAGCTGGACATCTGACCCTTCTGGCTTCTTTAGTAATGAAGCCAATCCAAACCTGATTCCTGGCCTGTATCCGCTAAATGACCAGGAACAGATTACGTTTACGCTTTTTGTATCTAATGGATACTGTAATTCTGAAGCCAGTGTTACGATAACTGTAAAACCAGGTCCGGTAGCTGAAATTGCTGATGATATGACATTTTGTGGCGCTGATGAAGCCCAAAATACATCTATCGGTGGACCTTTGGTTGACGGATATGCCTACAGCTGGAGTTCTGATCCTGCTGGGTTTATTTCAGAAGATCCCAATCCCCAGGTAAGCCCAACACAAACCACTACCTACTTTTTAACCGTTACAGATACCCAGTCGGGTTGTATTTCAACCAGTGAGTTAAAAATTGTGATCAATGATCTAACCATTGTTTCGATTGGTAACCCTGAAATTTGTGAAACAGACTCTATTGTTATATTAGGAGAAGATTTATCTGTGGAAGGTGGTGTTGCTCCATATCAGTATTTTTGGAGCGATGTTGATGGTAATTCAATTTCTTCTGATGCAGAGCCTGTAATCGAAGCTCCTTTTTCATCATCTTATCAACTTATGGTGATGGATCAGTTGGGTTGTTTCATTAATGCATCTGTTACTATTGGGTTTATAGAAAGCCCTGAAGTAGAGCTGTTCATTGACAATATGTCGGCTGGAGATAACTATGCGATCTATCCTGGTAAAACTGTTACATTTGAAGCGTTGCCTGCTATATATAGTTTTTATGAATTTTATATTATTGACCCTGTTGAAGATGTTTTGGCTGAAGCGCAAAATGACGATATTCTAAAGAGTCTTTTTGCCGGAGGAAATCTGGTTCAGTCAGGTGAATTTAATACTTATACAACAAGTGAATTAGAGAATGGGCAAAAGGTGTACGTTGTTGTTTATGATATGGGCTGTCCTGGCTATAGTCAGACAGTAAATATTTCTCTAAATAACCTGCCCAATGCATTTACTCCCGATAATGATGGGTTTAATGATATATTTGGCGCGGGAGCCGAACTGACCATTTTTAACCGTTGGGGACAGAAAATTTATAGAGGAACCGAAGGTTGGAATGGAACTTTTAACGGTGCTAAAGTGGCACCCGGAACATACTATTATTTGATGAATGTTTATGATCAGGAGAATAAGCGTAATACAGTTAAAGGCTCAGTAACGGTTGTTTTAAAGCAATAGCCTTCAACCTGAAGATTTCTTTTATCGGAAACATAAACGGAACCTTCGGCCACGTAATACGTATAAGCCTGAAAAAGATTATATTCTTTAACCAGTCAAATTTACCCGCTCTTTATGTTACTGGTTGGTAAATTGATTAATATCAATGTTTCAATGAAGCGATTATATATTTATTTGTTTTGTGTCCTGTTTTCATTGCCTTCTGTGGCCCAGCGAGCTGACCAGCGTATAGCAGCGGGTGACGAATTTTATGAGAAAGAGCAATTTCAGGAAGCAATTGATGTGTATCAGCGTTTGCTCAGAAGAGAAAAAGATCAGGATACAAAGAGAGAACTATCGTTTAAAGTGGGAGAGTCGTACCGACGCTTAATAAATTATGATGAAGCGAAAAAATGGTACACGATCGCTCTTAATCTGGGATATACTGATCCCGGGCTATACATGCGTTTAAGTGAAATGGCTCTTGGTTTGGAAGAGTTTGATCTTTCCTTAAATTATATCAATCAGTTTCTTGAAATAAAATCTGATGATTCGCTGGGCTTAAAAATAAAGGAATCTGCCATTTTTGCCCTTGACAATTATGCCACAGAAACAATTTTTCAAGTTTCTAATGAAGGTGGCTTAAATAATTCAGGACAGCAATGGGGAGCTTCATTTTTGGAAAATGTGGCGATAATGTACGAAGAACAAGAAAAAGTTGATGAGCAATTCGATATTGATATCAGATTACGTTATAACAATATTTTTTATTGGGTTTGGATGTCGCGAACTTTAAAGGAAAGGATTATTTTCTCTTCTACCAAACCCTACAACAATCAGGAATCAACTGGGTTTTCCAATATTTATAAGGCTACATTCAACAGGCGTGCCGGCGATTGGGATGCGCCCCAAATGCTTAGCGGGGAGATAAATTCTGATTTTTATGATGGCTTCCTATCCTATGATAAAGAAAATGAAACAGCCTATTTTATGAACAGTGGTGGTGTTGATGGTAATCGGGTTACTGCTGATATTTACACAGTTAAATATGATGCGCAGAATGATACCTGGGGAACTCCTAAAATATTTTCATTCAATAGTGATGATTTCAATATTGGTTATCCTGCTATCAATGAATCAGGCGATATTCTTTATTTTGCTTCCGATATGGAAGGGGGATACGGAGGATACGATATATATAAAACTACGAAAAATGAAAGAGGAAACTGGGGCCAGCCGATCAATCTGGGGCCAGAAATTAATACTCCTTTTAATGAGTCATATCCTTTTATAGCTGGCGAAGTTTTGTATTTTTCTTCTTACGGTCATCCAGGATTTGGTGGTTTTGATGTATTCTTCTCCACAATAAATGAAGGTGAAAGCTATACTGAACCCCAGAACATGGGAGCACCCCTTAACAGCAGTGCCGACGATTTTGGATTTATTATAGATAATAATTATGCAAGGGGCTTTTTTAGCAGCAACCGTCCAGGAGGCAGTGGCCAGGATGATATTTATTCTTTCAGGATTGTACCCAAAACATTTGCTATCCAGGGACGTATTACCGATAAGACTTCTGGTGAACCCATTCCCAGTTTAGAGATATTTTTTTCTGACAACAATAATAATTTATTTACTGCCATCTCTGATGCCGATGGATATTATGACTTGCCTGCTTTAAGCACGGATGTAAACTACTACATCAATGCTTATCCTGCTGATTACCAGGCTTTAGAAGATACCCTGGGTGTAAAAGACCAGTTGCTCGCAAGTAGGTTTAATGTAATAAGCGATTTTGAAAGGGACTTTACTCTTATTCCCATAGATATGATTGCTGAAACCTCTGAGCCAGAGCCAGAGCCAGAACCAGAACCAGAACCAGATACACAGGAGAGCCTGTCAGAACCCATAACAGAAGAAGTTGCTACTATTCAGGAAACAGACAATGCTTTAGATTTTCAGCTAAGTTCTGATGGATTTCCGACTATCTATTTTGATTTTGGCAGTGCCGATTTGTCCGATTTTGGGAAAACTCAGCTGGATACCGTTATTAGTTATATGAAAAACAATTCGGAAAAGGGTTTGGTTATTCATGCTCATACCGATGTAATCAGTGGCTATTTATTTAATTTTTATCTTTCACAAGAAAGAGCACAAAGGATCCTTGTTCACCTAAGGAGTAATGGTATTGATCCGCAAAGAATCTACACCAGGGGATACGGCAAAACCCAACTGGCCTTTAAAAATGCAGAAAAAGACAATGAACACCGCCTTAACCGAAGGGCTACTTTTGAATCTATTCCGCTTGAGCAATTGCAGGCATACCTGGATAACGCATCTCAACAGAGTTTCAGATATCTGAACTCAATAGAAAAGGAAGCCCATTTTGCAGAAGGTATTGAATTTATGGTGCAATTTATGGCATCCAATGTACCTATTAGTCCGCAATACTACCGTAAGATTATGGATAATATACCTGATGCAGATATTATTTATTACTATGATAATGACAGATACCATCGTTATTTGGTGGGAAGTTTCAAGAATTTTGAAGCCGCTTTTGAAATGCAGCGAACCCTAAGACAACTTGGTTATGAGATATATGTTGTAGCTTTTGATAACGGAATTCGAATTCCGGTGAGCAAAGCAAGAAGGCTTGCTGGTGATTTATAAGAAATTATTGTTTTGTCTGATTAAGGTAAAATTGCTGATAACCCTAATTTGCCAGACCATTCGATATTCAAAACTTTTTTTCAGCTATGAAACCATATGGTTTACTAATTTGAACACAATAATTATGAAACCAGTATTATTTGTGAGGTTCCCCCTAAAGAAGGGGTAAGTTTTCATACATTTAAAATTAATTTTGTTCCGATGAAATTAAAACTAACACTGTCTATAATACTTTTCGCCCTATTTAAATGGAGTGCTTTGGCGCAAAATGATACCCACTTTAGTCAATATATGTTTAACGAAGTGGTTTTTAATCCGGCAGCTATTGAGATTTCCAACACTTTAAATGCTTCATTGGTTGCCCGACAACAATGGGTGGGTTTCGATAATGCCCCATCTTCTCAGGCTCTTAATGCCAGCACTTATTTACAGGAATTGTTTGGTGGTGTTGGTGTTAATTTTTTATACGACAGGCTGGGTTACGAGAGCTTTATTACTGCTCGTGCTTTTTATGCTTTTCCCGTGCAGGTAGGAGTTTTATCAACTGTAACCTTCGGATTGGGAGCAGGAATAGTAAACAGAACTATTGATGGCAGCAGTCTTCGCTATGATGATATGACTGATCCCAATGCAATTTATACCCGCGAAAATTTTTTTAAGCCTGACTTTAATTTTGGTGTAGAATATGTCGATCCCAATCTTACTGTCGGCTTTGCTACTACTCATATTTATCGTTCTGTAGAAGGTTCAAGGAGTGATTATGCTCCAAGGCATTATTATCTTTATGCAAAATATCTTTTTAAAGATGTTGCACCGGATATTGACCTGCAACCTTATCTTCTTTTTAAAAGCAGTTGGTTCATGACCCAGTTTGATTTAAACTTACTGGCTTATTATGATGATATGCTGTGGGGGGGGCTTTCTTACCGTTTAGGAGATGCCGTTTCTGCAATGGTGGGATATCTTATTACACCCGAAATTAAGGTTGGTTATGCCTATGATTATGCTGTGGGTGTAAGCCGTGGGTATAATGGTGGATCACATGAGATCATGATCAGTACTACTTTTGAGGGATTTAACCGCACAAGGGTTACTCCAAAAACACCCCGAATATTTAACTAGGATGAACTCAACATCAGGGCGAATGGTACAAATCCCCAAAAAATTGATGTTGAGCCAGTGTATGAACTAATTTTCGTTAAATCGGCTTGGCGACTGGGATAAGTTCCCTGAAATAGCCACATCCAATACCCGTATGTCATTGCCAGAGCCAGCCTTTCATCCACACTTCGAAACGCTTACAGCTGCGATCATGCGAGGCGGCTTATTAAAGACACCCGCACCTTTACCCCGCGCACCGGAGCTGTTTCTACTTATCACAAAGACGTATATTTAATGGTAGAAGCTACTAATATGATATCATCGATAATGTTGAATATGGCTACTTCCCCAACAGTAATCAATTACAATATGTGAATAACAATTTACCCATTAGATGAGATTTTGCACCTGATCAATACAACGATTATGGCTCGACTGGCATCATTCAAGAGTTTTCTAATGACTCAAATGGAAATATGATTTGGGATGCAAATAAATCATTATCAACTAAATTATAATTTACTAAATTTACCATCCTCAATTGAAAGATTCATGGATGGAGCTTCCAATATAATAGACTTCAACTATACTTCCGTTGGGAGTAAACCCAAAGAACACTCTGTGGGAAACGGCTCCATTAATCACACGCGGTATTACGCTGGCCCATTTACCTTTTTAGGTACAGGTTACGATCCGGCCTATTTTACCACCCCGTATGGCCGGTTTGGGCCAAAGAGCAGCTCATGGCGCCACGAAACCCACCTTCGTAATCATTTAGGCAACACCCGCCTCGCCTACATCCACGAAGGCACCACCATCAACAAGGTACAGGAGACCCATTACTACCCCTTCGGTATGCGCATCAGCCCTCTATCCAACCAACCCTTAAACCTGGACACCGAACGCAATAATGCCAACCTCTAAAACAGCAAATTGGAGCGAAGCGTAAATCCCGCCCAAGCGGGAGAGTTTAATGAAGATTTTGGGTTGAATTGGTATGATTACGGGGCACGGTTCTATGACCCGCAAATTGCAAGGTGGCATAGTGTGGATTCCTGTTGTTTTATTCTTACCTAATTTGTTAATCAAAGGTTTCTAGACGCGCCGTTATGCGCGTCTCTACCCATTATCCGTGGGATTCTTATGGGAGACGTACCGAAAAAGGCACGTATTTACAGCGGACTACGGTTGAAAAATGTAATATTGGCCCATACCAGCGGATTGTTGCTGAACCATTGATTGTTTTCAAAATGGGACTAAAAATCCCCGGTATCTTTTGGCGATCTAAAATCCGGCACTTAAAACTGCCTACAATGGAAAGGAGCAGTACCGGTATCCATTGCCAGCAGCCTCAACCAAGGTGTAATAGGGTACGGCAGTAGGCAGGTGCATCATGTAAGAAACGGAAATAACATTCCATCCAAACTACCAAACATCATTAAACTCACCCGATATTACGGTATTGGCCACAACTACATTTTTATTCTGAATCCGTGCTCTGTTGGGCTGGCTTCCGCCAATGGTAAAGGATATAACCCCTTCTGGCACATACATTTTATGTTCGGGGTGGTAAACTGCCATATGTTCGGGTTTCACTTCGAAGGTTACTGTTTGGGTTTCACCTGCCTTCAGGAATACTCTCTGAAACCCTTGCAGGCTTCTTACAGGTCCTTCTTCTATTTGCGGGTGGGAAACGTATAGCTGCACCACTTCGTGTCCGTCGAAGGTTCCGGTGTTGGTTACCTCTGCCGAGATGGTTATGGTTTCACCAGCAGTAATGGCAGGAACTACTGCATTTGAATAGGCAAAAGTGGTGTAACTCAGGCCAAATCCGAAATCGTAGAGGGGCATTTTCTTCAATCTCTCTTCTTGTGATGCTTTTTCATCGATTTTAATATAACGATAAGTACGGTTATCCATGTTATAATCATCGAAGGCAGGCAACTGATCTACAGATTTGTAAAAGGTGAGAGGCAGCCTACCTGATGGGTTATAGTCGCCAAAAAGGATATCGGCAATGGCTGTTCCTCCGGCTTGTCCGGGGTACCATGCTTCCAGAATGGCGGGTATATTATCTGATTCCCAGTTGATTGCAAGGGCACTACCGTTGAGCAATACCAGCACGGTGGGTTTGTTCAGTTTCATGATTTCCTTCATCAACTCGGTTTGTGCGTCGGGTAGCGCAATTTCCACCCGATCGCCTCCGGCAAAACCTTCCACTTTCACTTTCATTTCTTCGCCTTCAAGATAGGGACTCAGGCCCATGAAGAGCAAAACAACATCAGATTCAGCAGCAATTTCCAATGCTTCGGCCATCATGTTATCTCCGGGGGCATCCCAGAATAATTTTAACATGGGATATTCAGTTCCATGCTGACGATATTCAATCATAATTTCGTAGGGTTTTCCGGCTTCCAGCTCCATGGTTTCATATTCGAGATGGGGGTGGTGTTCGGTATCCCATCGGGCTATTTCTTCACCTTCCAGGTATAGGTTGAATGCCCGGTAACCTTCTACCCCTATGCTATACTCTCCTGCGGTGGGAGGAACAAAATATCCCTTCCATCTTCCTGAAAAATTATCATAGCTTAATCCTTCTGCCGGGGCATTGGTCCACCAGGTAAAGTCAACCTGCTTATCTATCCGGGTGTGCAACGGGCTGCCTTCCAACGCTGGATTGTCATATAGTTCAACAGTAAGTCCGTTTTCCGTAAGTTCGGATGTGGTAAACAAATGATCGCCGGGCAAAATTTCCATGTAGGGGAATTCTTTTGCCAGGCGGGTTCCGGGGGCATATTTTACATTGGCACCAGGTAGTTTCTGGCGGATGCCTTCCAATGGGGTTATGGGATTGGATGCAAATCCATTATAGTTGGCGTAAAGAACTTCCAGGCGGTCGGCGTTGGGGCCGATCACTGCCACGTTTTTTACATCCTTTTGCAGGGGAAGCAGATTGTTTTCGTTTTTTAGCAATACCATCGATTTACGCGCCGCGTCTAGTGCAAGATCCCGGTGTTCTTCAGAGTCCACCACTGAATAGGGAATTTCAGTATAAGGCACATCTGATGGTGGATCAAACATGCCCAGCTTCATGCGGGCAACCATAAGGCGGGTTACCAGCACATCAATTTCTTCTTCAGTTATAAGTCCCTGTTCGTAAGCAGCTATTAGTGCAGGATAGGTATTTCCGCAATTGAGATCTGTACCGGCTTGCACGGCCATAGCAGCAGCTTCTTCGGGGGTTTCAACCACTTCATGGTCACCAGGATTGAAGAAATCTCTGATTGCCCAACAGTCGGAAACGATATACCCTTCAAAACCCCATTCATCGCGAAGCATGCTTTCCAGCATTTTGCTGCCGCAGCAAGGGTCGCCAAATAATCGGTTATAAGCACACATGATTGAATAAACGGCACCTTCCTGAACAGTTTTCTTAAAATGTGGCAGGTAGGTTTCTATAAAATCGCGGTCAGTGGGTTCTGCGTTAAACTTGTGACGGTCGGGTTCCGGGCCGCTATGCACGGCAAAATGTTTGGATGTAGCCACCACTTTCAGGTATTTGGGATCGTCTCCCTGCAATCCTTTTATGTAATTTACAGCCAGTTCGCCGGCCAGGAATGGGTCTTCACCATATGTTTCCATACCCCGGCCCCAGCGAGGATCGCGAAAAATGTTGATGTTAGGTGTCCAGAAGGTGAGTCCCTGGTAAATGCCCCGTTTTCCTTCAGCGGCAAAAGCATGATGTTTTGCTCTTGCTTCGTCTGATACTGCAGTAGCAATATCAAACATCATCTGGTCGTCCCACATGGCAGCCATACCAATAGCCTGTGGAAATACCGTTGCCAGACCTGCTCTGCCCACACCGTGCAGGCACTCATTCCACCAGTTGTATTCAGGTAGGCCCAATCGGTCAATGGCAGGAGCATCATACATCATTTGCCCTACTTTTTCTTCGAGGGTCATTTGCGATACCAGGTCCGCAGCTCTTTCTTCAAAAGTCAGACGGGTATTAAGGTAATCGGACTGGCCAGATTGGCAGGATGCTAAAATAATCATCATAAGGTAAATCATGGTTCCTTTCACTGCAAGGGCAGAAAAAGCAGAAATTTGTAATTTTCGTTTTTTCATTTGAATTGATTTTTGGGATGCAGAATAATCTGGCAAACATAATGAAAATTTGGTTGAAATGAGTTTGGGAATAGTTTCAAATATGGTTAACAATTGTACCAATCTTGTTATGGAAAAAATAAATGGATTCTTTGTAATAAATAAGGGCTTGCTGAAAAATACTTAACCGACTGTTTATTAACTTTATCCATTAGTATTTTATATCTTAGGTGCAAGAGTAAGTAATCAATTATTAGAATAACTTTGCTTTGTTATGTAGTTAGTTTTTAGTACATCATTTGCTTCATTGCCTTGGGCTTGCAGTATTAATATACAGCTTCACCTTGTCGCCTTGCATGTGATGCACTAAAAACTTTTTCAGCATGCCCTAAATTAATAATAAAGATGATATTTCTTGACTTTGACTGGGTTATCATTATTATCAATCGAAAAAATATGGGTTTGCAAGGGGTTACATGCTCTTTAATTTAGTTCTGCCAATGGGATGATATAGCTGAAAACTTTCTCATTTTCTATATTCCATATCTGGTATTCCGCTTCAGGTTTGGGAGTATTGGTTCTGAAGATTAGCTTCCCGAAGGAGTTGTCTTCGTTATAGCAGAATTCTGCTTCGGGGATACAATTATGCTGGTGCACGTTGGTAAGTCTTGAACTTTCAAACTCATAGAGTGGGTAGTCGTTTTCCCTGTCGATTTTCCAAAGATCCGATCTGTGGCGATCGGCTGACATGAGCATAACACCTGAAATACTTTCCCGGGTAAGATGATCAAATATCTCTTGTCTTTCTGCTTTATATCCTTTCCAGGTATCAAATCTTCCTTCCATTTCGCTTTTGGCAAGGTCTGACCAGGGAACAGGTGATACGATCATCTTGAAGGTTGCTTCTGAATTTGAGAGCCCCTTCAAAAGCCATTCTTTTTGCACGGGGCCCAGCATAGATTTATCGGTACCCTGATCGTTGGTGAAGCTGGCTTCGCGGTAATATCTGCCATCGAGCATAAAAAATTCCACATCACCTATCAAAAAAGAAAACCATACACCGGGTTGTTCTATACCACCGCCGTAGCCTTTATTAGCCCACTGGTTCATAAAAGTTTTGTAAACCGGAATTTTCCAGGCTGGTTCGTTAATTAGCGGGCCACCATATTCATCGTTATCTCCAAAATCATGATCATCCCAGATAGCAAACACTGGTGTTTGACTTACAAGCTGACGCCAGGTTTTTTCTGATTGTCTTTGGTGATAGCAATATTGCTGAATGGAAGGATGCTCCGGATAATCGATGTATACATTATCTCCCAGCAGGAGCAACCCGTTAAGATCGTGCTTGGCCAGGGTATGCCACATTTGGGTATGCCAGGGTATGTAGGCAGCTCCTCCACCAAAAGCAATGGCTATTTCTGATTTGCTGTATTTTCCGGGGTGCGTCTTGAAGGAATAAACAGCAGGCAGAATTTCTCCATCAACCACTACCTTATAATGATATTCTTTGTTGTCTGTCAGCCCGTTTATCTTAATTTGTTCAGCCAGTTCTTTTTCATAAGATGTAAAGATTTCCGGTGATTGGATAATGTTCTCAAATGTAAAATCTTCTGAAAGGATAAATTTTAAACTGCTTTCTTTGGCGGTTCTGGCCCATATGATGGCAGAAGTATCAGAAACTGTCCCCAGCATAGGGCCATGAACCAGGCTGATTTTTTGTTTTCTAACCCATCTTTTATATTTCTGTGTATTTTGCAGGTGCTGAAAAAAGTCTTTGGGTCCTGCCACAAATCTTTCGGGGGGCATGCCGGCATTAATGGATCGATGCAGGTAATGCATGGCAGAGTCAAATTCTTCGAGTGCAGTATGAGCGGCTGATAAAACAAAAAATGCTTCTGCATCTTCTCCTTGTTGACGGGCCTGATGTATGGCCTTTTGAACATTCCCTTTTTTTATTTCCAGCATGTAGCCGGCTGCACCAACTTTTCGGTTATACCAGGTGCTGTCATTAGAATTATATTGTAAATTAACGGCTGGTTTATTTGTGCTATTGTATAAACAGGATGACAGGATTCCCATAAATGGAAAAACGATCAGAATAATTAGTGCGTGAGATAATTTGATCATAGGTTTTGGCAGATTGATTCGTATATAATCTGAAAATTTCATTTCAATAAGCTAACCCGGAATTTACCAGGCTCCCCAGAATCGATCGGCAAAGTTCATGTATTGTTGCCAGTCGTAAAGGGTAATGTCATGTTTCCCTGTACGGATATGATACGCGATTGTGCCATGGATTACCGGGCTTTCTGGTTTGGGCATTTCTGCCGCAGGCAGGCCGGTAAGGCCCAAAAAACGGTAAACTTTTGTGGCTTCCACTGCTGATAAAAATTCCCCTTTTGGGTCTGCCCATTGATCATCTGTAGCACTGGCCACATAAAGGGGTCGTGGGGCAATTAATGCCAGTAACTGGTGCTGGTCGAAAGGCAACAGATGTTCCTTCTCATTGTATTTGCTGAAATTGGGTGTAAACCAATGGGGAAACCTATTGTTGATGCGCCATACTGTTTCTCCATATTGTCTGCGCGAAATGGCTGCTCCGCCACATCCCGAGTTGTTGGAAATAACCATGGCAAACCTTTCGTCGGTAGCTCCTGCCCATACAGCAGCTTTTCCAAGGCGTGAATGACCAAGAACGGCAATTCGGTCCGGATCGATCTTTTCATCGGTTTCGAGGTAATCCATTGCGCGACTCAATCCCCATGCCCATGCAGCTACACTTGCCCATGAACTACTATCTGATGGCTGTTTGAGTAAAGCATGCACCCCATTTCGGAAATTGTCATCAAAATCAGGGTCAACCTCGCCGTAATATATCGTGCCTACTGCATAGCCCCTGGCAATGATTTCCTGGTAAGGCCATCGTTTAATCCTTACCCCACGGGTGGATTCATTAGCTTTATTTTCAGTAATGTTAAAGTCGATATTGTTGTTTACCCATGATCTTGTCAGGTGAACTTTTGGATCATGGGTGGTGGTATGATTTCCATAAAAATTGTAACCCAAAAATAGCGGTGCATTTTTGCGGGAATTGGGGATGTGCAGTAACAAATACATTTCCAGCTCCCGGCGCTGGTATTTCAGGGTGAGTTTTACTTCTTTTACAGTGGCTTGTCCTGCCATGGCAGTATCATTTTGGTAAACGGTTTCCGCATGAACACCACCTTCCCAGCCGGGCATAATACCATACATCTCTTTTTCAAAAAGATGCAGTATTTCTTTCCGCCGGGCATCCCACTGTTCAACAGAATTGACAGGAGTGCCATCTTCAAATACCAAAGCATTGGGTAGTGTATAGTCTGGTATTTTCGATTCGTCATAATTGGGTGTAAATTCCTGACCGAAAACGGCGGTGGTAACCAAACCCAGGATAGTCAACAGAAGTAGTTTGCTTTTTGTCATTGCGATAAGGTTTATATGGTGGGTAAAAGTACAAAAGTTTGATTTTTCAGCCAAAGAGTTTTCAATCAGGGACTTTTATTGAATGGTTGAGTTATTCTATGATATTTTTTCAAAAATTTTCCTGTTCAGAAAAACTGGTACAAAGTCCAGGAGAAAGCAAGTCCGCCCAACGCAATAATAGTTTCCATTACTGTCCACGACTGAAGGGTTTGTTTTTCATTGAGCCCCAAATATTTTCCCACCAGCCAAAAGCCACTGTCGTTTACGTGCGAAAGAATTGTAGCACCTGATGCAATGGCAATAACCAACAAGGCCTGTTGTGGATCGGAAAGTGCAAATGCCGGCAATACCGGGCTTATAATACCAGCTGATGTTATCATAGCAACCGTAGCAGATCCCTGGGTTATTCTTACAATGGCTGCTATAATCCAGGCAAGCACCAGAGGGTTGATTGGTGAAGCGGCTACCGACTGTGCCAACTGGCCGCCCAAACCGCTATCAATCAAAACCTGTTTCAGAACGCCACCTGCTCCGGTTACCAGTATGATGATACCTGCGGGGCCCAGGGAATCATTGCTGATCTGTTGAAGAATCTTCTTATCGATTCCCTGTTTAATGCCCAGAAAATACATGGCCAGCAGTGTGGCAATAGTCAATGCGCTGAAGGGATGCCCGATAAACAACATCATCTCTGTCCAGAAACCATCTGCTAATATCTCCTTTTTTACCAGTACAGAGGTAATTGTATTGGCAATGATCAGTAACAATGGGCATCCAATAATCATAACAATCAGCCTGAATGCCGGGAAATTCCTTGGTTTATCTTCGTAATAATCATTGGGGCCGGATGAAGCATTGTTATTGTCAAGGGCAGGAGGCATTACCACTATTTTTTTGCTGATGTATTGAGCAAAAACCGGCCCTGCTAAAATTGCCACAGGGATTCCAGTTAAAAATCCAAGAAAAATTACCCATCCCAGGTTGGCACCAATTATTTCGGCTACAGCTACAGGACCCGGAGTAGGAGGGATGAAGCTATGTGTTACGGCCAGTCCGGCCAAAAGGGGAATACCATAGAGAAGAAGAGATTTGCCTGTTTTTCGGGATAGGGAGTATAAAACAGGCACCAGAATTATAAACCCCACATCAAAAAACACGGGTATGGCAATGATAAAACCAGCAAGCGTTAGTGCCCATGGGGCTTTGTCTTCACCAAATTTATTCAATAAATACATCGATAATGCTTCTGCACCACCTGAATACTCAAGAATTTTTCCAAAAATAGATCCTAAACCTACAATTACAGCAATATAACCCAGCGTTCCACCCATACCTGTCTGGATAGTGCCCAAAAGGGAAACCGGTGACATGCCGGCCAGCAACCCCGTTAATATACTTACAATTAGAAGCGCAATAAAGGCGTGTATTTTGAACTTCAGCACCAATAACAATAATACTACAAAACCCACCACCAGAATAATTGGCAATTGTAGGAAATCAGGAATCATTGTGCTCATAATACTTTAATTTATTGTCTGCATAAAAACACATGATTATTTCTCGTACCTGATAAGAAAGCGTCAAGGGCAAGGCGGGTGATGGCTGAAAAACAGGAGTTTACTTTTCGTAATTGACTGTTTTGAAGACAAACCCAACGCAGCAATAGACGTTTTCTTGCAAGCCTATTTAGACTTTTTTGCCAGGTAATCAAGGATACGATAGAGTATTTGATGAGACGAGTTGAAATAACTATTGACTGTGGTAATTTCATTAATTGTTTGAACGTAGTTTCCCCCGGCAGCTATCTCTTCATTACCGTGCTGAGCCATTTCCTGAACACTGTCCGGTGTGGCTTCAAAATGAAATTGTAAACCAAGGATATTCGTTTTTAATAAAAACCCCTGGTTTTTACACATTTGCGAACGGTAAAGAAGTTGAGAATCTTTGGGAAGATCAAACGTTTCGCCATGCCAATGAAAAACCGTAAGGTGCTTGTTATCAAGCAAAAAGGGGGTTTTGAGATTTGGTGGATCAACGTTTTCTACAGGAAACCATCCAATCTCTTTTTCTGAGTGGGGGTAAACCTTTGCTCCCAGGGCCGAAGAAATAAGTTGGGCTCCCAGGCAAATTCCCAAAACAGATTTATGGTGTTCAATGCTCTTACGGATAAAGGCCTTTTCTTCACCAAGCCATGGATATGCATTTTCATCGTTCACACTCATTGGTCCACCCATTATGATTAACATATCAAAATTTTCAGGATCCGGGAGTGGGTCGTTATTGAAAAATCGTGTTTGGGTAAGCTGGAGTCGGTTTTCTTTAATCCAGTAATTAATAGCGCCCAATCCTTCATAAGGAACATGTTGTAGGAAATGTATCCGGGTTTTTTTCATGACTAACAGAATCGGTTTCTTGCGCAAAGTATGAATAAGCGTCAAAAGTACCGCATCCCATCTATAAATGCAAGGGGTAGTTTAGAGATTTATTTAGTCCCTGGTTTTTATTCTCCTAATGTATTTTTTAATTTTGTTTGCACGATTAAAAAAGATTGCCCATGTTTTGCAAGATAGAAACCAAAGAAATTGAAGAGATTGAATCAACCAATATTTTGCCCCAAACTGGTTACTGGGCAAAAGTTAAAGAAAATCAGGGACTTATCTCGAATGGTTTTGAATTAACCGTTTCAAAGGATATTTTAAACCCTCTGAATAGCAGTAACCAGAGCATTAATGATGATTTGTTGGTTTTTATCAGGTATCTCGACTGTAAAAACTGTTTTGCTTATGTGCCTTATGGTCCTAAAGTAGAGCCTAAGTATGAAAACCAGGGGGTTTTTCTTGAAGAATTGTCAGAAAACCTACGGGGATTTTTACCAGCTAATTGCGTCTTTATCAGGTATGATCTTATGTGGGAAAACCAATGGGCTCATGAAGAGAATTATTTTGATTCCAATGGTAACTGGCTTGCTCCGCCTGATGATCAAACCCAGGAGCTTCGGGTAAACTTTAATACCCACAATTGGAATTTGAAGAAAAGTCCTGTTGATATTCTTCCTAAAAACACCTTCTTTATTGACCTTAAAAAAGATGAGAAGGAAATACTTGGCAAGATGCGTTTTAATACCCGGTATAATATTAAAAAGTCAATAAAAACGGGTGTAAAAGTTAATGAATATGGGATTGAAGATTTGGATATATGGTACCAGCTTTATTGTGATACTTTTTTAAGAAAGAACCTTAAATTGCACCCTAAAATGTATTTTGCCAACTTATTGAAACAACAGAACAATGCTGCCAATAAGGATGTGAAAATAAGTTTGTTGATGGCAGATTTTGAAGGGGAATTTCTTTCATCCATGTTTCTGGCGCTTTCACACAAACGAGGAATATATTTGTTTGGAGCTTCATCATCAGAAAAAATGCATCTGGGAGCTAGTTATGCACTCCAGTGGGAGGCTATTCGGAGAGCCAAAAACTGCGGATGTTACGAATATGATATGTTTGGTTGTGCTCCCAATTTAAATGTAAACCATCCGCTGCATGGTGTCCATGTTTACAAGAAAGGGTTTGGTGGGAATATTTACCATAGAATGGGGTGTTGGGATTATCCTTTTATGAAAAATGAATACAATTTGATTGTTGCTCAAGAACATTGTTTGCAAATCAATTAGCGCAAAAACTTAATGTTAATGGCATTCACAACAGGTGATGTAATTATTATCCCATATTTAGGTGCCTTTCCCATTTTTATACTTCTTTCCTGGCAATATTACTTCAATATCAGGATTTTTGGCCATCAGTGTATTAATGAATTGCATCTTTTCCTTTGGCGAAATTAGCACACTGTCATGCTTGTTATAAAGAATCTTAAGCCTATCAAGTGAACCTGCAGTTGCTGCCAAAGGATTATTGGTCTTCTTAATCTTTCTGATCAAATGTATCGGAATGGTTTTTCGATAAGAGAAACTTCTCTTCACAGTAAGGGAATCATCATCAATAATGTTACGTATAGATAAACAGATGTATATTATAAATGCAGCTATCAGAATATTTATTAGAATAGCAAGCCAGGCACCTGAATCAGTAATAAGTAATACAGATGTAAAAAGCTATGCTATGATTATGGGAATCCAAATGGCTACCCCTACTTTCGATTTATACATTTGCATTGTTTCTGTTCTTTTCTTTAATTTGATATTACTCCGATTAGCAATTTTTAGTTTAGCAAATACGGTATAAAAAATCTTCATCAAACACAGTGAAAAAAATATATTTTGACAAAAAAATTCTTAAGAATTAAATCAGACCAATATTTTTTGTTTCAGATATTAAAAATTCACTATTTCTTCTTTAAACACTCTTTATTTGCTCAAGAAATTGTAATTTTAACATCCTGAACATTATTACTTTTTTTTTCTTTAAGAAAGGTGAATGTTTCATTGTATGTTTATTTAAATTTATATATATATAACCCATGAGTACGAAAGACAAAGAGTATTATCAATTTGAAAATCAGGAGTGGCTCGATTCACTCAATTATTTGATTCAAAACGAAGAACCGCAGAGAGTAAGGGAAATTTTGGCCTTATTACAGAACAAAGCTCACAAAGAGGGAATCGTTTTTCGCTGTCCGGGCAACACGCCTTATATCAACAGCATTTCCCCAAGAAAAGAATTACCTTATCCGGGTAGTCGTGAGATTGAAAGGAGAATAAAGAGTCTTATCCGGTGGAATGCCATGGCTATGGTTGTTAGAGCCAATAAAGAATCCGAAGGTATTGGCGGACATATTTCCACCTATGCTTCTTCTGCCACACTTCTCGAAGTAGCTTTTAACCACTTTTTTAAAGCCGGAGATGGTGATGAACCTGCAGATATCGTTTATTTTCAGGGACATGCATCGCCGGGTATGTATGCCCGATCTTTTCTTGAAGGCCGCCTTACCGAAAGAGACCTGCACAATTTCCGCCAGGAATTACGCCCTGATGGTGGACTCCCATCTTATCCGCACCCCCGATTGATGCCTGATTATTGGAGATTCCCAACAGTGTCAATGGGTCTGGGACCGCTTATGGCAATCTACCAGGCACGTTTTAATAAATATTTGGAAGACAGAGGCCTGAAAGAAATAACCAAACAGAAAATTTGGGCTTTTATGGGCGATGGTGAAATGGATGAGCCGGAATCTCTGGGTGCCATTACTGTTGCCAGCCGCGAACAACTAGATAACCTGATTTTTGTAGTGAATTGCAACCTGCAAAGACTTGATGGCCCCGTGCGGGGAAATGGAAAAATCATCCAGGAGCTTGAAGCTGCCTTCAAAGGTGCCAGGTGGAAAGTATTTAAGGTAATCTGGGGTGGCGATTGGGATGACCTGATTGCCAGAGATGAATCAGGCGAATTGCTTAAAGCCATGGAAGAAACCCCCGATGGTCAGTTCCAGAAGTATGTAGTGTCTTCGGGCGATTTTATCCGCAAGGATTTCTTTGGCAGAAGTGAAAAACTTCTAAAACTGGTTGAGCATTATTCTGATGAGCAACTTGAAAAACTCAACAGGGGTGGTCATGATCCGGTTAAGGTATTCAATGCTTACAAACAAGCAGTGAATTATGAAGGAGGCCCTGTGGTGATCCTTGCGCAAACCATCAAAGGTTATGGTTTGGGAGAAGCCGGCGAAGGAAGAAATATTACCCACCAGCAGAAAAAACTTAACGAAGATGAGTTGCTTCACTTTAGAAGCAGGTTCGGAATTCCTCTTTCCGATGAAGAAGCTAAAAAAGCTCCTTTCTTCCGCCCTGCTGAAGATAGTGAAGAAATGCAGTATTTGAGGAAACGCAGAGAAGAATTGGGTGGCTATTTGCCCAAGAGAGTTGCTAACGCCGATGCTATTCAATTGCCCGACGATAAAATCTATAATGAATTGCTTGAAGGCTCCGGTGACCGCGAAATGGCCACTACAATGTCAATAGTAAACCTTATGGCCAAAATGATGGGTGATAAAAAAATGGGTAAACTGATTGTTCCCATTGTGCCTGATGAATCGCGTACTTTTGGTATGGATGCCTTGTTCCGCAAATTTGGTATCTATTCTCACGTAGGGCAAAATTATGAGCCTGTTGACAGAGATTCACTTCTCTATTATAAAGAAGCAACAGACGGTGCCATCCTTGAAGAGGGGATTACCGAAGCTGGTTGTATGTCATCGTTTATTGCTGCAGGTACGTCTTATTCAACACATGGCGTGCAGATGATCCCCATGTTTATATATTATTCCATGTTTGGATTTCAGCGCATTGGCGACCTTATTTGGGCTGCAGCAGATATGCGTGCCCGGGGATTCATGATCGGTGGAACTTCAGGACGCACAACATTGGCCGGAGAAGGCTTACAGCATCAGGACGGACACTCTCACCTCATTGCTATGTCAGTGCCAGGTGTGAAAGCTTACGATCCTGCTTTTGCTTATGAAGTTGCGGTAATCGTTAAAGATGGTATGCAGCGAATGTTTGTAGATCAGGAAGACGTAATGTATTACATTACCGTTCTTAACGAAAAATACAAAATGCCTGCAATGCCTAAAGGAGTTGAAGAAGGCATTATTAAAGGGATGTACAAATTCAAGAAATCAACAAAGAAGAAAGGTGAGAAGGTGCATTTGTTTGGCAGTGGTGCCATCTTAAATGAAGTCTTGCGGGCAGCAGAAATGCTGGAGAAGGATTACAATGTAATTGCTGATGTATGGAGTGTTACAAGCTACAAAGAGCTTTACGAAAATGCCCGTGAAACCCAACGTTGGAATCGTTTGAACCCTGAAAAGGAGCAAAAACTTGCCTACGTTGAGGAATGTTTGAAAGATGATCCCGGTTTGTGTCTTGCAGCTCATGATTACATGAAAGCTATTCCGATGACCATTTGCCGATGGTTTCCCAAGGGACTTACAGTTCTTGGTACCGATGGCTTTGGACGAAGCGATAACAGAAGAGCCCTAAGAGATTATTTTGAGGTTGATGATCGTCATATTGCTTATGCTACACTGCACAGTCTTTTCACTGAAGGCAAACTCGATCAGAAAGTGTTGATTAAGGCCAAAAAAGACTTCAAAATTGACGAAAATAAACTCAATCCAACGGAGATATAAAACAATTTTAATATGAGTATAGAAATAAAATTACCGGAAATTGCCGATAATGTTACCACAGCAGTGGTGTTGGAAGTCCTTGTTAAAAAAGGAGACACGGTGAAAGCCGATGATGTTCTGGCTGAAATGGAAAGCGATAAAGCAAGCTTTGAGCTGCCATCAGAAGCTGCCGGGGTTGTTAAGGAGGTTAAAGTAAGCGAAGGTCAGCAGGTGAAGGTAGGAGAGGTAATGTTTATCATTGATACCGAAGCTGCAGGAAGCAAGGATGAAAAAGCAGAAGAGAAAACTCCCGAAAAGCCTGCAGAAAAACCAGAAGAGAAAAAGGCTGAAGAAGCACCAAAAGAAGAACCCAAAGAAAGTGCAAAGGATGAAAAACCTCAACCGGAAGCAAAAGAAGAACCTGAGCAGCAGGTTTCTTATGTTTCTGCCGCTCATGTGCCTGCTTCTCCGGCCGTAAGACGTCTGGCCCGTGAGCTGGGTATTGATATTACACAAATAAAAGGTTCAGGCCCCAACGAAAGGGTTGTAGAAGACGATGTGAAAGCCTTTACCAAAAAGGTGGTTCAAAGCAAAGCTTCCGGAGCTGGGGCGGGTGTGATCCAGGATGACTTCCAGCTGCCCGATTTCTCCAAAATGGGAGAAGTCCGCAGAGAAAAGATGGATACCATCAGAAAAATTACCGCCAAAGCAATGGCAGGGTCATGGCAAAATATTCCGCACGTTTTCCAGTTCGACAAAGCAGATATTACTGAACTGGAAAAATTCAGGAAGGACTATTCAAAACTGGTAGAAAAGAAGGGCGCCAAACTTACGGTTACGGCTATTCTTCTTAAACTTTCAGCCATTGCCCTGAAAACCCATCCGAAGTTCAATGCCAGCATCGACATGAAGAACGAAGTAATTATTTATAAGGAATTCGTTAATATAGGTGTGGCCGTTGATACTGATCGTGGGCTGCTAGTACCCGTAATTCGCGATGTGGACAAGAAATCCATCACTGATCTTTCGCTGGAGCTTAATGAACTGGCAGAAAAAGCCCGTACCAAAAAGATCAAACCTGATGAATTGCAGGGGGCAAACTTTACCATTTCTAATTTGGGTGGTATTGGCGGAACCAATTTTACACCGATTGTAAACCGGCCTGCAGTTGCCATTCTGGGAGTTTCACGCTCACAAATAGAACCTGTCTTCATTGATGGCGAATTCAAGCCCCGCATGATACTACCATTGTCTCTGTCTTATGATCATCGCCTGATTGATGGTGCTGATGGAGCAAGATTCCTGCGCTGGCTGGTAGAAGCCATGCAAAACCCGCTGTTAACCATGTTTTAATGGAAACAGCCAAAACTCAGACCGTGATCTTACACTCAGGGTCTGAGTTTTTCAAATTCATACATTAAGTTGATTACCTGGTAAAGAAAGAAAAAATAATGGCAGATAAGAAACAAGTTATAGTATTGGGTGCCGGACCTGGGGGCTATGCAGCCGCTTTTCAGGCAGCCAATCTCGATTTAAATGTCACATTGATTGATCCTAAACCCGATCCTGGCGGGGTTTGTCTTTTTCATGGTTGTATTCCTACCAAGGCATTGCTGCACCTGGCAGCAGTAAAAGATGAATCGGAAAAGGCCGCCGATTGGGGACTAACTTTTTCGGGCGTAAAAGTAGATATTGATAAGGTTCGTTCGTGGAAACAATCAGTGGTAAAACAGCTAACCGGTGGTTTAGGTCAGCTGGCCAAGGCCCGCAAGGTTGAGTATTTGCAGGGAATGGCGAAACTTACCGGAACAAATTCACTCGAGTTTACATCCGTTGAGGGTGATAAAAAGGAAATTGCTTTTGAGAATCTTATCCTGGCAACAGGAGCCACTGCATCATCGCTACCCGGTATTTCTTTCGATGAGCAAATTATGAATGCAGAGATTGCACTGGAGTTAAAAGATGTTCCCAAACGTTTGCTGATTGTGGGTGCTGGTTATATTGGGCTGGAAATGAGTGTTATTTACAAATCGCTAGGTTCAGAAATTACCATTGCAGAGTTCACTTCAGATATTCTGCCTGGTCTCGATCAGGATTTACGCGATGTATTTAAGAAAGAACGACGGGACCTAATCCAAAACACCATGTTTAATACCAAGGTAGTTAATGTGGAGAAAAAGGGTAAGAAGCTGGAAGTTGAATTTGAAACCCAGGATGGCAAAAAGAAAGAATCTTTTGATAAGATACTTGTAGCCATTGGCGGTAAGCCTAACACCAAAAATATTGGACTGGAAGAAGTGGGTGTTGAAACCGACGAACGAGGTTTTGTAAAAGTTGACCTGGTAAGACGCACAAACGTTAAAAATATATATGCCATTGGTGATATTTCTGGTCAGCCTATGCTCGCTCATAAGGCTTCTCACGAAGGACGGGTTGCTGCAGAACACATTGCCGGACACAAAACTGCCTATGAGCCAAAGGCCATTCCGGCGGTTGTGTTTACCGATCCGGAAATTGCCTGGACTGGTATTACCGAAGCCGAAGCCAAAGAACAGGGCAAAAAGGTGGAAGTAGCCAAATTCCCATGGGCAGCATCGGGCAGGGCAGTTACCCTGGGTTTGAAAAACGGACTCACCAAGCTAATCATTGATCCGGAAAATGACCGGATACTTGGAGCCGGATTTGTGGGAAAAGAAGCAGGCAGTATGGTGGGAGAAGCTACATTGGCTATAGAAATGGCAGCTGTAGCCCGTGATCTTGAGTTAACCATCCATCCACACCCTACTCTTTCTGAAACCATTATGGAAGCTGCCGAAGTTTATTTCGGTCATGCTACTCATATCCATAAAAAGAAGAAGAAGTAAATTTCAGCATTTAAAAAATTTGATATTTCGCCGGTATTCTTTATGTTTACCGGCGTTTTATTTTTATAGAACTAAAAGGAATATTACCTTTAACTGTTTAACAATTTTTGCCGAAAACACGCAAAACTCAATCTTTATCTAATTAAATTAATAAAATGACTGCTCCCGAAATTGAAAACCTGGATTTTGATTTTCTAAATTCCGATGATTATGATGAATTAACCAAAGCCCTTGAAGTAACATATAATGGGACACTTAGTCCGTGGTGGGAAGAAGATAAAATTGCAAAGCTTGTTGATGTGTTTCAGGAAGGGCAGGTAGTAATTAAGGTTAATGGTGAGATTGTGGCCTGCGCCCTGTCAATAATTGTTGATTATGACAAGTATTCCGACAATCATTCCATGAAAAGAATCACAAAAAACTACTCCTTCGATTCGCATACGGAGGAAGGTGATGTACTTTATGGGCTGGATATATTTGTTGTTCCCGAATATAGGGGGCTTCGTTTAGGCCGAAGATTGTATGATTACCGAAAGGAGTTATGTGAAAAATACAATTTGAGAGGGATTGTTTTGGGTGGAAAAATTACCAATTACCAAACCTATCTTAACGATAATACCCCCAAGGAGTACATTGAGAAGGTAAAGAGAAAAGAAATTGATGATGAAGTACTGAACTTTCATACTGCCAACGATTTTTATCCATCTCGTGTTCTTAAGGCTTATATAGAAGGGGAAAATGCCAAAAATGAATTTTCTGTTCTTTTAAAATGGGATAATATTTATTTTGAAAAACCCTCCGCGCAGGTAGAAAGTAAAAAAACGGTTATCCGTCTTGGACTAATCCAATGGCAGATGCGTCCTTATAAAGATATCAATGAAGTGATGCAGCAGGCAGAGTTCTTTGTAGATGCTGTTTCTGAATACCGGTCTGATTTTGCACTCTTTCCCGAACTGTTCAACGCACCTCTGATGGCTCAGTACAATAACTTATCGGAACACGAAGCTATAAGACTTTTAGCCAGATATACCGAAGAAATAACCAATCGCTTCTCTGAACTGGCGATTGCTTACAACATAAACATTATTACCGGAAGCATGCCCGAGCTGAGAGATAATGCCCTCTACAATGTGGGCTATTTGTGCAGGCGTGATGGTACACAGGAACGCTATGAAAAACTACACGTTACCCCTGACGAAGCCCGCGTGTGGGGGTTGCAGGGTGGAAATCAGCTGAAAACCTTTGATACTGACTGTGGCAAAATTGGCATTCTGATCTGTTATGATTCTGAATTTCCGGAGCTTAGCCGTTTATTGGCTGATGAAGGAATGGATATTCTTTTTGTACCCTTTTTGACAGATACCCAGAACGGATTTTCCCGAGTAAGACATTGTGCCCAGGCACGTGCCATAGAAAATGAATGTTACGTTGCTATTGCCGGTAGTGTGGGTAACCTTCCCAATGTGCGCAACATGAGTATTCAATACGCTCAATCTATGGTGTTTACCCCCTGCGATTTTGCTTTTCCATCCAATGGTATAAAAGCAGAAACTACCCCCAACACTGAAATGATACTAATTGTAGATGCTGAAATTGATGCCCTTCGCGAATTGCATGAATTTGGAAGTGTAAGGAACATGAAAGACCGCAGAAAAGATGTTTTTCAACTGAGGAAGCTGGTTAAAAACCCCTGAGAATTTGAAGATTTCAAAATTTACTATTATACTCAACTTCATGATTGCTCCCTATTTGAATTCCAGAATTTTAATCATAGTGATCGTTTTTCTCATGTCGCTAATTTCCTGCAAACCCGATAGAGAAATAACCTTATGGCTTATTGGTGACTCTACCATGGCCGATTATGCCAACTACGGCGAAGAATACATGACCGAACGCTATCCACAAACAGGTTGGGGGCAAATGTTGCATCATTTTACTATGGCAGATAGTCTTAAACTTGTATATCCAATAGATGCCGACAGTGTTGTGATTGATAATCGGGCACGAGGAGGAAGAAGCACCCGATCTTTTTTTGAAGAGGGACGTTGGTCGCAGGTTTACCATTTACTCAGTCCGGGAGATTGGGTTTTGATTCAGTTCGGACACAACGATTCTTCTCCTGACAAAGTGGACCGCTACACCACAATTTCAGGATACAAGGAGTACTTGCGATTGTACGTAAACCAAACCCGGGAACAGGGAGCTACCCCTGTGTTTATCACTTCTGTATGTCGTAATTATCCATGGGTGGAAG
This sequence comes from Sphingobacteriia bacterium, assembly GCA_011390785.1. GTDB lineage: Bacteria > Bacteroidota > Bacteroidia > Bacteroidales > UBA7960 > SKVR01. The sequence continues at coordinate 48,438 of JAABRR010000025.1, forward strand.
ACCAACTTCAAAACTCTCATGGCGAGTATCCTGCGGCCATGCGCGAAGTAGCTGATGAACTGAATGTGTTTTTGATTGACCTAACAGTGCTTTCAGCTGAACATTTTTCACAAATGGGCCGGGAATATGTAACCAACAATTACTTTATGAACCTTCCTGCCGGAAAATTTGAAGCCTATCCTGATGGCATGACCGACAATACCCATTTCCAGCCCGAAGGGGCGATGCAAGTGGCCAGGTTGGTTTTTGAAGGGCTTAAGGAACTGAAATGATTTCCCATCTAAATCTCAAATTATGATCAGAAGTTTTTTCTCAATCACATTGTTTATTATACTTTGTTGTTCTGTTAAAGCCCAAACCCTTGAAGCAAAGCTCACTCCCTGGATAGATATAGTGGTTGCTCAGGATGGAACAGGATCCACCACCACAGTGCAGGAAGCTATTAATTTGATTCCCAACAAGAACTCAAAGCGTAAGATTATTTTTATCCGTAATGGAGTTTATCGTGAAAAAATTTTGCTTGATACTACCAAAAACAACATTACCCTTATTGGAGAGAGTGCGGAAGGGGTGATTCTTGTGTGGGACCATTATTCGGGTAGGGTGGTAAATGGTGATACCATCACTACTTCCACTTCTTTCAGTTTTGCAGTGGATGCTTCTGATTTTACAGCCATGAACCTGACCTTTAAAAATTCTGCCGGGCCTGTGGGTCAGGCGGTGGCATTGCGCACCCATGGCGACAGGCAAACTCTTTATCATGTAAAGCTCATTGGTCATCAGGATACCTATTACAGTCGCGGCCCTTATAGAAATTACCTGAAGGACTGCTACATTGAAGGGACTACCGACTATATCTTTGGTCGTAGTACCGTTGTATTCGATAGTTGTCATATCCATAGCCTGAAAACAGGGTCTTACATCACAGCTGCATCTACTGAGTCTGATACCAGGTTTGGCTATGTGTTTTTTAACAGTCGGTTTACTGCTGCACCTGAAATTGAAAGGGTATCGCTGGGCCGTCCGTGGCGTCCCTTTGCCAAAACGGTTATCATCCATTCCTTTCTTGATGGGTTTATTAATCCGGAGGGCTGGTCAATATGGCGCGGAAATGAAAATCATCGTACCTGCTACTATGCCGAATATGAAAATTTTGGCCCGGGTGCTGAAACCGTTAATCGTATAGACTGGTCTCACCAACTTACTGATGTGGAAATGAATCAATATACCCTGGAAAATATCTTCTCTAAAAATACCAATCCTTCCAATCTCAGTTCTGACTGGTTACCCCGGTTGAAATCAGATCCGGTTTATCTGATTGTGAATGCGCATGTTCAGGGATTTTTAGACAACGAGTGAGCCTGGTTTGAAGGAATGTCTTTAATAAAGCTTTCTGTTTCAGCTTAAAACCCGGATAATTTCTTGTAATCATTTACATTGATTTCGCTTCCAAATTCCCCCAAAATAACTATTCTGCCCGTTGTTAACGGATATTATTGTCGTATTGACAGCAGAATTTATCATGGGAATGGCCAATTGGCTCCATAGCAACTCACACACCCCAATCATCAAAACCAATCAAAGCCCGTTTTCTATCTTAAATACCCAGGCATGGTTGGTGGGATTGTTGGCAGGAGTAATGGTTGGTGGGGTTATGTTTATGCTACCATTACTTCTTCTGCTCTTTACTTTTCCATCAAAGCCCATCAAAGATACCTTTCCCGATCTGTTGGTGCCTGTAACGGTAATTGGTTTTTCGGGAAACTGTGTACAAATCACATACAAATCGTTGCCTTTGCGGGTAAAATAAACATTTTCAAGATTTTGATTTCTTTCGGCTCCATCCCATTTTCGGGTATCATAAATAGCTTCTCCATTCACATCGAGCCATTCACCTATTTCGAGCAGTCGTTGCTGTTGTATGGCGGGGATGCGCCCGTCGGCAGTAGGCCCAACATTGAGCAACAGGTTTCCACCAGCAGCCACCTTTTCTATTAGCAAATGAACCAGGCCCTCAGCTGTCATGTAATTATCGGGGGTTTCTATCCGGTTGTATCCGAAGGAAGTCCCAATTCCCCGACATTCTTCCCAGGGGTGATCAGTAGTGCCAATACCCTGTCCATCGTGCACCAGATCATATTCGGTAGTATAAAATCCGCCTTGTTTGCCTCTCGATTCTTTTCCCCAGCGGTCGTTTACTACTACCCCTTCTTTCACAGGCGATTCATTGTACAACCATTTCAGAAACTCCGTGCTTTTCCAGGTTTCACTGGGATGATCCCATTCCCCATCGGTCCAAAGTATCGAAGGCTCATAGCGGGTTACCAGATCTTTCATTTGCGGGATCATGTGATCGTCAACATATTTTTCAAGATTGTTGCGGTACAGTGGATTAAACCATTCATAGAGGGAATAATAGAACCCCATCTGCAGTCCGGCTTTTTTAACAGCAGTGGTAAGATCACCGCACAAATCGAGGTGAGGACCTATGTCAACACTGTTCCAGTTCCAGCTCTGGGCACTAGGCCAAAGAGTAAAACCTTCATGATGCTTGGAGGTAAGTACTACATATTTGGCACCTGCCCGTTTGAAAAGATCTGCCCACTGGCTGGGATCAAAATGTTCTGCCTTAAACATCGGGGCAAAATCCTGGTAAAGAAAATCTTCGCCATAGATATCATTATGATACGCACGGAACATTTGTCCGGCCTTATCGTCGGTATTCATCATTCGCCACCAGTACCATTCAGCATATTTGGCGTATATGCTGATATCTTCATTGGCAGGTGCCCAGGCTGGTACAGAAAAAACGCCCCAATGAATAAAAATACCGAATTTCACATCGCTAAACCATTCGGGTATGGGACGGCTGTTAATGGATTCCCAGTTAGACTGGTAAGGCTGAGCCATAGCGCTGCCAGTGCTTACCATAATCATCATTGCAAACAAGGTTTTTCTTATCATAATGGATGGGTGTTAAGATACTGAAAGATTGAATGTTACATAATGTAGAGGCTACTCAATTGTCACTAAAAAATTTGTTGTCTCAGTACCTGCTCATCAGGTATGTAGGCTGTAGATTGATAGACTTTAGGAATTCACCAGATATTATTAATCAAATAGTAGTTCAACCTGCTGAAGAAGCATATTTTAATAAAAATATTGAACAAGAAAGATTGTTGAGCGCATAAATTAGCTTTTTTCCATTATACTAAAAGCCCTCGGCCTTTAGTATAAATAACCTGTGTGTAGTAACTTATCTCAAACTTACCAAATATACGAAGAATTGTCTTTTAATAATTTGAGAATTGCATTGTTAGGAGCAAGTTACAGATTTCTCAAAATAATTGAAAGACCATTGCGATGAAAGAAATGGTTGTTCAGTATCGTATTTTTTGCCCTTATTGCTTCAGTTTCAGAGCCAGGAATTGATTGATCCTTTTTATGATTCCCGGACCTTCGTAAACAAAGCCAGTATATATCTGTACCAGACTGGCTCCGGCTTCAATTTTTTCCCAGGCATCCTGTGGAGACATGATACCTCCAACACCGATTATGGGAATGGTACCCCCTGATTTCTGATGCAGGTAGCGAATAGTTTCTGTCGATTTATCCGTAAGGGGTTTGCCACTTAAACCACCCCTGCCTATGGCTTCAACAAATTCGGTTTCTGTAGTTAGATTATCTCGGGTGGTAGTGGTATTGGTGGCAATAATCCCGTCAACTTCTGTCGTTTTAACCACATCAATAATATCATCTAATTGACCAATGGGTAAGTCGGGTGCAATTTTTAGTAAAACCGGTTTCCGTTTGGGCATACCCCTATTGGCCTGGTTTATACTATCCAGAATTTTGATGAGTTCGTCTTTGTCTTGTAATTTCCCCAGGCCTTCAATGTTGGGGCAGCTTACATTAACCACAAAGTAATCTACCACCGGGTGCAGTTTATGAAAGCATTTCAGGTAATCATCAATGGCTTTATCGTTGGGCGTTAGGGTGTTTTTACCAATATTTCCACCAATAATTAGTTCGGGTTTTTGCTTTTTCAAGTTTTGGACAAAAACATCAACCCCCGGATTATTAAAGCCCATCCGGTTGATCAGCGCATTGTCTTTTTTCAACCTGAAAAGCCTGGGTTTGGGATTTCCAGGCTGGGGTAGTGGATTTACCGTGCCCACTTCTACGTGGCCAAAGCCAAAGGCTGCCATGTGATTATATATATCTGCTTTTTTATCGAAGCCGGCCGCCAGGCCTACGCGATTAGGAAACTCCAGTCCAAAAAGGTTTATTTTAAGACTGGGGTCGCTAAATGCAAAAGACTTTTTAACTATCTGTTTTATTCCAGGTATCCTGAAACCTATATGTAACATTTTAACCACCAGATGATGAACTTTTTCGGGTGATAAAAGAAATAAGGTGGGGCGAATCAGGCTTTTATACATGAACAAATTGTAGTTATCGGTAAAATAACATAGAGTTATTTTTCAGTGCTTTTTTTCTTTGCTTCAGATTTTTTTTTATTGCTTTCTTCAGGAGCCTTTTCTTCTCCGGTTTTTTCTTCTGTTGCTTCTTCCTTATCTGATTCAGCTTCCGCTTCGCTTTCATCAACAGGCTCGCTGATCAGATCTTGTGCCAGTAATTGATTATACCAGGTAAGTACTTTTTTTATATCGCTCGGATATACCCGTTCCTGGTCAAAATCGGGCAAAATACTCTCAAAATAATTTTTCAGCACACTCCCATCTGACTTAATATCGATAGAAACTTCTTTCCCGTCTTCCTTCTGATAAATACTCCACAAAACTTTTTTTAGTGGTACGTCTTCGGAATAAGTAAACATGCTGATATCTTCAAGAACCGAAGATCTGTGGGTAGCAAAAACAGGGAATTTCTTGCCGTCAAGTAAAGATTCTACGATGATACTACCCCGAGATTGAGAAACGATTTTGAATAATCCACTTTTGCCTGAAATGGCCATTATTTTGCTTAAATCCATCTTTGTTACTTTGGTTTATATTTGATTTGGTTAGTTGTTTTTTTATTGTTAGCAAAAATACGCAATGATTTTATTCTGCAAACATTTGAAGGCTATGAAGTTTTTTATAATAACCATCAATTGCTATTAGTTGCTCATGATTACCTCTTTCAACAATTTCGCCATCATGCATTACGCAAATCAGATCGGCATTAATAACCGTTGAAAGCCGGTGCGCAATAACAACGGATGTTCTGTTTTTCATAACATTGCTCAGAGCTTCCTGCACCAGCTTTTCTGATTCGGTATCCAGCGCTGAAGTGGCTTCATCAAGAATAAGGATGGGTGGATTTTTGAGCACTGCACGGGCAATGCTAAGTCTTTGCCTTTGTCCACCAGATAGTTTGTTCCCTCTGTCGCCAATATTGGTATAATATCCTAAAGGAGTTTTCTCAATAAATTCTTGAGCGTTGGCAATTTCCGCAGCTTTTTTTACATCCTTTTCGGCAATTTTATATTCGCCAAAAGCAATATTATTGAAGAAATTGTCATTAAACAGGATTGCTTCCTGACTTACATTTCCCATCAGGGCCCTGATATCATTAACTTTCAACTCTTTTATGTTGATATCATCAAAAAGGATTTCGCCATCAGAAACTTCATAGAATCTTGGGATCAGATCAACCAGGGTTGATTTTCCGGCTCCTGATTGTCCAACCAAAGCCACTGTTTTTCCTTTTTCAATAATTAGGTTGATATTTTTTAAAACCGGAATGCTGCCATAGCTGAAACTTACATTTCTGAATTCAATCTTTTCATTGAAAGATTTCATGGGCCTGGCATTAGGATGATCATCAATTACCAGTGGTGCATCAAGAATTTCATCTACCCTTTGGGCAGAAGCCATTCCCTTCATAACATTATAGTAGGCTGTTGTAAATGCTTTGGCCGGGTTAATGATTTGGGCAAATAGAATAAGATAGGCGATAAACCCCTGAGGCGAAAGGCTGCCTTCAGCATTAAGTACCAATGATCCACCATACCAAACAATAACTACCACCACTGCTGTGCCAAGGAATTCACTAAGAGGTGATGCCATATATTGCCGTCTGAACATTTTGGTCATGATCAGCGTGTAAAAACTATTGAGACTTAAAAACCGCTGACGCATTTTGTTTTCAGCATTAAAAGCTTTGATAACCCTGATTCCTGATAAAGTCTCTTCGAGCATAGAAAGGATTACCCCCAGTTTATTTTGCCCGCGAAGTGCTGTAGAACGCAATGTTTTGCCAATTCTGCCAATAAGTAATCCACTTAAAGGCAAAAGAATTAATACCACCAAAGTAAGCTGCGGACTAATGATTAGCAGGGTTACCAGCAACACAATAATTGAAATGGGTTCGCGAAAAAACATCTCCAGCGAGCTGATAATACTATGCTCAATCAGTTGCACATCACTTGTCATACGGCTTATAAGGTCGCCTTTTTTCTCGTTAGATACAAAAGACAGGGGAAGTTTCAGGGTTTTGTCATACAGTTCATTTCTAATATCCTTAACAACCGTATTACGAATCCATGCCAGATGATACATGGCCAGGTATTTAAAACCATTTTTCAGAAAACTCATTAGCAGGGTAAATAATCCCACAAAAATAAGGGCGTTTACATCCCCCAATCGAATCATTAAAAAACTAATGTAGTAGTAAAAATTGTGTTGTATGGATGATGCATCGAATGCAAAAGGAACGTTTTCTTCTACAATAGGTTGTGTTTCGAAAAGGATGCCTAAAACAGGAATGATCATGGTTACCGAGAAAACATTAAAAACTACACTAAGGAAGTTAAAGAAAATATTTAACGAAACCTTAGGCCAATAGGGTTTTATGTAACCAAATATTTTCCTGTATTTATTCATTGAAGGGGGGTTGAATTCAAAAACGAAAATTCCTGAACTAAATTATCAAAAATAAGAAAATCTGTTATTCCCAAATGCAGATAACACTATGGAATTTTGGGTAATATGCCCGTGTAATTCCAGGGAGTAATTTCCAGAAGTGTTTGTTTTATTTCACTCTCTACTTTCAGGCCATTGATAAATTCATGAATTGTATCCTGATTTATTGCGGTATGGGTTCGGGTTAGCTCTTTCAGCTTTTCATAGGGTTGGGGATAGTTTATTTTTCTAAGTACGGTTTGTATAGCTTCTGCCACTACCATCCAGTTTTCTTCCAGGTCTTTATTAATCTTTTCCTCATTGATGATGAGTTTATCCAAGCCCTTGCGCGTTGCCTTAATGGCAATGAGCATATGTGCCAATGGAACTCCAATATTTCTTAGAACAGTAGAGTCGGTAAGGTCGCGTTGCAGGCGCGATACAGGTAGTTTGGCTGCCAGGTGTTCAAACAGTGCCACAGCGATACCAAGATTCCCTTCTGAGTTTTCAAAATCAATAGGGTTTACCTTATGGGGCATGGCAGAAGAACCTACTTCGCCTTCCTTTATCTTTTGCTTAAAGTAATTCATTGATATATAGGCCCATGAATCGCGGTTAAGGTCGATAATTATAGTGCAAATTCTTTTTAAACCATCGAATATTGAAGCCAGAAAGTCGTAATGCTCTATCTGGGTTGTAACTTCAGAACGTTTTAACCTCAGGGTTTTATTTACAAACCCATCTGCAAATTCATTCCAGTCAATATCTGGATAGGCTACTTTGTGTGCATTAAAATTTCCGGTAGCTCCGCCAAATTTTGCCGGAAAGGGTAGAGCCAGAAGTTGGTTAATCTGTCTTTCGAGCCTGTAATAAAACACATATATTTCTTTGCCAACAGTAGTGGGAGATGCCGGTTGTCCATGGGTGTGTGCCAGCATCGGAATCTCCATCCATTGTTTGGCCATCTCCTTAAGAGCAGATAACAGCTTGTCGAGCTGTGGAACAATTACTTCCATAATTCCTTCTTTTAGCGAAAGGGGAATAGCAGTATTGTTTATGTCTTGCGATGTAAGGCCAAAGTGAATAAACTCCTTGTATTGGGAAAGTCCGGCATTATCAAATTTTTCTTTTAAAAAATACTCTACCGCTTTAATATCATGGTTGGTTGTAGATTCAATCTTTTTTATGTTTAGAGCATCTTCGCCTTCAAAATCATGATAAATATCCCTGATTTTCTCTATATCCTGTTGGGTTAATTCTTTCAGTTCGGGGAGGTTCAGTTTGTGCAATGCGATAAAATATTCCAATTCAACGAAAATACGGTATTGAATCAGGGCAAATTCGCTAAAGTATTTCTGAAGTTCCTGCGTCTTGTTATGATACCTACCATCTACGGGAGTTATATTGTAAAGGGCTGAACTATCCATTTTGACAGGTTGAAGGTTAATTGAACTAATATCTTTGGTTGCTATTTTTGAAAATTACCCCGAAAATTATTCCGGGGCTGATAAAACTATTTTTTATTTTTTTTCTGCATTTGCTGTTGCTGGCGAGTCATATCTTCGAGTCGTTTTTGCCAACTCGATTTCTTAACGGGTTTCTTTTTATTTTCTTCAATTTTTTTTCTGATTTTATCTTCATCAATCATAAACCTGAAAGCATACATCTGTGCAAATGTTATCATATTGGTTAAGAAGTAATAGTAGCTCAGGCCTGATGCAAAACTGTTGAAAACAAAAAGCAGCATAACGGGCATAAAATATAGCATTGTTTTCATGCCGGGCATTTGTGTACCTGTATCCATCATCTGGCTGTTCATGCGGGTGTAAATGATGGTAGAAACGGTCATGAGTAATGTAAAAAGACTTACATGATCGCCATAATAAGGAATGGTAAAGGGCAGGTTAAAGATAGAGTCGTAAGAAGATAGGTCGTCTGCCCATAAAAACCCTTGTTGCCTTAACTCGAAGGATGCCGGGAAAAACCTAAACATGGCCAGTAAAATAGGGAACTGAAGCAGCATGGGCACACAACCAGCCATGGGATTAACGCCTGCCTTTTTATATAATGCCATTACCGCCTGTTGCTTTTTCATGGCATCTTCCTTTTTAGGGAATTTTTCGCCCAGCTCGGCGATTTCAGGCTTCAGAACTCTCATTCTGGCGGAAGAGAGATAAGTTTTATAGGCTATAGGGAATAAAATCGTTTTTAATAACAGGGTAAGAACCAGGATGATGATACCGTAGTTCCAGTTAAAACTATCGAAATAATTAAATACAGGAATAACAAAGAATTGATTGATCCACCTGAATAATGTCCAACCCAATGGTATCTGGTCTTCCAGTTTATAATCATAGCTGTTGAGCGTATTGAAGTGATTGGGGCCAAAATAGAACTTCATGGGGAAGTTATTGTCTGCCATCCTGATGTAAGGGATATCTATGCTGGCAGTCATTCTTTTTAGTAACGTGTCTTGCACTTCTTCGTATGAGCGCGTACTTACCTCAGCGCCGCTAAAACTTTTTGGAGCTATAAGGGTAGTTGAAAAGAATTGTTGTTTAAAGGAAACCCACTCAACAGCGGTTCTGAGATTTTCTTCTCCGTCGCGGGTTTCTCTGATTTTATCTACTTCATCATTCAGAAATTTGTAATAAATCGTAGAAACATTCATTTCATTCTTGCGACTTTTTTCCAGACGGTGCAGATCGGCTTGCCAGTTTAAATTGAGAAAAGTAGTATTGGAAGCAATTATATTTTGCATTCCAACGGTATTAAGATTAAGGCCTATCATATAGTCATTACCCTTAATAATATATTCAAACTCAATGTAACTTGGGTTTTCCGGCGAATGATTATCCGGATAGAGTCTCATGGGCAAAACCAGCGAATCATTACCAGAAACCTTCAAAAGGTTGGTGTTTGCAATTCGTGCTGGATTAATAGCAGGTTCAAAAAACAGATCACCAGTTGATATAAGCCTGTTGGCAGAATAAAACTGAATATTGAAGAAATCGTTTTCGTCAGAAAGCAGAACAAGGGGTTTTTGATCCCAGGTTTTAAACTCCTTAAGTTCAACAGAAGTTATATGCCCCCCTTTTTTTGAGATATTTATTTTTAGCCGATCATTTTCAACAACAAGATGGTCATTTTCACCTTGTACCGAACCTGCAAAAAAGCCCATTTTATCATGCAATACTGCCTGAGCAACTGAATCGTTCTGTATATTTTGAATTTCGTTTTCCGGGCTTGTGGTTGTGGGGGTTTCCAGGTTTGCTGCTTCCAGTTCTCTTAAACGCTCTTGCTCGGCTTCGCGAATAGCTGCTATACTGTCTTGTTGGCGTTGTATTTGTGCTCGTTCCTCTTCTGATGGAGTATTGAGAATAGCAAATCCAATTAAGATTACAAAAATGAGAACCAGACCAATAATGTTATCTCTGTTCATTCTAAGTGAGGGTTATAATATTTGTATTGTTAAGAAAAAGTCTTCTGATGTGGTTTTTAAAACAGTTTGCAAAAGTACGAAATGTTCGTTAAACCATCTTAATCAATATTCCATAAATAATGGTTAGTTTTTGCATTCGGAAAACCCAAATTGTATATCAGTAAATACCTGATTTTTCAAAATTTATTTTAGATTTTATTTTGCCTCAATCATTAATTTCTTTTTGCGAATATTCCATGGCTGATTTTACAAAATCAACAAATAGTGGGTGGGGACTGGCAACAGTGCTTTTGTACTCCGGGTGAAACTGCACCCCAACAAACCATGGATGATTTTGAAGCTCAATTATTTCGACCAGATTTGAATCCGGATTAAAACCTACGGCGTGCATTCCGTTCTTTTCAAAAATTTCCAGGTAGTTGTTATTAAATTCAAAACGGTGTCTGTGTCTTTCGGAAATGAAATCTTTATTGTAAATTGCCGATACTTTTGAGTTGCTTTCAATTTTACATTCGTAGGCACCTAATCGCATGGTACCCCCTTTTTTACTCACTTTCTTCTGCTCTTCCATTATGTCGATAACAGGGTGTGGGGTTTTAGGAAGCACTTCTGTAGAGTGTGCATTATCCATTCCCAATACATTGCGTGCAAATTCTATAGTAGCACATTGCATTCCCAGGCAGATACCGAAAAACGGGATTTTATTGACCCGGGCATATTGAATGGCTGAAATCTTACCTTCTATCCCCCTTTCTCCAAACCCGGGAGCAACCAGAATACCTGAAACATCGCCCAGTAAGGTTTGTATATTGGTATTTGTAATGTGTTCAGAATGAACCATTTTTAAGTCTACTTTGCATTCGTTGGATGTGCCGGCATGAATCAACGATTCAATAATTGATTTGTACGCATCCATAAGTTCGACATATTTCCCCACCAAAGCAATTTTAACAGTGTGAACGGGGTTTTGCAAACGGTTAAGAAAAACTTCCCACGATGATAGCTCGGCAGAGCAGTTGGCAGACATTTTGGTTTTTTTCAACACCTGCAAATCTAATTTTTCTTCTCGCATAAGAAGAGGAACCCGATAAATACTGTCGGTGTCTATAGACTCAATAACTGCTGCTGTGCTAACATTACAAAATAAGGCAATTTTGGTTCGTATGCCTTCATTAAGATGTTTTTCTGTGCGGCACACAAGGATGTCAGGCTGTACACCGTACTCCTGCATTGTTTTTACCGAGTGTTGTGTTGGTTTTGTTTTTAGTTCTTTAGCTGCTGCCAGGTAGGGTATCAAGGTAAGATGAATTACAACACACCGGTTGCCTAATTCCCATTTAAGTTGCCTTATAGCTTCCACATAAGGCAGAGATTCGATATCACCTACTGTACCACCAATTTCGGTGATAACAAAATCAAATCGGTTGTCTTCGCCCAGCAATTTAATGCAATGTTTAATTTCGTCTGTAATATGAGGAATAACCTGTACCGTTTCGCCAAGGTAGTCACCCTGCCTTTCTTTGTTGATAACCGATTGGTATATTCTTCCGGTAGTTACATTGTTTGCCTGTGATGTGGGCACATTAAGAAATCGCTCATAATGGCCCAGGTCAAGGTCTGTTTCAGCACCATCTTCTGTAACATAACATTCGCCATGTTCATAAGGGTTTAAGGTGCCGGGATCAATGTTGATATAGGGATCTAACTTCTGTATGGTGGCTGAGTAACCCCTTGCCTGAAGCAACTTGGCCAATGATGCCGAAATAATTCCCTTGCCCAATGATGATGTTACACCCCCTGTTACAAAGATGTATTTGGTTTTAGATTCAACCGCGCTCATATTAATAAATGTAAATGTTTTGAAAAAATACAAAAGCCCCTTTCGTGATAAATAACTGAATGTGTACATTACAAAAATCAGCTGTAAAGCAAAAAGGGGCTTTATTTTCGATTGCGAAAGTAACAAAAGATTGTCAAAAAGGCTGTAAAAATCATTTTAATTTATTAAGCTAAGATGTTAATAGTAAAATAATTGAAAAATTACCTTTGGCTTAATGATAGCATAATGGAGTTATACTGGCCTTTTTAGTTGATGAACCTGATTGATAGAAAATGAATAATTTTTCTTTGTTATTCAGTTCCCAGGTTATCTAATGCTAAAATGAAATTGTGAGGCTAAAATTGGTAATCTTTTTTAGGTATTGAGAATAACTAAACGCCTTATTTAATTATTTTATAATGTTGCTAAAGTATCTTGTAATATATAATGCAGTACTTTTGCCCGTTCAAATTTATCGTTATGAAAATCAGCCAGCCGGTAGTAATAAAAATCATGTTTTTTCTCAGTTTTGCCTCATCAGCAGCATGGTTGTCTTATTTTAACCTGTTTTTGAAAAATTATGTTGGTCTTACCGATGGCCAGATTGGTATTGTTATAGCTATTCAGCAAGTGAATACTTTGCTTATATTACCTGTTTGGGGCATCATTGCCGATCGTTTTGGACGAAAAAATATTCTTACACTTACCATAATCATTTCTGTTTTTACGCTTTATGGATTTATTCTGCAGAAATCTTTCCTGTCAGTTTTATTGTTTACCTATTTATTTACATTGTTTTATAATCCTATCAATCCATTAATGGACAGTGTATCTCTTGATTTTCTGGAACAATCAAAAAAAGGTTCGTACGGAATATTCAGGTTATGGGCATCGGTTGGTTGGGCAGTATCGTCGGTTACTACAGGGTTATTTATCAATGAAACCAACTCTCAATATATTTTTGTAATAGCATCAACCATTTTGCTGGTAAATTTTATAATACTAAAATTTCTTTACAAGCCTCTTAAGGTTACCAAAACTTTAAAGTCGATGAAATTGTCTCATATCAGAGATGTTTTTCTTAGTGACAAAAGGCTATATAGCATTTTAATCATTATGCTCTTTTATGGCATCTTTTCGTCTCCAATGCATTTTTTTATCAATATTTACTATATGGAAATAGGAGGCGGTTACCACCATGTTGGGTATGCTTACCTGTTTCAAGCTTTGGCCGAGGTGCCTTTCTTTCTTTTTGGAAAAAAGATTATTGAACGCTTTGGTGCACGACGTCTTATCATTTTTACTATGATTGTTACATCGTTTAGACTAATTTCCTATGGGCTTATCTCAGATCCCTGGTTTGCAATAATTGTTGGAACAGTTCATGGAATATCGCTCGGGCTGTTTATTCTGTCTTTTATTGCTTTTGTGCACCAGTTTATTCCAGCAGAATTCAGGGCTACGGGGCAGTCTTTTGTTTATGCATTCTATTTTGGTGGTGGTTTGGCAATTGGGAATATATTTACCGGTTTCCTATCCCAAAATATGGGCATGCAAAATACCATGCTTGTGCAGGGTTCACTCACCTTCTTACTGGTTTTGATAACAGTAATTATTTTAAAGCTTAGTCGTAAATCTGCTATTCAATAATAAATCAAAACTGTTTATTGTCAGGTTTATCAAAGAATGCAGTCATGTTTTACTCTGTTTAATGCTTTTAAAACTTATTTGAACAAAGCCAAATAAAAGATGTTAAGAAAAGTGACTTGAAAAAAATGAACCTGGAAAAATATCAGAGCTACTGTTAATTTTTTTAAGTTTTAAATTTGAATAGTATTTAACCAGATCAAGAGAAATAAAATGAAAATAAGCATAGTATACAGTAATCACCACTCTGGAAATTTTAATGAAGAGCTATTAAATACCCTTACCGATAGTCTTATAGAGAATGGTCATGAAATAGCGGTTCGCGATTTATACAAAATGGATTTTAATCCTGTTCTAAAAACCAGCGATTTTGAGTCTATCTCATCAGGGAATATACCTAAGGATATTTTGCGCGAACAGGAATTTGTAAAATGGGCCGACTTGTTGGTATTTATTTATCCCTTATGGTGGGGTGGCATGCCAGCTATATTGAAAGGGTATATAGACAGGGTTTTCTCTTGGGGTTTTGCCTATAAATCCAACGGTAGCGGTGGCACTTATCCACTTTTAACAGGCAAAAAGGCGATTGTAATGTCTACCATGGGCCAATCGAGAGCTGATTATGAAAAAGGGATGTTTCAGGCCATGAATCTGGTAAATGTGGAAGGTGTGTTTGGATTTTGTGGCGTTGAAGTTACTGATCAGCTTTATTTCAGTTCAATTCATAACGTTTCAGACACTGAAAAACTTAATTATATCAAGCAGGCAGTTAAGGCAGTTAAATCACTGGAAGTTCTTGCAGAATCTTCTGAGAGATAATTATTGTAATTTATTACCTGTCAAATTCAAGAGCTTTTCCCCTGAAATTTTCATCGAATTTTCCCTTGTTATAAACCAATTTGCCATTGATAAAGGTGTGTGTTGGTGTTCCATGAAAAGTTTGTCCTTCAAAGGGAGACCATTTACATTTATAAAGAATGTTTTCCCGACTAACCATGTATTGTTTATTGGGATTGAAAATTACCAGGTCGGCAAAATATCCTTTTCTTATAAATCCTCTGTTTTTTATCTTAAAGCAAACTGCAGGATTATGGCACATCCATTGGACCAGCAGGTGAAATGGTAATTTACGTTTTGTAAGAGAATCTGCCATGGCTTGCAGGCTATGCTGAACCAGAGGACCGCCTGAAGGGGCCGAAAGATAGGGCATTTGTTTTTCTTCAAGAGTATGGGGTGCATGATCTGTGGCTATAACGTCGAGCTTGCCAGCCTGCAGGGCGTCCCACAGAGCTTCCCTGTCAGAATAATTCTTTACCGCCGGGTTCCATTTGATCATATTTCCCTTTTCAGCATAATCTTCTGATGTAAACCATAAATGATGTATACAAGCTTCACCCGTGATTCTTTTTTGTTCAAGGGGTATGTCGTTTTCAAAGAGTGCTGTTTCTACTGCTGTTGAAAGATGGAGTACATGAAGCCGCGTATTGTATTTACGGGCCAGGTGCACAGCTTTTTGTGATGATAGCAAACAGGCAAAATGGTTGCGTATGGCAGGATGGTGTGATGGAGAAATGGCGTCACCATATTTCATTTTGTATTTCTCTGTATTGGCTCTTATGGTTGCTTCATCTTCACAATGTGTGGCAACCAATGTTCTGGCTTCAGAAAAAATCCGGCTCAGTGCTTCATCATTGTCAACCAGCATATTACCGGTTGATGAACCCATAAATATTTTTATGCCGCAAACTTTCTTTATATCAATTTTATTGAGTTCATCAAAATTATCGTTGGTAGCTCCCATAAAAAATGAGTAGTTGGCAAAGCTATTGGCTGCACCAAGTTTGAATTTTTCGTTAAGGACTTCAATGGTTGTGGCTTGCGGTTTGGTGTTGGGCATTTCCATAAACGATGTAATCCCTCCGGCCACAGCAGCCCTTGATTCTGTAAATATCTCTGCTTTATGGGTTAGCCCTGGTTCTCTGAAGTGAACCTGGTCATCAATAATTCCGGGAAGAAGGTAATTGTTCTCTGCATCAACTACAAGCTCACAATCTTGCAAAAGGTTTTCAGGGAACGACACATGATAAATTTCTTCAATAATATCGTTTTCGATTAGTACAGCCCCTTCTGTTACTTGCCCTTCATTTACTATTTTTGCATTGATTATTAGCTTTTTGCTCATTTTGGTAAGATATTAGGCATAAAAAAATCAGCCTTAAATGTTACTGCCTTCAAACTTTTTGTAGGAACTGAACAAACTTCTCATGCGCAGTTTAATAACCCCTAATACAGCCTCTTTAAATATTCCTTTCGACATTTTTGACTCCCCATGTGTGCGGTCTGTAAAGATTATGGAGATTTCTTTTATTTTGAAACCGAGTTTCCATGTAATAAATTTCATCTCTATCTGAAAAGCATATCCGGTAAATTTTATTTTATCAAGGTTAATGGCTTCCAGTACATGTCTTCGGTAGCATTTAAAACCTGCTGTAGTGTCACGTACTTTCATTCGGGTAACCAATCTTACGTATGCCGAAGCATAATACGACATTAGTACGCGTCCCATGGGCCAATTAATAACATTTACACCATTTATGTATCGTGATCCTATAGCAAGGTCATAGCCTTCCAGGGCACATGCATCGTATAGTTTTAAGAGGTCTTGTGGGTTGTGAGAAAAATCAGCATCCATTTCAAAAATATACTCATAGTTTCGTTGCAATGCCCATTTAAATCCATATATATAGGCTGTGCCCAAACCTTGTTTACCTTTTCTTACCTCAATAAATAATCGTTGCGAAAATTCTGAAATAAGAGTTTTTACGATATCGGCTGTTCCATCTGGTGAGTTATCATCAATTATAAGGATATGAAAAGATTTTCGTAATGAAAAAATTTTTCTTATAATTCTTTCAATATTTTCTTTCTCCTTATATGTGGGTATGATAATCAGACTGTCTGCCACTGCCTTTCGTATTTTTTGAATGATAGCTCTTTGCCCTTCCTTGATAATAAGACCTGATAATGCAGGCTTTTCAAATAAATTATTGCAAGGGTCAAAAATAAGGTTTTGTTTTTAAAACTGAAAAATTTTTTAGTAATATTATAAAGGACCTTTTATTACTTAACAATGCTTTGTAATTGTCACATAATTAGTTAATTGCATTTTTTTGGATACTAAAAAAGGAACGCAATTGTATTCCTTTTATTGTTAAGGTGCCATTGGGTCGCTAAAGATAAACCTTATACGGAAGACTGTTTGCATCTCTATTTCCTGCACGGGTGGTAATTTTTTAAATTAGATATTCCATGCCATGTAGTCCTGATCTATAATATGGTAATAATGTATTTTTCTTCTTTTCAGGTTGCTGTTATCCAAGTTTAAAAATTTTAATCAGAAGATTATTTTTTCCCCGAAAAAACAGATAAGAAAATGTTTAAAGGCTGTTATACTTTATTTTTGACATATTTTGTTTTGAACTTTCATCCCTTTCAAAGGGTTAAATACATCTGAAAAGCCCTGTCGGGAAATTCTGATTTTTTATTTTCAACAAGAATATTTTAAAGATTAGTTATATGAAAAATATATTGGTAATAGGTGCCGGGTCAGGTATTGGCCTTGAACTGATAAATCAATTAAAAGGTAAAAACAACATTTATGCTATGGGCCGAACCAGGGGAGGCTTACCTGACGATCCGAATATTCAGTGGAGTCGCATTGATGTTTTGGAAGACAATTACGACTTTTCTTTTTTGCCTGATAGTTTGGACGGCTTGGTTTATTGCCCCGGAAGCATAAATCTAAAGCCGGTAAGAGGATTGAAACCAGAAGAAGTATTGGCTGATTTTCAGCTAAATGCCTTAGGAGCGTTACGGGTTATGCAAAAGCTTCAAAACAATTTAAAGAAATCAGGAAATGCTTCCGTTGTATTTTTTAGCACGGTTGCCGTGCAACAAGGAATGCCTTACCATGCTTCTGTAGCTATGGCAAAGGGAGCTGTAGAAGGATTAACCAGGTCGTTGGCAGCTGAACTGGCACCACAAATACGTGTAAACGCTATCGCTCCATCGCTGACTGATACCCCTCTGGCCAGTAGGTTGCTCTCTTCAGATGAGCGTCGTGATGCATCAGCTCAACGGCATCCTTTAAAAAGAGTTGGCCAACCAGTAGACATTGCGGCTATTACAGCTTTCCTATTGAGTGACCAGTCGTCCTGGATAACTGGCCAGATCATGCATGTTGATGGTGGAATGAGTGCACTAAAAATATGATGCATAGTACTTTAACTAACTTTGAACGTTATACCTAAAATCCTTAAAGAAGAAACCGTTTAAAGACTTGTTAAATGAAGTGGTTATCTTTTATTTTTTTTATGGCCTTTTTCTCTTGTTTAAGCAGTTGTTCGTCAAATGATCAAATTCATATTGATGTTTACCCATCTTTTCAATCATCCTGGGTAAGTTCCCGGCAAATCGAAGTTTATCTTCCATCCGGGTATTGTACAGATAATGAATACGATGTAATTTATATGCACGACGGGCAAAATGTTTTTAATCCACATACATCCTATTCAGGTATTGCCTGGGATGTAGGTAACACAATTGAAAGTTTATTACAGAAAAATAGTATTAAACCGGCGTTGGTGGTAGCCATATGGAACACCCCTAAACGGCTGCTTGAGTATATGCCCAGTCAACCCTATGAAAAAATAAAAGAGCAGGAGGTTGACCCTGAATGGCAGGGTGAAATTCTTTCAGACCATTATCTTAAGTTCCTGGTTCATGAGTTGAAACCATTTATTGATGGCACTTATAGCACGAAGACACAACCTGAGAATACTTTCATCATGGGTTCTAGTATGGGGGGATTAATTTCTTTGTATGCTCTTATGGAATATCCTCATGTTTTTGGCGGTGCGGCCTGTTTATCAACTCATTGGCCGGCATTTAATGGTGTTTTTATTGAGCATTTTGCCGGTAATTTGCCAGCTCCGGGCACTCATAAGTTGTACTTTGATTTTGGTACAGAGAAACTTGATGCTGCTTATGAACCATTTCAGCTGAAGGTTGACAGTATTTTGCAATCAAAAGGTTACACCTCCGGTGAAGATTGGATTACCCTTAAATTTCAAGGGGAAGATCATTCTGAAAGGGCATGGGCTAAAAGGATGCACAAACCCTTATTGTTTTTGCTTGGAAGGGGAGATTGATTTTTACAAAAAATCTATTTTTATTCATTGCAGGTGTTGTCTGAAATCCGGACGCACCTGTTTTTTTTAGGGTGAAATCTCCACCTTATTTAGAATCATTTTAAATTAAACAATTTCTGTGCTTTATTAATCCTATTAACATTTCAGTAAAAAAATTAAACTATTTTTGCTTTTCTATATATGTTAGCTATTTTCTTATGACCTAAATGGACTATTTTTTAATTACTAAACCTTATTTCAATGCATTATTTAAAACTATTTTTACTAGCATTTACATTTTGTTATTCGTCTTTCCTGGCACTCTCTCAAAGAGATCCGATGCGTTTTGGTAAAATATCAGATACAGAATTTGATATGGTAAGGTGCGAAATTGATACAACAGCCAAAGCCGTTATTTTGGGTGATTATGGTGTTGTGGAAATTAAGTATGGTATTGAAAATGGATTTGAATATCTCTATACCCGACACATGAGAGTAAAAATTTTTGATAAGGATGCATCAGATCTGGCCGATTTCAGGCTTTATCTTTATGCCAATTCGTCCGGACAAAAAGATAGGCTTACTGCACTCAAAGCAGAAGTTTATACTCCTGAAAACAGAGGCTATAAGAAGACAAAATTTTCGAGAAATAAAAGCTTTATTGACGAAGTAAGTGATAATCTCACCACTGTTAGTTTTTCATTACCCAATATTGAAGAAGGTAGTATTTTCGATCTGGAATATACCATAAAATCACCCTTTTTGTTTACCTTACCTACCTGGTATTTTCAATCTGAATATCCAACCCTTTTTAGCGAATTCAGAACCTACATACCCGAGTATTTTTTCTATAAGCCATTGATGCAGGGTTTTTTGAACTTAACCGACAGGTCATCAGATACCAAAAGCACAAGTTTTGAAGTAGTTTGGCGAGAAGAGCCCGGATACGGCAATGTTGGAGGCACCAGGCGAAGTCAGAGAGTTGATCTGCTTGAGAATTCAGAAGTATATCGGATAGAGAATGTGCCGGCTTTTACACAAGAGCCACACATGAATTCTGTTATTAATTACCTTTCCAAGATTGAGCATGAGTTGTCTTATTATCGTATGCCACAAGCTCCTCCGAAAGATTACAGCAGTACATGGGAACAGCTTACCAAATCGCTTCTCGAATCAGAATCTTTTGGGAAGCACCTGCAACGGTCCGGTTTTCTGAGTGATGAAGCAGATAGAATTAAGAATGAATTTTCGGATCCGGAACAGAGATTGATTGCGGCTTTTGAACTTGTCCAGGAGCATATGGCCTGGAACAATTCTACAAGTATCTATGCCGGACGTAATTTGCGAAGGGCCTGGAGTGATAAGAAAGGCAGCACGGCAGATATTAACCTTACCCTTGTGGCTTTACTCCGGGAGCTTGGTATTGATGCTGATCCTTTGATTCTTAGTACCCGTTCCAACGGTATAATAAACCCTGCCCAGATTATGCTCGATAAGTTTAATTATGTTGCCGTCCATGCACTTATTGATGGTAATTCTTATCTTTTGGACGCTACCGATAAGCATATACCATACTATCTTTTACCCGAAAGGTGCATAAACGGGCAAGGCCGCTTAATTAGTGAAGAAAATGGAAGGTGGATTAACCTGGAACCTTTCTTTGATAATGTTACCTATACCCAATCCACTTTACATGTAATGGAATGTGGATCTGTTGAAGCCCATATGAGCAAACAACAATCCAATTACAGCAGGCTTCGTACCAATGAGATTTTACGTTCGTACGATAAAACCGAAGACTATATGGATCGATTTGAAGCTGATCATACAGGGATGAATTTGATTGATTTTCAGGTTGAAAACCAGGACAACTGGACTGAGCCTCTCGTAAGACAGTATGAGTACGAAATTCCTGATGCCAATCCGGGAGCAAAAGATTTTATACTGGTTAATGCATTACAATTTGATCAGATTGCAAGTAACCCTTTCCGTTTGGAAGAACGCTTGTTTCCGGTTGATTTTGTTTATCCTTTTAAGCGGGTTTTTAATATTACCATAGAAATTCCTGATGGGTATGAAATAGATGAAATGCCGGCAACCAATGGCTTTTCAACGGCCAGTAATGATGCTTCCTACCAATCAAGGTATATATTAGATGAGACAGGAAACATTAAAGTAATCATTCAGATGAATATTGCTAAACCCATCTTTTTGCCTTCAGAGTATCGTGGACTGAAGGATTTTTATGCCAAAGTGGTGGAAGAACAGGCACGAAATATCATTCTTAAGAAAATCTAGAACTATTATTTATGATAAAAATTCCTAAAAGGCATTTCTTATGGCCTTCATTTCTTGTCCTGTTTGCCTTGTTAACCCTGCCCTTTCAGGGATATGCTAAGTTCCCTGTGTCTGATATCCCGGAAAATCTCCTGGTTGATGCCAATAGTGTTTTCCGGATTCATAACATGCACGTAAAGATTGAAAGCCCTTCAACATTTAGTATAATGCGCGAAATAGCTGTAACCATACTCAACGAAAACGGCAAAGGCCCTGATATTATGGTTATGTCTTATGACAAGTATTCGAAAGCCAACTTTGTTGATGGAGTAATTTATGATGCCAACGGTAAGGTAATTGAAAAAATAAAAAAGCGTGATCTTATTGATCAAAGTCTGTATAACAATTATTCCTTGTACGAAGACAACCGGATACTTGCCTATCAACCTCTAATTTCAAGCTATCCTTACACAGTCCATTACCGTTACGAGGAAGTCTATACCCGAGGCATGTACTATACAATGTCCTTTTTCCCTAATGTAAGTTTTAATATTAGTGTTGAAAAAGCCCAGTTAAGAATTGAGTATCCTGACGATATGGAACTCAGGTATAGGGTTTATCCATCAGGGAGTGATGTAAAAAATGAGCCTTATACGTTGGGCCGAATGCAGTTGTATAGCCAATACGAAAATGTTGCCGCAGCTACCAGAGAGTATCTATCACCGGGTATTAAATATGCATTGCCTGGTATTATATTTTCTCCCAATAAATTTGAATTTGCCGGATTTTATGGCACCAGCAACACATGGCAGGAATTTGGAAGCTGGCAATGGCAGATGAATAAAGGGCTGGATGAATTGCCCCAATCCCGAATTGACCAATTGAATGCCTTGGTAGCCAATATAGAATCAGACAGGGAAAAGGTAAAAGCCGTTTATGAGTTTATGCAATCGCGAACCCGATATGTAAATATTACTCTTGGAATTGGCGGGCTGCAACCCTTTTCTGCCGAAACTGTTGAGCAAAACGGATATGGTGATTGTAAGGCACTTACCAATTATATGATGGCAATGCTTAAGAGCATTGGTATAGAGTCGCATTATACTCTTGTAAAAGCCGGATTAGGGGAGTATGGCTTTTATAAAGATTTTAGTGCTTTTCAATTTAATCATGCCATATTATGTGTACCTCTTGATGGTGATACCGTTTGGCTTGAATGTACCAGCCAGATAACACCTTTTGGCCACCTTGGAGATTTTACTGATAATCGGCCGGTACTGGTGATTCGTGAAGATGGTGGTCATCTCACACATACATATGGTTATCAGCCCATGGAAAACATCAAATCAAGCAATATTTCGGTGAATTTAACCGGGCAGGGCCATGCTGAGGCTTCAATAAATCTTACCAGGGGTGGTATTTACTTTGTAGATTATCAAAGGCAAATGCGTATGAGTCCTGAAGATCAGAAAAAATGGATTTACCGGGCTTTCGCTTTTCCAAATTATGAATTAAAAGATTATAGCATACAGTCCTTTATTGAGCCAGACCCGGTTGCCCAAATTAATCTGGATGTTTCTTTGAGATCATTGGCGAGTGTAACCGGGAGCCGTTTAATATTGTCAGTGAGTGATCTGCTTGGAGGAAGAATTACACCAGTTAGGGTGAGAAATCGTACGCAACCCTTTATTGAAAAATTCCCTACTACTTATATTGATACCCTGGTAATCAATCTGCCTGAAAATTATACTCTTGCCAATGAATTACCTGATCTGATTCTTGAATCAGAATTTGGTACTTATAGCATGTCCGTTCAGAATGAAGATAATCGGGTAGTTTTTATCAGAAACCTAACTACCAGGGAAGGATTTTTTGAGCCTGACCTGTATCAGGATTATTTTCGTTTTTTTCAGAATATCAGCCGTGCTGACCAGCAACAGCTTATTTTTAACGCCAATTAATGAGTTGTATCAACTCCTTTTCTATTTTAGGTTTGGAAGAGCAAGTAAATATTTTGACGTTTTCCATTATATGATCTGTAGGGCTTTTTGCTAAACTTGTATTTTGATCTGGTGAATAATCAAGATTTTCCGGAACCTGGTTTTTGTCTTTTAATAAAGGATGATTAATTTTGGTGTGTTGGATATTTGTCAAAATTTACAAGACAATGGTTCCTTTACTATCGATAATTCAGATTTTATGAATCAAATGATTATTTCAGGAAATACAAAACTCGCAGATATCGTTATGCAGGATAAACGTTCACTTGTTCTTCTGCCAAGGTTTGATATTGATTTGGGTTTTGGAGATCGCACTGTAAAACAGGTTTGTCAGCAGAAAAATATTCATACCGATTTTTTTCTGTTAATGGTAAATGTTTTTCTGAATAAAAATTATTTTCCCGACCGTAAGCTTAAAAATCTTGATGTTGATATGCTTTTGAGATACCTTGAAAACTCTCACAGATACTATCTTGAAGAAAAAATTCCCTATCTTGAAACACTCATCGAAGAATTTAAAAAGGTAGTGAAAAATCCGGCTACCCTTCAACTCGAAAAATTTTTCAGACAATATATTGTTGAAGTGAAAGAACATTTGGCCTACGAAGATCAAACGGCTTTTCCTTATGTTGCTGCACTTTCAGAACAGATTAAGCAAAATGCAGCCCATTTTGATGATATTGATTATAATATTGGCGTATTTGAGCAACGACATGATAATATTGAAGAGAAACTAAATGATTTGAAAAGTCTTTTGATAAAGTATTTTCCCCCATCTGATGATCGCTATATCAGAATCCGTATTCTTAATGAACTGATGGATTTTGAAGATGATCTTATCAATCATGCCCGCATTGAAGATAAGGTTCTGATACCCATTGCAGAGCAGTTGGAAAAGAAAATCAGTTAACGTAGCCAATGGGAAAAGTACTTATCATAGCAGAACAATCAGAAATAATCAGAAAGGGATTACTGCATATAATTGAAGGATTTAACCTGTTTACAGGCATAAGAGAAGTTACCTGTGTTGCAGCTTTGCGTGATGCAATACTTCGGCATCATCCTAATTTGGTTATTGTTAACCCTTCTTTAGTTAATTCGGATGCTTTGGATAGTCTGCGCGATATAATTCCGGATAAAAAATTGCGTATTGCCGCCATGGTTTATTCTTTATTTGATGATGAGCATATCAATCGGTTTGATGAAGTAATAATGATTAATGATAACAGAACCAAACTTCAAAAAAGACTTCAGAATATAATTGATAAAACTCCGGGCAAAGCATTACCTAAACCTGAAGAAGCTCTCTCTGCCCGCGAGTTAGATGTATTGCGATTACTCGTAAAAGGGATGAGCAACAAGGAAATATCTGAAAAACTTTTCATTTCTACACATACCGTAATTTCTCACCGAAAAAATATTACTCAAAAGCTTAGTATTAAGTCTGTGGCAGGTCTTACCGTTTATGCCATTCTCAATGAAATAATAAGTATGGAAGAGGTACAGTAAAGGGGATGTAATTTTTTTTCAATTCCTTTCTATCGGTTAGCAATTCAATAAATATTTATAGTTTTGCAGGGATTTATAATCTCAAATCAAAAACTTATATCCAATGTTTAAGCAAATAAGTTTGTTTACATGTTTTATCTTGTTCCCTTCAGATATTCCTGACAAGGAGTTCTCTCTTCTTTAGAATACATATATTTTCGATTACCCAATTTTCTTAAACACACTATCAAAACCTTATCCCGGAATGTAAATTTTGCAAGGCAGAATTTATTCTGGTTTGTTCAAAACACCTTTAAATCAAAAAACCAATGAAAAAATTATCTGTAATTGCCTTTGGTGGGAATGCCTTGTTGCGGGGCGATCAAAAGGGTACCATAGATGAGCAGGAACAAAATGTATATGACACCTGTCAACATCTGGTTGAAAGAATTAAACAGGGCCATAACATTGTAATCGCGCATGGCAACGGACCGCAGGTAGGCAATGTGCTTCTTCAGCACGATGCCGGCAAAAAACTATATAACCTGCCCGTGCAACCTATCGATTTTTGTGTGGCCGAAACCCAGGGGTCCATCGGTTTTATGATTGAGCAACAGCTGCGCAATGTGCTTGCAGAGAACGATATAGAGCGCAATATTGTTGCCTTGATATCACAGGTTATCGTTGATAAAAATGACCCGGCTTTTCATAAGCCAACCAAACCTGTAGGTCCGTTTTATAGTAAAGAAGAGGCCGATGAGCTGGCAGCTGCCAAAGGTTGGGTATTTCATGAAGATCCGCGCAAACGGGGTTGGAGAAGGGTAGTAGCATCGCCTAAACCATTGGAAATTCCTTCCTGGAAGGATGTGGAACGACTCGCCCGTGAAGGCTCTATCGTAATTGCTGTTGGTGGTGGCGGTATTCCTGCCTATTTTAATGAAAAAGGCAAAGTAATCGGAATCGATGCCGTGGTTGATAAAGATCTTGCATCATCATTGCTGGCCAACAAAATCAAAGCAGATGAGTTTTGTATCCTTACTGATGTTCCCAACGTTTATATCAATTTTCATAAACCTGGAGAGCAAAAATTGGAAAAAGTTACCGTTGACGAAATGAAAAAGCATCTTGCCAATGGACAGTTTACCGAAGGTAGCATGGCACCTAAGGTCAGGGCTTGTTTGCAATTTGTTGACAATGGCGGAAAGGAAGCCATCATTACTCAGGCTGAAGAGTTGAATAGCCCTGATGCAGGAACAATTATCTATCAGTCATGATCTTTAATTGGTCATTTTAAGAATCATAATTCACTACTTTTGTAAATTGAAAAAAACACCTTAAATAATATTATTATGGCATTCAATCTCAGAAACAGAAGCTTTTTAAAACTGCTGGATTTTACTCCCCAGGAAATCAAATTTTTATTGGATCTATCGCTTGATCTAAAGAAAGCAAAATATGCCGGTTACGAGCAACCCCGTTTGACAGGCAAAAATATTGCCCTGATATTTGAAAAAGACAGCACCCGCACCCGCTGTGCTTTCGAAACAGCAGCCTACGATCAGGGTGCAAGAGTTACCTATTTAGGGCCTTCTGGTAGTCAGATTGGCAAAAAAGAATCCATGAAAGATACTGCCCGCGTTTTGGGCCGTATGTACGATGGTATCGAATACAGGGGTTATGGACAAACCAAGGTGGAAGAACTTGCTGCATATTCTGGCGTTCCTGTTTGGAATGGTCTTACCAATGAGTTTCATCCAACACAAATCCTGGCCGATTTTCTTACCATGATGGAACATAGCGATAAACCGCTTCACCAACTGAAGTTTTGCTATCTGGGCGATGCCCGCAACAATATGGGTAACTCGCTCATGGTGGGCTGCGCCAAGATGGGTGTCGACTTCCGCGCTGCTGCACCCAAAGCTGTACAACCCGCAGAAGAGCTTGTTGCTGAATGTCGCGAAATTGCCAAAGAAACCGGCGCTAAAATCACCGTTACCGACAATGTTGCCGAAGCAGTAAAAGATTGCGATTTCCTTTATACCGACGTTTGGGTTTCAATGGGCGAGCCCGACAGTGTTTGGGAAGAGCGTATTCAATTGTTGAAGCCTTACCAGGTGAATATGGATGTCATCAAAAAAACCGGCAATCCTAAAGTGAAATTCCTGCACTGCCTGCCTGCATTCCACAACCGCGAAACCACCGTTGGTGAAGAAATTTTCCAGAAATTTGGACTCGATGGAATGGAAGTGGTGGAAGAAGTATTTGAATCAGAACATTCTATTGTTTTTGATCAGGCTGAGAACCGTTTGCACACCATCAAAGCTGTTATGGTGGCAACTTTGGGTGCCTGATTCACGCTTTTTTAAAGAATAAAAAAGAGCCGTTGCAATATGCAGCGGCTCTTTTTTTCTTTTTTTGACCTGATACCGTTTAAAAATTTGTATTTAATAAATAGAGCCATGGTTAAATAACAACACAGCCAGGTAAATATGATTCAAAATACAATAGTTTTTGAAGAATAGTAAAACCTAAGTTGTTAACGAAATTCTAAAGTTATGAAAAGGATATCATAAAACAGAACAACTATTTTCCCTGTATCAATAATTCTTTTGTTTGCAATTTTGTTTGTTGCAGCCTGTGATGAAAATCCTGTTGTTGATGAACCAGATAACCTCGATACTAAAGATAAAGCAGAATATAATCTGACTGTAGCGGGAAAAGATTTAATTGGCGATGGTGTAGATTCAAACTGGGACTCTTACGAAGGGATAGTATGACTTGGTACAGATGAAAATAATTTGCCTACCGGTACTTTAACCATATTTATAGATAGTATCGTTACTAACACTGAAGGAGAAAAAATTGCCATTATTTCTTCTGCTATGTTATCTACTGCAGATCAATTGGTTGGTACCGGTGCAGAAATTAATGGAAAACTTTATATGACCATTGGCGAAGATGAACTCCTGGGTTATGGAGATGCAAGAGCTCAATGGCTTTCTGGTGTAGAAATAGGAGCAAATTATATTGAAGCCAGAATAGGTTTTTGGGATGATTGGGGACAATTCCATATGGGATGGTACATGAGGGAAACCACAACCGACGAATTGGTGATCCTAAGTGGAACATTCACAGCCCAAGATGGGAATTAATTCTGGCCTTACCTTCGTGTTTCTATGTAAAAAGTGACACATTGTAAAGTTTATCAGGTAAGAATGCGGCCATAGCAAGGTAGGCGAAAGTTGAAAACTGGCAGTCCGAATTTGGGGATGCCAGTTTTGAAGACAAGCTATGCAGCAACAGGAAATTATTGATTTACAGAAACAAGAAATTGATACGTTGAAAGATCGCTTGAATCGTATCGAAAAACTTTTGGAAGATAGATGGAATTGGGGGCGCGACTTAGGTCATTAACATTTTTATATTAAAAATATCACATCCATTTTATTTTAACTTTCATGAACCGATTAGTGAAAAATTATTGTAATTGAGTGAGTACAAGAATATAAATGGCTGTTGACAGACTATCCTTGTTACGATAAAGTTCAGTGAATCCAATTACCTAAATCAATTTATTCCAATGAAAAAGTTAGTGTATTTATTTTTACTTATCGGGTTATCCCTGCCTTCTGTTGCACAAATCAGCCTGGTAGAAACCTACCACACCGGCACTAAAGTAACGTATTATCCTAATTCGTGCGATAGTGTAATACCCGAAGCCGAAGGAAAAATAACTTTTTGCGATGGGGCCGGAAATCTCGGTGTTGTTGAAAAAAGCTATGGCCTTAATTCGCAAGTTATTAATCAGATGGCCTTTAATCATTTCAATAATGATGAGGTGTTTATCACTTCTGCGGGTATTTCTATTCGTAAAGAAGATGGTAGCTGGGATAATGTTCCGGCTTATACCGCTCCCCGCAACTCTCTTACATCAACGTTTGCACCTCAAATGCGTGATGCCATGGTTACACCCGGTGGGAAGCTCCTTTTTTATCATGGCAATATGACCGGTCTCCAATTGCTGAATCTCGTGACCAAAGAATATGAAGTAATGCCGTATTTAAATGATGTGGGCAGCACCATGAATGTGTATTCCAGAGTTTTTACCTACGATCCGGTCACCAACCTCACCTACATTCTTGCGTTTTCAGGCACAAGCGATAAGTATCTGTTTTCTTATGATGATGAAAGCTTAACCTACCTTGGTTCATTGCCTCCGTCAAGCAATGTGGGCCAACACTCCGGCAAAATGTTTCTGATCAGGGATGGGGCAATTTTTCTGGGGACCAATTCTGGCGTATTTAAAATAAATATGGATGATTTAACCGATTATACGCTTTACGATAGTGAAAATCTGTTGCCGTATAACAATGCATATGATATGCAGTTTGACAATGATGGAAATCTGTGGATTGTTACCGGGTGGGCTTACGATGGAGCTTTAACCAAATTAAACGTCTCCACACAAGAGGCTGAAACCTATCAATTTCCTACCAGCAACCCCGATATAAATTATCGGTTTTCAGCGGTTGCAATCGATCACGAGCAAACTATCTGGGCATTGGCAACCAATGGCCATGGATTTATCAAACTAACCTTTGATCCTGAAGATGAACCCCAATTTGAATTCTTTCCTATGTCTTATTTTGCAGATCAGGGTTATCCGGCTGTATATGCACCCGGTTCAGTATTCTATATAAACGAGAAGATTTACTTCCTGACCAGCTCCAACTCCACCACAGCCAATGAAGGGTATGAAGGGCTGATTTTTGACAATGGTATTTGGAGAGGGGTAAGCGACGATGAACCCGGCAATATATCAGGCTTTCATGCACGCAGATATGACTATGGATATCCCGCAGAAGATGGTGTATGGTTTTTCAATTATAACGACAGCGGTGTCCTCGCCTTTTGGGATCATGAAGGAAATTATAAAAAACAATACGGAATGGGTGGGACGAACTCTTTGCTGGTGGATACGGACAACAAACCGGTTTTTACCAATGGTACTACCCCTAAAAAGGTGGATATCCCTTTGATTTATACCATGCAGGATGCGCAAAGTAATAGCATTGCCAAACTTAGACGTTATAAGGATTTGGTTTATGCTTATAACCGCAGTGCACGCCAAATGTTGGTGTATAAAAACAATGCCATTGTGGGCAGTTATCAGCTCGATGAAACCGACTACGGCAATTTGTACAATTTTAATGTCGATAGCAATGGAAATCCATGGTTTTTCAGGATGGAAGGCAATGATATACTGGTAAAAAAGTTTGATATTAATACTCAAACAACCACCAATTATCCTACCGGAATGGGCAATATGGGATATTTGAGAAACTTATTTCCTATGCCCAATGGCGAGATGTGCTTTATTACCAGTAGCGGTATTCTATTGTCCAATAATGGCGAATTTATCCGATACAATAACTCAGATTATAACCAGTTGTGGAATCCCATTGGTGGAGTATCAGATATCAACGGGAAATTGCACATATTTACCCATGATAATGCCCGGATTGTAACCATAGAAAATCCCTATAGTGATGAACCTGTGTTCGATGTGGTAGTTCTGGATGGTACATCTGGTGTAACACCTTATATAGGTTTTTACCGGCCAGGTGGTATGATGCTCGATAGGGATGGTGATTTCTGGGGGCATGGTTCTGGCCTCTGGATGAAATTGTCATTTGAAGAGCCTGTTCCACCTTATCTCAATCTGGGTGAAACCTACGGCATTGTGGGAAGGGTATATCTCGATGCCAACGAAAACAATCAGTACGACCCCGGCGAAGGGTATGGAAACCAGAGAGTAACCATTGTTTCGGGCGAAAATCGTTTTGATACCTACACCAATGAGAATGGAGAATATTTCTTCAGTTACATGGGTGAAAATACCGACTACAGAATCACGCTGCCATCAGTGAGCAACTTTGTACTGGCCGACGAAAGGCAAAGGGAGTTTACGGTTGAAGATATGGAAAGCGATTTTTCGGTCGAAGATTTTATGCTCAAATCGAGAAACATCAATTCACTTCTTGTGAAATCATCTGCCAAAACCGGTTTATGGGGTTTTGACAGAAATGGTTTTGAAAACAGTTTTACTACTGCCATAGGAAATATCTCCTTTACTAAATCTTTTGAAGAGCTGGAAATGAAATTCGCCTTCATCAGAGAGCCTGGCGATACCGTGACGCCTTTCCCAGAAATTGAAGAAATTAAAGTGTGGAAAATTGTTCCCAATGGTTCTTTTCATATCATTCCTTCTATAACCATCAACCCAATGAACCATAGATGGAATCTGGAGATGAGCCCGGAATTGTATGTAAAGGAAGAAATGACAATTGATCCCGAATGGGAAGAAACAGAAGACGGGTTGTTTATCGATTTCGCGCTGGGTCTGGTAGAACCGCTCCATACCTTTATTGTTGAAATAAAGACAGGCTTATTCTCTGCTGAGCATACCGGCAATACCATGAGTTTTGGCGTTTTTTCCATGAAATCCTCCGGTTTTTCTAATGATCCGGATAATCCGACCGGAGGTGAAACACTTTTTCTGATTCCCAAATTACAGGATCCGAGAACCGGTGATTTTGGAGATATGTCGCCCTATCTTAATCCCGATGATGTATATGATGATCCGCCCTATCTTGATCCAAAGGACCTTTATAGCGATGGCCCTTACCGACCCAGAATATTCAGCTCCTACGATCCCAACGATAAGCTGGTAACTCCCGGCTTGCCCGATGAGATTAACCTTACCGATATCAACAAAAAATGGTTAACCTACACCGTGAGATTCCAGAATGATGGTAATTTTTCGGCCAAAGATGTATTCATCATTGATAAAATAGATGAGAATCTTGACCTGAATACACTCACCTTGCTGGATCATTCTCATCCTATGCAGGTAAGCCAGATAAACATGGAAGATGGTACAGCGCTTAAGTTCTCCTTTGATGATATTTATCTTGATTATAGCGATAACGACCTGGATGCCAGTCAGGGTTATGTAAGGTTTATGATCAGAGCAACCGATACCATTGCCCTGGGTAGCATTGTGGAAAACAATGCATCCATCTATTTTGACCAAAACCCCCCCATTATTACAAATTTGGTGATGAACCAATTTATCGAACTTCACGACCTGGGCTTGCGTGCCAACCCTGAAGCAGGTGGAAAAGTAAACTTAATAGTTGCAGGCGAATACCAGGAAGGAGAACAAATTTTACTCAAAGCAGAGCCCAACCTGGATGATGAATACTTTTTTGTAAACTGGACGCTTGGAGGTTCGGTGGTAAGTGATTCACCGGAGTTTATCTACACCATGGCCGATGCAAATACAATGCTGGTAGCCAATTTTGAAAAGGAAGGTCCTGAAATTTATACCTTAAGCATCAATGTAGAACCTGCTCAGGGTGGCCAGGTAATCGTAAAGGTGAATGACGAAATCCAGGAAGAACCCTACACTTTTGAAGCAGGTACTGAGTTTTTGCTTGAAGCCACGGCTGCCAATGACTATGTATTTGCAGGATGGCAGTCAGGTACTGAAACTTTTACCCAAAACCCACTTACCATCACACCTGACAATTCTCTTTCTCTCACCCTAAAATTTGATTTTGTTAGCGACGTAGCAGAAAATCAACCATCTGCCTTGCCCGAAATCTTTCCCAATCCTGCCTTCGGCGATTTGCATCTATCAGCATCCCTATCCATAAGTCAATATGAATTGTATGATGCACAGGGCACTCTTGTTCAGCAGAAAACCATTGATAAAGAGCAAACGGTGATTTCAGTCTCACACCTGAATGCAGGTATTTATCTTTTGAAGATGTATAGTGGTGACCATGTGTATATAAAGAAAGTTCAAGTTATACGCTAGTATTGTCTGCTTCGAAAAGCATTTATTCCAATGTCAGTTACGAATCTGAGCTCAATCCCAAAACTCCGCTGGGGGGTATGGTTGTTTTCAATGTGTTCTCAAAATTTAATTTTTATAATCATGAAAAATTCAATTAAAATCAATCAAATAATCCTTGCCATGATGGTTGCCATAATGAGTTTTGGATGCGATACCAATGATGACCAGGATATGAATCCTGACAATAACCCTTCCGGATATTTTGTGAAAGCAAAAGTTGATGGAAAACTCGTTGAGTTTAGAACTGAAACACTGCTCGATGGCGCTATGGGTTCTTCAATTCCGGGAGTTTATGATTTAACTCTCTTAGGAGCAAGACAAGTAAGTGGACAATCGGCCCTGGCAGAATCCATTTCAATAATTTTACGGGAAACGGCTCCCCTAACTGAAACCAGTTATTCAGGACTTGAACAGTTTGAGTATGGACTTAAAGGGGTTCTCATAGGTTATTCGCTTGAAATTGAAAATAAAGCTTATACCACAGATGCCAATGCTGCGAACTCATTTCTTGAAATTACTGAAATCAAAGAAACTTCTTTAAAAGGAAAATTCAATGGTGTAGTCATAGAGTTCCTTAGCGGTGAGACCAAAACCATTACCGAAGGAGAGTTTTTTGTTAAAAGGAGTAATTGATTTTAAATAGGTATTTCTTTGGTGCCGGTTGAATGAAATATCGATTTATTTAATTCAATTTGGCTTGGTTGGGCTTAAATTTCATCAGTTCGTTGCTCGAAGAAACAGATATTGGCAATTGGAATGCTGCCTTTTCATGGGGCAGCAAATCATCGTAAACTTGAAATCTGCCATTAATAAGCCACAGAAATTGCCTAAGCTTTTGATTAAAAGAGTTCA
>JAABRR010000026.1:0-5912 GCA_011390785.1 Sphingobacteriia bacterium
CATTTTTACTTTTCTGGCAAACAGAAAGTACAAATGATGTTTTGCCTTCGGTGTATTTTTCGCGGTTAAACTTGTATTTTTTGGCCAGCTCTCTTTTGATTTGCTCGTATTGTGAAGCTATATCAGGATGTTTAATCAGGTATTCTCGAAAGCAGAGTTCGGGCCAGTTACCGTTGTGCCTGATGTGCAGATGAAACCCCTGTCCCTGGAATCCATCTACGGTGTATCCTTTTACAAACATCATATGAGGAGCAGGCTTGTCGGGCCGTGGAATATAATGATATCCTTCAGCTTCCAGAACCCTTATGATCTCTTCTGTTGAGCTGTCTTGGTCAATCTGCACCAGCATATCAATGATGGGTTTGGCTGCCAGCCCCGGAATGGCAGTGCTCCCTATATGGTCTATCTTCAGGTTGGGGATAAAGGAAAGCAAAACAGAGAGTTCTCTTTTCTCGTTAAGGAAGGTGAGAGGCCATCCGGGGCAATAATCCACCAGATAAACCGGAAACAATTTCCCCAGCTCTTCGGTAGTCATTGTGTCCAGGTTTTTCATGGTGGATTATTTTTTAATTGTTAAATCAATGATGTTTGCTTAAGGATTTGGCTCTGCTTAATTGCTGCGTTTTTCGAAGCGTTCTGTTTTCCTGATTCTTTGTTTTCTGATAACCAGGTAGATAATGCCTGCTATGGTTGCCAAAGCAGCCAGGGCGTAAACGAAAATTATTATTATAGGTATCAGCATGGCTATTTCAATTTAACGGCTGTGCCGTAAGCTAAAATCTCTGCTGCACCTGAAGCTACCATAGCAGTGGTCATCATCATACCAACGATGGCATCAGCCCCCAATCTCCTGGCATCTTCAATCATGCGTTCCATGGCCTGTTCGCGGGCTTCTGCCTGCAAACGTGTATATTCTTCAATTTCGCCACCAACAATATTTTTAAGAGTGGCAACAATATCGCGGCCCACATTGCGCGCGCGAACGGTACTTCCACGGGCTATGCCGAGGGTTTCTGCTATTTCCCTGTTGGGAATGGTGTGTGTAGTTGCAAGAATCATGGCTTTCAATTTTAAGGTTAAATTAATGTTACTAAGATTATATTAAATATCCTGCCAAAGCTAATAAATATTTGTTTTACAGAATGTTGTGAAATAAGAAATCTTTTACGAACCACTGCGATTGATCGTTTTCCAACACCAGTGTGCGAAAACGGACGGTAGATGCCCGATGGTGTGGTAACAGGTTGTTACATGCTTCTTTTTGGTGGTTTTACAACTCCATTTGTTAACAAATATTTTGGTAATTTTGAGAAATTGTTTTGAATTCCTTTCCCATCAAGTATTCACATTCTGAAATCAAAAAAAATGAAAAAATTCATCACCAGGCTTAAACATAGTTTTCATCTGGTCTGGCAAAAATTCTCCGGTAATGTGTTGCCTGGGAAAAAAGCCAGGGTGGGTGCCACCATTGGAATTTTTGCAGGTTTCGCCATTACCACCCTGATGGTTACCCTCAGCTATGTAAGTTCACTGGGTTGGGTGGTAATTTCTGTGATGAGTATTGGTTTGTTGGCAGTATCATTCGGAATTGCATGGCTTTCCGTTTTATTGCTGCGGTTGCTGAACAGGATTCCCTTTTGGTTAATGGTTGCTCTGCTGGTGGGTTGGCCGGTGTTAATGATGTATTATCATACCAAAATGCCCGTCACGCTTCTTATTTTTCTTACAATATCCACCCTTTCGGCTATGGTTGGTGGTTCACTGTGGTTGATACGGAAAAAGTGGGGAAAAAGAAATAGCCTTAACCGGTCGCTGATTCTTGGAAACCTGATCATCGGCCTGGCAGGAATCATTGTATTTCTGGTGTGGATGATATATCCGGGTAAAATAATAGAAATGCCAGCCAATGCTTCCATGAGTGAAGAGGTTATCCTTCCCCCGCATCTTGATCTGGAAAACCCGGCCACTGCAGGACCGTTTGAAGTAAAGTACATCACCTATGGAAATGGAACTGACAGGCACCGTGAAGAGTTTGGTGAAGCCGCCGGCTTGATTACAGAAACCGTTGATGGATCCGGCTTTTTGGATTCCTGGAAAGGATTTAGTGGTAAAATGCGTACAAAATATTTTGGGTTTGATCAGAAAGAGCTCCCGCTGAATGCCCGGGTTTGGTATCCTGAAGGAATCGGCCCATTTCCGCTCGTATTGGTTGTTCATGGCAACCACCTTGCTCAGGATTTTTCTGATCCTGGCTATGAATATATGGGTGAATTGCTGGCTTCGAGAGGATATATCGTGGCTTCGGTTGATGAGAATTTTCTCAATGGATCTTATACCAACATGTTTGGCAAGTTGGAAAACGAGAATAATGTCAGGGGATGGCTGTTACTGAAGCACCTTCAGGTATGGCGTGGGTGGAATTGTGAACCTGAGCATCTTTTCTTCGAAAAAGCAGATATGGACAACATTGCTCTGATAGGACATTCGCGTGGAGGTGAAGCCGTTGGGCATGCCGCCTTGTTTAACAGGTTGCCTTTTTATCCCGATAATGCGCTTGAGACGTTTGATTTCAATTTCAATATCCGCTCTTTAATTGCCATAGCACCCGTTGATGGTCAGTATCAGCCTGCCGGCATCCGCACACTACTTTCCGATATCAATTACTTTACGCTGCAAGGTTCGCATGATGCCGACTTAACGTCTTACCAGGCAATGCGCCAATATAACCGGATTGAATTTTCGGATGATTTTGATGGTTTTAAAGCCGGGCTCTATATCTTTTTCGCTAATCACGGGCAGTTCAACAGTGTGTGGGGTAATAAAGATATGGGTGCGCCAAAAATTAATTATTTCAACCTGAAACAGCTTATTCCTGAAAAAGATCAGCAGAAAATTGCCTTGGTTTATATCAGTGGTTTTTTGGAAGCCACCCTGCGGCAGGCAAGTGGGTATCGTGCCATGTTTATGGATCATCGCACGGTTCGCAACTGGCTTCCCGAAACCATATATTTGAACCAGTATGAGCAGTCGGGAACTCAATTTGTATGTGATTTTACCGAAGATCTTGATCTTTCCACCGCTTCCCTCCCCGGCAGCTTTATCGAAGGTTATGACCTGAGCATTTGGCTAGAGAAACGAATTCCGCTCAACTGGGGCGATTCTGATACCCGCGGCGTAATACTGGGCTGGAATTTCAAGGATAATGATACCCTACAGCCATGCTATAACATTTTGTGGCAACCTTGCCAAATTGCATCCAACAGCAACTCACTTCTGGTTTTTTCTATGGCTGCAACCGATGATAAAGCTGATCCTCCACCCAATAATAATGAGAATGATAACAATGTAAACGAGGAAGATGAAAAGGATGAATCGACTGAAGTAGAAAATGAAAAGGATACAGAAACTGAAGAAGAACCTATGGATGCAGACGAAGAACCTGAATTGGTTGATTTTACGGTTCAGCTTAAGGATGCTTCGGGCAATGTTTGCAACTTCCCGCTCAGTAAATGCTCACCACTGCAGCCCCTGCTAAAAAGGAAAATGACAAAATGGTCGTTCATGCAAACCTCCGATGAAACTGAAAGCATTCAGCAGTTTTTGTATTTTCCGCTGAATGAACTTGATGGTAACGGCCAGGAGTTCGATTTCGAAAATATTGCCGGCATCAGCTTCATATTTGACCGCACACCAACAGGCGTAGTGGCAGTAAATAAGATTGGGTTTATAGCGCCATAGAAATAAAAATTCTAAACTTACATCATTGCTTCAGATAGAAATCAACCCAGGCAAAGGTTTGTAAGATCGAAGCTGGTTGTAGTATGATTTATTACAAAAAGGGCATAGCCAATTCTTAATTTCACTTTGAACCTAAAGGGTTTGTGGAAAAGTATTATCAAATTTAGTATTGATGGCATGGGTTATTTTGAATTTACAACATATAGTTTGATACCAGCTTAAATGGCTGGAGAAAGAATTTGTTCCTTCATATTTGTCTTTTCGTTGGTATTAACCCTTTACATTTCTTCTTTGTCTGCGCAGGATGATGATCATAATTTTCTCATTGACTGCTTACTGGATGTAGCCTATGTTAACCTTTCCTTTGGAAACCAACGGGCGCACAGGGCCTACATTGATTCTGCACTCGTATTTTGCCAATCTTCGCATTATGTTTACAGTAAGCTTTCTACCGTGAACTGATGGTTTTTTAAGGTTGTATAAAGATAAGTGAAACCTTTCCGGGAAATATATCCCTTACCAATACTCAATATTTACTAAAGTATTTTATTTTGCGGTTAAATGCGAAGGTATGTAATCAATTATTAGTAAAACTATGCAGTGGCATTACGTCAGTTTTTTAGGACATCATCTGCACCACCATACCCAAAGAATGAGCAGAGGATGAATCACCAACAAACGAATCCATGCTATTATGGGCTGTACACAAAGGCCTCCTTCCACACAGGAACCGATAACAATAAAATGAATATGAGAAGGAATGAATAACACCAAAAGAAGCATGATGCCGTTGGCTGCGTAATATCTGGTTTTGGCAAACAATACCCCAATCCCTAAAATAATTTCAAGAATGCCTGCCACAAAATTTATCCATACAGGAAAGGGAAGATAATCCGGAATCAACGGATAATAAAACTCCGGCATC
The DNA here is from genome assembly GCA_011390785.1 of Sphingobacteriia bacterium. Lineage (GTDB taxonomy): Bacteria > Bacteroidota > Bacteroidia > Bacteroidales > UBA7960 > SKVR01. Next base: position 4,664 of record JAABRR010000026.1, read on the forward strand.
ACAAAGTGATTACTACCGGCAATGATAAAAAAAATGCCCAATAGGTAGGTTGCTATTTTTCTTATTGTATTTGCCATTTGTATTGGGTATGAACTTTTTTCAGGATGAGGAAAAACGGCACCCACCATATCAGGTCATTAAAGATGAGTGTCCAGCCGAAAGCAAGAGAGAGATTGCCCAGATAAAGATGGTACAGAAACCCAATGGGGCCGAATATCTTTCCCAAAAAACCTACTGCCACGATGGGCCAGTGGCGCATGGGGTCAAAGCTGGCCCAGAAGTAACCAAGTCCGTAAACACCTATCACCATGCCCATTCCCTGCCATACTACTGGATAGTTGATAGGTTCCATACCGGCAATGCTGAAAAAGTGCTGAGGGAAAAGAACCACCCATGCTCCCCAAAGGATGTTGTAAATAGCGGCCAGGCGAAGAGTTAGTTGCATAAGATATGTTTTGTTATGGTTCAGTAACAAAATGGGAGGGTGTTGGTTTAGATGGGATGACAAATTATTTGTCAGGTGGTTAAGTGTTTTTCAGCAGAAACAAACATTACCACATCTCCTGCTTCCAATACCGGGCAGGTTGCTCTGCTCTTACCTCAATGGTTATCAGGTCTTTGAATTCAATTCCGTTCCGATCGGTGCTTATCACTTCTATGGTGTGAATGCCCAGGGGTAGCTCAGGCAGTTTTACCCGCCACAGGTGCATGTTTTGGGCCGCAATGGATCGTTGCGGTTGGGGTGGTGCCGGACCGAACCTGCTTCCTCTAAAAAGCTCATGGCCCTGTGCTCTTTCATCACCCAGTGTGCTTTGGTAGGCATAGCGCGCTACTGACAACTGCCGGGCAGCAGCAAAAGGATCTACCCACTCCGGGCCGGTTTTATGGCCTTCACCAGCTCCCGGCTGTGTGCGTTCAAGGGTGAGTATATCGCCATTGGACAGGGCGGCTTTCACCTGGTTTTCGGATGTCCCTGCCCATACATTGGCTGTAAGCCAAACCCCCTGGGCAAAATCTTCCGGCGTAAGTATTTTCGTGTCTTGCAGGTCGTTGATTGAGTAAGGGGGGATAGGATTTCTTTCTGCGGGATTTTCTGATAACCACTGAATTATGGCACTGTACCATTGGCGAAAGGCCGGAGTGTTCAGTCCCACCCATTGCCCACGCTTCCGGCCTAAACCTGCGTCAACGTATCTCTCGCGATACTCCGGGCCATTAAAATCAACATGGAAATATCCCATGGGTGCTC
>JAABRR010000026.1:5922-64116 GCA_011390785.1 Sphingobacteriia bacterium
GGGTGCTCCCATCCGTTGCAATGCCATGGGTACACCATTAACATTGAAATCGCCCTGGTACCAGGCTCCGGAAGCGGCACCGGCAATGATATGCCGGAAGGGTAGCGGACCAATGCCTGTGTTTTCGGCCCAGCCTTCGAATATTTGGCCTGGTGAATGATTTTCGGTAGTATGGGTATGGCCTGAAAATGAGATTGCCCCGCGCCCTTCAACAAAGCTATGAATCCTGTGTAGCTCATCGGTCTGGTGCTGTCCGCCTGCCGCATCTACAAAAGATACAAAGGGGATATGACTGTTGAAAACGATTAGTCTTTCTTTAGGCGTGTTATTGATCAGTCCTTCCAGCCAGGTGAATTGTGTTTCGGTTAAGCGTCCGTTATAGGTGGGACGGTCAGGGTTTCCGCAGTTTGTTCTGCCCCGGGCTACATCTTCCTCACCGCAGGGGTAAAAAACGTTGTCGAGCACTACAAACAGCACATTCCCCATTTCAAAAGCATAATAGTTGGGGCCGTAAATACGGCGCCACGAATCCGCTTTGTCTTCATTGGTTTTGGCGTCGAAATCAATATCGTGGTTCCCGATCACCAGCCATTGGGGCAACCCTGTTGCGGCTGCCAGTTCAAGGTTGCGGTCAAGAAGCCCGAGGTCATCACCAACCACATCGCCCAGTTGAATCATACAATCGCCCTGCTGGTAATCTCCGTTGAGAATATCTGCAAAAACGCCATCCCGAAGCCAGCTCAACTGTTGGTTCGAGTAAGTCTGAGGATCGGCAAGTATAGCACAGGAAAATTCCTGACTGGCAGCTCCTTCACGAATCAGGGGAAAGTTTATCTGCTCCGGGCCAGGACCTGCATCAGGCAATCCGCCAAAACGCATTTTATAACCGGTACCTCCTTCCTTGTGGATATAGAAAAACTGCGGTACCATGCGCTCATCTGTGGGTAATCTCCAACCTGATGGCTGCACAATGGTGAGGTTCATATCCTTTCGCACAGAAATCTCATAAAAACCATTCTCATTGGTCCGAACCCAGTTCATGCCGTTTGATACCAAAACGCCGGGTATTCCGGTTTCACCATCATCTTTGAGTCCGTTTTTATTTTCATCATAAAAAACGGTTCCGGAAATGGTGGCACCACCCTTGCCTTCACCAATTATTTCCGGTGAAGCGATCCATTGCTGGCTGGTTGAATTAAAAGGGAAAACAATTGCTCCGAAGAAGAAGGCAAGGAAGACTTTTGGAAGTAATTTTTTCATGCTTGAAAATTTTGAAAGGATTGGTTATTTCTTTCTTGCGAAAATAAGCATTTTGATATGAAATAAAAGGTAGGATAGGAGAATTGATGATTTGTTAATTCAGGTGGTTCTACTCGTGATGAGTCGAAGGTAAATAAATTGTTAAATTTTGTTGTGGCTTCTTTGATTTGATCAGGCACTAATATTTTCGATTCAGGAAATCCAACAAATGTATATGTTCAATACCTTTATAACTTGATCCTGCTAAAAGGTTTTCCATTGTTACAATAATCTTTGGAAAATTATCAGGAATCGCCAGCAGATTCCCAAATTCTCTGGCAGCGGTTTGTTCGTTATCCACCATATAGGCTATTTGAATGTAAAGCTTTTCCCCATTTTTTTGAGCAACAAAGTCCACCTCCTTATTATCGCTATTTCCTACTGTTATCCCAATCCTGAATTTTAAGATGCAGAAACACGATATTTTCCATTATTTTCCTAATATCTGCTTGTCGATAACCGATTATGCTGTGTCGTAAGCCCAAATTGTCAAAATAAAGTTTCTCGCCAATATCAAAATGCTTTTTGCCTTCAATATCAGAACGTTTTACGCGGTGAATGAAAAAAGCATTCTCAAGATACCATAAATAATTAATGATTACTTCGGGTGTGGTTTTAATTTGTTGCGATTTCAAGTATTGACTTATTTTACGCGCGGAAAACAAGCTTCCACAGGTTTCGGCAATGAATCGGGTAAGATCTGTTAGAAACGATGCATTTTTCAGTTGAAACCGACTAACAATGTCTTTGAAGAAAATGGTATTATAAACATTTTTCAAGTAATCAAAAATTACCTTCTCTTCTTTGGGCAAGTGAATCAGAAACGGTAACCCTCCATATTTGAGATAGCGGTTTAGGGTTTCCTGATTGTTTTCAAGTTGATAGAATTCCTGATACTCTGTAGAATGAAAGACTGTGCACGCGAACTTCAAAATACCGACCGGCAAGTAGCGTTGCCAAATCGCCCGATAGGGCATAAGCATTGCTGCCGGTGCAATACAAATAATAGTTCCCTGCAGATAGCAAACTGGGCAAGGTAAGCCTTTCATAATTGCAAATACATGAAATCTGTAAGGTTTAGGCGATATTCTATTGGGTAAACTTCTGGCAAAACTATTCAGTCATTCTAATGGTTCATATGGAGATGTTTATAGATTAAATTCCCCATGTTGGCATGACCTGTAATTATACAAAACTTGAGTTGGCTACCATTGTTCTCTTTTGTTCATCAGCAGCACTACCGATCGTCCTTCAACAAAGACTTCCTCCTGTGCATCAAAAACCTGTTGTTCGTCAAAGAAGAATTTCCCTTTGCGGGTGTCCAAGATGAGAATCCAGGATCCACCCCATTCTTTGGCAGGGAGACGGAAGTTTTTTTCTTGGTGATGGGCGTTAAATATTAAATAAAAATTATCATCCCTGATTTGCTCACCTTCGGGTGTAAGCCCCGGTATTCCATCTCCCGAGAGATATACACCCACTGATTTGGCCGCATCGCTATCCCATTCGGGAATAGTCATGATATCGCCATTAGGCAGAAACCACTCAATATCTTTCACATCAGAACCATTGATGGGCATATATTTAAACCATTGCAAACGGGAGAAAACATGATGTTCCATGCGCAGCCGGATTAGTTGGGATGTAAATTCTATGAGTTCCTGATCTGCATTTTTCCAGTCGATCCACGAAAGTTCATTGTCCTGGCAATAGGCATTGTTGTTCCCGTGTTGGGTTCTTCCCATTTCATCACCGGCTACCAGCATGGGTATTCCCTGCGAAAGCATTAGTGTGCCAAGGAAATTTCTCACCTGCTTTTTGCGCAAATGATTGATTTCCGGATCATCGGTGGGGCCTTCTGCTCCGCAGTTCCACGAGCGGTTATGGGTTTCTCCATCGCGGTTGTTTTCCATGTTGGCCATGTTATGTTTCTCGTTGTAAGAAACCAGATCCTGTAAGGTGAAACCATCGTGGGCGGTTATAAAATTGATGCTTGCCACGGGCCTGCGCCAGTCGTCGTAATACAGATCGGAGCTACCAGTGAAGCGCCAGGCAAATTTGCCGAGTTTCCGGTTTTCCCCACGCCAGAAATCGCGTATCACATCGCGGTAGCGACCGTTCCACTCCAGCCAACCCTGGGGGAAATTGCCTACCTGGTATCCGTTTTCGCCAATATCCCACGGTTCGGCAATAAGTTTTACCTGCGATAATACCGGGTCCTGATGCAACACATCAAAGAAAGAACCCCATTTGTCCACATCGCTGAACTCACGCGCCAGGGCAGATGCCAGATCGAACCGGAAACCATCCACATGCATCTCGGTAACCCAATATCGCAAACTATCCATCATTAACCTTAATACGGTGGGATGCACCGTATTAAGTGTATTGCCCGTACCGGTATAGTCCATGTAGTAGCGCCTGTCTTTATCAACCAGCCGGTAGTAAGCCGCATTGTCTATGCCCCTGAAACAAAGGGTAGGGCCCATTTCGTTGCCTTCGCCCGTATGGTTGTAAACCACATCCAGAATTACTTCTATCCCTGCTTCGTGGAGCGATTTTACCATGTTCTTGAATTCGTAAATCTGCTCTACGCCAATGCTGGCAGCTGAATATTCAGGGTGTGGTGCAAAAAAGTTGATGCTGTTGTAGCCCCAATAGTTAGACAAATTGTTGTTGACCAAATGCCTGTCGTGGATAAAGTGATGAATGGGCATAAGTTCTACCGCATTTACCCCCAGTCTTTTAAGATAGTTGATCACTTCAGGGTGTCTTATTGCTGCATAGGTGCCCCTTATTTCATCAGGAATACCGGGGAATTGTCTGGTAAATCCCTTTACATGCATCTCATAAATGATGGTTTTATTCAGGGGGATTTTTAATTGTGTATCTCCATACCAGTTAAAGTGATCGTCAATAACAACACTTTTGGGTACAAAATGAGCGCTGTCTGTTTTGCTAAAGGAAAGGTCTTTTTTCTTGTCATCGATTTTATACCCAAAAAGGGAGTCATCCCATTTTTCTATCCCCGAAAGGGCTTTAGCATAAGGGTCGATGCAAAGTTTATTAGGGTTAAACCGATGGCCATTTTCCGGTTCGTAGGGTCCGTTGACGCGATAGCCATATTTCTGTCCTGGTTCAAGCCCCGGAATGTAAATATGCCAATGGTTATGGGTACGCTCAGTAACGGGTATCTTATGGGTTTGAACTCCTTCATTATTAAAAAGACACAATTCAAGTGTGGTAGCATTTTCTGAAAAAAGGGCAAAATTTACTCCTTTCCCATCATAAATTGAACCCAGTGGATAAGGCTTTCCGGGTAATATTTTCAATTTGGTCATATCTAAAAAAATGGATAGTGGTTTGCAGACAATGAATTATTTTGTTGGTTATTGGTGATTGATTATTATATGAGACCAATTTCTTTTCAGCTTTTCAGGTAAACTTATTTCTCGGCACCTGATATCCAAAGTTACGAATATGAATACTACCAACCAAAAGCTCTATCCAGAGTTAAATCTACCGCCTTAAAATGGCCTTTCAACAGTTTAAATCAGGCATACTAAAAAACCAATTGTGTCACTTTTCCAGATAAAAATCCACCCAGGCATCGAGTTGCCTTACCGAAGCTGGTCGTAAAATGATTTTTTGGGTTGTATCGAGCAGGAAGAAGGTAGGAGTTGCGAAAACATAATAGCTGAGCACTGCGGGGCTTTCCCAGTGCAGGTAGTCGTTGTAGCTCAGAAATGGGAATTTTCTGGCTTTATTTACAAACTGGTCCTTATCGTAATCCAGCGAAACATACACCACTTCTACTCCCTTTTCGTTCCATTTGGGATACAACATCCTGATGTTTCGCAGCTCTTCTGCACAAGCGGGGCAGTCGGACGAGCCAAACACCAAAACTGTGTATGCCGGTGAAAGATCAGAAAGCTTTTCGGGTTCGGTAACCAAACCACCGTTTCTGTAGGTATCTCCTGTAAAAATAATGTCAGGTGCTGTATTTCCAATCTTCATGGCCCTATAGGATTCCAGTCTGTGCGCAAAGCTCTCGTTCAGCAATTCCGGATGGTTGGTCAGCAGTTTCAGGGCCAGGTATTCCGAACTGCCAAAAAGGCTTCGTTGCTCAAGCAGGTTGAACAAATACCCTGTTATTTCTCTGAATTTATACTGATCCGCAGAAAGATTGTCTGTTAAATGATCAATCGACACGTTCATCTCTATAAATACCGAATCCAGTGGTCTGCCGCTGTTCTCAATGAGCCAGAAATGGGCTTCAACAGTTTCGCGTAACAAACCGCTTTTGTAAAGCCGGGCATCGGTATAATCCATTTGCCGGAAGGCAGACAGGGCTGCCGGTATTTCTTCTGTGCGGTATTGGGCAACAACAGAAACAGAACTCACCAATTTACGCACCGGCAAAAACCAACTTACATAGGATTGCGGATCAAGACGGGCAAGGAAAAGACTGTCTTCCTGTTTGATGCGCTGCTGCTCCGCTTTAATAGCCATACGGGCATCATGATGGATGGAAAAAAGCGAATCGAGATCATATATCCGTTGCAGATAGGACCATGCACTCAGGGCCTGCTCACGCCGGGGATGCTTACCGGCATATTGCCCGAAAAGCTGATTTTCTTTCCCTTCAATGATCTCAATTGTTTCAGTAAAGCTGAGAGTTTCCCCCTGCAAAACAATATCTTCGCCCCCAAGAATTATTATAAATGGCTTTTCATCTTCTGCTATCAGGTAGCCCATGCCCCTGTCATTGTTGTCATAATTCAGCCTGAAAATTCCGTTCTGGTCAATCCGGGCACTGTCAATAGGGTAGGTGTCAAACCCCTCGAAGCCAAACAGTTTTACCTGCTGATTAGCAAGTGGTTGAAAGGTGCCGGTAATGGTTGATTGGGCACTGACAAGACCTGGTGCGATAAGAAGAATCAAAAGAATCGGAAGAGAAAGTAGCTGGGTCATGGGTGTCTTTTTTTTGTCAATTTTGTTTACACTGATGCAATGCAAGTTACACAGTTTTTCATTTCGTTCATAATCCCCCTATTTTTTTTTAAATGATGCTATGGCTGCCATAATCTTTGAGCAACTGGGCATGCCCCGGCAAGCAGAAGAACTGATTAAGAAGGAGTACTGGAATGTCTATATTACCATAACCGGGCAGACGATTAATATGCCAGCCAACTGAACCACTGATCCCGGAATTAACCGCCCTGCTTTTCGTTTGGTATATTTTATTCAACTGCCCATTTTCTGGTTCCTTTCAACTTGCATGTTAAAAAGGCACAGACTTATATAATAAATAATTAGTGTCCGGTTAACATATAATATTGTGAAAATTGAAAATGAGATTTAGCTTCGCTGCTACTTCGTGGTCTCACTACGTTCGGAAAGACAATGAGTTACGTAATCAAGAGATGGGGATGGTGGCGGCGAAGCTAAATCTCAATTATTTAACCGGACACTAATAATAATTATTATTTAGTATGTGAAATTACTCAGGGTGGATAAACCGCTCCAACTTGTGCCACCTTAACAGGAGTTAATTGTGCCACCCATACTGGAGTGCAACTCATACAGGAGTTAATTTTCCCGGTTCAAATTTGCGACAAATAGTCATGCAAAAAACTTCTCCAATTCATTTATTTTGCTTGTTCACGTCACGTGAACATCGTTTATTTGTGAACAAATAAAGAAATCATGAATCCCGAAATCATAAATTGGTTATAGAAAATCTGCAACAGGAAAACGGCCTGAAGGCTGAATTGCTGGATGAAGGACTGTTGCAACTGCAAGGCGACGGGAAGCCCCTTAGATTTGTAGTGGTGCAGAAAGACGAACCACCCACTTATCAACTGGACGAAATTATCCGCTTGAAACAGCAGCAAAATGAATTGATTGTGATCGCCCGCCAACTGTTCCCTGGCATCAGGGAGAAATTAACGGAGCATGAAATCGCGTTTCTGGACACCCGTGGGAATATGTTTCTGAAGGCTCCGGGCATCTATCTGAGGATAGATGGAAAGACCGCTCCGCAGCTTCCTGCAATTATTGGCAATCGTGCGTTTACGGCTACCGGGCTGAAGGTTATTTTTCAATTGCTACAAGACAAGGATCTGGTCAATCAGTCCCAGCGCAGAATTGCTCAACAGGCCGGAGTGGCCCTGGGAAATATCCCTCTTGTATTGGAGGGTTTAAAGGAAACCGGCTACCTAATAGCGCTCAACAAAAAACAGTATATCTGGGAAAATCGCCATGAACTGCTTCAGCGATGGGTAGAAAACTATGCCACCCAACTTAAGCCCAAACTTCACAAAGGTCGGTACCGCATCATGCAGCCCTGGCATGAAATCACGTTTCAGACTCACCAAACGGTATGGGGTGGAGCACCTGCAGCCGATTTGCTCACAAACCATCTTCGTCCGGAGAAATACATAATTTACACACAAGAAACCACCACGCAGTTATTGAAAAACTATCGGTTGATTCCGGATAAAGCAGGTGATCTGGAAGTGCTGGAATTGTTCTGGACACCCGCCCGGGAGACCACAGCTCCTGCAATGCTGGTTTACGCTGACCTGATAATCACCGGAGGGAAAAGAAACAATGAAACCGCGCAAATCATTTGCGATGAGTACATCAAACCAAACCTATAAAAAACTGGCTATACCGCATTTCAAAGAAGTTTTTGATATAATAGATGATATCATGCAGCGGCACCAAACTCCATATTATTTAATAGGCGCCAGTGCAGTTGCCCTTGAACTCCTGAAAAATGACATTAAACCCGGCCGGGGCACACGGGATATTGATTTTGCCATTATGATCGCGAGCCAAAATGCATACCAAAAGGTATGTAAATCCATAACTGAGCATGGCGGTTAATCTTTGGTTAAGTAATATTTCTTCCCTGCTGCCTTTATAAAATAACGATTCTAATTCTTACATCCATTTTATTTGCTATATTTGCAATTTATTTACAAATAAAAACCCTAAAATTGTTTTAGAAATAAGAATAAGCAACTTTTTCTCCATCAAAGATGAAGTAACGCTGGATTTTCGGGCAGCCTCTCTAAAGTCGGCCAATGCCACGAAATTAAAGGACAACCTGATTCAATTCGACAAAAACGAAGTACTGAAAACAATAGCCATATACGGGGCTAATGCTTCAGGAAAAAGCAATATCATCAAAGCCATCCGGTTTTGCCATTCTATGGTATTTGTATCGCACCTGTACAATGAAGACTCTGTCTTCAATTTCAGGGCCTTTAAGTTTGATGGTTGGGAAAACAAGCCCAGCAACTACTTTATTCGCTTTGTCAGCAACGGTATTGAATACGAATATTCATTCTCTCTTACCCGCAACAAAATCATTACCGAAAGCCTGCACTATTACCCTAAGGGGAGAATCACCAAAATATTCACCCGCGATGAGCGGCTGGGAAAAACAAAAAAAGGGAAATACTCCTTTGGCGAGCACATTCGTCGCCCTATGGATGTGGCTGAAAACACATCCGACAAAACGCTGTATATATCGCGGGCCAGCCAGATGGATAGAGATATTGCCAAGGAAATTTTCAATTATTTCCACCGCACCTTCATATTGCAATACATCGGGTATAGCAGTGCCAATATTGAATTTCTAACCAGCACCAACAAAAAGCAGATCGTTGAAGCCCTGAAAATTGCAGACAGCGACATTGTCAAGGTAAGCATTAAGGTATTGAAAAAACCTGTCAAAAATATCAATGCCGACCTGGGCAATCTTACCCTCACAGTGGAAGATGTGGTAAGAGACCATTTGCAAATCAAAACCTACCACAAAGCTGCACCCAATGTACCCTTTGATTTTCTCAGCGAGGAATCGCAGGGCACCATTAAATTGTTTTTCATCATGCTCACCATCCTTGATGTAGTGAAAAATAACAAGGTGCTGCTTATTGATGAAATCGAAGACAGTCTGCATCCCCGCATCATCGAATATCTTTTCAACCTGTTCCGCTCAGGCGATAAGGCGCAACTGCTATACACCACTCACAATACCCGGTTCCTGGATTTGAAAAGATTTCGCAAGGACCAGATATACTTTGCCAACAAAGGAACCAATGGTGCCACTGATCTTTACTCTCTCTATGATTACAGTGATTTTCGCGATACCATGGACCTGGAGAAAGCCTACCTACAGGGCAGATTTGATGCAGTGCCTTTTGTGGAAGATACCTCTGAACAACTAAAAACTTTGATCTATGGGGAGTAAAAGAGCTGCCCCAAAGGGAAAAAAGATCAGGCCGACCTTCTGGGTTTTTTTGAGGGAGAAACGGAAGCAACCTACATTGCCATGCTAAGGTCGAAGTACCGAATCCCGATAGAGATTATTACAAAAATAGTAGGCAACAGAATTACGGAACAATACATCAGCCGATGTAAGCAGGGAAAATTCACACACCAGAAGGATAGAGATTTCCTGGTTTATGATGCCGATGTACCTGAAATATTGGTAAAACTTCAGTCCATCAAAGGGGCTAAACTTATCGCGTCCAATCCCTGCGTTGAACTTTGGTTTTTGCTTCATTATAAAAACCAATCAACATATATCACCGGGGGTGATTGCGAAAAAGAACTTGAAAAAAGAAATCGAAACCCTTATCATAAAGGAGTAATTGATAAGAGACTGGAAGAAAGACTCAAAGATAATCAGCAAAAAGCCTGTGAACGTGCCCGGCAACTTCGCATGTTTGAAAACCCGTCTTCCGGCATGTATGAAATGATAGATGAACTGGAAAAGTCAAAAAATAAACCGGATATATCAAACCTATAAAACATCACCATCAGTCAGGTTTTCCATTTCAATCTTTCTCCCGTCATCATCAAATAGGTATATGATGCCTATTACTCCAGCCATTTCGCTTAAAGTTTCCACGTCTTCACTATTAAATTCTTCGAGACTTAAATATCTATACCGAAGTCGATGCCACCAAACTGTATATGGGTTTAAAACCCTGAAAGGCAGCCCCTGATGGGTAAATCCTGAAAACCGTCCCCCATACGTCCCCCAACAAAAACAAAACCCCTTTAAATCAGCGATTTAAAGGGGTTAATTAGTAGCGGGGACAGGATTATTCGACCTTTGGTCTCATGAGCTCGTCGCTTCCACTCCTCGGTTCAAACCTATAACCTTCTTTGGGGGGCTAGCATAAAAACAAAAAACCCACCAACTGTTAGGCTGATGGGTTCACTTAGTAGCGGGGATAGGATTCGAACCTATGACCTTCGGGTTATGAGCCCGACGAGCTACCTCTGCTCCACCCCGCAATATATTTTTTAGCTATTGCTGTTATGTCTTAAGATCGTTGCGTATGGGGTTTACTACCCGTTTTGCAGGTGCAAAGATACGCATTATTTTTACTCATACAAACTATTGGTGAAGATTTTAAATTAAAGTGGTAATTTTGCCTCCTTATATTCTTATCACCTTATTTATCAGCATTTTTAAAATGCAAAATACTTTTTTATCATGCACAAAGCAGGCTTTGTAAACATATTAGGAAAACCCAATGTAGGAAAATCTACCCTAATGAATGCTCTTTTAGGCGAAAGTCTTTCCATCATTACCCCTAAAGCGCAAACCACCCGTCATCGTATTTTGGGTATTGCCAACGAAGAAGATTACCAGATTGTTTTTTCCGATACACCCGGTATCATAACTCCCGGATACAAACTGCAGGAATATATGATGACTTTTGTGCAATCGGCCATTGAAGATGCTGATCTGTTTCTGTTGATTTCGCAGGTAGATAATGATTTTGATGATGCCCGAACCCTCGAAAAATTGAAAAAGACCAATGCGCCGGTATTGCTGCTTATCAATAAGATTGATCTGGCTACGCAGGATCAGGTGGTGGAAAAATGTGAACAATGGAAAAAGGAATTTCCCGATTTTCATGTACTGCCTATTTCAGCACTCAACAACTTCAATCTGGACCAGGTAATGAGTAAAATTGTTGAATTGCTGCCCGAATCACCGCCTTACTTTCCCAAAGATGAGCTAACAGATCGTCCGGTGCGATTTTTTATTAGTGAAATTGTACGTGAGCAAATTTTGATAAACTACCAGAAAGAAATTCCTTATTCTGTGGAGGTAAGCGTAGATTCTTTTAAGGAAGAGGAGAAAATGGTGCACATCCGCTGTGTAATACATGTGGTGCGCGATTCACAAAAAGGAATTTTGATTGGGCATAAGGGCAGTGCGCTGAAGAAAATTGGTATTGCAGCCCGTAAAGAAATGGAGAAATTTTTGGGTAAGCAGGTTTTTATCGAGCTGCATGTAAAAGTGAGCAAAAACTGGCGCGACAATGACATGCAGCTCGGACGTTTTGGCTACAGGTAGATGAAATTTCGGTTCTGCAGGCCCAACTTCTTATTGATATCATCAATTTTATCATTTACGTGATAGGTATAGAATACTTCGTCAACCAGAGGTGAAGTACGCTTTTCTGTACTTTTCTTCATGAGAGTAGGGGATTTGTTAATAGAGCTTATTTTGTCGGCTAAAGGCACTTTATAAAAGAGTAAAAATATATTTATATCGTTTAATTTTGCTTAAATGTAATTATAAAAACTTTTCAAACAAAGGTATTAAGATTTTTTGTATTTAATGTGAAATTAGTTAGCCGAAATAGCGAATAGTTTATATAGAAATACTTAAAAGTTCTTTAAGGTAAGTTTGGGGTAATTAACCGAATAAAAAAAAGGCTTTCTCAAATAATGAGAAAGCCTTTTAAATTTCCTGAATAAATTAAGCACTAAAAATCTTCCCCTGGCGCTTCCATAGAGTCCATGCCACGCTCCGGGCCACGGCGCTCTGCGTAGTTATTGATACGGTAAGATAATGTTAAGGAAACAAAGGGTGTTCGTGGATCCCAGCTACTGTAATTGTAGAATTCCAGGTCACGATAAATGGTTTCATAGGATGAAGTTCCGAAAATATCACGTACCTGCAAGGTGACTGATAAATCACGATCCATAAAATCCTGTTTCATAGCAACCTGTGTAACAAAATAACCGTTCCTTTCACCCTGGGCAGTTACAGATGGGCTGTTATACATCCCTCTGATTTGTAATCGGGTAGAAGGGGTTATTTTAAAATCATTATTAAGACGTGCGTTCCAGTTAAAACTGGAAGCGCTGTAATCGCGTCCGTTGAGCTGGCCTTCCTGGCGGTAGTCATAAATATTGGTCATAACATCGAGATGCCACCAGGGGGTAGGATCGAAACCTGTCATGATTTCTGTACCCAATGAGAAATCTTGTCCTACGTTTTGCATAGAAGATAGAATGATGTTGGCCTGATCGTCGAAAACACTTCTTACACGCTCAATTTTATTGTTTGTTACACGGTAATAAACATCAGTAGAAAATACGTTTCCGTTGGCAAACCTGTATTGGTAGCTCAATTCGTAGGAGTCAATGTATTCGGGATCTAACGCCGGGTTTCCTCTTCTTACATTGTAGGCATCATCCCAGGTAAGAAAGGGCTCCAGGTACCAGCCACGAAGGCGTTGCAACCTACGTGTGTAACTGGCCATGGTTTGCTGCTCGCCGGGCAGATCATAAGATAAGTGAACAGTAGGATAAAAATCGAGCCTGTTTAACGGAAACCGATCAGTCTGGCCTAAAAGATTCACCAAACGATCTGTATATTCTGCTCTTAAACCCGCCTGGTAACCCAGTTTGTTGAACGTTCCGGAAAAGGTGGAATACAAAGCATACACTGCCATGTTGTATCTTACATTCATGGAATAAAGATCGTTGAGCTCGTATTGCTGACTGGCAACATTAAAATCGTGCACTGTATTTGATTCGTCCGAGTTATCGATACTCGCCTGCACTCCTGATTCAAATTTGTTGGTTTCAGAAAAGGGTAAAGTATAATCAAATCGGAAATTTAATTCTTCTGAAGGTCCTGCTTCCAAAGAACGTTGTCCGTTTACTATAGCGCCAGATTCATTAAGAAGGTTGTTTAAAGAGTTGTCTTCCGAATCGCTGGTTTCCAACTGCAAATTGGCGATAATTCCATGCCCTTCCTGGTTAAAATCGAGTTTATAGTCAAATGAAAGAGAATGAGAGAACCCGCCTCTTACATTCTCTTCAAAACTGGAGTATTCCAAAACATTATTGGCATCTAAAGATGTCCATTCCTGGAAGAGCCTGTCTGATTCTGATCCCCGTTCCCGGTTCGAAAATCGATAACCAACACCGATGGAACTGGACGGATTGATGGTAAAATCAAAACCGGTACGCAAACCGATTGAGTTGTTGTTATTGGTAAAATCACCCTGGCTATTTAGGAAGCTGGTAACATTATCAAAAGTTTGATTTTCTCTTACAGATGATCCCAGATAACCTCTTTGATTTATATCAGCTCCGAAAAAGAAATTGGTTCGTTGTCTGCGATAATTGAGCAGTAAATCTCCACCATAGCGTCCGGGGGTTCCGGCATTAAGATTCACTACACCATTCATTCCTTGTTGACGGTTCTTTTTCATTACAATATTGATGATACCGGCAACACCATCGGGGTCGAAACGGGCTGATGGGTTGGTGATGATCTCAATATTTTCAATCTGGCTGGCAGGTATTTGGTTGAGAATGTCGTTGGCAGCCAAAATGCTGGGTTTTCCGTCAATTAAAACAGTAAAGCTACTGCTTCCACGCAGGCTTACATCGCCTTCAATACTTACGGTTACCGAGGGGATATTTTCCAATACTTCAACGGCAGACCCTGACGCTGAAGTGTGCAATTGACTTACATTAATAACTTTTTTATCTATGCGGTAGGTCATGGTAGGCCTGTCGGCAACTACTACCACTTCATTAAGCATTTCATCGGTAGGTTGCATATTAAGTTCACCAACATTAAGACCTTCCTGAGAGGAGAGAACAATTTGGTCGGATGTCAATCTTTCATACCCCATAAATGAAACTTCCAGGTAATAAGTTCCATCAGGAACGTCTTTCAATCTGAAAAATCCATTAATATCGGTTATAGCACCTGTAACAAGCGTGCTGTCAGCAGACCTCTTCAGCGCAACAGTGGTAAATTCCATGGGCTCTCCGCCATACGAATCGTAGACCAAACCCTTGATAGTTCCTGGTGGTATCAGAGCCTCCTTTTCTTCTGAATATAAAGAAGTTATCCCTATAACCTGAATAAGAATTATATAAAAAATATTTTTAAACATGACAAATTAATTTTTTTTGTAAACTATTTTTTTTTGTTAAAGCCATCTTTTTAAGAACCAACCTACAATTTGAAATTTAGGTAGAATTTAATTCGTAAAAAGTATTTTTAATTTTTTACTTGCACCCCCTTAAAGGAAATATTTAAAAGATAGTTTAACTATTACGCATTTTTAACAACTTAGTCTATTAAACAATATTATAGTTAATATTTTTTGTACTTTTACGATTAATCTCATCAATAATAATACTTAACAACTATTTTTCTGTTACCAAGAAATAATGTGGAAATTTATATTCAGTTTTTTCGTGGTTGGATTATTACTGATTTCTATAGGAGTCAGATGCGAAGATTTTTCTGTTTTGGAATCGCAACTTGCTGTGATGAAGGACGATACGATTAAGGTTAATACTTTGCTGTATTTGGGGACCCACTATTGTTATACTGATGCGGATAAAGCTCTTTTATTTTTTCAGCAGGCACTTGTTTTATCGGTAAGATTAGGTTATGAGCAGGGTATTGCATCAGGGTTTCTTTGGCAGGGAAGGGCATACTATTATAAAGATGAGTATGATCTTGCCAGGCTTCATTTGGAAAAGGCAAAAGAAATCTTCGAAGAAACCAGTAACCAGGAGGGGATGATAAATTATCATCAGTTTACGGGTGCCATCAATAGTATAACGGGTAATTTTACCAATGCCATAAGGAATTATCAAAATGCTATTGATTTAAGCAAGCAGTTGTTATTAAAAAAGGATTTGTATCTGGGGCTATGTGGTTTGGGCAATGTTTATTTAAATCGGTCTGATCCAACGCTGGCAAAAAAGTATTTCATAGAAGCACTTTCATTGGTTTATCATATTAATGATCCGGCACTAACAAGTATTCTCTTCACCAATTTGGGGAAAGCCCATGAGTTGACTAATGACCTTGATTCAGCGCTGTTGTTTTATGAAAGAAGCCTGGAAAAAAGATTGGATGATGGAGGTGTAAGGATGATAGCCAGTTCAGAATACAACATAGGGAGTATTTTGATAAAAATGGGACAATTTGACAGGGCGCTTCAAAACCTGGAAGCTTCAAAGAATAAATACATTGAAATGAATGATGATACAGGTGTGTGCATCAATATGTTGGAGATATCAAAGGGTTTGTTTCACAAAGGAAAAACTGATGAAGCTTTGGATATTGCACAACAGGCAATTGCATTGGCGAATAAATTGAATAATCCCAGCTTAAAAAGTGATGCATATATGGCCATTGCCCCTGTTATGGCTTTGGCCGGATTTTATGATGTTGCCTATAACTATATGCTTGCAAATAATGCAATTAAGGATAGTTTGGCTTTGGTTAACAAGGAGAAAATCATCAGTGAACTCGAAATACAATTTCAAACATCCAGAATCAGTGATGAAAACAAGCTATTGAAAAGTCGGAACGAAATTCAACACAAAAATATTCTGCTACTTTACATCTCCCTAACGGGTTCACTGATTATTCTTGCGCTGTTATTTGTGCTGTTTCGCCTGAAAAGTAAAAGTCTGAAGCGGCAGCAAGAGCTTTACAAAAGTGAAAAAACCATTAGGGAGCAAGAGACAAAAATCAGGGAAAAAGAACAATTGCTTCTTGAGGAACAATTGGAAACTAAAAACCGGGAACTTGCTTCCAAAGCCCTGGAAATGTTGCGGGTAAACGAAACCCTGGGCGATGTGATTGAAAAACTTGGTCAGTTTCGCAGCTCTTTATCTCAAAACGAACAGGTTGCCAAAACCATCAATAATATAATATGCGGGTTGGAAGGCCAGCTGAAACATAACTCATGGAACGAATTTGAAAAAATATTCACCAATATCCACTCCGAATTTTTCGAAAAACTCCTGAACATCTGCCCGGATCTTACAGGAACAGAGATAAAGATTGCAGCTCTTCTTAAACTTAACCTCAACACCAAAGAAATTGCCGCCATCACCTTCAAATCTGAAGCGGGAATCAAATCTACACGCTATCGCCTCAGAAAAAAACTTGCCCTCGACAACGATGAAAGCCTGATTCCCTTCCTTATGAAGCTTTCTTAACTGTTTGATATTCTTTCAGTTCAGTTTTTTGCTACTTTTTGAAACACCCTTTGCAACTTTGTAAACCCCTGAATAATTGGTAAATACCCGTTTGCCCAACTAGTTTTGTTGTGTAAAAAGAAGACATGTCAGATAAAGACCCAATCAAACCAGATAAAAAAAATCAAAAGCAAGACAAGAAGCAGTCTGATGAATTGAAATGGTCTGAAAAGAAAAAAAGTACACGCATAAGAAGTGAAGCGTTAAAGAAAATCATCAATTTTTATAAAAAGAAAAGTGAATAACAGCTTAAATCTTTGCATTCAAATATTAATTACCAAATCAAACTAAAAATGAAAAAACTATCAAAATTTATCGGATTATTACTGCCGCTTGTTCTCTTGTTTAGCGGCTGTGAAACAGAAGAAAACGATTTAATCAATGACAGCTCTCTTATTATTGTCCATTCAAGCGGCGATCGCTATGCGGTTGTTTCTCCATCAACAAACAATGTGCTTTACGAAATAACACCGGTAAATCTTAACCAGCAGATTAGCGCACGGGCTCTGAGCTACAACAGCGAAAAAGCACTCTTGCTTGCCAAAGAACCTGCCAATAGTTATGTGAAAGTAATTTACTCCTGCGACATGAAAACGGGAGAGAATCTTGCACAGGTAACAAGCGAACAGATGTGGGATATACAATCCATGGATGCCTCGCGCACCTCACCAACGATTGTTTTCCACGGGCATCCTGCAGATGGAGGAGCCCTGGAAAGCAATCTATTCAAAATTAATGTTGATGGAACAGGTATTCAACAACTAACCCAAAACAGGGAACTGGTTGACGGTATTGAACTATGGTGGCCTTCCTTTCCATCTGTTTCTCCCAATGGGCAGAAAATAGCTTTCCGTGGAAACATGAGAACACCTGATCCCGGAGGTTATTGGTGGGGACAGTCTATCATTGTTATGAATGCAGATGGTTCGCAAAAAACAATTATCTACAATGAACCCGACGCTAATTCCGGAGACCATAAAGATATTTCCTGGACACGCGATGGGAAGTTTCTGGTATTCCTGACTTCCGAAGGCAGTAATACCCCTGCCAGGCGTGCAAAGGTGCTAAGGATTGAAGATGGCCATATCATTGACATTACCCAAAACCTTTTGGTGGATGGATTATATGCAACCAATCTTTGCACTTCGCCGCTGGATAATTCCATTCTTTTCAACAAGCACCAGCCAGGCGGGGGCGATCTGCACGAAATTGCCTATGAAATTTCAGATACCGATGATTTCATCATTACGGGAAGCTGCCAGGTAAAATGCAAGGTAGAAAACGGTGGGCAGCAGTTTGGGGCGCCAAAAACACAGCTTTATGTTGCTGATCAGTAATTTTCTAATTATTTCACTGAGACCGCATCGGGTATTTGATCTAATTTACTATGTATTGATAACCAAAATATTGAGACAATGAAAAACAACAGAACAGCATCAATTTTAATTACAGCCATGATTGTACTTTTGTGTACACTGGCAAAGGCATGTACAGAGGATAACAAAAACGACGTTTCATCGGGCGATTATCATTTTACTGCAAAAGTAAACGGAGTAAACTTTGCGAGCATAGACGATGAAATGCTTGCTGTGAGCCAGAACGAGTATCTTATTATTTCAGGTGCCACCCAAAATCAGCAAGAGGTTATTACTTTCCAGTTTTTCGATTTTCCAGGAGGAACAGGAACTTATATAATAGGAAGTGGAGAGTACGAAACCCATTGTTTTTATTCTGATGATACACAATCTTTCTTTATTTTTGATGACGATCCGCTGTCGTCAGGTACATTAACAATAACCGATATTGGCACCAACAGCATAAAAGGTACCTTTTCCTTTACAGGGGTAACCAATGAAGGTAATGCAACTACTGAAGTAACAAACGGTAGTTTTTATGTACCCATGCTTGTTACCCGTTAAGTCAATGAGTATTTTTTTAGATTAAGCCCCTGCGTTCGGATATGCTGATTACAGGGGCTTTTTTTAGATGGAGTAGTGTATCTCTTTAAACCTTAGCTGATCTGGCTTGTCACTGCTTTTCGAAAACGATACCTGTAGAGCGTCCGCTTGCTGCTTCAAAACCAATAACTTCATTCTGCTCATTCCTTACAAATTTCAGGTTGGGAAGGGGAAAGGTAGCTGTAAACTCATCCTCAGATTCTGCTTTCAAAGGCAGGTCGTTTATACGGCGATGTTGCAGAATAAGATCTCCATCTTCATTTAAGGCAATGCTGTAGAAGGCTTCCAGTTCAGAACTGAAATATTTTCCAACATACATTTTTATGTCTTCTGCTGTTGGTTTCCAGGCAGGCTCATGAATTTTGTTGGCTTTATGATGGCCATTCTGATGCAGGGTAAGCTGCTCCACGTTGCCTGCTTCATTGCGATGAAAGGTTATGCTGGCCTCTACTACCTTCAGATAAAAGGTAGAGTCGGTGCTGGGGAAAATTTCAAAAGCCGGCTGTCCGGTTGCCTGCGACATAATTTTGTTACCATCCCTAAAGAACTCCAGAACAAAATCAGGGGCCACTTCCAGGGCGTATCTGCCAGCCAGATCATCAAACTTTTCCATGTCGTAAACAAATTCGTCAGGATTGGTTTCTGCTGCTTCTTCTTCTTTTTCTTCAATATCCATAACATCAGCAAAGAAAATTTCTGCTGTTTTTTTGGCTATCATATCCTGGAAACTGCTGTTGTTGCTTTGGGTAATAACGGCACCTTTTACTTCCGGAAACATCACTAACATGGATCGGTGAGCAATATCTGCTCCGCCATGACCCACCATTTTCAGTCCATTCATTTCGCGCACGGTAAGCCCATAACCATATTTAAGCGTATCGCCATTGTTTAGGTAAAAGGAAGTTTGGAGCTTTTCTATCAAGGCCGGATTGCCAACCACGGGGTTTTGAAAATTCCGAATCCATTTTTCAAGATCGGGCAAGGTGGTATAGATACCGCCAGCTCCTCTGGATGCGTAAATATCCATAACTTCTTCGTAACTGTCATCCTCTGTAAGGCGATATCCCTGGGCACTTCCCGGAATTATTTCGGTAGGGTTTCGTCTAACCTGTGTGTGTGTCATTCCTAAGGGCAAAAAGATATTTTGCCTCATCCAGTCGGGAAACTCTTCTCCGGTAACCCGTTCAATGGTCATGGCCAAAAGAGCATAGCCGGTATTGTTATAATTGTGTGTTTCTCCGGGTTTATTTTGCAATTCCGGCTGATGCTGTACCAACAAAATGATCTCTTCCAAACGAATAGGATCACCTAACTGTCTCCCCGACATCATTAAGGAATTCAGATATTCGCGGTATCCGCTGGTATGCGACAATAGGTGTCTTATGCGAACCGTATCGCCAAGATCAGGCAGTTCAGGAATGTATTTCCTTATGTCATCATTAACAGACAGCAGCCCTTTTTCTTCCAGCAAGGCTATGGCAAGTGCTGTAAATTGTTTGGATGTGGAGCCTATATTGGTAGGTGTTGAAGTGGTAAAGGGGATGTTGTGCGTTAAGTTGGCCATCCCGAAAGATTTCTCGAAAATAACTTTTCCATCGCGCATTACCCATATAACTCCTCCGGGGGTTTCGGCATTGTCGAAGTCTTTTATTAATTCCTGAACGGCATTTTCTTGTTCTGTTGTAACTGTTTGCGACTGAATGGCCGAATGAAAAAGACCTGTAAAGAGAAATGCTGCTATCATGAAAGCATTTCGGAAAAATGTGTTTTGTTGCATGGCTAATTTTTTTAGGTTAAAACAGGAATCGATTGTCCAAAGTTATGCCATTGCAGATAATGTTATTAAAATCAGTGTATTAAAATTTATGAAATAATCATAGAAGCGGTGTTCTAAAATCTTGAGCAGTGTTGTTTTGGCAAACAAGAATATTTTTAAATATTTGACAACTAGTATGTTAAATATGTTTTGCTGAAATGGGACGTAGGCCTTTGAGCACCTTAAAGAGTGTCCGTTTTTTTATAAAAATGACCGAAATTGGACACTATTAATTTCGAATAATCGGTCTTGGGACTAAATTATTTAGCTATTCAGCCATTTCTTAAAGTCGGCAGACCGGTCAATACTAACAATAGTTTCAAATTCTTCGTCGGGTTCAGGTTTTAATTCAAGTTTAACTCTTGACCGCGACCATGCCACCATATTTTGAATTGCACTGATGTTTACAAGGTACTTTCTGTTGATTCGGAAGAACTTTGCCGGGTCGAGCATTTCTCCCAATTTGTCAAGGGTAAAATCCATGTTGTAGGTGTTGCCGTTGTTGGTGCGCAGATAAACTCCTTTTTCAAGGCTAAACAGATAGGCTATTTCGCTTACTTCAATCATTTTTATTTTTGATCCTACCGAAATGGTAAAGCGTTCACGGTATTTTTTCTCCTTGCTGGTAAGCATGGTGTAGAGCGATTGCAGATCAGGCGTTTGTTTTTGCAAACCGGTAAATTGCTCGTATTTCTTAAGGGCTGCTGCCAATTCTTCATGTACTATGGGTTTTAGCAAATAATCAATGCTTTTCAGTTTGAATGCTTTTATAGCGTATTCATCAAATGCTGTTGTAAAAATTACAGAACTGTTTATACTGATCTGGTCAAAAATAGCAAAGCTGAGGTCATCTTCCAGGTGGATATCCAGAAAAATTAAATCGGGCTCGGCATGTGATTTAAACCACTCTACCGACTCGGCCACCGATTCCAGCTCAGCAACGATTTCTATTTCGGGATTGTAATCCAGAATCATTTTTCGCAGGCGCAGAGCAGCAAAGTTTTCATCTTCAATAATTACTACTTTCATGGTTATACTGTTTTTAATCTTCGAAATTCTTTCAATTCAGTTTTTTTTGAGTGATAGAAATTCCGCTTGTTGCGTAATATATTTTATGAACTGAAGTTTTTATTCTGCTTTCAGAAGCGGAAGCCGGGCAATAAAAAGCTCATCGATAATGGTAAACTCGGGTTTTTTGTCTGATACCAGCGCGTAGCGACGAATTATGTTTTCAAGCCCCACACCGGTAGAGGCAAATTGGGTTTCGCGTTTATTTAAATTATTGATGATGTTGAGATTATTTTTATCATCAACAAACACATCAATTTTTAAAGGGCGAGATTTGGAAAAAGTGTTGTGTTTAATTGCATTCTCAATAAGCAATTGAATGGCAATGGGTAAAATCTGATAATCGTAATAAGATTTATCGATTTTAATGGTAACCTCCAGCTTATTCATAAATCGAATTTCCAAAAGGAATAGGTAGGCATTTAAAAACTCCAGCTCGGTACTAAGTGAAACCACGTCTTTTTCTTTGTTTTCAAGCACATAACGATAAACCTTCGATAATCTTTCTGTAAAAGATTCTGCCAGATCGGGGTCAATTTTTATAAGAGATGTAAGAACGTTTAAGCTATTGAACAGAAAATGGGGGTTAACCTGTTGTTTGAGTACTTCGAACTGCGATTGTAAATTTTCTTTCTGCACCTTCAATAGTTGTGTGTTGGCCTGTGTTAGCTCGTTGGTGCGCCTGGCAACCATTTGTTCAAGGTTGCTGTTTATTTCTTCCAATTCAGATTTTGCCTGCAACAGACTGGTTTCATATTTTTTCCTTTCAGAAATATCAATAATGATTCCTCTGCGGCCAACAATGTTATTATTCCTGATAATGGGATTTCCAAAAACCATTACCGGACAGAGGCTTCCGTCTTTCTTAATGGCCGTAAATTCGCCCGGCTCGGTTTCTATTCCCTGTCCTGATTTTTTGAAGTTTTCTATGATTTTGGGAATATCTTCTTTCACGAAAAAATCAAGAGCAGAAGGCATGTTGTTGGGATCATCGGGCAATTGGCCAAAGAAATCGTTGCCGGCTTTGTTGGTGAGCACAATGTGGCTGTTCAGATCGAGTTCGAAAACCGGTTGTGGCAAAAAATCCATCAGATCTTTGTATTTTCTTTCGCTTTCACTGGCGGCCAGTTCCGCTTCTTTCCTTCTCGAAATATCAATGATAATTCCATCGAGAAACGCGAGTTCACCCTGGTTGTTAAAAATACATTTCCCGTTTTCATTTACCCAGATCGTGTGGCCTTCGCTATGGATAAGTCTGTATTCAAATTCATAGGAAATATTTTGTCTGGAAGCTTTAAGGATGTTTTCGCGACAAATTTTTATATCGTCAGGATGAATAATAGAAGCAAATGATCTTACCTTGTTACCGTAAAAGTCAGAAGCATGGTAGCCCGTTATTTCAAAAATCTTTTCGCTGATGTAATCCATCGTAAATGAATCATCGAAATGACATCGGTATGCGGCGCCAACCAGGTTGGAAAGGATGCTGTGCAACTGTTCTCGGTTTTCATTGAGCTGATGGGTAAGTTCTTCCCGTTTTTCGATTTCTTTTTCAAGATTCTGATTTAATTGTTTTTCTTTCTCAAAATTCTCGGCCTTTATCTTTGCTACTGCTCCCTCTTCAAAATAAATCCTTGCTTCCAGAATCACCATTAAAAACATGGACAAAATGATAAGGTAGAAAGCATTGTTTAGAATGGTTTGCCAGTCGTATTGCATGCCAAATACTACACCTGCAGGTACCAGAATAAGCGGTGTGACAATTACCCCTGATACGATGGATGTAAAAAACTGTAACAGAAAACGCCTGCCGGCATGGTTTTGCCAGGGTAGTTTCCGGTTTAATCTTCTGATAATAAATAATAAGGGATATGATAACAAACCACCTGCTAAGAATGACAGGATTATTCCTCTGAATATCCGAATTAGCAAAGCAACCGGCGAACTGAAAAGGTCATTTCTGAAAAAATACATTTGGAAAATAACAATAAACTGCAAGCCAATGGCCAAAAACAATAACGGCATAAGCAGCTTGCTGAATGGATAGTATCTGTGTAGTTTTTTCAGAATCATGATAATCTTTTGTTATTTGCTTTCCTTTGACAAATGTAGATGAGTTGTTTTAGTAAAAAAAGAAAATTTGCCTGCTATTTTGAAATATTGCTCTCTAATCTGCTTTTACGGATTGATTTTTATAGCAGGCAAATTCTTTTTTCCTTTAGCTGTTAGCATCCGGGTTTATCTGTAACTAAGATGAAGATCAAGGTTTCCTGTTCCATCAATACTTGAATACCGCAGTTTCCAGATACCCCGACTGGCCTTAATGGTTTCATTCACGTAGTAATCGCCGGGAGCATGAAAATAGGCTTCATAAATAAGGTATCCATCAGGGTCAATTAGTTCTACTTTTACTTCGCCTGAATCAACGGAAATGTCTCCATCCAGCCTTAATGTGTTGATGTGGCTTGCAACATCCATCATGGTAAGGCCGGTAGAATTTCTCTCAAAATCAGTGTCGAAACCAAAGTTTCTGATCTCTATCTTTTCGCAAGAGCCCAAAAGGGTAAGGCTTCCCAAAATTATTGTGGCTATTAGCATGCCGGTTACATTTTTTAATCTTCTTGTTTTCATTGTAAAGAAATTTTAAGTAAATATTTAGTTGAAAAAACCAATCCAATTGAAAAGAGCGAATGGTTTGGCTTATGATGTCAAAGTTTTTTACGGTTATGATTTTTTATGTAGTTAAATCGTTTACAAAAATAGGCAGACCCATAAGGGAGTTAAAACCAAACAGGATGAAAGCGCAAATTTTGGGGTTGAACGTGATAAGATGAATCGGGCCTTATCAGTACAATTGATAAACGGAATTAATTATAATTCGCACTGTATTGAATTAGGTTTGTTTACATGCATTTGTCGAACTCTTTCGTTAAAAAAATCGAGAATCTTATTAACCAAAAGACTATTCACTAATTAAAAAAACTTTTCCCGGACTAAAATAAAACCCTGAAGTATTCTATTCCTCCAGGGTTTTATTTGTTTTGGCAAAAACTTTTATATCATCAGGTCTGATTAGAAGAATTTGGTTATTCCAATACCTAACGACAGGTAATTCAGGTCAACATTGTAGTTGACAGTTTCTAATTCAAGATCGCGGTTCAAAGCCTGGTATTTTAAGCCGGGGCGCAACTTCCAGCCATTACCAAGAGAAATATCTACTCCGGCTTCTGCCTGCCAGCCCAGTCCATGGCCGCTGTCTGCAATAATATCATTGCCGTCTTCCACTTCAATGTGGTTGTAGGTGCCGCCTATTCTGGCAAACAAACCTAGCGGTGAATCGGTAAGATTATGTGCATAGCGCAAACCAAATACATAACCTGTTTCTTCAAAATCAATGTCGCTACCTGCAAAAGAATCTTCAGAACCGAAATGATTCCATCCCCAGCCAGCATATAGTGCCATACTCTTAATTAAATTGTACTCGAGAGATGCTTCAAAGCCCAGTCCGGGATTTAGCTCCGCATCACCCAGTTTTTTTACAGCCATTGATGCACCGGGGCGTATTTCCAAACCGAATCTTCTAAAACCATCTTGTGCCTGAGATGTTAAAGTTACTGTTGCCAAAATTAATGTGATAATAATCATTCTTGTTTTCATGATAATTTTTTTAAAAGGTTAATAGAATATCTTTTTCACGCAGCAAAATTACCCGGGCCATCTTACAGCGGAAAGCTTAAGGTGATGATTGTGTGTTTTTAAAGGATGAAATTGTAATACCGGTGTCTCAATAAGTTTTTTTTAATTTTTTTTTCAGTCATTACAACCTTTGCTCCCTTTTATGCGTCTTTATAGTACGAGATAGTGTAATTATTTATGAATAAAACAATGTGTAAACCATCCCGCTATTTGATTGTCAGTATTTTAGCTCTGTTCCTTATGCAGGCTTGTGTAATTATTCCTGATGACGATCTGAGTAAACCTGTCGAGGTAGATCTGCATGTGGGATGGGAAAACAACAATACCGGTATTTCCTACATTGGTTTTTCGAAACTTTTGATCAATATAAACCGTGTGAACTTTTATGGTACCAGGCAGGAGGGAAGTGATATTTTTTTTGATGCCACTCCTCCGGCACCAAATAATAACATCGTTTTGGCTTCCGGAGACAATTCCGTAAGAATTGAATCATTCGATTTACCACAGGGAATTTATACTCAATTAAAATGGGAGCTGACTACCGGAGTTGTGGAACGCGGTTTCCTTTTGGATGAATTTGGCTTGGCTTATACGGATATTGTTGATGAAATACCTGGTAAGGGAATGATTTTATCGGGTTTTTATCAACGACAAAACGGAGAACAAAACCTTGTTTTTATTGCTATTGATAATAATGATCTTTATTCATTTTTCAGCAGTCATTTGGGCGATGGAAGTTCAGCTGTTTTATCGCCCAATAATTATTTGTTTTCGTTATTTTTCAAACCCTATACGGCCATAGAAACCATTGAAAGATCGGCGTGGGAGAATGCTGACACAGATGAATTGGAGTTTGATGATGATGATGACGATGATGATAAGAAATTTGGAATACTGGATGATGATGAAGATGATAAAATTGAATATATCCTGATTTCTTCTGACAACAATTCTGACTTGTACGAAAGAATACTATTCCGGTTAAAAAATAATCTGATATCAATTATAGAACAGCGGTAGTATATTTGGAATGACTAAATACTTTGATTTAACAGAGCAGGAAATCATAAAAGGCTGTCTTAATAAAGACCGCAAAGCACAGGAGCAGCTTTACCGCAAGTATGCCAACGAGATGTTTAGCGTTTGTCTGGCCTATGAAGCTGATCGCGATGCGGCCAAAGATATTTTACAGGAATCGTTTATCAAAGTATTCAGGAATCTGGATAAATATAATAATGATGGCCCTTTGAAGGGTTGGATCAGAAGAATTGTGGTAAATACTGCTATTGATTATTTTAGAAGAAAAGGCGACCAGGGTAGATTTGTCGACGTTGATCAGGTGGCAGAAGTAATCCCCAGCCAAGAAGGAGAAACACAAAATCTAAATGTAAAAGATATTTTAAGTCATGTAAAAAAATTACCCGAAAAGGCACGCCTGGTATTTAATCTTTTTGCCCTTGAAGGATACTCACACAAAGAAATAGCCATTAAGCTCGACATAACAGAAGGAACATCAAAATCGCAGTTTAGCAGAGCAAGGCAATTGTTGCAGCAATCGTTAAAAGCATCCTGATCCAAAAGTAAACCATGAAAGAAAAAGACATTATCAATCTCTATCGCCAGCAAATGGAAAACCATTCGGAGCAAGCTCCTGAAGGGTTGTGGGATGATATTGCCAATGAGTTGGATATTGCTGATGTTTGGGGAAGTATTTCGGCTGAGTTGGATCAGGAGGAGAAAAAGAAATCCGTTATTTTTCCATGGCTGATAAGAGCTGCTGTTTTAACTGGGATTGTATCCATGCTTGGGATTGACGTTTGGTTGGGATTGCCTGATAATGACAAATCTCAATTGACAGATAACTCATCTTTACCTGTTGTTCGCGATTCTGATAATTCCAATGAGTCCGGTGCATTAATTTCAGACAATTTTGGTGAAAGTTTTCTTCTAACAGAATCAGCCGGAGCATCTGTTGGTAGTTCCCCTAACAAGCCAGATGATAATAGTTCAGTATCAGCTGGTCAGAATGTTACAGCAGAAAATGCCGGGTATGAAACGGAACAATCCCGCAATTCCTTATCCTTTGCAGAAGCCGGCAATTTATCGGAAACTTTACAGGCATTACCCGCTCAAAGAGATCTATTGCTGGCATTGCAAGACAATAATGTTTATCCTGATTTTATCGTTTTTGCTAAGCCTGATTCAGAAGATTATGCTTTAGACGCACTGGCAGGTTCATTGGGTTTTCAAGCAGGTTACAATGATATTCCCGGCACTTTTTCTCTTGGGCTATCTTCAGCAGTAAAAAATACCTGGATGTTTAACTCGGAAACTTTTGATGGACTGAACCGTCTCAATCATAACAGGACCGGAATTAGGATTTATCCTGATTTGGGTATTTCCATGCAATATCTTTTCTCCCCACGATGGGGCATAGAGTCCGATATCTTTTTTGCATCGGTAACCGGGCAGCTTTATAATCAGTACATTCATGGAAAATATACCGAGCGAAATATTTCGTTGCGGTATTTTCAAACTGAACTATTAGCCAGTTACACGGGAAAAACTTTTCTTTTCAGGCAATCAAATCCAATGAGGCTTAAAAGCATGGCTGGAATTTACTCATCGCGTCTTTATAATGCCCGCGAAACAATTGGCAACCAGCAGCTCGACGTTAGAGACAGTTACCAGAATATGGATTTTGGACTAATTGCTGGGCAACATGTTGATTTTACTGTGGGTGAAAACTTTATAATCTCTCCCGGTTTTAGAGTGAAATGGGGATTGTCTGATATTTATACGGGTAGCCCGCAAGGATTCTCTTCTCTTTCCAACACACACAACCGCAGTTTTGAGTTCCGGCTCAATGTTTATTATCGTTTTTCACGATAATCTTTCTCCCTTTTTAAATAAAAGGATGGTTTAAAATCTGCTTATAATCAATTATATACATAATTAATTGAAAAAAAATTCAACCCATTCCAACCTCCACCCGTTTTCTGTCGTCTTAAGAGTAAAGAAGTTTAAATCTGATGTTTTTCCGGACAAGCTAGCAAAAAAAATCAGAGAAACTTCACCAATTAGTAAACAGAAAATTCACAAACAATTAAAATCTTACTATCATGAAACGTATAACTTTTTTCACCTTTTCTCTTATCCTCGCTTTTGTATTCTCATCTTGCGAAAAAGATTTTCTTCCTGATGCAGCCAATACCCCGGTTCGTTTGGTGATGAAAACATCCAACTCTACAACCAAAATGGCTCCACAAAACCAGGATGTCGTTATTGAAAGTCTTGTTGTAAACATTGAAGAAATTGAATTCGATTTTGAAGATGATTACAACCATCAAAAATCTAAAGATGATGACATGTCAATTTACGGCCCTTTCCTGGTTGATCTTATGTCGCCAGATGCATTTAGCGGAATTGATTTCGGCAGTGCTTTCATCCCTTCTGACAGATACGATGAAATTGAACTTAAAATGGATATTAGTCGCGATAATTCTGTACCCGAAATGTATAACCGTTCTATGTATATGACCGGATATGTTAATGGCACGCCTTTTACTTTCTGGTACGATGATGATTTCGATATTGAAATAGAATTAGAAGACAATAAAAAAATCACTTTGAACGGACAAAGCCTGACGCTATTTATTGAAATGCATATCCCCGCTTTGGTTCAGTCGATGGTTAATGGTGGACTAATTTATGCCGCTGATGGCAATCAGAATGGCACAATCGAAATCTGGGAAAATGATCCTGATGGCAACGGAAAACTTGTTGAAAGGGTGATTGAAGCTATGGAAGATGCACTTGAACTTGACGATGACGGATATTTTGACGATGATGGTTATGATGATAATGGCAACGACGATTCCGACAATGACGATGGTAATGATGATTCTGGTGATGATAACGGGAATGACGACGGCCACGATAATGGGAATGATGACGCTGACGATGATAATGGTAACGATGATAGTAACGACGATTCTGACAATGATGATGGTCACGATGACAGTGACGATAGTGACAATGACGATTCCGGAGATGACGACACTAATGGGAATGATGATGGAAACGATGATTCTGGAAACGATTCGTTAGATGACCAGAATGACGATGATGACGATGATGATGACGATGATGACGACGATGATGACGACGATGATGACGACGACGATGACGACGATGATGACGACAAGAAATAAATAATATAAAGTCTGCATGCAGGTTGCCTGGATAGGCTTCCTGCTGGCGGGCTGAAATTCATAAAAGAATAATTATCCCCCCAAAATCCCAATAAAATAAATTAATATTTAACCCTAAAACCTGTTTAAAATGAAAAGTTTAAAAATTCTTCTTGCAACGATTATTTCAGTGGCACTATTTGTTTCCTGCGAAGATAATTCTATCCCGGACTCAGAAAGATCCCTTGTGCAGCTGGTTATTAAAGCATCCAATGTTACTACCAAAGAAGCCACCGTAGGCAATGTGACAATTGAAAAATTCCTAATCAATATAGACGAAATTGAATTTGATCTTGATGATGATTGGGAAGGAAGTTTTGATGATGACGATATCTCCGTGGATGGACCATTTCTGGTAGATTTAATGTCGCCCAATGCCTTTGATGGCATTACCCTGCCAACATCCATGATTCCTAACGCCCGTTATGATGAAATAGAAATCGATATTGATAATAGCAGAAATTCATCAGTGCCTGAAATCAATAACCGGTCTGTTTATATTTCCGGTACAATTGGTCAAACACCCTTTATAATGTGGTACGATGATGACTTCGATTTTGAAATCGAACTCGATGATAACCAGCAAATCAATCTTTCAGGCGAAAGTTTGAGAGTTCTCATCGAATTCAGAATTCCGATCTTACTACAATCTCTCGTTAATAATGGTCTGGGCAATGCTGCAGATCGCAATAACAACGGAATTATTGAAATTTGGGAGGACGATCCTGATGGCAATGAAGATATCGCTGATAATATTATCGATGCCATTGAAGACTCGCTGGATGTTGAAAGCGATGATGATGACGACGACGATGATGATGATGACGACGATGATAAATAACATGTTATAGTTTTTCAATTCATTTGTTTAAAAGTCCGGGAGTTTCTTCCGGGCTTTTTTTATGGGGCAAACAATTGCAAAGCAAAATAAACGATTAAACAACCACCCATTTAAACAAATCTTTAAATGTTAAATCATTCACAACGCTTTGTTTTTATTTTATTATTCCTGTAAGTTTGCAAACTGAAATATTTACAAAATGAAAATAAATTTATCTGATCCCCCCTTTTGTCATATCCGTATTCAATGGAGGAAACTGCAACAGCTTGATCAACAGCTAAAAAATGACTTCGATATTTCTCTGGATGAAGCCATTCTGCTTTGCTGTATCTCGCATAGCTGTAAGAATCAGGGAAATATTGCCGGACAAACCGGGCTCACTCCTACCCAGGCATCGCGGGTCTTAAGCCGGCTTGAAACCAAAGGGTTTATCGACAGGTCTGTTGGTGATGATGACAAACGCAAAATGCTCTTTGCAATCAATACAGCGGGAGAGAAAAAGTTGCAGGAAATCTCTCCAACCGGGTTTGAATATCTAGAATTGTAACAATTTTCACAACTATATAAATATCTTACTATGAATATAATTATTATTGGTGGTGTAGCAGGTGGTGCTACTACTGCAGCGCGTTTAAGACGTGTAGATGAAAATGCAAACATAACCATGATTGAGCGTGGCCATCATATCAGCTATGCCAATTGCGGGCTTCCTTATTATATTGGTGGAACCATTGCCGAACGTGAAAGTCTTTTCGTGCAAACCCCCGAAGCCTTTTCCAAACGATTTAAAATTGATGTAAGGGTCAGGCAGGAAGTTATTTCCATTAATCCCCAAACGCACGTTGTTAAAATAAGAAATCTGGATACTGATGAAACTTATGAGCTCTCTTATGATAAGCTGGTGCTTTCTCCTGGTGCTGAGCCCGTTAGACCCAATTTGCCAGGAATCGATTCCGACGGGATATTTACCCTGCGTAATGTAACCGATACTGACCGGATCAAGGACTATATTGATCATCATAAAATCAAACGCGCTATTGTTGTGGGTGCAGGTTTTATAGGTTTAGAGATGGCAGAAAATCTTCACCAACTGGGAATTTTCGTCTCAATTGTGGAAATGGCCGAGCAGGTTATGACTCCGCTGGATTATAGTATGGCTTCTCTGGTTCACCAACATTTGAAAACCAAAAATGTAGAATTCTTTCTAAAAGATGCCGTTTCTTCTTTTAAAAAGGAAAATGGTGGCGTTGTGGTTACGCTGAAAAGTGGAAGGCAACTGCACAGTGAACTGGTCATTCTTTCCATTGGGGTAAGGCCGGATACTCATCTTGCCAAAGATGCAGGACTAGAACTGGGACAAACCGGTGGGATAAAAGTCAATGAATTTCTCCAGACATCAGATGCCGATATTTATGCTGTGGGCGATGCTATCGAATATCCCAATCCAATTACCAATATTCCTCAGATTACCTACCTGGCGGGTCCGGCAAATAAACAAGGCCGCATCTGTGCCGACAATATTGTAACAGAGAATACCCGAAAGTATAATGGTTCTATAAATACTGCCATTGCCAAGGTATTTGATATTACCGTGGCTTCTACCGGTGTTTCTGGCCGCACGTTGGGCAAATCAGGGTTGAAGTATACTTCATCCATTACCCACTCAGGGTCACATGCGGGCTACTATCCGGGAGCTATCCCAATGAGTATCAAAATTGTTTTTCACCCTGAAACCGGGCAACTCTATGGTGCACAGATTGTGGGTTATGACGGCGTAGACAAACGAATCGACCTTTTGGCTACCGTTGTGCGCAACAACGGAACCATTTACGACCTTACCGAAATTGAACATGCGTATGCTCCTCCTTATTCATCTGCCAAAGACCCGGTTAATATTGCCGGTTTTGCTGCCGAAAACATTATTGCAGGCAAAGTAAAATCCTGCTCCTGGAGACAAATAGAGCATGTTAACCTTTCCAGTACTATCCTGCTCGATGTTAGAACCCCCGATGAGTTTGCGCTGGGTACAATAAACGGTGCTATTAACATTCCTATTGATGAAATCAGGAACAGACTCTCCGAAGTGCCCAAAAACAAAAGGATTATCGTATTTTGTGGTGTAGGTTTAAGAGGGTATGTTGCCTGCCGTATACTATCGCAAAACGGATATAAAGAAGTGGAAAACCTTAGCGGTGGTATTAAAACCTGGGAATTTGCCATTCAAAAACAAAGCAACGAAGATATTTACGAGCGCGATTATGTGGGTATTGATGACCATATTTATCAAACTCAGAATCGGGAAGATCAGCCCGTAAAGGCAGATATTCCGATGTTGAATATTGACGCATGTGGATTGCAATGCCCCGGTCCTATCCTGAAGCTAAAGAACTCTGTAAATGATGCTCAACCGGGGCAGGTAATTGAAATAAAAGCTACTGATCCGGCTTTTGAAGCAGATGTGAAAGCATGGTCGAATATGACTGGAAATAAGGTAATGAGTGTTACCCAAAATGCTGGTGTAATAACGGCCACTTTGCAAAAGGGGAAAACTTCCGAGAAGAGGTCTTCTGTTGTAAAAGCCCGCGACAACAAAACGATTGTTGTTTTTAGCGATGACTTTGATAAAGCATTGGCCACCTTCGTTATTGCCAATGGAGCTGCATCTACCGGCAAAAAGGTAACCATGTTCTTTACTTTCTGGGGATTGAATATTCTGAAAAAACAAAATAAGCCTTCGGTTAAGAAGGATTTCATCTCACGCATGTTTGCTTTTATGCTTCCGGGAAGCAGCAAAGACCTGAAACTCTCTAAATTGCACATGGGTGGAATGGGACTTGGAATGATGCGCAAAATAATGAAGAAGAAAAATATTGATTCGCTTGAATCTCTGATCGAACAGGCTCAACAAAGTGGAATAGAATTTATTGCATGCAATATGTCAATGGATGTAATGGGCATAAGCAGAGAAGAGCTTATTGATGGTGTGGAATTTGGCGGTGTGGCCAGTTATCTGGAAAGAACCGAAGATGCGAGTTTAAATCTCTTTATTTAAGATTTGGATTCAGAGATTGTTTTCAGGATCTTCGATCATGGTAGTTGGGTTTTGTTGGTTATATTTGTAGTAAACGTATCAGTTATTATTGAAAAGAAAACCAACCATGCATAAAACACCATCTTTTTCTGTTAAAGGCGTATTGACAGACCCTGTTGACCGCACCCAAAAAGGGGTTGAAATGATCATTCAGAAGGGAGTAGTAACCGCTATAAATGATAAACCCGATGTAACTCATCCGTATATTCTACCCGGATTTATTGATGCCCATGTACATGTGGAAAGTAGCATGCTAATACCTTCTCGATTTGCTGAAATGGCTGTAAGACAAGGTACTATTGGGGTCGTAACCGATCCTCATGAAGTGGCAAATGTGGCAGGTATCGATGGCGTTGAATTTATGATGAAAGATGGAAAAACCACCCCGCTGGGGTTTTTCTTTGGTGCTCCATCATGTGTGCCGGCATCGCCTCTCGAGAAAAGTGGTGCTTATATCTCGGGCCCTGATGTGGAAAAATTGTTGAAACGCGAAGATTTTTACTATCTCTCCGAAATGATGAATTTTCCCGGGGTAGTTTACGATGATCCCGATGTGTGGCATAAACTCGATGCGGCCCGACGATTAGGGAAACCCGTTGATGGACATGCTCCCGGGCTTTCGGGCGCCCATCTTAAAAAATATGCCGAAGCTGGCATTTCTACCGATCATGAATGTAGTACTTTGGAAGAAGCGAAGGAAAAGCTTGCTCATGGCATGAAGATTCTAATAAGGGAAGGAAGTGCAGCAAGAAATTTTGAAAACCTGGCATCACTTATAAGCGATTACAAAGATCAGCTAATGTTTTGCACGGACGATTGTCATCCTGATTATCTGATGCGTGGCCATATAAACAAGCTGGTAAGTCGGGCTGTAAAACTGGGGTATGATCTGTTTGATGTGCTTCAAATTGCCTGCATTAATCCTGTAAAGCATTATAAATTACCCGTTGGGTTTCCTGAAGTGGGGCAAAAAGCTGATTTTACTGTTGTTAATGATCTTGTCGATTTTAATGTATTGAAAACTTACATTGATGGAGTGCCAGTTTATTCCGATGGCACCGCTCAATTTGCATGGCAGAAAAATAAACAACCCGGTTTTCCATTCAGAAGCATTTTTGAAAAGGGAAATTTATTGGTGACAGCTGAAACATCGCAAATGAATGTTATACAGGCCATGGAAGGTGAACTGGTTACGGAGTGGGAAGTAATTCCGTGCGAGAAGGATAAGGAAATCATAGCCAGGCCGGACGAAGATCTTTTAAAACTGGTTCTACTTGATCGTTATTCCGAAACCCCTCCTGTTGTTGCTTTTATAAAGGGTTTTGGCCTGAAAAAAGGGGCTTTGGCATGTAGTATTGCCCACGATAGCCATCATATTATAGCAGTTGGGTGCAACGATGATAGCCTTGATGATGCCTTGGAATGGGTTGTTAAACAAAAGGGAGGCTTGTGTATTTCTTTTGCCGGAAAAACTTCCGGGGTGGCGTTACCCTATTTTGGATTGATGACAGATGTGTACGGTCCTGATATTGCTTTTGATTATGAAGCACTTAACAAGCAGGCAGTTGCATTTGGCAGTAAATTAAGATCCCCTTTTATGACGCTTTCGTTTATGGCCCTGACAGTAATTCCAAAGCTAAAAATAAATCACAATGGATTATTTGATGGTATTAAGTTTCAAAATACATCTCTGTTTGTGTAACTTTTGGTCAGTTTTCGGAACAATTGGGTATAATCTAATTTTTGATAGGATTTTTAACCACCCATTGTAAGGTAGTTCTGCTTTTCTGCTCGAGCAATATCTCTTTGTTTTGCAAAATCTCATCAAGATTTGCCTTCTCATAATGCCTGATGGTAATCAAATCTAAATTGTCATTGTATTTTAGGTGGTATATTTTTTCAAGGTCTTTTAAAAGGGCAGGTGTTTTAATTTTATCATGATCAAAGCAAACCGAAAAACTCAGGGCTGAATTTTGCATCAGGTTTATTTTAATCCCCAAACGGGCAAATTCTGAAAAGATTCTTGAAAGGTTATGTTCTGCAATAAAACTAAAGTCCTTGGGAAAAATCGATAACAGCATTTGATTGGTTTTGAAAATGTAAGAAGGATGGCTGTTATCGTTGATATAATCCCTGTTAATGATGCTCCCTTCCTGTTCAGAATTGTAAAATGACTTAACTTTTAAGGGAATGCTTCTTTTTAATAAAGGTTTCAGGGTTTTGGGATGAATTATCGTTGCCCCGAAATAGGCAAGCTCAATGGCTTCCTGGTAAGAAATGTTTTTCAGCAAAACCGTATTGGGTAGGATTTTGGGATCAGCATTCAGTAACCCGGCAACATCTTTCCATATTACTACTTCTCTTGCCCGGAGGGTATAACCCAGAATAGCTGCAGTGTAATCAGAACCCTCACGTCCTAATGTGGTAATAAAACCCTGGGTTGTACCACCCAGAAAGCCTTGTGTTACCACAACGGGGTTGGGAATTTGATTATTCTTTTTAAAATAGGGAATTATTTTTGATCTTACCGATTTCTCTGTTTTTAACCAGTCCACATTGGCATCTCTGTAGTTGGTATCAGTAATTATCAGATCTTTAGCATTATACCATCTGTTATGTATTTCCTGTTCTTCCAGATATTCGGAAACAATAATGCTTGAGATCATTTCACCTGCTGATACAACCCTGTCATATTCGTAATTATAGTTTCTCCCGGGCGGCTGTTGAAGGTAGTAATATAAATTATAAAAGGATCTTTCAATAGCATTGAATATAATGTGGCTCTTTTTTGGGAATAGTCCGTAAGCCAGTTCCAGATGATATTGTTTCAATTCATCCAACGATTCATTGGCACCTGCAAGGTTTCCCTGAAAGAATAACTCTGTAATTCTCTCCAGTGCATTGGTGGTTTTACCCATTGCTGAAACAACAACAATTAAAGGCTCATTTTTATTTTGACCAATAATCTTTGTTGCGTTTTTTACTGCATCAGCGTTTTTTACTGATGCCCCACCAAATTTATAAACTATCATGCTCAATGGAAATTAAGTAACTCAGAAGGTGCTGTTTTACATTGTAAGCAATTGGCAAATTTGGCAGCAAAGGTAGTAATTTGACCCTAAATAAAAAACCCCTGCTTCTATGTGAAACAGGGGCGAGGAGCGGAATATATATAGGGGTTAGTTGTCCTTAAGTGCTTCCATTAATTTCTTGCGGGTAAAGAAAATACGACTTTTTACGGTTCCTATAGAAAGATTAAGTTTGTCAGCAATTTCTTTGTATTTGTACCCTGCATTGTACATTTCAAAAGGTTTGCGTTGATCTTTATCAACTTTAGAAATTTCTTTCTGAATTTCTTTTACTCTGTAGTTTGAATCAGGGAGACCTATATTGCTTTCTTTTGAGAGATTCAAAAAGTAGAGATCATCTGTTTTATCTAAAAAAGTATTGTTTCTAATGTTTTGACGATAATTATTTATAAATGTATTTTTCATGATGGTGAAAGTCCATGCTTTAAGATTGGTATCAGCAGTAAACTTGTCACGATTTGTTAAGGCTTTTACAAAAGTTTCTTGAACAAGATCCTGAGCATCATCATAGTTTGAAGTTAAAGTATATGCGAAATACTTTAGATTTTTCTGTAATCCCAGAAGTTTGTGGTTAAATTCAATTGCTGTCATATCTGTAAAGTTTAAAAGTTTCTGTTTAATTAATATGATTCAAAGTTAAACAGAAAAAATCAATAACCAAGGATTTTGTTATATTTTAACACAGTAAGTTTCTTAAAAACATAGTTTGATAATCAAGGAATACTTGTTAGTGGTATTTATTTGATTATTTGATGGCTTTTTTTTCAATGATTATCGCTATTTGTTGTTTAATGGTTATAGTGTTTTAATTATACAAAGAATACTTTGACCTGCCGCTAAGTGCAATAATTATTTGTCCTGAGTTGCGCCATTTAGTATAATACATTCAATTTGATCGAAATTGTATTAGATTTACATTAGATTTATTCACTAACCTGATTTATTTTTTTCTGTAATAATCCAAATTTCGGACTAAGTTACATTTTTGTTTTTTCTATAAGTCAATAGTATGATCAGGATTAACCAGATACCCCTTCCAATTACTATATCAATGTTAAGGAGAAACTGGGTAACACAGATTGAATGGTTTGCAAAGTTGGGAATCGATTGATACATTTTAGAGTAAAACAGAGAATGTTTTTTAAACAAAAAACCCCTGTTTCTTTTTTAAACAAGGGTTAGAAGTGGAAATGTATATTGGGTTTAATTGTCCTTAAGTGCTTCCATTAATTTTTTACGTGTAAAGAAAATGCGACTTTTTACTGTGCCAATAGACAGATTTAGTTTATCAGCTATTTCCTTATATTTGTAGCCCGCGTTATACATTTCAAAGGGTTTACGCTGGTCTTTGTCAACTTTCGAGATTTCTTTTTGTATTTCCTTTACTCTGTAAGTTGAATCAGGAAGGCCAATGTTACTTTCTTTTGAAAGATTTAGATAATATAGATCATCTGTTTTATCAAGAATTGTATTATTCCTGATATTTTGACGATAATTATTAATAAATGTATTTTTCATTATTGTGAAAGTCCAGGCCTTCAAATTTGTGTCAGCAGTAAATTTATCACGGTTTGTTAACGCTTTGACAAAAGTTTCTTGAACAAGATCCTGTGCATCATCGTAATTTGAAGTTAAAGTATATGCGAAATACTTTAGGTTTTTCTGTAATCCCAGAAGTTTGTGGTTAAATTCGAATGCTGTCATATCTATAGAGTTTTTAAAGTTTCTGTTTAATTATTATGATCCAAAGTTAAACAGAAAAATTCAAGATCCAAGGTTTTTGTAATAATTTAACATGTCAGGTTTCTTAAAAAGAAAGTTTGGTGAGCAAAGAATAATTATTCGTGGAACTTATTTGAGAATTCCGTTGCTGTTTTTGCAGGTTTAATGACTGGTTTTGTTTAATAAATACCATATTATAAATGTACAAAAATACTTTAGCCTAAAGAAATGTGCTTAACGATTGTTTTGATAAATATTCACAAACCTGCAAATAAAAAGAGACTATGAATTTTCATAGTCTCTTTTCAATAAAATTTTTGAAATTAAAAGAGTGTCAGACTCTGTTCAGGTAAGATTTAAACTCTTCAGCATCCTGAATGAATTTAATATTATCGGGTAATTTTTCGGGAATCTGGCTAACCTGGTAACCGGCAATAAAAATATCTTTGTGTTCAAAACCATTGGAAATTGTTTGCAGATATTCAGGAATATTTTTTGCTTCGAGGGCAGCAACAAAATAGGTGAGAATATAATCCGCTCTCCTTATTTTTATAACTTCCAAAATATCTTTAAGCGGAACAGATTGCCCGAGATAAATAACCCGGTGACCTGACTTTTTAATAATATAGGTGTAAAAAAGTAGCCCCAACTCATGTAATTCATTTTCAGGTAAAAATAAAAGAAATGTTTTGGCATCTGGCTTGGGAGAATTTTCCTGACCATCAATGGCAATAATTAATTTTTGTCTTATAAGGTTAGTAATAAAGTGCTCCTGAGCCGGGTTTATTGTACCCACCTGCCACAAAATACCAACTTTAACCAGAAAAGCATAAATTATATGAGTAATGGTTTTTTCAAATCCCATTTTAATAATTGCAGAAGATAGAACTTTTTCAAATTTGTCTTCGTCAATTTCAATCATCGAAACAATAAGATTATTTATGTAGCTCTCGTAGTTGCCTGATGTATTGGAAATTTCGATTATTTTTTGGCAAACCTGATTATTTCCCATCTTTATAATTTCACTTATTTTGAAACCATGTTTATTGAGGGTACTTATATTCAGTAACTTCTTCAGATCCTCATCATTATAATATCTGATGTTGGTATCGGTGCGTTCTGGATTAACAACATTATAACGTTTCTCCCAGATCCTTATAGTATGTGCTTTGATCTCCGTAATTTTCTCAAGATCATTTATTGAATATCGAATCATTATTTTACAATTTTATTTGCCAGGAGATTTACTCAACTGTGGAAAATAACTGTTATTTAAATGCCAAAGTAATAGAGACTTGCTGGATTGATTAAATTGCACCTAATTTTAGTTTTTGAATCAAGATCAAATCTCATTTTATTTAAATTCTACACTAATAACCTTCTCCATAAGTAATTGTTTAATTCTTTTATAAAAAAAGATAAACAATATTTAGCTTGTTTGTCGTTATTAAAGCAGACATAAAATTTAAGATTATTTATTGAAAATCAGGCTTATGTGAAATTACGAAAGTTTGCTTTGTCTTTTTTCATAATTTTGTGATACAAAATCCTGATTTACAAAGAAACATTTTGGCTTTAGAAAGATTCATAAATGCAAAAACTGAAGATTGAACCCACGAAGGACACTCTGGGTATACACTTTGATCCATTTGAAAAATTTCTTGAATTCAGGGGTTTATCATATCCATCCAATCCAAAAATATTTTTTGAACCCCTGATCGACTGGGTGCAAGATTATTTATCATATGCCGGTAAGGAAAATTTAACTCTTTATTTTAGAATAAAATATTTTAATACAAGTTCGTCCACCTATTTATTTAAAATTCTGGAACTTCTGGTTCCTGTTTATGAAAAAAATAAAAATGTAAAGATAATTTGGTATAACAATAATGATGATGATTCATTGGAATCGTGGATGAGCTTGATGTACGATATTGATCTACCCTTTGAAATAGTCAATGAGAACGAAAAATGAAATAGCAAGGACATACTAGATTTAAATGCATGATTTTAATTTTATAATTCAAAAACTACCGCACATCATAATAGAAATTTTTATACGTTTAATCAGTAGGATTATCATTATATTTCACATTCGATAAATCTTAAAAGTATTTGATTATAAAAATGTGTAATGGATAAAATTACCTTTAATTAATAGTTATTTTTTTGCTAATTTTGAGAAAAGTATTTTATTTAAAACGCAACAAGCTATGGAACAAAACACTTTAGAAGTCACAGAGCGTTCTGAAGTGTTTGAGTTTACCAGCCTAAGGGATATGGTAAATCAGGCACTTCAACAAAATTTTGGCGAAATACAATTGTCAAATGGGTTATCAACCGGATTTAAGGATCTGGATATTGTAATTAAAGGTTTAAAAAAGGGGGAGTTAACCACCATCGCAGTTAAACCGGGAATGGGAAAGACTGCTCTAATGCTGTCAATTGCCAATAATGTAGCCATTAAGAATAATCACCCGGTAGCAATTTTCTCTTCAGAAAGATCCAGCTCAAAAATTACGAATCGTCTTATTGAGAGTGAAACAGGAATGTCTCTTGATAAGCTTATGAAAGGAAATCTAAAACCCAGTGAACGGGATCATGTTTTTTCTCTCGTAAGTCATATTGCCAAAGCTGATATTTTTCTCGATGATACACCGAATCTCTCTGTCGGTGAATTGATGAATAAATCAAGGCAATTGAAATTAAATAATGGGGTTGAACTAATAATCATTGATTACCTGGAATTATTAACACACCCTTTCACAAATGTTGAAAGTCGCGAAGAACAATTGAATGAAATTTTACAGGAAATAAAGCAGGTAGCTGTAGAGCTTAATGTTCCTGTATTGCTTTTCTCCCAGATTCCAGGACATTACCCCGGCAATATTCTTAACAGACCAGTTCTTAAGGATGTAAATGTTTCTATTGCCGAGCACTCTGATGTTCTTTTGTTTCTGCACAGATCAGATCTTAGAGTTGCCAATGAAAAAGGATATGTTTCCAATGATATAGTTGAAGTTGTGGTTGCTAAATTTAATGGCCAGAAAAGTGACGATATTGTTGAACTTAGGTTTATTGAGAGTTTAGCTAAATTCACTGATAAGTAATTTCGTTAACTGAAATCATTCTAAATTACCGAAAAAAGCCTGCTGTGTGTTTTTTACAGTAGGCTTTTTTGTAATTTAGAAGAAATTTTAATCAAAAAATATATGGCTGTTTATTCTGAAATTGATCATAGAAAAGATACTATTATAGAAGTGGCAAAACTTATGGTTTTAGCTGCTCGAACTGCTCCTAAAGGTAAAGGTGCTAATAATATTGAGATGGCAATTCTCACTGATAATGATATCAGATTACTTGCCATGGAAACCCGTAAAATTGGCGAAACAAAAGAGTATGACATTTTTATCAGAGATGCCGATAATGTCCTGGCCAATGCTGATGCAGTTGTTCTTATTGGTACCAGAATAAAAACGCTAGGACTAAAAGTTTGTAGTTTGTGCGGTTTTGCAGATTGTGCAACCAAAGAGAAATATCCACTGGTGCCATGTGTATATAATTCAAGCGATTTGGGGACTGCTGTTGGAGCTGCTGTTGCTGTGGCATCGCAGCATC
This sequence comes from Sphingobacteriia bacterium, assembly GCA_011390785.1. Classification (GTDB taxonomy): domain Bacteria; phylum Bacteroidota; class Bacteroidia; order Bacteroidales; family UBA7960; genus SKVR01. The sequence goes on from JAABRR010000026.1 coordinate 47,737, forward strand.
ATATCGACAACAGAGTTATGCATACAATTGGAATGGCTGCTTTAAACCTTGAGATTTTAAGTAAAGGTGTAAAAATAATATGGGGTATTCCGCTGAGTGCAACATCTAAAAATCCTTATTTTGATAGAAAGAAATGATAAAAAAATCTCAATAACTGTTTATTTTTTTAATCGGCTCTGATAATTTATTCAGAGCCTTTTGTTTGATTATCAGACGTATAAAATATTTCTTTCTTATTTGACATAGTCACTTTTCTTATTATTTGCGTTATAATTTTATCATTTTATGAGTTTTATGAACTTATTGGTATTAAAATGTGTTCTTTTTCTTGTCTTAAAATGATTATTTTCAAATTAAATGGAAGTGTAACAAAAAAAAATATAATGTATGAAAAGAAATTCGAATGTTGTAACTTTTGGAGGAAATCCTGTAACTCTGATGGGCAAGTTAATAAAAACTGGTAGCCATGCAAAAAATTTCGTGGCTTCAGGTTCAGATATGAAACCGGTTAAATTAAGTGATTTTGGTGGTAAGGTAAGGATTATTTCTTCTGTGCCATCTGTTGATACAGATGTATGCGCGGAGCAAACCAGAAGGTTTAATCTGGAAGCTTCAAAGCTCAATAATGTTCAGATCATAACAATTTCATGCGATTTGCCTTTTGCTTTGAAGCGCTTTTGCGCTGCCGAGGGCATTGATAAAATTGTAACGGTTTCTGATCATAAACAAACAGATTTTGGTGTTAAGTATGGATTTCTCATTGAAGAATTCCGTTTATTGGCCAGAGGTATCGTTATTATTGATCAGTATGATATGGTAAGATATGTGGAAGTTGTGAAAGAAATTGCTGATCATCCAAATTATGATGCAGCTCTTGATTTTGTAAAAACTCTTCAATAACAAATCTTAGATCTAAAAAAAAAGGCGGAAAGTTTTAACTTTTCCGCCTTTTTTGCTTAATTAAATTTTATTTCACTTCTTCAAAATCAACATCGGTTACTTCGCCATCATCTTTGCCTTTGTCAGAATCAGTTTTTGTATCTGCTGATGTTGAAGCATCACCTGTCTGATCAGTCTGACCCTGAGTAGCATTGTACATTTCAGTGCTGGCTTCTTGCCATGCTGCATTGATGGCTGCAAGGGCTGTATCAATTGCTGCCAGATCTTTGCTTTGATGGGCAGTTTTCAGATCAGTAAGAGCTTTTTCGATGGGCTCTTTTTTCTCTGCAGGAATTTTGTCGCCATACTCTTTCAATTGTTTCTCCGTTTGGAAGATCATGCTGTCTGCAGCATTAATTTTTTCTGTTTCTTCCCTGGCTTTCTTATCTCTTTCGGCGTTTTCTTCGGCTTCTCTTTTCATCCTCTGAATTTCTTCATCACTCAAGCCGCTTGATGCTTCAATTCTAATGTTTTGAGATTTTCCAGTTGCTTTGTCTTTTGCAGAAACATTAAGAATACCGTTGGCATCAATATCGAACATTACTTCAATTTGTGGCACGCCACGGGGTGATGGTGGAATTCCGTCGAGGTGAAACCTTCCGATAGTTCTGTTATCTTTGGCCATTGGTCTTTCACCCTGAAGTATGTGTATTTCTACAGAAGTCTGACTATCTGCAGCTGTTGAGAAAGTTTCTGTTTTTTTAGTAGGAATGGTTGTATTCGATTCTATCAACTTGGTCATTACACCGCCAAGAGTTTCAATACCCAATGAAAGCGGGGTTACATCAAGCAGAAGAACATCCTTGATTTCACCACTTAAAACTGCTCCTTGAATAGCAGCACCAAGAGCAACTACTTCGTCGGGATTAACGCCTTTAGAGGGCTTCTTACCAAAGAATTTCTCTACAATTTCCTGAATGGCAGGAATACGCGTTGAACCGCCTACCAAAATTACTTCATCAACATCAGAGGGTTGCATTCCGGCATCTTTCAAGGCTTTTTTACATGGCTCCAGTGTAGACTGAATAAGCTTGTCATTAAGTTGTTCAAATTTGCTTCTTGAAAGGTTGCGAACAAGGTGTTTTGGAATTCCATCAACGGGCATTATATAAGGCAGATTAATTTCTGTTGATGTTGAGCTTGAGAGTTCAATCTTGGCTTTCTCTGCCGCTTCTTTTAAACGTTGCATAGCCATAGGATCTTTTCTCAGATCAATATTCTCATCCTTAATAAATTCTTCTGCCAGCCAATCTATAACTACGTTGTCAAAGTCGTCTCCACCAAGATGGGTATCACCATTGGTAGATTTTACTTCAAATACGCCATCACCAAGTTCAAGAATAGAAATATCAAATGTACCTCCGCCAAGATCAAAAACAGCAATTTTTATATCTTTATTCTTCTTGTCTAAGCCATAGGCCAATGACGCGGCTGTAGGTTCGTTGATAATTCTTTTAACCTTTAAACCAGCAATTTCACCAGCTTCTTTAGTTGCTTGTCTTTGAGAATCATTGAAATAGGCGGGTACTGTTATTACGGCTTCGGTAACTTCTTGTCCAAGATAATCTTCTGCTGTTTTTTTCATTTTTTGTAAAACCATTGCAGATATTTCTTGCGGGCTGTAGTTACGATCGTCAATTTTTACCCTTGGAGTAGAATTGTCGCCTTTAACTACTTCATAAGAAACTCTTGATCTGTCGGGAGCAGATGATTCGAAGGTTTCTCCCATAAACCTTTTTATGGATGAAACAGTTTTCTGAGGATTAATGATGGCCTGTCTTTTGGCAGGATCACCAACTTTTCTCTCTCCGTTATCTGAAAAGCCCACAATTGATGGGGTTGTACGACGTCCTTCACTGTTGGGGATTACTACGGGTTCATTACCTTCCATTACTGCAACGCAAGAGTTGGTTGTGCCTAAGTCTATTCCTATTATTTTACCCATTGTATTATATGATTTTTAATTTATATTCAAATTTTTTTGACGAATATGTGTTTTCAATGATTGTGCCAATACAAGTTTGTTAACAGAATGTTGTAATAATGTCACCCCAAATTCCATTAAATTAAATTGAATTATTTTAAACAGATGAGTTTTCTCTGCGCACTGACAAGCTATAATGGAGGGAATCGCCTTAAAGTACAACCCGGGAAACGGGTTGAGTGATATTGTCATGTTTGTGACAAAAAGGCAGAGATTAAAATTCAGTAATGAGTTTGATGTTTATCAACCTTGATGTAAGATAGTTAGGGATTGCAAATAAATTTCCTCCTACATCTTTAATCCATAAATAACTAATCGTATTATTTATTTCTAGCAGATTAAAAATTTCTGCTGTTACCCACATAGATTTAATATAACGCAAAGGATTTTTATCTGTGAAAGAGCTGTTAGATCCAATGAGTTGTTTTGAAAAACCAATATCTACCCTTTGATAAGGGGGCATGTATTGTGCATTTTTAAACTTCTGATTTGATGGGGGTGTAATAGGTAATCCACTTCCGTAGATCAGTGCAAGGTTTACTTTATAGGTAGGGTTTTTGGGTAAAAAATCCTGAAAAAACAAGCTGAAGGCAAATCTTTGATCGGTTGGCCTGGGCATGTATCCCATAGGAACCTGGTTGCCTTCACTGTCTAAATAGTAGGTGTCCTTGATGATTTCAGAAGTTTTCATTAGTGACAGGCTTGCCCATGATTCTACCCCTGGCACAAACTCTCCATTAATTTTCATGTCCAATCCTGTACCATATCCTCTTGCATTGTTGTTGGCAGCGTATCGGATTCTTACATTATCCAACTCATAAGGGATGAGATTTTCAAACTTTTTATAATAAATTTCGCCGGTATATTTAAACGGCCTTCCCCAGATTTGAAGGTTATATTCTGCCCCCAAAACAACCTGAACACTTTCCTGGGCTTTTATGTCTGGGTTGAGAACCCCTTGAAAATCACGAAGTTCTTTATAAAATGCAGGTTGTTGGTAATAACCGCTGGATATTCTCCAAACCATTCTGGGTGCCCAAAAGGGTTTATAAAGTACTGTGGCTCTGGGAGAAAATAGCCACTGTTCATTAAAATTCCAGTATTGACTTCTGATACCGGCAGTTAAAATATATCTTCCATGGGTTCTTTCTAACTCCCATGAGTTTTGAATAAATCCAGAGAATCTCGATGACTGTAATAATATTCTGGTATTTACCGTGTCTTGCAGAAAGAGGGAATTGGCAGGTTGTCTGGGAATTGCATAACCTGCAGAATCTACCATAGTCCATTCATTAAGCCGATCATAAATATCTTCATACTGGTATTTTAACCCCCAACGCAGGCTATTATTTTCAGTGTCAATCTCACCTTTATGTTCAATATTCCATACAATGGCATTGAGATAATTACGTGCATGGTTATGAAATCTTCCTGCACCTAGCGGGGTGCCTGTAGGTTGGCCAAAATCGCTGGAACCAAAATCTGTTTCTACTCTTTCCAGCAAATAACTTCCTTTGATATCGAAATTTTCGATCTCATCAGTTTGGAAAACAGAAGATGTTATTGAAAAAGTCTGTTTTGGATTGGGCTTAAAATTTAGGGATAGGGCACCCAGGGCCGTTAAAAACCGATCTCGTTCCTGACCTTCAAAAAATACGGTAAATTGTCTTACTTCGGTAACAGTTCCAAAACGGGTATCTTGTCTTTCAGGTTTAAACAGGTATTGATTTCTGGAAAAATTTCCAAGAAAACTTAATTCCCATTGTTTTGAAAACCTGTATTTTACAAGGCTTTGAATATCTGTAAATTCTGGTTTGTAATCACCCTGTGTGTCAAGTGTTCCCAGTAAGTATTGATTTGATTTATGCCTCAGTCCAAAAAGATAAGTAAGTTTATTATTTAGTAAGGCATTTTCCAAATGCAAGGAACCTTCCAGTAAACTAATGGAGAATGAACCGGCAAATTCTTCAGGATCTTTATAAGTAATATCCAATACTGATGCCATTTTATCGCCATACTGGGCATCAAATCCACCTGCTGAAAATGAAATTGAAGAAACCAGACTTGAATTGATAAAACTGAGTCCTTCCTGCTGGCCTGACCTTACAAGAAAAGGCCGGTAAATTTCAATGCCATTCACATATATAAGATTTTCATCGAAGTTACCACCCCGAACAGAATATTGAGATGATAGCTCACTGGTTGAGTTAACTCCTGGCAATGTTTTTATTAGATTTTCAACTCCGTTTCCCGGACCTGGAATTATTGCCGTAAGTTTTGGGTCTAATTTTATGTATTGGCTCGAAATCAATTGTCTTTCAGAAATCTCTACATCAGGAAGGGTTGTTGTAAGAGGTTTTAGAAAAACATTTATGGTTCTTTTCTCACCTGAAACTACATTTATTTCAATTCTTTGCTGTTCGAATCCCAGAAAAGAAAATACCAAAATTTGGTTTCCGGTTGTGGGTAAACCAAGCGAATAATATCCGTCCGAATTGGTTGTTGTCCCTGTTGAAGTATTTAAAACCGACACACTTACAAATTCCATGGGCCTGTTAAGAGTGTCTTTTACAGTTCCTTCAATACTAATATTTTGTGCCATTGTGGTAAATGAAAACCCTGTCAGGCAAAGCACTAGTATAAAAAGGCGAAACTGATTTAGAAGCAACAATTTTGAGTAATTAATAGAGTTACAATACTATTTTTTTGCGGCACAAAAGTAAGAAATTAAAGCTTTAAAGGCTCTAAAGATTGGCTTTAAAGGTATAGATTAATTAAACTTTAAAAGGTGGAATATATTGTTTAGATGAATTTTTAGTCTTGTCTTTTAAATTTCCCCTCACGCCATGCCTGGATAAATTGCGACCATGCAAAGGGGTCGAAGATTCTCATAGGTGGGCGTTGTCCTGCATAGTAAAGTCGATCGCTGTATTGATTGGTCATATATCTGTAATTAGAATAACCATCCAGTGGCATTCTTTGCATTCGTTCGCGCATTTCGGCCCGCTCAAGATTCTTCATTGCCCGGTCATAATCATCATCGGGTATTTCGGTGTTTAAAAAGGCGTACCGAAACTGCTCGCGGGTAGGCCAGGGATAAATAACAGTTTCAGGAAGATTGATGGTATCTCTGGTCATTAATTGAATGGTAGAATATCTGTTGGATGAAAGTGTATCAGGTACCGGGTAAATAACATCTTTAAATCCAACAGCTGTAAAGTGAAGGGTGTCTGATTCTCTGACCGTAATAGTAAAAAATCCATTAAAATCACTTATTGAACCACGCCTTGTATTCTTTACCCAAATATTGGTAAAGGGCACTGGTGCTAAGCTATCCCCTGTAACTATTAAACCGCTGAACTGAATTACTTTTCTTGGCTTTTCAGGTGTTGTTGCCATTAACGAAAAATTGATAACGATCAAGATAAGACCAGATAGAAAGAGTATTTTTATCGCAAAGAATTTAGGCATAACAGATAGGGGTTTATTTCAACAATCTTGAACCAGATTTACCACAATTAAAAATAGTGGTTTTATTTATTGGTATTGAAAAATTTTAAAACGAACTAAAATTAGTTATTAAGACGTATTTGATGCAGGGTTGATTGATTAAAATATTTGATTTCTGAATAATTAACAGCCTTACTGTTTTCTTTGTTTCAAAAAAAAAAGCTGCTAATCTATCGATTAACAGCTTTTTTATCTTCTAACTAAAGGATATTAATAAACACCTTTTTTTTCTACTTCTTTTAATACAGCACTAATACCTTTTTTATTTATGATGCGAATTGCTTTTGATGAAACTTTCAGTGTAATCCATGCATCTTCTTCAGGAATATAAAACTTTTTAACCTGCAGGTTAGGCAAAAATCTTCTTTTTGATTTGATATTAGAGTGCGATACACGATTACCCGTGATAGGTTTTTTTCCGGTTATCTGACAAATTCGTGACATCTTAAGTCTATATTTAAAGTTCTAATTATAATAATTCTACGCTATTTTTAAAGGAGTGCAAAGTACGGTAATATTTTTCTTTTAGACAAATGTTTTTTCTTTTATTTTGTTTGTGGGTAATAATTTTGGTTGGCTTTTGATGTTATTGTATTAGTCTGGTCTTATGATGTTCTGACTTTCTTAAACTGCTACTAATTAATGAGAATCTTTTAGAACTAATTCGCTATTTTTGCATTGGATTACCTTTTTAGATAGTATTAAACCGATATTTGAAGTCATGAAATTTTTGGAAACAATTATTGAAAATGCTTTTTCTCAATCCAGTCTTTCCCCGGAATGGATCAATTTCTTTGATGCACTTTTTTTTATTTTCTTGCTGTTAATTTTTAGTGTATTGGCTAATTGGATTGCTAAAGGCCTTATTCTTTCTATAGTAAGAAAACTTGTAATAAAAAGCAAAACCATTTGGGATGATGTTTTGCTTGAGAAAAAAGTTTTTCACAGAATGTCGCATCTTGCGCCCGTATTAATAATTTACGTTTTGGGTCCCATTTTTATGAATGAGTTCCCGATAATGATAAATATTATCTATACAGCTGTTAATGTATATATTGCTTTTATCGTTTTAATTGTTTTTTATGCTTTTCTGGATGCTGCCGGTTCAATTTATAATACATACGAAATTGCCAAAACCAAACCTATAAAAGGATATATTCAAATAACAAAAATTATTACAGGACTTATTGCAGCTATTTTTGCTCTTTCTTTTATTCTGGATAAATCACCCATCTATCTTTTTACCGGCCTTGGTGCCATAACAGCCATTTTATTATTGATCTTTAAAGATACAATTCTGGGATTTGTGGCCGGGGTGCAGGTTTCTGCAAATAATCTTGTACAAATTGGCGACTGGATAGAAATGCCGAAATATGGGGCAGATGGAGATGTAATTGATATTAGTCTTCATACTGTTACCATAAGGAACTTCGATAGAACCTTTACTACGATACCCACTTATGTGTTGGTTTCTGACTCGTTTAAAAACTGGAGAGGAATGATTCAGACCGGTGGCAGAAGGATAATGCGTGATATATATATCGATATAAATACTATAAAATTTTGCGATGAAAGAATGTTGCAGAAGTTTGAATCTGTTCGCATTCTAAAGGGTTATATTGCTGATAAAAAGGAAGAAATTGAAAAATACAATCTGCAATATGAATTTGATTCTGGCATACCTGCAAATGGTCGGCGTCTTACCAATGTTGGAACTTTCAGAGCTTACATTTTACGTTATCTGCAAAACCATCCGAAAATACATAAAGATTTAACTTGTATGGTAAGGCAAATGCCCCCGGTTGAGAAAGGATTGCCCCTTCAGATCTATGCCTTCACAAATGATATTAATTGGGTTAATTACGAAGGTATTCAGGCTGATATTTTCGATCACATTCTTTCAGTGATAACTTTCTTTGAGTTAAGAGTTTTTCAATTACCTGCAGAAATTAGTGTTAATTTAGGTACTGACGCTTCCAAAACCCAACAATCTTTATCTGAAAAGTAATAAATCCGGGTTTTTGATATCGTATTAAATATAATATTTAATTGCTGTTGCAGATAAATGTATAATGAGTACCTATTATCAGATATTAGGAGTTTCTAAATTTGCGGAAGCCAGTGAAATAAAGCGGGCTTTCAGGCAAAAGGCTAAAGATCTGCATCCTGATGTTAATAATAATTTTGGTGCCCAGGTTCAATTTCAAAGAATAAATGAAGCTTATCAGGTTTTGAAAGATCCGATGAAAAGAAGAATGTATGATGCCAGATTGGTATCTGGTTTTCCGGTTCAGCCGGTTTACTATCGCCCATCAGGAAAAGTAAAATACCGTGCCAGAGGCGATAAATACGCACATTATGCAACCCGTTCAAAAGCAGAGATACGACTTGAAGCCATGGAGAAATATATTGATCTGGGGCTGCTTGTTTTTATGAGTTGTACTGGTATTTTCTCAATCTTTTATGGTTTGTACCGGTTGTTTATTAATCCCGTAGAATATATTAATCCGTTTTCAGGCCTGATAAACGGATCAATTATTTTTGGAACTATAATCGTTTTTTTGCTCTACAGAAAAAAACATACAAAGGATTAAGCCATGGTAAAATTAATTGCTACTATTCATTTCTATTCCATATTTCCCATGCTTTTTCTGCCTGTTGTTCAAGCATGTAAAGCCCATTAACCGATTTTGCACCCTGCAACTTTACTTTTCTTAGAAAAAGAGTTATTTCCGGGTTGTAGATCAAATCAATGCATGTATGGTAGGTTGAAATAGCCTGGTAGGGAATTTCCGGGGCTTGTTGCGGATGGGGATACATCCCAATAGGTGTTGTGTTAATAATTAAGGTGAAGTCTCTCAAGATATCATCATTAATATTATCATAGGAAATTATTGAATTACCTTTCCGATTTCTTGAAACAAATAATACCTTGCAATTATATTTTTTTACAACCCATTCAACAGCCTTTGATGCACCACCTGTGCCCAAAATAAGAGTATTTTGCGGAAGTTTGATCTTGTTTTTATGTAATGTTCTTTCAAATCCGAAAACATCGGTATTATATCCTTTTAATATTGTTTCTGATTGATTACGTATGACTTTAATTGTATTTACAGCCCCAATTTCCCTGGCACTCTCACTAATATCATTCATAAATGGAATAACTGCTTCTTTATAAGGAATAGTTACATTGAGTCCATTGAGATTAGGGTGGGTATCAATTAATCCGGGAAAGTCATTAATTGATTGAATGGGAAAATTATCGTAAGAACAATTTGTAATATCTTCGTTGATGAATTTTGATTCAAAATAACCTGCTGAAAAGGAATGTGAAAGAGGATATCCGATTAGTCCATACTGCTTGTTCATTAAAGGTTCTTTTTTCAAATACAACTTGATTCAATAATAATTTGAGGAAGTTTATACAGTTTCATTAGTTCCTGGTTGTTTTTTTCTACTTGACAGTAAATCAAAGATCAGTATGACGAGTAATCCGGTAATAGCAAAAATGATAATCCCTGATAATTGGTTTGGCTCGTTATATAGCTCCGAATAAATAGAGGGGCTAACGCTTTTCTCAATAACTGGTACTTCAAGGCCTGCACTGTTAATACGGGTAGATATTACCTGTTTCCAGGGCCAAAGCTTATTTAGTGATCCGATCATAAATCCTGTTAGTATAGCCAATGTCACGTTGTGGTATTTTTTAAATAGCCATGAAATAACATTGGAGAAGCTTATGATTCCAATAACGCAACCTAAACCAAAAATGATAATTGTTCCTATTTTAAACTCTTTTACTGCAGAGAGAATATATTCATACTTGCCGAGTAACAAAAGAATAAAACTTCCGGATATTCCCGGGAGTATCATTGCTGTAATGGCAATCATGCCTGAGATAAGGATAAACCACCAGGTTTCAGGTGTAGTTGCCGGAGTGGCAATCGTAATATATGCTGCCACTGCAGTGCCTATAATCAAACTAATGATCGATGAGATATTCCATTTCGTAATTTTTCGGCCAACATGCAAAGCAGATGCAACAATTAGCCCGAAGAAAAAAGCCCATACAAATTTTGAGTGGGTATCAAGCAACCAGGTTATAAGGCGTGCCAGAGAAAAAATACTAATAAAAATTCCGATAAAAACACTAACCAGAAAGCTCCCGTTTATATGTTTCCAGGCCGCAATAAGCCCCTCTTTTCTAAGAATCAGGAACAATTGTCTGTCTACCGATTTTATGCTGTTTATTAGCTCTTCGTAAATGCCTGTAATAAATGCAATAGTTCCCCCCGATACTCCGGGTATTACATCAGCCGCACCCATAGCGATACCTCTGGCACTTAAAAGAAGATATTCTCCAATTGTTCTTTTTGCCATTAATTATATTGTAAAGAAAATTAAATGTATGATTTTGTTGTAATGTGAGCTTCTTGCTATTTGATTCTGAATTTTTCAAAGTCAGGTGGTAGGAAATCGAAAAAAGTATCACCTCTAAGACCTAAACGCAGAGTTTCAAGTGGGATAAGGTCAGCCGGAGCAATATTCCCCAGGTTTACTTCATGGCCTAAGAGCTTAATAAACCAAACCTGTTGTGGTTTTAAAGGGGCTTCCCATAATAATTTTTCGGGTGGCGCCTGCTCCAGAATTTTATTAATCAGTTCATTGTCGGCACTACCGGTATTTTTATAGATTCCTACATTGCCACTTTCGCGGGCTTCAGCAATTACGTAGTTGCTACCTGCGTCAAGCTCAGCTTTGATATGATGAATCCACAAATTGTGATCAGAGAATATTCCTGATTCTTTCGCGCCAACTTCACTTAGAACGGTATAGGATTTAGAAAATTTTGCAATGAGATCGCACTTTGCATTGTGATCCATCAACATGCTACCATCAGAAACTTCAACTGTATCCAGTTGCAGTTCATCAATAAATTTTTCATAGGCATCCATGCTGTTTCTTACAAAACAGGCTTCCAGGAGGGTGCCTCCAACATACACCTTAATCCCGGCTTTTTTGTATAGTTGTACTTTTTCTTTTACATTATTGCTTACCAGGGATGTTCCAAATCCCAACTTTGCAAAATCTATAAGATGGCCTGCCACCTGGATTATGTTTTCAGCCTCAACAAGAGATAATCCCTTGTCCATCATCATGTTTATTCCTTTATTTCTTGGCTTGGTTTCTCTGGTGGGTAAATGGGGTAAATTCATTAATAAGGATTATAAAGATTAATCAGATTTAAAACATTCTGGTTGTTATTGAGTTCAGGGTATTGTTCCATTATTGCCAGATGCTTGTCAAAATCCATGGTAAGGGCTTCTTCGAGAAAAAAGGCTCCGTCTTTGTTTCTGCTTCTCAAAAATAGCAAGGCTCCCATACGGTAATACAGGTTTGCACTGGGAGCAATTTCTTCTACAGCTTTCATTAATATTTCCGAAGCTTTTTCGTAAAACCCATTTTCTGCAAGTGCATCTGCATAATCCATTCTAATAGATTCTTCGTCGGGGCTGGATAATATGGCTTTTTCATAAGCTGCTGCCGCTGCTTCATACATCTCTTCCTGGTAATAAATATCTGCCAGAATACATAAATAGGCGGTGTTATCCGGATCAAGATCCAGTCCCTTCTGTATGTTTTTTAAGGCAATAGAAATATTACCCAGCTCATTTTCACATACCCCTAAACCTATCCAGGCATCAGTTATTTCTGAATTGAGGTGGGTTGCTTCTAAATAGTAAATTCTGGCATTTTTGTAATCTTCCAGCTTTTCGTAACATTCTCCAATGTAATAATGAATCATTGCATCTGTATCATCGCCATCCTTATCTAACAAAGAGTGATAAATTTTTATGGCATCTTCAAATTTCCCCATCAGGCTGTGTGCATAGCCTGAATGAAACAGCGATGAGTTATGGTCTGGCTCAATGGCCAGAGCATAATCAAAGCACTCCAATGCCTTTTCATACAATTCGGCATTAATATATGATAGCCCCAAATTAAACCAGGCTTCTGTTGAATAAGGATGCCGGTTAATTAGCTTGTCGAAGAAATCGATACTTTCCTGATTTAAAGATAACAAGTCAAAGCAATAAGCTGCTTCATACATGGCAAGTTCGTTGCCAGGATTCAATTCAAGAGCTTTGGTAAGATATTCAATGGTTTTGTCAAAATTACCCATGTTTTCGTACTCAAAGGCAATATTGCAATAAACATAATCTGGCTCGTCAGAATCTTCAGCTGCTTTGGTATATTCTTCTATCGCTTTTTCATAATTGTGAAGCTGTGAGTAAATGGCACCCTTTGTAAGAAAAATTTCATGATTGGTGGGTTCCAGATTTTCAACAACAGAAAGTAGTTCCAATGCATGGTTTTCTTTATTTACCGATGCCAGCAACTGAGCCCTTTTAAGCATTAGATTAATGGATGCCGGATGCAGTTTACAGGCGTATTCTGTTATCTTTAAGGCTTCTTTGTATTGAGCATTATAAACGTAATAGTCAATGATTTCTTCAAAGTCTTCAACATCAAAATAAACAGACTGTTGCTTTTTTGTTAGCTCTTGAAAACGCTCAACTTGCCACGGTATATCTTCTATATGTTCTTTGGGGTTACTCATGTAATTCTTGTTTCTTTGAATGACAGTTATTTAAGTGGTGTTTTGATGTTTTATTTCTTCCGAACGAAATCTTTCAGCAATGACATTTAAATCTACATTGCAAAGTTAGTAAAAAACGTTGCACTTATTTTTTTACATATTAATATGCTTTTAAATGTATGAATTTTTATGTTTTAAAGTATTGTAGTAACGCTGTATTTTTCAACATGTTTTTAACAATAATTGGGCCGTGCAGATAAATGGGCTTTTAAAAAGGGTGGTCTAAACGATAAATAAGTGATATTTTTGCAAAAAATTTAAAACAAGACTTAGTATGTTCGATAATTTAACCGATAGACTGGATAAAGCCTTTAAACTGTTGAAAGGACAGGGGCATATTACAGAAATTAATGTAGCAGAGACTTTAAAGGATGTTAGAAAAGCGTTGCTCGATGCTGATGTTAGTTTTAAGATTGCAAAAAGTTTTACAGAAACTGTAAAGGAAAAAGCACTCGGACAAAATGTCCTTACATCAGTTTCACCTGGTCAGCTTATGGTGAAAATAGTTCATCAGGAACTTACTTCACTTATGGGCGAAACCCAACAGGAAATCAATTTAAAAGGTAGTCCGGCTATCGTTCTGATTGCAGGGTTACAGGGTAGTGGGAAAACTACTTTTTCTGCCAAACTGGCCAGTTATCTGCAGCGTAAAAAAACAAAAAAGGTACTTTTGGTAGCATGCGATGTTTACAGGCCTGCTGCTATAGACCAATTAAAAGTTCTGGGAGAACAGATAGATGTTGAAGTATTTACTGAAGAAGGTTCAAAAGATCCAGTAGATATTGCAAAAAAAGCTCTTGTTCATGCAAAAACAATGGGGCATAATGTGGTAATAGTCGATACTGCTGGTCGCCTGGCCATCGATCAGCAAATGATGGATGAAATTGCTTCTTTGAAAAGGAGTTTAAACCCTCAGGAAACTCTTTTCGTTGTAGATGCTATGACGGGCCAGGATGCCGTAAACACAGCAAAAGCCTTCAATGACAGACTCAATTTTGACGGTGTGGTACTAACCAAAATGGATGGTGATACACGCGGTGGTGCTGCTCTAACAATAAGATCAGTGGTTGAAAAACCAATAAAATTTGTTGGTATTGGTGAAAAATTAGATGCCCTGGATCTTTTTTATCCTAAGCGGATGGCAGACAGGATTTTAGGGATGGGTGATATTGTGTCTCTGGTAGAAAAAGCCCAGGAACAATTTGACCAGGACGAAGCCATTAAGCTGCAAAAGAAAATTGCAAAAAATCAGTTCAATTTTGACGACTTCTTAAAACAACTTCAGCAGATCAAAAAAATGGGGAATGTTAAAGATCTTATGGGCATGATTCCTGGAATGGGTAAGGCTATGAAGGATATTGACTTGGAAGATGATGCATTTAACAGCATAGAAGCCATTATTTTTTCAATGACACCCTATGAAAGAGAGAATCCTGTTGTGTTAAATGGTAGCCGAAGAAAAAGAATCGCTGCTGGCAGTGGAACCGACATACAGGAAGTGAACCGACTGATTAAGCAATTTGAAGATACCCGCAAAATGATGAAAATGATGTCGGGTGGTGGCGGAAAATTAATGAATATGATGAAGGGAGTTCCGGGAATGAGAAAATAACCCTTACTTTTAGATATAAAGCCAGTGACTTAAAATACATCCGATGAAACTAATTGATGGAAAAAAAATAGCCGAACAAATTAAAACCGAAATTGCTTTAAAGGTAAAGGAGTTAACGGCTGGCGATAAAAGACCTCCCCATCTTGCTGCTATATTAGTTGGCAATGATCCCGCCAGTGAAACCTATGTGGCCAGTAAAGCACGAGCTTGTAAGGAAGTTGGATTTGATTCTTCAACCTATAAGTTTGAAAGTGATATTAGTGAACCAGAACTTTTAAGAACGGTTGAATTTCTCAATAACGATCCTGAAATAGACGGCTTTATTGTACAGCTGCCCTTACCTGATCATATCGACGAACAGAAGATTATACAGGCTGTAAATCCACATAAAGATGTTGATGGTTTTCATCCTGAAAATGTTGGCCGCATGACCATTGGTTTACCAGCATATATTTCTGCAACCCCCAATGGTATAATGGAAATGCTCAGGAGAGCAAAGATTAATACTACAGGAAAACACTGCGTAGTTTTAGGCCGCAGTAACATTGTTGGCAGACCGGTAAGTATTCTTATGTCTGCTGCTACTGAGCCTGGTAATACAACGGTAACCGTTTGTCATAGCAAAACATCAGGCTTAAAAGAGATTACAAAACAGGCTGATATACTTATCGTAGCTATTGGTAAACAAGAGTTTGTAAATGCCGAAATGGTTAAAGATGGGGTTGTAGTTATTGATGTGGGCATACACAGAATAGAATCTTCAAGAACCAAATCAGGCTTTAAACTGGTGGGTGATGTTAAGTTTGATGAAGTATCAGAAAAGGCTTCTTATATATCACCTGTGCCGGGTGGTGTTGGGCCTATGACAATTGTTTCCTTACTCCAAAATACTCTTAAAGCTTATCAGAATCTAATTTATTCCTAGAAATTGACAACTTGTAACTTATTGAATCTAGACCCTGGTCAGCAACAAAAACTTGATAATGGAGAATTGTTACCTGTTATGGAAATGTTTTATTCCATTCAGGGAGAAGGATACCATACAGGTAAAGCAGCTTATTTTGTAAGAATAGGCGGATGCGATGTGGGTTGCCATTGGTGTGATGTAAAAGAAGCATGGGATGCATCCTTACATCCATTAACCCGAATAGAAGATATTTTGAATAGTATTTTATTGCAAAAGGTTCGATCCGTTGTAATTACAGGAGGCGAACCATTAATATATAATCTTGATCTGCTCTGTAAATTGCTCAGAGAAAATCATATCGATATTTTTCTTGAAACATCTGGAACCTATCCTTTATCAGGTTCATTTGATTGGATTTGTGTTTCTCCCAAACAGCAAATGACACCCCGTAAGGATATGCTTCAGCTGGCAGATGAGCTTAAAGTGATTGTTTTTAATGAGAGAGATTTTCTCTGGGCTGAAAAAAATCTTGATGGTGTAAAACGGAAATGCCTTCTATATTTGCAACCCGAATGGAGCAGATATGATAAAATGCTCCCTAAAATTATTTATTATATTCTTGAAAATCCAAATTGGATGATCTCTCTTCAGTCGCATAAGTTTATGAATATTCCATGAAAATCTTCTATACGTAAGTTGTTTTACCTTAAATAAAAGGAAAATGCTTAGGTTTGTGGGGTATTTGCACCTATAAACATTTCAAC
>JAABRR010000027.1 GCA_011390785.1 Sphingobacteriia bacterium
CTGCTGATGATGGTAGGACGTTTCATTCCCATCTTGTCCATCAGGATATGATTGGCAAACCCAAGAATGTACATAGCGATGATTAGAATGAGCGACATAATGAGCACCGGCCCAGGCTCAGAAAAAAACACAGTGCTACTCATGCCCATGATGGGGACAATCACCAGAAAAAAGCCCCATTTTATGGCTGTTTCCCGGTATTTTTCAACGGTGGGTAAGATCTTTTTGTGCCGCAAAAACCTACTGATAATCAAAGGTATTACGATCAGTTGCACCATAATCCTGAAAATGGCAATGGGGTTGATCAGCGCCTCTCCCAAAAAAAGTAACAAAATGAGTGGGGTTAGCACCATGGCAATAAAGTGAAGGCCAAAAACACCCGTAACGCTGAAGTTGTTGTCGCCTTTGAGAATGGCTGCAAAAGGAATTACTGACGGGCCAGGTGGAGCAGCAGCTACCAGCACAAATCCCACATAATAGGGAAACATGGGATTACCCGGATTATGCGAGAAAAACAGCCATGACAACCCAATAATTACCAACCCAAAAACAACGAAATTGAGCAGTGTAGAAAGAGCCAGGGGTTGCAGGGCGTTGCTCACGGGAATCCAGCTTTTGAAGCTAAACCCTGTGGTGGCAAATACCATTACCAGGGCCAGTGTAATTACCGATATTTCAGCCAGGGGGAGGGTCTTTTCTCCCAAAACCAATCCCACTAACAATGCCAGGGTTAAAACAAAATCACGATGATTGATAATGCTTAGAATCTTCTGCATGTTTTCCTGTGTTTTGATGGTCGAAGGTAAGAATTATTTATATTTTGATTTTTAATCCTACCCACATCCTCTAACTTTGCCAAACCTTAACCTTAACCCATGCACATATTCTACGAACCCAATCTCCTTTCCGACATCATAACCCTGTCACCCGAAGAATCTGCCCATTGCACCCGGGTGCTGCGTCTTCGTGTAGGGCAGGAGATAGGCATTACCGACGGAAAGGGAATGTTTGCCAGGGCATCATTGCTTGATGTAAATGCCAAACGAACCACTGCATCCGTTCAACACAGAAAGAATACTCCTGCAAGACCCTATCGCCTGCACATGGCAGTGGCTCCTACAAAAAATATCGATCGTTTCGAATGGTTTCTTGAAAAAGCTACTGAATGTGGCATAGAAGAGATTACTCCAATCATCTGTGCACAATCCGAGCGCACGGTTGTAAAACCCGAACGGCTGCAAAAAATTTTGCTGTCTGCCATGAAACAGTCGCAACGAGCCTGGTTGCCGGTGCTTCATAATGCAATAAAACTTAAGGATTTCATCAAGGGGTTAGATAAAACCCAACTTACCTGCATGGCTCATTGTGCAGAAGGGGAGAAGCAGACATTGACAAAATTATATAACCCCGGGAGCGATATACTCATTATGATAGGTCCGGAAGGTGATTTCAGTGAAGAAGAAATTCAACAGGCCACCCAAATGGGTGTTAAGAGTATTACCCTGGGCGAAAGTCGATTGCGCACCGAAACGGCAGCTTTGGTTGCATGTATGGGGTTTAATTTTTTGAATGGGGAGCTGGGTTAGATTTTTACCGCAGAGCCCAGGAGACGTAGAGAAAACTATTTTAGGATTTATGAGTCAATAGCATTTAGTTAAGGAAAATCATACATTTGAATAAACCGCTTTACGAAAAATACGATTGTTGCTTTTTATAATTTGCAGGAACTACTCCCCCTTTGAAGGGGGCTGGGGGGATGTTTTTCACACCAAGAGATTCTTAATACATCCCCTGCTCCCTTTGGCTTCGCCGAACCCTAAAGGGTTTCAAAGGGGGAATCAGGTAGTGCAAAAAAACTTAACTAAACGACATTGATTTATGAGTTGAATCCCTATGATTGTACCTATGGATTTTGTTGTTGGAATTATGAGTAAATTTGAAATGATTTACATTCATTAAATAAAAACAGTTACAAAAAGAAGTCTCTGACAAACTAACCCAAATTTGAAAATTTAATATGCATCCAAAAATTATACTCTTTTTCCTGTTCTTTTCGTTTGGCTTTTTGTCTCAGGCTCAGAATTTCCAGATCGCAACACTGAAATACCGTGGCGGTGGCGACTGGTATGCTAATCCAACGGCATTGCCCAATCTTGTTGAGTTTGCAAACCGTGAGTTGGGCACCAATATCAGCTCCAATATTGCTACGGTTGAAGTGGGAAGCCCTAATCTTTTCAATTATCCGTTTCTTTATATGACAGGACACGGAAACGTGGTTTTCTCAGCACAGGAAGCTCAGAATCTCCGGAATTACCTTATTGGTGGCGGTTTTCTGCATGTAGATGACAATTATGGAATCGATCCGTTTTTCAGAAGAGAGATAGCCAGGGTTTTTCCTGAGTTGGAGTTGGTAGAGCTACCCTGGTCATATCCCATTTATAACCAGGAGTTTGCGTTTCCTGAAGGGCCACCTAAGATCCATGAACATGATGGAAAAGCTCCGCAAGGGTTCGGTATTATTTACGAAGGGCGTCTGGTATTATATTACACTTACGAAGTTGACCTGGGCAATGGTTGGGAAGATCCTGTTGTACATGGCAACCCTGAAGAAGTCCGACTGAAAGCGCTGCGAATGGGAGCCAACATTTTGCAGTATGTTTTTAACCGGGAGTGACCAGGTAATTAAATGTCAGTTTTTTATTTTAAAGTATCAAAACTTGTCCTTACTGTTTTGCATGAAAATATCCATTCTCAGCCTTTCAATTAGTGGTTGTTTTGGTGAGTATTTTGGATGCTTCACCATAACCTTTCAATTTCTTTTTCCGAAAGCCCCGTCTCTTTCATGATCATATCCAACGGCTCTCTCAACTTTTTCATTCTGCCGGTAAGTTTTAGCTTGCTGAAAAATACTTAATAGCCTGTTTATTAATAATATACAATTCTATTTTGGCAGTTAAGTGCAAGGGTTTTTAAACAATCAATAGTATAACTTTGCGTTGCTATTTCTTAGTTTTTAGTACATCATCTGCTTCGTGCCCTTCGACTCGCAGTATTATTATACAGCTTCGTCTTGCCGCCTTGCATCTAATGCAATAAAAACTTTTTCAGCAGGCTCTAAGCAAGGATGCAGGATAGGGATTATTGGGGTTTTTTACAACGGGGTGATTGTAAAGTTGAATGAGTTAATTGGTTCATATTTCGGGGAGTAAAATATAAGTTAGAGATTAGGTATTAGAAAAATGGAACAGTTCATAGGTAGGAAGCCAAAATAATAAAAACCCAACAAAATTAACCCATTCACTTGCCTATCGTAATTAATCCAATAGCCCAAATAGACTACGTTTTGAAAATGAGTTATTTAAAATCATTTTAAATAACAAATATTATGCAATAAAATTTTCTTTATATGTTTATTATTTTTTCTTTTGTAAGGGAATTTAACCAATTGGCATCAAAAATTTAATGTCCATACCCATGAATAAAACAATTTGGATTTCATTCTTATTCGCAATCGCAGGGCTATACCAAGGATGTAAGATATTTGCTTTGGAATCAACTAATAAAGGTCATTCTGATTTTCTTTCAAATATAAAGCTTCTGACAGAGTATACTCTTCCAATTGATTCTGTTCCAAATGAAGAAGAGCCAGAATTTGCAGGAGGAATTGGCACCGAAGATGACCCTTGGTTAATTGAAACAGCTTATCACCTTAACAATGTACGAAATTATCTTGGCCCATGTTCGGACAAGTATTACAAGCAAATTGCCGATATTGATCTTGGAACTTCTCCATGGAATATGGGAGAAGGATGGCTGCCGATCGGATATCATTCAGCAGGTAGCTTTAGAGGCTTCTATGATGGAAATGGGCACGTTATTTCAGGATTATTTATAAATAGACCCATGGATTGGGATCTTGGGCTGTTTGGTGAAACCTCGGGAGCTGAGATAAAGAACCTCGGAATAGTTGATGCAAATATAACTGGCCGGTATAGTATAGGAGCATTGGTAGGGGAGAATTATTTGAATTCTACAATTTCAAACTGCTATAGTACCGGTATTATTAATAGTACTGAGAATTATGCTGGAGGATTGGTTGGGTCGAATGATCTAAATTGTATAATAACCCATAGTTATAGTATTTGCAACGTTAGAAGCACAGGCAACTATGTTGGAGGATTGGCAGGATGCAATGCAAGAGGATCTACAATTACCAACTCTTATAGTAAAGGAAATGTGAAAGGTGAGATGTATACTGGAGGATTGACAGGTAATAACGCTGGTAATGTAGTCAATAGTTTCAGTACAGGCAGTGTGACAGGTGGTGAGTACTACAGTGGAGGACTGGTCGGTTCTAGCAGGGGGCTAATTCAGGGCTGTTATAGCACTGGGGATGTACTTGGTAATTTTTATGTAGGTGGATTGTTAGGGAATAATCAAAAATCATTGGTTTTGAATTGTTATAGTACTGGTCGTGTTACTGGTTATTTAAAGGTTGGTGGCTTGGTTGGAATAAATAGGGATGCAACAATCACCAATTCCTATAGTACCGGCTATGTTACCGGTAGCAACGATTATCAGGGATATTATGTGGGTGGGCTTGTGGGCGACAATGCAGGAGGAACAGTAAATCAGGGGTTTTGGGATATAGTTTCTTCCGGAACATCCCAGAGCGACAGAGGGCAGGGACTGTGTTCATGGGAAATGACCTTTCAGGAATTATACATCAACTGGGATTTCACTGAAATATGGGATATTGAAGAAAATAATACCTACCCATTTCTTAGGTGGCAAATTGAGCCTGAGGAGTTTAATCATCCTATAAAGAATAATATTGCACTCAATATTTCCATCGAAAACAGTGGGTTTGTTTCAGGTGGGGGTGATTATTTTCCCTGTGAGCCGGTAAAGATCTCCGCAATTGCAAACGAACAATTTGTATTTGTCAACTGGACCACTGAAGCCCATGAAGTAATAAGCACCAAACCCGAATTTGTTTTTACAATGCATGGCGATGATATTACGCTTACAGCCAATTTTTTGTTTGAAAATTCAGTAAGAGAAGCTAGCAACGTCCATTTAAAGGTATATCCAAATCCGGCATCCGATTTTATTCATGTAAAATCGACACATAGGCTAAAAATCATAAGGGTTACTAATAGTGTAGGACTGGTTGTGCAAACATATTATCCTGATGATTTAGATATGGATATCAATGTAAGCAGACTCAAACCAGGGTTTTATTTCTTGCATATCCATTCTGATACAACACTGTTTACTCATAAGTTTAGTATCTACTAAAATAGTAGGGAAGACCGGTGAATAAAAAAATATATGGTGCAAAAAACTTGATTAAGTTTTAACGGAATTCTAAGAGCCTTCAGCCTTCGGTGTAAAGAACCTGAGTAGATACGGAATAAGTAATTCTGGGCGATGCTGAAAGTTTGTTTTTTATAAAATATCACCTGTTTGCTTTCTCCCCATTTTTTTCTTCTCTCCATAGGGTATTTTTATTTTAAAGGGTCATGATAGTGTAAACAAACTTTAAAATCCCTTTCATCATGAAAACAAGAAAAATTATCCCCCTGATTATGCTGTTGATGTTATTGGTTACTTCTGTTGGTTTTTCACAAACCGGCGGTTTTTATACCATAAGCGGCACCGTGCGTGATGCAGACAATAACAGATCTCTTGCATATGCCACCATGTTTATTCCAGGAACCTATATGGGAACAGTTGCCAATTCTGATGGCGTTTTTACCTTCAAAATTAAAGACGATGTAACTGCTCAAAACTTTGTAATCTCTTACATGGGTTACGAGTTGGGCACTTTTTCCATAAAAGAGCATACTGGTAAGAATTCTGATTTTTTGCTTAAAGCACATGTGGTGCCACTTCAGGAAGTTACCTTCAGACCCATGAATCCACGTGATCTTGTTGTAAAAGCGATTGAACGAATCCCTGAAAATTATCCGCAGGAATCCTACAACCTAACTGGCTTTTACCGGGAAACCATCAAGCAAAGACGAGATTATCTTACTGTTGCAGAAGCTGTTATTGATGTGTACAAAGAGCCTTATGACAATCGCGGCAGAGATGACCAGGTGCGTATTATCAGAGGCCGGAAAAGTGGAACCGTTAAAAAGGCTGACACCTTGTTGGTAAAATTGCAGGGTGGTCCTCAGGTGGCTATGTTACTGGATGTGGTTAAAAACAACGACATCGTAATATCAAGTGAAACCATCGATTTTTATTCCTATGAAATGCTCGACCTGGTAATTATTGACGATATGCCCCAGTATGTTATTGGGTTCGAACCCAGGGTTATACTTGATTATCCTCTTTTTAAAGGAAAACTGTACATTTGTAACCAAACCCTGGCTGTTACCATGGCCGATTTTGGATATGATTTGAGTGATAAGAGAAAAGCAGCGAAAGTATTTGTTAGGAGAAAACCACCAACCCTTAGATTTACACCCAATGATACCCGCTATCTTGTTAAATACCAAAAGATTGGAGACCAGTATTTTGTTAATTACATGAGAAGTGACCTGGAATTTTTTGTCAACTGGAGAAGAAAAATTTTCAGAACCCGATACAATCTCATGTTTGAAATGGCTATTATGGACAGATCAAACGAAAATGTTGAGTCTTTTGCAAGGAGAGAAACATTCCGCAACAATAATATTCTCGCTGATATGGTACCCATTTATTTTACAGATAACTTCTGGGGTGATTACAACTATATAGAACCCGATGTATCAATTGACGAAGCCATCAATAAACTTAATAAAAATGCGGTTAAAAATCAGGATCAATAAATCTTTTATTCATTAAGTGCTGTCTGTATGTCTGAACTGTCTGTCGATGAGAAAATTAAGAAAGGAGACATTTCGGCATTTGAAAAGGTGTTCAGGGAGTATTATGCTCCCTTAACACTTTTCGCCAACAGTATGGTAAAAGACAAAGATGTTGCAGAAGAGATCGTTCAGGATTTTTTTTACAATTACTGGAAAAACAAAGAACAGATTGCAATCCAATCATCCATGAAAAGCTATTTTTTTCAAAGCATCAGAAATAAGTCGCTAAAGTATTTGCGTCACGAAGCGGTAAAAAATAAATACGCTTTCGATGTTTTGGAATCCACAGGTCTTGATAATCAGGTCTATCAACCCAATATTTATGATTTGAAAGAACTGGAGAAAAAAATCAACGATGCGCTGGAAAAGCTTCCTGAAAATTGTCGACAGATTTTTAAAATGAACAGATTTGAAGGCCTAAAATACCGGGAAATAGCTGAGAAATTAAATATTTCGATAAAAACGGTGGAAGCCAATATAAGTAAGGCATTAAGCCAACTCAGAAACGAACTCGGGCTTTACAAAAAATAATAATGCAGCCAGGCTAATGATCGTTATAGTCGGATAAAGCCGGGTTGAATAAAAAATAATAACAACATTCATGACTGAACTAACTAACCCTTCTCAAGCAACAGATCAGGTGGCCAAATACCTTTCGGGTGAGATGGATGCTGTTGAAAAGCTAAATTTCGAGGAAAGACTTTTGGAAGATCAGAATCTGAACAGCGAATTTATAGCTGCAAAAGATGCCTGGGAGTTAATGGAGTACTATTCATCAGGCACTGCTAACGAAGTTGATACAGATAAAGCCTGGGAAACGCTCTCAACCCGCATCGTTGCTGATGAAAAGGAAGTCAATGTTATTCAGCACCCATCGGCAATACACATACCGGTTTGGCTTAAATGGGCCGCTTCTGTTTTGGTAATTGCCGGCCTGGGGTGGGCTACCTACCTTGGTTGGATGCAATTTGCCGACCATCCTTTGTTGGTTTTTGAAAATACCGACCAGGAAATGGTATCCGTTAAAACCCTCGATGATGGTTCGCTGGTGTATCTCGCCAGGCAATCGCAAATCTCTTACCCCGAATTTTTTGATGCAACGGCTCGCAAGGTGAAGATGGCAGGGGAAGCTTTTTTTGATGTTGCGCCCGATGCCCAAAAACCTTTTACCATTGAGGCAGGAAATGCCACAATTGAAGTAGTGGGTACTTCGTTTAATGTAAAAACAATAAATCCCGGCACACTCGAGCTCTTTGTTGAAGAAGGACGTGTAAAAGTATGGTTTGATAAAAGCAGACAAGAATCGGTTATGGTTAACGAAGGGCAGTTGCTTATGCTCGAAAACGGACTGGCTGAAGTGGTTTTCCCCAGCTATTACAACACCCAATGGCGAAGGAATTTGTTGCAGTTCAAAGATGAAAGGTTGGAAAATATTTTATATGCATTAAATAAGACATATGGTATTACCTTTGAAACAGAAAATGACAATATCAAAAACCGCATAATGACCGTTACCATTTACGATGGAAAACTGGAAACCATCAGCGAATTGATTGCTCTTTCCCTTTCTATTGATTATGAGATAGTTGGTGACTCGCGCGTTATTTTTCGCAACCCTGAATAAGTATTTAAGGATGTGCTCAAATGATTCCAACCCGAAAAATAGTAATTGTATTTTTCCTCCTTTTTATTCTTAAAGGCCTCTATTTTCAGGTATTTTCCCAATCGTTTGCTGAAAGTGAAGTAGTCAAAGTTCAAAGCAGGCGTCATACTATATTTAGCATATTTAGCGAGATAAGTCGTCAAACTTCCTATTATTTTATTTACGACAGCGAGCTGATTAACAACAACCAACAAGTTGATATAAAAAGAGGCGAATATACCATTAATGAATTGCTCGAAATCATTTTAACCAATGATTCTCTTGGTGTGGAATTCAGGGACAAGTATATTGTTATTTACCGAAAACCTGACCTGGTCGACACCGTTTCTGATTCAGAGCCCATTGCTGAAACCAAAGGTGCTGATACAACAGCTCTTGTGGTAAGAGGGCGGGTGGTTGATTCTTCATCGCAGGAAGCATTATCTTTTGCCAGCATTGTATTGAAGGGCAGGGGTCAGGGTATTTCTGCCAACCAAGAGGGGCTTTTCAATTTAAAGATCCCAGCTGAATTTTCTAATGATACCCTTAAAATTTCTTTTATGGGTTATACATCCCGGTATATTCCTTTAAAATTATTACAGGATGTAACTACGGATATTTATATGGATGTGGAAACCCAATCGTTAAGCGAAGTGGTAGTTACCGGTTATAATCCTATGAAGGTGTTATCTAGTGCAATTGAAGCCAAAGATGAGTTATACCCGCAAGAACCCACTTTGCATACCAGTTTCTACAGAGAAGGGGTTTTTAAAAACGATGATTTGCTTCAATATTCAGAAGCGGTTTTTGAGATTTATAAATCATCTTATCGGGGAAATGGAGCTGACCAGGTTAAAATTCTGAAATCCAGAAATATTTCCAATAATGATATAAAGGATTCCGTCATCATAAAACTAAAAGCGGGTATTCAGGGTATGCTTGAATTGGATATAGTAAAACACCCCCCAGCATTTTTTATTCCTTTAAATCTTATCGAGTTTCAATATCCTGATGCTGGATTTGTAAATCATGATGCAGGTAGTGCCTATGCCATAACCTTTGAACCGGCCAATTATGTTAGCGAGGGTGTTTATGAAGGAACGATCTATATCGATACAGAGAGCCTGGCTATTCTTCAGGTTGATTTTGGCATTACATCATCTTATCTTGCGCTTCATCAAAACAGATTTCTTCCACGCCGGAGCAAATTTTACAATACACGTATAAAGAGCATGAATTATTCAGTAAGGTATGCCTGGCACAATGGAGCATATCACATAAAGCACGTTAGGGGTGAAATCATGATGCGCATCAGAGAACGCAATAAACTATTTGGGAATAATTACAGTGCCTTCTTCGAAATGGCGGTTATGGATATTGAAACAGAGGATGTAAAACGATTTTCACGAAGGGAAACCATTCGCCCTGCCGTTATCTTTACCGATCAGGATTTTGTATATGATGCAGAATTCTGGGAAGACTTCAATTTTATAATCCCCGAGCAACGGATAACCACTGCTATGCAACATTTTAGTGTTGAAATTGAAAAAATTGAGTATCCTTTTAAAAAGTAAAACCTGGGTTAAATTACCGTTGAATTCTTAATGCAAAACTTGTTTTAATTTCTATGGGTAAAGCTTCATTCTTTTCTCAAAACATTTTCTCAAATCATCTTCCTCGATAAAAGGTTTTTTTTACTGCTTTTTTTGGGCTTTTTTTCTGATATTTGCCGGGATTACAAATATTTTTTATTCAAATAGTAAATCCCCTGAATCAGCGTAAGTAGTTTAGTTGATAATGCGACAAAAAATAAGAATCCAACTCGATAAGTTTCTTCTTTGGCGAACCCGATACCTCGACGACCGGCATTTTATTCTGGTGTTGGCAGTAATTATTGGAATTGGTTCGGCAATAGCGGCGGTTTTACTAAAAACGTCTGTCCATTTTGTTGAGGCGTGGGTGAGAAGTATCCGTCCGAGCGAAAACTGGTTGATGCTGGTGTTTCCGGTAGTTGGGATTTTTCTTACGGTGGTTTATATTCGGATTTTTGTAAAGGACAATATTGGCCATGGTATTACACGCATTCTGTATGCCATATCGCGCAACAAGGCGATTATGAAGGTACACAATATGTGGTCGTCGATGGTTGCCTGTACCATTACTGCCGGTTTTGGTGGTTCAGTGGGAATGGAGGCACCTATTGTTGCTACGGGGGCAGCCATTGGGAGTAATGTTGCACAAAGCTCGAAACTCGGCTTTAAACGGACAACTTTATTGGTAGGCTGTGGAGCCGCCGCCGCCATTGCAGCCATCTTTAAAGCACCCATTGCCGGGTTGATCTTTGCGCTGGAAGTTCTGATGCTTGATCTTACCATGGCTTCTATAGTGCCACTGCTCATAGCGGCGGTAACAGCTACTCTTTTCTCTTCCGTTTTTTTGGGCGAACAGGTTGAATTTTATTTTACCCTGAAAGACCCGTTTACTTTTGCACACTTCCCCTTCTATATATTACTCGGCATGGCTGCTGGTGCGGTTTCATTATATTTTACATGGATGAACAGCCGGGTTGAAAAAAGAATAAAGAAAGTAAAGATGCCATACCGAAGGGTGCTTATTGGTGGCGGTATTCTCGGCGTTTTGATTTTTTTGTTTCCCCCACTATTTGGTGAAGGCTATATAACCATGCGTTCGATGCTTTCCGGGCAACCCGAAAATCTTCTCAATGATAGCATATGGGGCTTCTTTGTGGAAGACTCTGAGTTTCTGTTTATTGGGTTTTTGATAATGGTTTTGCTTTTTAAAGCCGTTGCTACTTCTTTAACTACCAGTGCAGGGGGTATTGGGGGAGTTTTTGCTCCCAGTTTGTTTATGGGGGGTATTACCGGGTTTGTTTTAGCCCGTATCATCAATTCCTTTAACTGGGTTAAAATTTCTGAATATAATTTTGCTTTGGTGGGGATGGCCGGTTTGATTGCCGGGGTTATTCACGCGCCACTAACTGCTATCTTTCTTATTGCTGAAATTACAGGAGGCTACCAGCTGTTTGTACCGCTAATCATTACTGCTTCTATTTCATTTCTTACGGTGCGGTATTTTGAACCCCACTCTCTCTATACCAAAAAACTGGCAGAAAGGGGTGAATTGGTTACACACCATAAAGACCAGGCTGTTCTTACTCTTTTGAAAGTTGAGAATGTGGTAGAAACCAACTTTAGCAAGGTAAACCCGGATCAAACACTTGGAGAGCTGGTAAAAATAATTGCCAAATCGAACAGGAATATTTTTCCGGTTACCGATAATGATAATTATTTTTTCGGGATAGTGCCCCTTGATGAAATCAGGGAGATTATGTTTGAACGGGATAAGTATGATAAAGTCCGTGTTCGCGATGTGATGATCATTCCCCGCAGAAAAGTGGAATTGCAGGATAGCATGGAAACGGTAATGAAGAAATTTCGCGATTCAGGGCAATGGAATCTCGCTGTAGTTGAAGATGGACGATATGTTGGGTTTGTTTCCCGCTCCAATGTTTTTAATGTGTACAGAAAAATGTTGATCGAGTTTTCTGAAGATTAATAAAAATGAAAAACCGTTACATCCCTTTGGTTTTCTCTAAACTCCTAATTATATCATTAATGCTGATTCCTACAAATTTTACACAACCTTTATTCCCTCTTGATTTTTGTATAACATAATTAAAGGGTCAGAGACCCGATAATATTTGTAGATTTGAGAATGAATAAAGATGATTTTGGCGCTGTAAACCAATTATTAACAATGAAAAGGAATTTGTGACAGCGCAATTGGCAATGAAGAATTTATTAAATGCCTGTAAATTGTATTCTGGAACATCAAAAAATACCCAATCGTGCGAGCTCAACACAGGTAATTAGCAATCTTATGAGAACAACCGAAGTTTTAAAAGAATATTTTTTCTTTCGTAATGAGTTGGAAGCTCACTGCGCCGAACTTTACACCTTGCACGATAATTATCTCAATTGCAAGAAGGGATGTGATATGTGCTGCGAGAATTTTGGCATTTTGCCAGTAGAATATGAAGCGATAAAGCAACAAGTTGCCGAAAAGTTAAAGTTGGGGCAAAAAACCGCAAACCCAACTGATTGTCCTTTTCTGGTAAATCATAGTTGTATAATATACGATGGCAGACCGGTAATTTGTCGAACACAGGGTTTACCCTTACTTTTTATGGGGGAAGATGAATGGGAACTTTCTGCCTGTGAGCTTAATTTTACCCGTTTCGATTTTGAGAATTTTGATCAGGAAAATACTTTCCCTATGGATCGCTACAACAGCAGGTTGTTTATGATTAATAAAAGATTTTTAGAATCATTACCCAATCATCACTACAAAGAAAAAGAATTAGTTCCGCTTTCAAAATTGCAGGAAGAAATATAAAGGTGATATTAAAAGGGGAATTTACTCGAATAGAAAAGAAATCATAATCAACCGTGAGTTGAGACGATCTATTGAATTGGTAAACATAGTGTTTTCAGGAATAAGCATATTGGGGATGCCAAACGATCCTTTTATTTCTGTAGAAAATTTGAAATAATAAAAATAGTAATCGAAACCCACACCTAACTCATAAAAAAAGTCGTTTTGGCCAATTCTTGCCAGAATATCTGATTCGGAGTCTTCTTTGTCTTTGTTAGATGCCAGGTCGTAGCTGTATTTCAAACCACCAATTACATAAACACGGGTATTGATCATTCTTACTGATTTGTACTTCAGATGCAAAGGAAAATCGATAAAGGTACTTTCAAGTGGTTGAGTCCGGGTAATAGGTGATCCGTTTTTAAATCCTTGATAAATAAGGTTTCTGTCGCCAAAAGTTAGTGTCGGTATAAAGCGCAGATCCCATTGATCAGCCAGTCTTAAATTGGAAACAATTCCAATGTTAAAACCACTTTCTCTTCGTGTTAAAACAGATGTAAGGGTGTCAAATTCGGCAATAATAACTACATCATCAGGGCTCATTTCTACTTGCTGCAGATTGGTTATTGGTTTGAGCGAAAAATCCATATTATTGATGCCCAAAGAAAACCCAAAATGGTAGAGCTTTTGATCATAATAGGGGAGATTTCCAAACTTAAAGGATTTTTGTTCCTGTGCAAAAGTATTGAATAACAGACTTTGCAGGGTTAGAAGGAATATAATTATCAGGAGCCGGATTCTGAGTTTTGCCACTTATAATAATTTGATTGATAACGTGTTTATTTTTGTTCCGATTACTAAAACGTTTAATGCTTTATCATATTGCAGCAAAAGTATTCAAAATTTTTCTTGCAGGTACTATTTTGTGTTAGTAAGAATCCCACAGTTTTCTTGCAATCACTATTTCACAGCTTCATAGAGGAAGGTGATACCCTGGCTTAATTTTGTAGCGGTAGGATTTTGAAAGCCTGCCTGGCTTAGCATATCTGTAAAGGCTTTATCATAAGGAAACTGCTTTACCGATTCGGGCAAATATTTATATGATTCGTAACTTCCGCTAAAAACCTTCCCCCAGAATGGCAGGATAAAGTTGAAGTAGAAACTGTAAGCCTGCTTCACCGGAAATGTTTTGGGCATGCCAAACTCAAGGATAAAAATCACTCCACCCGGTTTTAAAACTCTGTTTATTTCGGCCAATCCTTTTACCGGAGTTTCAAAATTACGCACCCCATAAGAAATTGTGGCAGCATCAAAGGTATTGTCATCAAAAGGAAGGTTTTCTGAATCAGCTTGTTGCAACCGTATCATGTTTTGCAGATTTCTTTTCTCAATTTTCTTATCTCCCATTTCGAGCATAGTTTCGGCAATGTCAACCCCTACAATCTCTTTGGGATTTAGTTTTGCCAGCTCAATAGCCAGGTCTGCTGTGCCGGTAGCCACATCAAGAATTGATTCGGGCTTGTATTTTCTCAATTGTCTTCTTAATTTGCGCCTCCACAATTTATCAATTCCCAGGGATAAAAAATGATTCAGGTAATCGTACCGGTGGGCAATCCGGTTAAACATGCCCCTTACGTCTTCTTTTTTAGCCAATGTTTTAAATGTTTAAAGTGGTAATGATATTTTAAATAATCGTTGTTTTACGGGGCTAACCGATTGCGTTTCCAGATGTTGATGCCTTCATGGGAATAAAAAATCCGATCGTGCATTCTACCCGGTCTTCCCTGCCAAAACTCAAATGTTTCCGGATACAGCCGATAGCCGCCCCAATGAGGTGGACGAGGGATGGGTTTATCCTCCCATGTTTTTTCAAGAGACTGGTATTTTTCAATCAGGATTTCTCGTGATGCTATTTCTTCGCTTTGGTCAGAAGCCCAGGCTCCCAATTGACTTTCGCGTGGCCTGCTGGAAAAATAAAGATCTGATTCTGCTGTGCTCACTTTCTTGCATGTGCCTTCAACACGAACCTGTCTTTCCAGTTCCAGCCACAAAAATACCAGAGCAGCGTTGGGGTTGTAAAGCAGGTCAGTTGCCTTTTTGCTGTTGTAATTGGTGAAGAATACAAATCCTTCACCATCTGATTCTTTTAGCAAAACCGTTCTTGCACTAACTTTTCCTGTTGATGAAACGGTAGAAAGAATCATTGCATTGGGTTCTGTAAGCCCGGCTTCAATAGCCTGCTCGAGCCAAATATGGAACTGGGCAAAAGGATTTTCAAGCGATTGTTCAATGCTAAAGCCATCGCGTAAATAATTTTTCCTGAAATCGAATAAATTTTTGTTGTTGTTCATACGCAGAACTAAACAACAGACCTATTGAAAAGTTTTTATTGCTTCCTGAAAGAGCCGGTCTTTATCAATGGGCACTACACCAACATATTCGCAAACCAATCCACCTGCCAAATTTGATAGTTTAGCCATTTGTTCCATGCTCGTTCCGGCAGCCATACAAAGTGCAATGATGCTTATAACCGTGTCACCGGCACCCGATACATCAGCAATATTTCTAACATGAGCAGGTATGTTGCCTGTAGTGAAACTTCCGTCTTTTTCTTTGCTGCTAAAACTGATACCTTTTTCCGAAAGGGTAGCTATGGCAACATCAACATCAAGAAGTTGTTGCAATTGTTTTACGGCTGACATGATTTTTTCATAACTGTCCAGCTCATAGTCAAGTTTCAGGCCTTCGCGAAGCTCCTTCAGGTTGGGTTTGAAAAGGGTTACTCCGCGGTAGTGCATAAAATTTTTCTTTTTGGGATCCACCACTACCGGGATGTTCTTTTCGCGGGCCTGCACTACCGTATTTTCTATCAGTTGTTGGGTAATCACTCCTTTGTCGTAGTCTTCGAATATGATGGCACCGATATTAGTCTCATCTAATATGCTTTTGATTCTATCAAAAAGTAAATGGGTTTCTTCGGTATTGATATTCATTTCAGTTTCCTCATCAACCCTAAGCATTTGGGCATTGTTGCCAATAATGCGAAATTTGGTGGTGGTAATGCGATCTTCAGTTGCAAGAATTCCCCGGGCATTGAGCCCTTGTTTTTTCATCAAATCAAAAAACAGCTGGCTTTTTTCATCTTTCCCTATTACGGAGCATAATATTGGTGTTGCTCCCATGCTTTGCAGGTTCAGTGCCACGTTGGCCGCTCCACCCAGGCGGTTTTCCCGTTTTTTCAGGGAAACGATCGGCACGGGTGCTTCGGGCGAAATTCTGTCAACTTTTCCCCACAAATACGAATCGATCATTACATCGCCAATAATCAGGATATTTTGTTGAGAAAAATTAATGAAAAGATCTTCGAGAATTTTTTTTCGGGTCATTGTTCTGGTAGAATTTTATTTAAGTTCTGCCAGGGCAGATTTTACTCTCGTCATGGCTTCAATTAATAATTGATCAGATGTGGCGTAAGAAATACGTAAGCAGTTGGGTGAGCCAAAAGCATCGCCGGGTACCATGGCCACATAGACCCTATAAAGGATGTAGTTGCATAAATCGGTTGCCCCTTTTATGGTGGTTTTGCCATCGGTTTTGCCGAAATAGCTGCTTACATCAGGAAAGAGATAGAACGCGCCCTGCGGAACATTCACCTTCAATCCTGGTATATCTCTGAGAAGACCAACCATCATATCGCGTCTTTCCTTGAATTTTTCGAGCATGGGGTAGGTGTCGGCAGGATTCATTTTCATGGCCTGTAATGCAGCTTTCTGTGAAATTGAGCTGGCAGCCGATGTAAACTGTCCCTGTAATTTAGCCGCAGCTACAGCCAGGTCTTTGTGCGATGCCATGTAGCCGATTCTCCAACCGGTCATGGCAAAGCCTTTTGATACACCATTAATAAGGATTATCCTGTCTTTCAGGTTTTTAAACTGGGCAATTGTTTCATGATTTTTATCAAAATTGATCAATTCATAAATCTCATCAGAAAGGATGTAAACATGCGGATGTTTTTCGAAAACTTCGGCAAGTGCAGCCAGTTCATCTTTTGTATAAACCGAACCACTGGGATTGCAGGGACTGGAGAACATAAAGAGTTTTGTTTGCGGAGTAATGGCGGCTTCCAGCTGTTGCGGAATAATTTTGAAATCGTTTTCGATACCAGCTTCAATATAAACCTGTTTGCCCTGCGCAAAATTAACCATGTGCGAGTAGCTAACCCAAAATGGTGTAGGTATGATCACTTCATCACCAGGATTGATAAGGCAAAGCAAGGCATTCATGATAGAGTGTTTTGCTCCGGTGCTTACCACAATCTGATCGGGCGAATAATCGAGGTTGTTATCTCGTTTTAGTTTTTCGCAGATGGCTTTTCGTAGGTCTACATAACCATTTACCGGCGGATAAAAGGAGAAGTTATCATCTATGGCTTTGTGGGCGGCAGCCTTTATGAGGGCTGGAGTAAAAAAATCGGGTTCTCCAACACCCAGGGTAATTACATTATGGCCTTCGGCAGTTAGCTCGCGACTGATACGCGACATGGCCAGTGTTTCTGACTCGGCAAGTTCATTGATCCGGTTTGAGAGTAGTATCGACATATTAATAAGTATTTTATGGAAGTTAATTCGTTTTCTATGTGAAACACAACTTTAATGGTGGGCAAAATTAAGAAATAAAGGCTTACGGGGTTGTTGTTTTAAACTCTAATTGAACATTTTTAAGCACCGCATCAGGATAATTTTATAAATTTGATGCTTATATTATATATTATAAATATATTTTCATCCGGATTGCTTTTTATTTTTCTCATAATCATTTACTGAAAGCACACATTTTTAACAAATTTAAATTTAAGAATTATGACACGAATTGAATGGAAACGTACAGCTTTTTTAACAGTTGTTTTATCGGGGTTTCTGGTTTTAGCCAGTTGTGGATCAAAAAAGGAAGTTACCACATCGGATGCATTGGGTACAGAATTGAATCTGCCCTGTAATGATATGGAATATGCTTCAGATATGAACTATTTCAGAGGCACAGGTATGGCTGAAGGGGTAAATATGGCCTCAACGCGCCGTCGGGCTAATCTTGACGCCAATGCATCGTTGGCTGCCGGAATTAACAGAACCATCAAGTCTGTTACTGATAGGTATAGTCAGGATATTACCGTTGGAGATGCCAACGAGTATAACGAAAAGTTTGAAGATATGACCCGCTCGGTGGTTAACCAAACTTTGAATAACGTTTCTACAGTTTGTAGCAAAGTGTTTGAAAAAGATGGAAAATACAGTGTTTATGTAGCCGTTGAGGTGGGCAAAGATGAGCTTCTCAACAATATTTCTGATCGCATTAGCCGCGACGACAGACTGCGATTGGATTATGACAAAATGAAGTTTGAAGAAATATTTAACGAAGAGATGGAAAATCTGCAAAATGAAAGGTAGCAGACCAAGCATATTAAAAGCCCCTGTAATTTGTTTTGCAGGGTTTTTTTTTGTATCAAATTTTCTGGAGAAAGATCGGCAGTTTACCCAATTCGTCTCCCAATTTTTCCAGCGCCTGCTTTCTGGCGGCTTCAAAAGATAAGCCTGCACCCTGGGTTTGTTCAATGGTTTTCCGGCTAATCTCTTCTGATGTTGAATTGTTGATTATGGAAATGTTGCCGCTGGCAAAGGCGGTATGTATGCCTTGTCTTTCTACGCCATCGTGGGTTTGGTAGTTTAGGTTGATGATAAAATCGGCATGCCTGGCTTCATAAACCAATACCCATCCCTGAGCGGTCAATTTTTGCTTTATCACAGGTGTAATAAAATCCTGCTGATGCAAGGGGTTTGCCCTGTTGGCAACAATCATTGCTTTTGGGGCTTCTACCTGCAGGTTTAAATAGTATTCGGGGAATTGAAACAGTTCGCGGAGGCTCTTTGGGTAAGTAGTTTGGGTTTGATTTTCCCCGGTTTGCAGATTAATGGTTATGGTTGCGCGGATGGTATTCGGATTGATAATTTCCCCGATTATAAATTGTGAATGGCCTTCATTGTTGGTGGGCATCATATTACCAATAACTGCATTACCTTGTTCTATCTCAATTTGAAGGGGCATGTCTTTTACCGCCAGGGTATTATTATCTTCCTTTGTGTAAGATACTTTTATTGCAGTTTGATAGTTTTTTGAATGGTAAGGTATAGGGCTCAAATTATTTTGCACTGCTGAAACAGTTAAACCATCCAATACCTGTTGTAATTCGGCAAATATTTCAATATCGAGAGATTGGGATGCTTCGGTAGTGTTTGTTTTAACACCCATTCCCCTATAGGGGAAAATCTCTGTGGCTGACTGAATTAAAAACCTTGTGGCCGGGGTAATCTGATTTTCTTTCAGAGCCATTTTTCCACGTTGCAGGTACTCCCATGCCCTGTCGGCGGCTTCGCGCTTTCGTGTTTCGAACAAGATCCGGTAATCTTCTTTCGAAAGCCGGTAATACACCCAGTATTCACGATCATTTTCCCACTTACCTGCCAGTTCATGTCCTTCCAGGTTTGCATGGGCAACAGAAGTTATATGCTGGCGGAAGGTTTCTTCAATCATACCCGATTGCTCAATGGTATTTTGAGATGTTTCGGCGGTAATGCTTATAGCAATGGCAGATGCAATCTGTTCCAGTGCCATGTTTCTTGCTTCTGCTATATGATTAACGTTGTCTGATTTCAGTACGTTTCCTATGCCAATATAATAGGCTTCATCAACAGGCATTTGGGTTGTCCAGGCAGGTTGACCAAAGGATGAAGGTGATACAATAAACAATAATACCGCCAGCAACGTGCCTTTGAAATGTTTTTTGATAAATAGAATAGGCCAGCCTGAAATACTCATGGCAATTACCTGTTAATTTTTATATTTCTTAGTTGGGCATCGTTCCTTAAGTTCCATAAGGAAATATGAAGCAAAGCAACACTTTCAGCCCGGGGGTCAATTTTCTCAAATTCCATGGTCATTTTTGTGGGCAAATTGCTAATAAACAGATGTGTTAGGTGTGAGTACTTGCCGGCTGTTTTGTTGCCCACGGACCGCACAGAGATGTCATATTCCTGACCAAGATTATCATAGAGTTTTGATGCATTGCGAATGGTTATTTCTTTGTCATGAATGGCTTTGTTGGTAATCATAACATCAATAATCAGCCGGTTATCGGGAGTAAGTGTGTTGGCCACCACTTCAAATTCAAATTCTTCTACAGTAGCTTTGGCAACACTAAGGGGCGCAGCTGTCGGGGTTCTTTCGGGTGGTGTTTGCATTTCTGCCGCGGGTGGGGCGGGAGGTGGGTTGGGTTGACGGGCTGGTTGTGCCGAAAAGCGATTCATCATTTCAACAATGTGGGGATCTTTTTCGATACTTACAGACGCTACCGCAAAAACACCGGCTGTTTCGGTTGATATAAGCCTTGCATTGATACGAATCATGTTGCCAATATCAGTTATGGTGCCTGTAACAATGGCTTCCACACCTAGTACCTTGCCTATTTGGGCGGCTGATGAAGCATCAATAAGACCGGTTAGTCCGAGGTTTTGCTCATCCAATACTTTGTTGAGTAACTGCCTTTCCAGAACATCGAATTTCCGGGTCATAAACAGGCGGGTAGTAAGTTCTTCGGGAATGAATTTCCCAAACTCGCTGATATTCCCATGCAGGTCAGGAAATTCCATAATGGCAATCTTTGATTTGTTTTCCTGTGATAAGCTTTTCACCATTTGGTTGGTGAGATTGTTGAGCTGTATATCGAGTGCCTGCGCCTGGTAATCGGCTTCAATAACGGGTGCCTGGCTTTTGCAACTCATAAAGAAGAGTGCCAAAATAAAAATAAGAATAGTTGCTCGTTTCATATGAGAAGTATTGATTTTTTGGTAAAAGAAGCTAGTCTGCTAAATGAATTGCCTGTAAGAGATCTATGATTGTAGAATTCCTTTGGTTTTCCAGCGAAAGATTATCAGTTATTTCCTTAAACGGTTTTGTTTTTGCAATTATAAGCAAATTTTTGCAAAGGATTTTTTTTAAGTTAATTTTTTTGGGTATTGGATGAAAAAAATACACTTTGCAAGTGCAAAGTGTATTTTTAGGTCATTATTCAGATATGCAGGTTGTAAGTTATTAGATTGCAAATATAAGAGTCTATTAACTAAAAACCTTTTTACTCTGTTTCTCTCAGGGCAATTATTTCGCGGGTTTTTTGTAAAACCTTTATAGGAATCATCAACGATATGGTTTCATGCTCGGCAAATTTTCTTAATTCATGCACTGCACGTTCAAAGGTGTACAGATTGAGTAATTCAATGCTGTCATGAGAATTTTCCGGCAGGTAATTATGTTTCCCTGCTTCGCTTAGATATCCGTTGAGAAATGCGAAGGAAACCATATCTTGCCATTGGGCAATAAGGGGGCGAAGGTCGCTGTCTGTTCCGGGAATAAATTCTCGTCTTCCAAAATAGCCCATGTGCATGGCATAGTGAAATGAACCCAACATAGAGGCAACATCTTTAAGGGGGCAATGTTTAAGTTTTCTAACGCTGAGTGGATATTCCACTTCGCCTTCAAAATCGGTAACAATAAAGTCTTTACCTGTAAACAGTAATTTATCAAGCTTGTAATTACCATGAATTCTTATTTTCTGGCTGTTGATCTTACCTCTTTCCAGCATTTTTCGCATGTAGGAAAGATAAATTTCTTCATCATTGATTATTTCGTGGAGTATCACCTGGGTTTCTTCATCGAGGTGTTTCATATTTGCCCCTACCCATGCAAGGTTTCTTTTTACAAGGGTTCGGATTGCCTGATAAAGCGATTTTTGGTAAAGTAAAGAGAACGGTTCAGGAGTAAACCCGCCAACCTGCGTAACTTCAGTAAGTGCCTGATGCATTCCTGCCGTCCTTTTTCCCAGCAAACCTACCATCTCAAGGAAAAACGGATCCATTAAATCTTCCAATTCATTTTTATTGATAGAAGTGAACCGACCTTCTTGTATTTTTTCGCTAAGAATTTTGTCAAAGAATCTTTCGATGGCCGTTTGCGTCATTTCCCATGCACTACCCACATTGGGGATTTGTTCAACCAGCGATGCCAGCGTTGTAGGTTCCATGTCGCGTCTTTTATAATCCAGACGACCCTGGTAAGGGGGGATGTGCGTGTAGTCAGTATGGCGCGTAAGGTTCTTAATAATTTCTACATCAGGGTTTTCTCCTTCCTGGGGGCTGCGATACAGTTTAAGGAAGAATTTTTCGCCCATGGTTATAGATGTATTGGATCGTTTAAAAGCCAAAACATGTGGTTTAAGGGGTGTTTCGCTGCTGAAATTCCTTTTTAACCGACTACCTGATGATGCTTCTATATCTCCAAAACGACCCTTAATTTTAGCCCGTTTGCGAATGGTTTCAAAGAATTCATGCAGTAGTTTTTGATCATGAACAGCATCATACAGAATAGCATCATCATCATTGTAGGTAACATGTGCTATGATGGCTTCAGGATGACGGGTTTCAATATCTTTCATTGCATTGTTTATTGCAAGAGAAACGGGCATAAAGAACATATCTTTTCCTTCGCCAATCATATCAAACTGCAACAAAAAAATATTGGAAATATTTTTACCTGATACTGTTGTAAAAGTATCAATGATATTAATATTTGCCAGCTTTTTAACATTCCCTCTAAACCAGCGGCTGTTAAGAATAAAATTTGTCAACAGGATTTTTATTGTTTCCTGTAGACTTATATTCATGGTTTTCCATTGCTCTGTAGTAAGTTGCAGTTGTTCTCTTTTTTCATTGTAACGGTTGGGTTCTACTTCATGTTTTTGTATTTCGAACCAGAAATAGTTTTTAAACTGCATGGAAAATGACCACGGGTTATCGGTAATAACCGGAAATTCATTTCTGCTGAATGCCTCAACAGGAACAGAACCTGCATATTCTCCCAAATCGAGTTCTACATGCTGCGAATAGCGGGATAAATTAACCAGCACGAGAATGGTTTCATCTTCAAATTCGCGAACAAAAGATAATATTTTAGGATTGTTGGATGAGATGAATCTTATGCTACCCCGGCCAAAGGCTTTGTAATTTTTCCTTTTGGCAATAACTCTCCTTTTCCACCATAAAAATGAAGATGGGTTTCTCTCATGGTTTTCTACATTTACGGTGTTGTAGTGGTAGTTGTAATCAATAACAACGGGCAGAAATAGTTTTTGCGGATCGGCAGCGGAAAACCCTGCATTTTTATCGGGCGACCATTGCATAGGTGTGCGCACTCCATCGCGGTCGCCGAGGTAATAGTTATCGCCCATACCAATTTCATCACCATAATAAACAATAGGGGTGCCCGGCATTGAAAAAAGCAGGAAGTTTAGCAACTCAATGGTTCTTGTATCACCCGCAAACAGCGGAAAAAGTCTGCGTCTGATACCTACATTCACCCTTTTGCGGGGATCTTTGGCAAAGGTTTTATACATATAATCGCGCTCTTCGTCAGAAACCATTTCCAGGGTAAGCTCGTCATGGTTTCTTAGAAAAATGGCCCATTGGCAGTTGTCTGGTATTTGGGGGGTTTGTTCAAGGATATCCACTACCGGGAAGCGGTCTTCCATGCGCAGTGCCATATAAAGACGAGGCATTAGCGGGAAATGGAAGGCCATATGACATTCATCGCCCTTGCCAAAATATGCACTAGAATCTTCGGGCCATTGATTGGCCTCGGCGAGGAGTAGTTTGTCCTGGTAATTTTCATCAACATATTTGCGTAGCTTTCTCAGAAAATTGTGTGTTTCGGGCAGGTTTTCGCAGTTGGTGCCTTCTTCTTCGTAGAGGTAGGGCACGGCATCGAGTCTGAAACCATCAACCCCGGAATCGAACCAGAAATCAAGAATTTTAAATACTTCATTCTGTACCCGTGGGTTTTCAAAATTAAGATCGGGCTGATGTGAATAAAACCTATGCCAGTAATAGGCTTGCGCCACATGATCATAGGTCCAGTTAGAAACTTCAAAATCCTGAAATATGATACGGGCATCCTTATATTTCTCAGTATTATTATTCCAAACGTAAAAATCACGATAGATGGATCCTGGGTTTGATTTTCTGGCTCTTTGAAACCATTTGTGATCAGTTGAAGTATGGTTGAGCACCAATTCTGTAATAATTCTCAGGCCCCGCTTGTGAGCTTCTTTAACGAACTTCCTGAAATCAGCCATTGTTCCATATGAAGGGTGAATGTTGCTGAAGTCAGCAATATCATAACCTCCGTCTTTTAATGGCGACGGATAAAAGGGGAGAAGCCAAAGGGTATTGACTCCCAGGTTTTGAATATAATCAAGTTTTTGAATAAGCCCTTTGAAGTCGCCAATACCGTCTCCATTGCTATCATAAAATGATCTTACATGTACCTGGTAAATAATTGCGTCTTTATACCATAAAGGATTGGAAGTTTCATGGATGGTTGCTGAAGTCATAAAGTAGGTGTTATAAATTTATGATTATACAAAAAACTTAACAGATAAAATTCTGATTTGGTTCATATATTATTAATTTAAGGGTTGCAAGCCCAAATCGTAAGCCAATATCATTTAGTTAAGAATGTTGTAATGCATAATTCATCTCTTTGAAGGGGGGCATCTCATGTAAATTATCCAAACCATCACCAAAACAATTCAGAAGGTAGTATTTTCAGATGCAAGATATCTCATACTTAAACGACATTGAATATTTAACTACATATTTCCGGCAAAAATAATGGGTTTTGGGCTATAAACAAATTTAGATATTATCAGAATTTTTTGTTATGGAAGCATATTTCTCTTTGATTTTTATCGTTTCGGGGTGATCTTCGCCCAAAACCGAAACGGACATATCAATGGCTTTTTGGTAATATTCATGGCCATTTCTTAAATCGTTCATGGCTAAATACCAATCCCCGATAAGGGAGCATATTTTGCTTATATTTTGATGCTCTTCTCCAAAATTATACTTTAAGATATCGAGTGCTTTAAAAAACATTGCTCCTGCTTCATTGTGTTCATTTGTTTCCAGATTAATTAACCCAAGCGTTTGGTAATGTCCGGCCACATAGGGGTGATTTTCTCCATAAGTTGCTATATCTGCATCCATCGATTTATAGATGTACTCTTTGGCTTCTGCAAACTTTCTTTGAGAATAATAGGAATTGGCAAGGTTAAACAATGTAGATGCTGTAAAAGAATGATAGTCGCCAAACTGTTCTCTATAGTGTCTTAGAGCCACCAGGTTTATTGAATCTGATTTTTCATAATCTTTCAACCTATAATATTTAGCGGCTAAATTCGATAGGGTTACCAGAGTAATGGGTTTGTTCTCCCCATAAATTTCAACCTTTTGGCGGTATATTTTGTAATCATTTTCAATAGCAGCTTCTATTTCTCCTTTTTGTGCCAGAATACGTGAATAAAATCCCTCGGCCAGCAGGGTAATGCTATTGGTTTCAAAGTTTCCTTCTTCAAGTATAGCTATGGCATCGGTGATATGGTCAAAGGCATCATCGTATTGCGAAAGGTAAAAGTGAGCATAAGCCATAAAGGTTTTGGCTCTTATTTTTTCGATGTGTGGTTCAGTAAATGCATTGTTTAGCAATATAAGTGCTTGCTCACTGTATTCAATACATTGCTGGTACTGAGCCATGTCATTTTGTATGCGGGCTT
Organism: Sphingobacteriia bacterium; assembly: GCA_011390785.1. Lineage (GTDB taxonomy): Bacteria > Bacteroidota > Bacteroidia > Bacteroidales > UBA7960 > SKVR01. The sequence goes on from JAABRR010000027.1 coordinate 25,610, forward strand.
TGGTATTGAGTGCTTCTGCATGTTTTTCAATAATTTTAGGGTCGTTGTAGGTTCGATAAGTGGTTATTGCCAAATCTACAACACTATCGGCTAATTCATTTTCTGAATTGTTGCGGTAGTAGTGAGCAAGATTGGAAAGAATTTCAGCTTTGGCTAAATCATTTTTCTTAGAAGCAGGAAGCGTTTTATGTACATCAAGGGCGTTTACATATAGTTGCTGGCCGCGTTTCCAAAAGCCCAGCCGGGTGTAAATTTTTCCCGACATATGATATAGTTCTGCTTGTAATTCAGGTTCTTTTTCAATTTTTTCTATGCGAGGAATGCTATTTTCCATCAGTTGATACACCGAGAGGGTATCGCCCTGGGTAGCTTCCGGATCTACGGAGTAAAAGATGTCCCATACAAATTCCAGAATGTGCTCTGATCTTTCCTTTTCGCGCAAGGTTTTGTAATACTGATCGGCCAGGAATATGAAGGAAACGATAAGGGCAACATTAAAAACTATTCCAAGCCATACCTTACCCTTGTTGCGCAAGTAACTCTTTTTGAGTTTGTAGGACAGTGTGGGCTCATGCGAATGTAAGGTTTCATTGTTGAGCGAGTTTTGCAGATCATATATAAAACTGCTCATAGAAATGAACCGGCTTTCTGGTTTAAGAGCAAGACTTTTTTTCAGGATGGCATCCAGATCTTCCTGTAACAGCTTGTTATTAAAAAATGATTTTTTCCCAAAAAGTATTTCAGATTCTGATGAATTTTTTAATTCAGGTATAAAATTATTGCCCGTTTGGTTTGAGTTATAAGTAGTACCGGTTAAAATTTCGTACAATACAAGTCCTGTTTTGTAAATATCAGATGCAATGGATGGCCCGGCGCCTTTAAATTGCTCGGGTGCTGCATATTGCAATGTGCCTTCAAAAGAAGTTGGGTTATTCGTTTGCATTTCCTGGTTATATAAAACCTGTGAAATACCAAAATCGAGAAGTTTTACCTGCCCGGCATCATTAACCAAAATATTGGCCGGCTTAATATCGTGATGTACAATAAAGTTAATATGTGCATATTGCAGCGCATTACAAACCTGAGTAAAAAGCTGGATTCTCTGTCGGGCATTTAAATTATTTTTTGTGCAATAGGTATTTATTGGTAATCCTTCAACATATTCCATTATGATGAAAGGAAAACCTTCGGGTGTAATACCCCCGTCGTACAAACGGGCAATATTAGGGTGATTGATGCCTGCTAAAATCTGCTGTTCCTGCCTGAACTTGTCTTTCAAAAACTCCGCCCCCTCTTTTATCTTCATAATTTTAAGGGCAACTTTATGCTCGAAAGTGCCATCATCTCTTTCGCAAAGAAAAACCCTGGCCATACCGCCATGGCCTAATTCACTGATAATACGGAATTTGTCGAACTTATCTCCAGGTTGCAGGATTTTTACTTCATCCGAAGATTGAAGGTCGTCTTCAATATTCTTATTGAGTGCTTCAAAGAAAGCATCTGCTTTAACAGAGCCTTTCAATAATTTTAATACATAGGTATGAAGTCCGGTTTCTTTTTCCTGATCGTTACATTGAGTATCAATCCAGCTAACCCATTTTTCGTGGGGTATCTCCAGAGCCTGATCAAATAATTCGGAAACCCGTTCCCAGTTGTATTCATTCTTTTCTGCCATATGCTGTGTAATAATTATTGCTCACTTAATTCAACATAGAGCCACGCTTTGGCCAAATTCCACGATCGTTTTACGGTAGAAGGGCTGATATTGAGTGCTATAGCAGTTTCTTCTATCGACATGCCTCCAAAAAATCTACATTCTACAATCTGGGCCTGTCTTTCGTCCTGGATTTCAAGCTTCTTGAGTGCATCATTGAGAAGTAAGAGATCTTCTGCTGTTTGGTCACTCATTTCGAGCTTATTGTCGATAGACTCAAGGTCAACTTTCTGCGGATTTTCGCCCCTTTTGATGGCACGTTTGCGCAAGGATGCGTTGATAAGAATTTGCCGCATGGCCATTGATGCCACATGGAAAAAATGAGAACGATTTTCTAAGTTGGAAGTGCCGGCATGCATAAGTTTCAGGTAAGCTTCATGCACTATTGCGGTTGTATTAAACGTATCGAGGTTAAAAAATTGTTGCCTAAGATAATGGGCTCCCTTTTGCAATTCATTGTAAACCAACGGAAATAGCTGGTCTATTGCTTTTTTGTTGCCCTTACCTACCTCCTGTAAAATTACGGTTACATCTTCGGGGGATAAAAAACTGCTCATACTTGAAACTGTTTATTTTATATGGGCCAAATAAATTAAAAAAACTATAGGTAAATGTAAGATTTTTCACGCATTAATACCAAAAAAAGAGGATGGAAGTTTTTGTATTTAGCGCGGTGAATTTCTTTCCAAATCTGCTTTACAAACATACTGACTGATTATCATTGAAAAATACCTATGCACGAATAAAATATTTTTATATATTTGAAAAATTCTAAATAAAGGGAAAAAAAGGAAATTCAAAGCACAAAAAAAATTGGATCAGGATGTTCAGATGCAAGGTAACCGAAAACCAATCGTTAGCTGAACCAAACGGGAACCCTATGTAAACAATGCATAAACAGTATTAGATAAACACATTTTTTTTTTGAAAGCCATGTTATAATCTTCTACCCATTTGGCGGTGACATCTCTCACCTGTTCAAGATTATCAAATAAATATGCATCCAGTGCACCATCCCGATAAGTCCTGTTGAATCGTTCGATGTAAGCATTCTGGGTGGGTTTTCCGGGCTGGATATATTTAAACTCAACTTCATGGGCATCACTCCAGGATCTGGCAAGATTGGCGATAAATTCAGGCCCATTATCCATTCGTATCTTTGAAGGCTTACCGTACTTGTTAATTAAGTGTCTTAGCACCCAAATTACCCGACTGCTCTTGAGAGAATAATCTGTTTCTATAAATATTACTTCGCGGTTATAATCGTCTATCACGTTAAAGGTTCTGAACTTTCTGGCACCTATTGTGGCATCGCTCATAAAATCAATACTCCAGGTATGGGTAAATGTAGTAGGAACTTCCAGGGATTCTTTTATGCGCAAAGGAAGCCGTTTTTTATGCTTACGCCTAAGGGGTAAGCCCATTTGCTGGTATACCCTGTGTAAACGTTTGTGGTTGATAATATCTCCACTATTTCGTATGCGATAGTGACATTTCCAGAAACCTTCCCTGGGATGGTCAGCGGCTAACTGCTGCAACTTTTCCATCAGGTAGGTATCATCTTTTACTGAACGGTACGACATGCTGCTCCTACTAGTCCCTAACAACCGACACGCCTTGCTGATGTCCTTCGTCCTCGGTTCCCGGTTGAAATAAATCCATAAAATGGTCTATGTACTTTGCGGACCTTTTCAGGGTTCCTGGTTAAAGAAGAGAAGATAATTCGGATGTGTAACCTAGTAGAGAGTTGGAATTCCAATGGGTACTTCTACTTATGTTGTGAGTGAAGATTAAGGAGCGACTGCAGTCGCTATAAAGTACAAATAGAGTTTTGGTGAGTCGATAAAATTAAAATGAATGGATTTTCAGATTCTGATATTACTTATCGTGGCATTATCTATTTGGTTATTTGCGCGTTTAATTTTTAACATAAAGCGCAAACGAAGGCGAGATTATTATAGAAATATATATCTGAAATCAGATGATAGGAAACGAAAACGATATGTCGTTTTCAAAAGAGATAATTGGAAATGTGTCTACTGTGGTGCTCTTGCGACACAGGTTCATCACAAAAGATATGCAAAAAAAAACATTGGAAAAGAACCAATCACATGGCTTGTTTCTGTTTGTAAAACTTGCCATGACAAACAACATTGAAAAAATTAAAGCCGAACGCACAATATTCAGGAATATGAGCGGCACGCAGCGCCAAGCGATTATTAGCTTCGCTTAGCTTCCCGAATGATGAAATCGGGACAGGCTGTGCTTCTTAGGACGGGAAAGTTGTAAGTTTAAAGTTCAGTTCTTCGTAACAAGTTCAGTGATTAAAATCCCTGCCTGCACATAGCCTCGATCATTGGCAGTAAAATAAAAACTCCTGCCTGAATTAAATTTCTCATGCTGGTATTTTTGTAGTCTGAAAAAAGTATTACTTTTGCCGAATGAATGTTCGGTCGGATAAGAAAAGTGAAATAATTGACGTAACCTTAGCCCTTATTGCGCAACGTGGTGTGCACAATACGCCAATGTCTCTGGTAAGCAAAAGCTCAGGAATTGCTGCCGGTACTATTTATCACCATTTTGAAAGCAAAGAGAAGCTAATCAATGAGGTATACCTTAATATTAAAACATCAATGCTGACAAGCGTTATGAAGAACGATAATGAAACAAAACCTTATAAAGATCGTTTTTTTGAAATTTGTGAAACGTACTTCGATTATCTTGTCGACAATCCTAATACACTTTCATTTTTGGAACAGTGTTCAAGTATTCCAATTCTCAATGAAGAAGTCAGAAAACAAGCAGATGCTATTGCAGCGCCATTAGTGGACTTTTTTCGCTTTGGAATAGAGCGTGGCATCGTTAAATTTCCCGATATTGAAATAGTACTATCTCTCATAAATGGGTCTATCATTAACCTGGCCAAACTGCAAATCACAGGGCAATTTAAAATAACAAACGAGCAAAAGATTTCTGCCATTCATTATGCATGGAAGGGATTAACGTAAGTTTTTTGCAGGTAAAGTTTGCCATATGGTAATTGCCTGCCGCAATGAAGAAAAGGCAATTAAAAATAAGTTTGATATTTAAGTCTCTTCCAATAATTAATGGAACCAGTAATGTATAAAAAAATTAAAAAAGCAATGGGTTTATTTTTTGTAATTATCCTGATTTTGGTAATAACCACTTTTGTATTTCTCAGACAAGAAAAATTTGGTAAACTACCAAAAGGTGAGCGATTGGCCAGGATAGAAAAAGCTGAAAATTATAAAAACGGTTCTTTCCAAAACCTTAGTCATACGCCAGATCTTCCGGAAGGCGTCTCTTATTGGGATGTTACCAGGAAATATCTATTTACAAAAAAAAATGATTCAAAGCCAACAGAGGCAATCCCTTCTAATAAAACCGACTTACAAAATTTAAATCCCGATGAGGATATCTTAGTTTGGTTTGGGCATTCGTCCTATTTCATGCAAATTGATGGCAAAAAGATATTAGTAGATCCTGTACTAAGTGGAGCGGCAACTCCCTTACCATTTGGTACAAAAGCATTTATGGGTACTGACATATACTCCACAGATGACTTGCCTGAAATTGACATCCTTTTTATTTCACACGACCATTGGGATCACCTCGATTATGAAACCATATTAAAATTAAAACCCAAAATTAAGACTGTAATTTGTGGTCTTGGTGTAGGAGAACATTTTGAACACTGGGGATATGACCCTGCCAAACTAATAGAAACCAGTTGGAATGAAAAAACAGAGCTTGCAGACAGCGTTACAGTTCATACAATGCCTGCAAGGCATTTTTCTGGTCGTGGACTAACCAGAAATAAGTCACTTTGGGTGTCTTTTGTATTGCAGACCCCAACAAAGCAAATCTATATTGGTGGAGATAGTGGCTACGACACCCATTTTGCAGAAATAGGGCAAACATTTGGTGATTTTGATTTGGTAATTCTGGATAATGGACAATATGACGAACATTGGCCATACATTCATTTATTGCCCAATGAGATTTTAACTGTTGCAAAAGAGCTCAATGCAAAACGAATTTTACCTGTACATAATTCAAAGTTTGTTTTAGGAAGTCACCCATGGTATGAGCCGTTAGAATTATTAGTCAAGAACAATAAAGTAGAAAAATTAAATATTATTACACCCATGATTGGAGAAAAGGTTAATTTAAATGACATTACTCAAACTTTTAGCCAATGGTGGCATATCGTGAAGTAAATTAAAAAAAGTTAAAATTATTAGTCGAAAATCAATACTACTGCCAATATCAAATATAAAACATCAGGCAGTCAGTGCGTTAGCGAACTTTTAGGGATTATGACTACACATATGAAGAGCCAAACATGGTGGCCAACATGCTAAACCTGATCTCGTTACTTAAGACGAGACGGGTGAAGTGCAGGTTTTGGGGTTTCTGCTTTGCTTTATCTTTCATTTCGGTGGTTAGTTTAGCATCCCGTTGATTTTCAGCATACCCGGTTTCAGTGGCACAATTTGGCCGGTATATCCAGCCAGTTGAAAAATTGATTGAATTGGTTGAAAAATTTCTGAAGACCTTATTTGTTTCTTAAATTATCTTAATATTTCTGTTGGTATTATCGATTAATAATATGATAGATAAGGGATTACATTTTTAGGTAATACAAGGGGGAATTGACCATGAACTGATTTCTTCATTTTAGGTGTATTTGAATTTGATCGTCACCAGATAGATGATCAATAAACACTTATAAACAAACCTGTCCGGCTTTTTGGCGGGAGTTCAATATGTGTTTGTTAAAAAGATACCAACCCATAATCCAAAGACATGAATAAAAAGAATGAATTTTACAAGCCATTGCAGGCGGTTTTGAGAAAGAAGCCATATTATTTTTTGCCCTACTTGATTTTTATCAGAGGCTTGTCATTAATTGTCATGTTTCTGATAGCCTTGTATGGCGCTTTGGCGCAAATACCAACAGGGTTTACTTATCAGGCTGTTATCAGAGATAATGGAGGAGAGATCATGGTCAATCAAAATGTTAACATCGGAATTGACCTGTTGCAGGGTTCTGAAAACGGTTCAGTTGCGTTTAGTGAGTTTCATATAACGCAAACCAACGCATTTGGGTTGGTAAATCTGCGTATTGGCAGCCTGAACCCTGATGTATTTAATGACATTACCTGGCAAGATGGGCCTTATTACATAAAGATTTCGGTAAACGGACTGACCATGGGCGTTAGTCCTTTATTAAGTGTACCTTATGCTATGTATGCCTTGTCGGGAGGGGAACCCGGACCCCCTGGTGCACCTGGAACAAGCAGCTGGACAGACAATGATGAAAGTGTAACTGCACAGGTGCGGGTTGGCATTGGTACCTCGCAGGCTACTGCTGCTCTTCATGTTGCCAATAATTCTATTGATGGCAATGTGCTTTTTCAAGGTTCATTCAATGATCAGTTTCCTGGCGCAACACCGGCAAATGGAACCGGAACACGCATGTTGTGGTATCCGGCAAAAGCGGCTTTCAGGGCTGGCAGAGTATCTGCGGATCAATGGGATGCACAACAAATTGGTAGTTATTCAATGGCTATGGGTCTTGATGCCCTTGCATTGGGAAAGAATTCATTTTCTGTAGGAGAAGAAACAGAGGCTGCTGCAGATCATTCTGTAGCAATGGGTCTATGGTCAGTTGCTTCCGGATATGCTTCTATTGCCATGGGTGTCCTGGCAGAAGCTTCTGGTTACAGGGCGGTTGCTCTGGGGACTGAAACAAAGGCTATGGGTGATTTTTCTTTGGCATTAGGATTTAAAGGTATGGCATCCGGAACTATGGCAACTGCAATGGGTAATGAAACGCAGGCAACCGGAAATACCACGATGGCCTGGGGTGCCTTTACAAAGGCCGTGGGCGACCGGTCAACGTCATGGGGCACCGAGACCTCCGCAACAGGAACGAGCGCTACCGCCTGGGGTTCACAAACTACTGCCTCCGCATCGGGTGCTACGGCCTGGGGTGTTGGTAGTATTGCATCCGGAATTAATAGTGTTGCATGGGGAAATGCCACTTCGGCCATCAACGCCAATAGCGCAAGTTGGGGAAATAATACGCAGGCAAGTGGTCAGAACAGTACTGCTTTTGGCAGCAATACTGTTGCTTCTGGTCTGAATTCTGTTGTATGGGGAGCAGGTAATTCATCCACCGCATCCTATAGTTCGGCATGGGGGCAAAATAACCAGGCAAAAGGAACTCTTTCTACGGCATGGGGTATTGACACAGAAGCCAGTGGAGGGCAGAGCACGGCCTGGGGTTTAAATACTCTCGCTGCTGGCACAAGATCTACTGCATGGGGTTACGAAACCGTTGCTCATTCAGCTAATGAAACCGTTCTGGGACATTTCAGCACTTTGTACATACCTTTTTCACAAGTGAATATTAATGGTTCCGACAGGCTTTTTGTGGTAGGTAATGGTTCATCTGACAACAACCGTAGCAATGCTCTCACACTTTTAAAAAATGGCAAAATATCTATCGGAAATACAAATCCTGCTGCAACGCTGCATGTTAAGCACAATGTGCTTATAAGCGGAGCGCAGCCTACCGAAGGGTTTCGTATAGAAAATGGTGGTTCGGGAAATTATTACTGGACTTTTCATACCTTAAATAGCACAGGAGCTTTGGCAATGTATAGTTCATTGTCAGGAAGCGTAGGGATTGGCTATTTTAGTCCTGCAGATGGAAGCTTTCTACACCTTAGTAGTCGGGGCAGTAAAAACAATATTAGTCCACTAAGTGATGATATTCTTTCCCGGGTACTCAGGCTTAAACCAGTGCAATATCGATATAAACATCTTTCAACCGATATGGATCATATTGGATTTATTGCAGAAGATGTTGCAGAAATATTTCCCCAGTTTACTGAAATGGTTGATGTTGAACAACAGATCATGGCAGTAGATTATACTGGATTTTCTGTTGTAGCAATTAAAGCCATTCAGCAACAGCAGGTTGTTATCGATGATTTAAAAACCGCTCTGGTAAAACAACAACAGATGATTAACGAACTTACTGAAAGATTAAATCGTTTAGAACAATAATCTAAAAACATCAGATAAGAATAGTTGTTATATTTATGGTATTGAAAATGCATAATTCTTTTCAAATGAAATAAATTTTTAAGAATTCATTTTGCTAAAGAATTCTGAATTGAAAAGCATCTTCTTTTAATGTCTTAAATATTATCAGCTATGAAAACAATTAAACTTCTTGCCCTTACATTGCTCGCTCTAATGATTGCATGCGTTGCTCCCCGACCTGTAACTGATACCGAAGAATCTGCTACCGATCCTACGGTGGAGCTTTCCGATTCAACCGAATATGAATTGGTAATTTTTGATTCTGAATTCAACAGCTGGATGTCGATGAATGCCAGGCCTATGAGTTTTTACAGTGAAGAATACCTGAAAACATGGAATGATCGTCTTGTAACAGAATGGAATAACTTTTCTCCATCGCAGGGGAGAGTCGATTGCCGGCCAAATTCTTATTTGGATTGGGATCGGAATGTAGATTATGGCAAGGAGTTGAATTACCAGCTGTTTAATTATTTTCGGTTTATGCAAGAACGCTGCAGAATTTTTATGAGCACACCAGGGGAATGGTAATATCCTTTTATTGATGAAAAAGAAAGTCGGTTCAGTCCAAAATTATAAAGTTGTTAACTGCCTTCGCATAAAAAACAGGCTAATCCATGAGAAGGTTTTGAAGCATTACTTCACAGCCTTTGTTTTTTTCAGAAGCCATTGATTTTCTTCGCCCGACAGATGGGGTGAAAGATTCTGGAAAACTTTGTTATGGTATCTGTTCAGCCATCCTTTTTCTTCTACCGTTAAATGGTCCAGGTCAATCAACGCCATATCAAATGGAAACAGAGTTAGCGTTTCAAATTGCAGGAAGTTTCCGTAATCGGTTTTGATATGGGGTATTACCACAATAAGGTTTTCAAGGCGGATACCATATTTACCTTCGGGATAAAATCCGGGTTCGTTAGATTGAAACATACCTTCTTTAAGAGGATAGTTTACTGCTGCATTGGGTGAAATGCCCTGCGGTCCTTCGTGTACATTAAGAAAATAACCCACCCCATGGCCTGTTCCGTGTCCGTAATTCTTACCATGTTGCCACAATGGGAATCGGGCCAGTGCATCCAGATGAAACCCTTTGGTACCTTCGGGGAAGTAAGCCATAGACAAGTGTATCAGGCCTTTTAATACCAATGTGTAATCGGTAATTTCTTCGTCTGTGGGCTTGCCTAATGTGATGGTTCTGGTAATATCGGTTGTACCATCCTGATACTGGCCGCCGGAATCAATAAGTAGAATTCCTTCTGGCTTAAGTGTGTAGGCCGATTCAGGGGTGGCAAAATAATGAACAATGGCCCCATGGTCTTTGTATCCGGCAATGGTAGCAAAGCTGTTTCCAATATAACCAGGTTGTTGTGCCCTGAACTCGGTAAGTTTTTCATCTACCGTTACCTCAGTGATCTCTCTTCTGCCTAAATTCGCCTCAAGCCATCGGAAAAATTTAACCAGTGCCACACCATCCTTTACCAAAGCATTTCTAATATGTTTGATTTCTATCTCATCTTTGCAAGCCTTTAATATGGCTACAATGCTTGTATCGTCCTTTTTAATGCAATGTGCCGGGATATTCAGTAATATATGGTGAGACGTTTTTGCAGCACTATACATAACCTGCGAGCCGGGAGCAAGGCTGTTAAGATATTGGTAAATATGCTCATAAGGTTCAATTTCAATGCCTTCTGCCAAAAGCTTCTCATCAAGACCACCTGATAGTTTTTCCCGGTTGATAAAAAGAACAGTTTTTTCATGGCCAACCAGTGAATAGGCAATAAAAACCGGATTAAAATCAACATCGGTGCCCCTGAGATTGAACAACCACGCTACTTCATCCAGTGCGGTAACAATCTGATAATCCATTTTTCGTTCTTTCAATTCCTTTCTTACAAGTTCAAGCTTTTGGTCCCTTGTTTTTCCGGCAAAGCGGGTTTCGTGTTCATAAACTTTATTAGTGCTTAAAGTTGGACGGTCATGCCATATCATACCGGGCAAATCGAAGGTACATACAACAGAAATCGATTTTTCTGTAAATGCCTTTTTCATACTCGTAACAAGTCCCTGTGAAAAAACTTTTCCGTCAATACCTATCGTGCTGCCTGCCGGTAGGGTTTCATTAATCCACTCGATATACTCGGGAGTATGAGGTATTTTTAGTTTTACCAGTTCAATCCCAGAATCTTTAAGTTGCTCTTCAGCTTGCAGAAAATAGCGCGAATCGGTCCACAATCCTGCAAATTCATGAGTTACCACCACAGTGCCTGCTGAGCCATTAAAGCCGGAAAGCCACTCGCGGGTTTTGTAGTGCTCTGGCACATACTCACTTTGATGGGGATCGGTGGGAGGGATGATATAGGCATCCAGTTCTTTTTCTGTCATTAAGTTTCGTAATTCCGAAAGTTTTTCCTGAGTATTCATTTTATGATTTATTTTTTTTGGAAGGTGCTAAACTAAACTGATTTTACAATTGTCGCAGATTTAGCCGAACAATTCAGAGCAAAATTACCGAAAGTTTTTTGTCCTGATGATAAAACTGAAAAAATAGCTTTTAGGGTGGCCCATAAAGCAGTAATGCGGATAATTCTGTCGAATTATCCGCATTCACAGTCGAAAATTTGCATTTTCTTTTGTGGCAGACTACTGTTATTTTGGCTGGCACACTTTCCTGAAATCGCGGGGATTTTTTTCCGGTGGCCCTTAACACTTGGGCAGTGCCGACTAAAGCATTTGCCTTTGTGTCGCCTGCTGAAGAATTCCCGAAGGATTTCTTTTCCCAGGCAAAGTGTCGTTTTACAAGAAACTCTATGCTGTTTTGTTGTTTCTTTTTCACCTTTCCTTCAGGTTGTTTCTCCTTGCGAAGAAACAGACCGTCTGGTCTGGCTGCAATTTCACAGCAACATTTCATAAAGTCAGTCTTATTTGGGTACGAATACCTTTTAGGACTACAACAATGTATCATAATGCGTTTGTATCAATTTCAGGGTGCGAACACCTTTCTTTTGAACTAACTTTTCGTCTCCCCCGAATCTTGCGATCCAGCTTTAAACGAAAACAAGGCTTTATAAATACTTTGATGCCTTCGACTCATTTCCTTAAAGAACGCTAAGCGAATTTTTGGGTAAATGATCGGTAACCTTTTTCGATTTTTCAACCGCTAGCCGATTATCCGAACTTTGGCTCTTCGTACAGGCAATCCTTTCGGTTTGAATGACCAGGATTTGATTCAACTAAGAATGTTCGTCCTGCTCCCTGTATTTCTGAGCAACCTTTTATCGCTCGTCTGCTGAAACAAATATACTACAGAAAATTACCACAAAACAAGTTTTTTTATCTGTTTTTATGCACTTTATATCCACAAAGGTTATTAACAATTGTTTATAACTGTAATGAGCTCATTTATAAAAGTTTATTAAGAGAAAGCATCCAAAAGGGAGTGTTTATTAACAATATGGGTAAATTTAATATTAACTTAATATTGGTTGGATTGTCGATTTGCTTGAAAATGTTTGCTATAAAAAACCTTATTTTTTTTCTTAAATACAACATAACTCAGAAATTTCTGTTTTTCAAACGTAATGTAAAATAGTAATTTTTCTAACTCAATTTGGGTATATCTTATGAAGTCAATCTATTATATGTTGGTTGTTGGATCCCTTATTATTTTATTTGCAAATTTTCAAACCTATGGAAAATCCCTGGGTTTGGAAAGTGCAGTAAGTGTAATGATTACAGATAATTCGGATACTCCACTTGCCGGGGCAACGGTTCATCTGGTAAGGGGGGAAGATTCTCTCAGGATTTCCAGAATTGCCGATGTTAACGGACTTGCTTTATTTGAGCAAATGAGATTGGGAATGTATTCTCTTGAAGTTACTTATGTAGGATTTGAAGCGCTGCAAAAAACAATTATGATAAGAGACGAACAGGAGAAAATTGCTGTGAAAATGATTGAAGATGCTGTCTCTTTGGGAGAAGTTACGGTAACTGCCAGGCGTCCTTTAATACGCCAGGAAGATGACAAAATGATCATTGATCCGGAACCTCTGGCCATGATCAGCACCAATACTCTCGAAATACTGGAAAGCACCCCGGGTTTGTTTGTGGACCAGGATGGGGGCATTTTCCTTAGCAGTGCAACCCCTGCTGCTGTCTACATAAACGGTAGGGAACAAAAAATGAGCAACCAGGATATCAACACAATTCTACGAAATTTGCCCCCAAACAGTGTTGACCGGATCGAAGTAATAAGAACTCCATCTGCCCGATTTGCAGCTTCCAGCTCTGGCGGTATTATTAATGTAGTGCTTAAAAGGGGTTTTAAAATCGGACGCTTTGGGTCTGTCTCTTCGGGTTTTAATCAGGGTAATGCCGGAAATCGGTTTTTAGGTGCAACCATCAATAGTAGTGGAACACATTCATCCGGCTATCTTAACCTGAATTATAGCAATAATAATGCATTTGAAGAACTGAATTCCCAACGATTTCTTTCAGATGAGTTTAGACTCAATCAATCGGCCATAACCAACAGAAATACCCATCAGGGTTATGTGGGTTACGGCTATGGGTATGATTTTTCTCCAAAATTGAATTTTAGTTATGATGGCAGAATAAATGGAAGCTTGCCTGTTTCTGATTCGCGAAATATTAATTTTATCAACGGTGCTGAAGGGGCTCCTGTAAGCCAGATCGATAATCTGGTAACCAATGATTCCCGGTTTTTGAGTATTCAGCAGGATTTTGGCTTAAACCTGAAACTCGATACCATAGGGTCGGAATGGGATACAAAAATGAGTTATTCCTTAAATCGAAACAATAACTTTCAGGTTTACCGGAATGATTTTATTTTCCCGCTCAATAGCCTGGTTTATGGCGAGGGTGACAATGATCAAACCCGGCATTTTGTGCAACTTCGCACCGACCTGATTTATAAACTTCCTTTCAATTTTACCCTGGAAACAGGTGTCAGTGGAGAGTTTCAGCAATATACCAGCGATGCCGAGTTTCGGTTAAACTCAACCGGAAACCTTGAAACCGACTCCCGCCGCACCAATGCATTCAATTATAACGAGCAAATTTCAGCTGGTTACCTGCAATTCTCTAAGCCATTGGGGTGGGAAGTACTCTTAAAAACAGGTTTCAGGGTTGAGCATACATACATGCAGGGCAACCAAACGGTACCCGCCGATACCAACTTCGTGGTAAACAGAACCGATTTTTTCCCCTATGTTTATTTAAGCAGGCCGGTATTTCAAATTGAAGGGTTTTCTTTACAGAGCTTTCTTATTTATCGTCGCACCATAACAAGGCCTGGCTATCAAAGCCTGAACCCTTACATTAATTATATTGATCAGTTTTTGTATGAAGTGGGTAATCCTGCGTTGAAGCCCCAGTTTGCTGATAATATTGAGGCCAACATCAGTTTTAATGATTTTCCGGTATTTGCAGTGGGTCGTAACTACACACGGGATATTTTCAGTCCGGTGGTTTATCAGTTTCCTGAAGATGAAACCATTGCGGTAAGAACATTCGATAACCTGGGCACTAGTCAGGAAACATATTTTAGAGCTTTGGCAGGAATACCTCCCGGTGGTGTGTATTTCTTTGCTGCGGGAGCGCAATACAATTTAAATGAGTATGATGGGTTTTATGAAAATCAACCCCTTACTTTTAGCCGCGGTAGTTGGCGGTTTTTTACTTTTCATATGTTGCGGCTGGGGAAAAATACACGTTTAACCGCCAGTGGTTTTATGATGACCAAAGGATTAATGAATTTTTATGAACTTGAAACTTTTGGTCAGCTTAATCTTGGACTCAGGCAATCATTTCTGAACAACAAACTCACAATTTCTCTGAGTGCCCGTGATGTGCTGCGCACCATGGTTACAGAATTTACCTTAAACCAGGGGAGTATCAGCACATCTGGCAACCGCTACACCGATAATCAGCGTTTTGGTATCAATATTCGTTACAATTTTGGTATCCCGGAAAGAAGACAACGCGAACAGCAAAACATGTTCGAATTTGATGGAATGGATCAATAAATCGTAATCAATTTTTGATGCGTTAATTTATTTTAAAAATAGCAATTATTATTGCCTTCTCCTGCTTGTAAAGTCGATTTTCGTACTTTTGGTGCGAAATTTATTTAATAATCCCCAAACATATAATTCTTGTCTGGTTTGAGCGATCAAACTATCATAAATATTTAACAAACCCTTAAATGTAACATTATGCACAAAATTTTTCTAAAAATCAACTTCGTGCTTCTGGGCCTTTTGCTTCCTATAGCAACAATGGCTTATGATGATGCCCGATTGATGCGCTTTCCTGATATTAATGGAAAGCAAATTGTTTTTGTTTATGCCGGCGATATCTGGACGGTTTCTTCCGATGGGGGAGATGCCCGACAATTAACGTCGCATGCAGGCCTGGAGCTTTTTCCAAAACTCTCTCCCGATGGCCAGTGGATTGCCTTTTCGGCTGAATATACCGGTAGCCGACAAGTTTATGTTATGCCTGCACAAGGGGGTACACCACAGCAACTTACCTGGTATAACGATGTTGGGCCAATGCCCCCGCGTGGTGGTTTCGACTATGTTGTTTTAGGCTGGACCAGCGACAGCAAAAAAGTCCTTTTCAGAGGCAACCGCACCGAGTACGGCGAAAGAATGGGCCGCTATTTTCTGGCAAGTCTTGAGGGCGGGCTGGAAGAAGAATTACCCGTGCCTCATGGTGGTTTTGCTGATCTTTCTCCGGATAACAAAAAAATCACCTTTACCTATGTTGACCGTGAGTTCCGCACATGGAAACGCTACAAAGGAGGCCGGGCCTCCGAGCTCTATATTTATGATATAGAAAATGACACATCGGAGCAAATTACCGATTGGGTGGGCACAGATCAGATTCCTACCTGGTATGGAGATAAAATATTCTTTGCTTCCGACCGTAATCTGTGGCTCAATATTCATTCTTATGATGTTAATACCAAAGAAACAAAGCAACTCACTACCCACGATCGTTTCGACGTAATGTGGCCCAGTGGCAACAACGGGCAGTTAGTTTATGAAAATGGCGGTCAATTATTTAAACTAAACCTTACCAATGGCAAAGAAGAACGCGTAATCGTTAATATTCGTTACGATAACCAACTCACCATGCCCTACTTCAAAAATGTGAAGGATAATATTCACAGCACCGCCATTTCTCCATCCGGAAGCCGCGCACTCTTTGATGCCCGTGGCGATATTTTTTCTGTTCCGGCAGGGGAGGGTACCACCCACAATTTAACCAACATGCAGGGTGTAAGAGCTGTTTACCCCACATGGTCGCCCGATGGCAAATGGATTTCATGGTATGCCGACAATACAGGGGAATACGAAGTATATATGATGGAAAACAAAGAAGGTGCTTCAGTACGCCAGGTTACCAAAGATTCCAAAGGCTGGAAATACCAGGCTAAATGGTCACCGGATAGCCGTTTCATGGTGTTTTTTGATCGCAGCATGAAACTTCAGTTGCTCGATGTAACTTCTGGAAACATTACCATTGTTGATCAACCCGGAGATTCTGAACTTCGAAGCTATAATTTCTCTCCCGATTCAAAATGGATTACCTATGTAAACAGCAATCCCAACGGACAAAATTCAATCTGGGTTTATAACATAGATGAGAAACAGAAGTACCAGATGACCGATGATACCTTCTCTGATGGAAACCCTGTTTTCAGCGATTGTGGCAACTATCTGTTTTTTACATCCAACCGCGATTTTAATCTCGAATTTTCTTCGTTCGAATTTAATTACCTGTATAATAATGCCACAAAGGTTTATGCTATGTACCTTACCAATAATAGTCCACGACTATTTGAACCCAAAGAAACGGTAGAATCTGTCGATGATGAAAAGCCTGACACGAAAAAAGAAGTGGTAGAAATTGATACTGAAAATCCTGATCGTCGTATTATCGCTTTCCCTTTCTCATCGGGAAGTTATTGGGGATTGCAGGCGGTAGAAGGTGGACTGGTCTATTTCAGTGATGCTGGTATGAATTTGTATAAGCTTGCCGACCAGAAGAATGAAGTGATCATGAGTGGTATCCGGGGTGCAACAGTATCAGCTGATGGCAAGAAGTTTTTGTATTCTCACCGTGGTGATTATGGAGTAGCCGATCTGAAACCCGGACAAGATGCCGGTGCAGGAAAATTGAATCTTGATGGTCTTACCATGCGCATAGAACCACGCAAAGAATGGGAGCAAATATTTACCGATGGATGGCGTATTTTTCGCGATTTCTTTTACGTTGCCAACCTTCACAATGTAGATTGGGATGGTTTTTATCAGAAATATGCAGAAATGCTTCCCTACGTAAATCATCGTTTTGATTTGGACTATCTTTTCAATGAAATAGTAGGAGAAACCAATGCCGGCCATGCCTATGTTGATTATGGCGATTTTGAAAGGGTTGACCGTGTTCAGAATGGCTTGCTTGGAGCTGATCTTGAAGCCGATAACCGCAGAAACCGCTATGTTATCAGTAAAATATATGAAGGCGAAAACTGGAATGATGCTCGTCGCTCTCCTTTAACCATGCAGGGTATGGATATTCGTGAAGGTGATTTTTTGATTGCTATTGAAGGAAATAATGTTACCACTTCTGAAAATCCCTACCGTTTTCTGGAAAACAGGGTTGATAAGGCTACCCGCATTACTGTTAGCGATAAAGCAGATGGCAGCAACGCACGTACTTTTACCATTCATCCTATTGCCAGCGAGCTGGAGTTGAAATACCTGGATTGGGTAAATACCCGTCGCGAAATGGTTGACAGGCTCTCAGGTGGACGCATCGGATACATACACGTTCCCAATACCGCGGTAGAGGGTAACCATGAATTGCACCGTGGCATGTATGCCTATCATGATAAAGATGCTCTTATCATTGACGAACGTTTTAACGGTGGTGGTTTTATTCCTGACCGTATGGTAGAATTACTAAGCCGCGAAACCCATGCCCACTGGCATGTAGCAGGTGTTGACCCGATGCGTACCCCCGGAATAGCACACGATGGACCAAAAGCCATGCTTATCAATCAATTTGCATCATCCGGTGGCGATGCTTTTCCTTATTTCTTCCGCCAGAAGAACCTGGGAACCATTATTGGTACCCGTACATGGGGTGGATTGGTAGGAATAAGCGGAAATGCACGGCTATCTGATGGTGGATACATCAGTGTTCCACGCTTCGGTATTTACAATCAGGAGGGTGAATGGATCATTGAAGGTATTGGTGTTTATCCTGATATTGAAGTGGTTGACGAACCCCATTTGGTAGCTACAGGCAAAGATCCTTCTCTCGAAAAAGCTATAGAAGTATTGCTGAAAGAGCTGGAAGAAAACCCACCACGCCCATGGAAAGTTCCTGCCGATCCCGACAGATCGAAATGGATTGAAGTGGAGATTGAATAGTATGAAAATCTGGGGCAACCCGTTTCAATTATAAAAGCCATCGGTTATTTTCATCAAAAATAACCGATGGCTTTTTTTTAGGAGCTGTTTGAAAACCGAATCCTAGCCCTTGTAGGTAAATATAGGTGTGATGTTGCGAGATTGGATTTTAAGCTGGTCAATCTCATCCTGGCTCATGGGCTTTATTTCATCGCGAAGTTCAAGAGCCAGATGGAATAAAGATGCTTCGCCCGGAGGAATGGCAGTTGTGATAGGATGCGATAAACTAAACCGTAACCCTGTTAGGGCATCTTCACGTGTGGCAAGGGGTTCATACCATGCTTTGGTCCATTTTGAACGATCCGCACCCTGAGGCCACCTTCCTTTGGCCATGGCTTTAAGAGCAATGATTCCCATATTTTTTTCCTTTGCTCTTTCCATAACTTGTGGGCCAAAATTCCCTGCGTTCCACGATCCGTAATGAAACGGGAACATAATAGTATCAAAATCAAAACTATCCATTAGTGCCATAGCTGCTTCAACACTGTGTGCTGAAAAACCGATGTAGCGTATTTTTCCTTCTTTCTGCGCTTCAAGGAATGTTTCCAGTGCGCCCCCAGGGCCCATTATTGTATGAACATCTTCAACAGAAGTAACCGCATGGAATTGATAAAGATCAAAATAATCTGTCCTTAGGTATTTAAGCGATTGCTCCAGTTCTTCACGGGCGCCGGCCTTGTCTCTTTTTTGGGTTTTGGATGATAAAAAAACATCTTTCCTGTAAGGCTCTAGAGCAGGCCCCAGCATTATTTCAGCATTTCCATAAGAAGGGGCTATGTCGAAATAATTGATCCCGGCATCAATCGCATTTCTTACCGACTGGGCAGCTTCTTCGGTCGAAACATCCCTGACAACGATGCCTCCAAAACCAATAATGGAAAGCATTTCACCGGTTTTTCCCAGTGATCTTTTTTCTATTTGCCCCCTTTTGATTTCTCTTACCAAGGCAGAAAGGTCAGCGGGAAAAAGGCCCAGTGCCGGTGCAAGGATGGCAGTTTTTTTAAGAAATTCTCTACGTTTCATAATCATTATTTTTAGTTTGACCTGAAAGGAATTTATATGCAGTAAGGGGGGAGAATAGTAAAGGTAGGAAAAATTTCAGCAATTAGCAGATTGGGAAGTTTTTTAAAAATGTATGATTAGAGACATACCATCTGCTGAAGCTCCCATGTTAAGGAATGAATCACCGAAATTTAACCGATGGTTTCTTTGTATCAGGTATTTGGAAAGGTCAAAAAGGAATAAAAATCCCCCTTGCAGTATTACAGATTGCCCATATCCTTTTAACAGCCCGGGTCGTTTCGCATTTTTTTCGGAGGCATGAATCATCCAGGCACCACCGGCCATATAAAGAATGTCGAGTCCGGCATTGATCAGAAAAATTCTTTCTGTTTTAAATTGTTCCTGCATTACTTCAGCTCCTGAAAATAAACTTACATCAGTTCCTGCAATATCAAACAAGGCATAGGTTGCAATACCTGCATTTATCAGGTTCCAGGCTGCATTCATCTGGTGGAAGTATTTCTGCTCTCCGGAATATCTCAGCGAACCATAGGTGCCTGTTGCCATATTTGCCAGTGCCCACCCACCCAGAAAATACATTCCTGATTTATTAATAGTAAGCGTGCGTTCATAAAAGTCAGTATGCGTTTGACTTTGCAGGTCGAAAACTGCCAATACCATGAAAAATGCCATTAGAAGGATGTATCGTGTCATTTTTTTCTGATTACCAGGGTTTGTAAAGAAAATGAATTGGAAATAGTAAGAGTCCTTAAATTATCCAATTGCTTTTATTCAGTTAATTGCATTGGGTAATCATTTGTTCAGTTGGGTATCATAAAAAACCGAATGAAACAACTTTGAATAAATTATTGTTTTCATTCGGTTTCTATGCCTTATATGGCATATTGTATAATTGTTCGGTAATTGCATCTTTTACGGTAGATTCACCGGCTATTTCAACTCCATAATCTCAATTTTTCTAAACTCGGTAGGGTGACTTTCTGCCTGCAAAGCAATATAGCCTGATGATAGTGGGCTGTTGTCTGCTTCCAGTTGAAACCTGCCATAAGTCATAAGGGTATCTCCTTCCACAATATGATGTGCTATGGAATCACCGTAAACTACCAGCTCAAAAGTGTACCAATCGTCCCCGTGAAAAGTGCGTGAGTCGGAACTGATACAATGATCCCATGTTCTTTCCCCGTTAATTTCAACGGTTGTTCCGGGAGTACAGATGCTGCCATTGGGGCGTTCGTTTACTCCATCTCCGCCCAGCATTTGTGCTTCCAGCGAAACAGGGAAATCCTGATCAAGTTCTATATCCCATGCCGGTTGTGAGTGATACATGATGCCATTGTTGCGGAAAGCCCAACCGGCTCCACCAGGCACCTGCTCGCCTACAAATCGATATTCGACCCTTAGCTTATAACTTGAAAATGGCTGATTGTAATAGATATGACCAAACTGGTTGTTCCAACCATCATATTCATCATAGCTAACCTTTAAAATGCTGTCTTCCACCCGGAAGGTATTATTGAAATTGTCGTTCATTTCATAACCCCTTATTTTGATATCCCATCCATCAAGGTTTTCACCGTTAAACAATGATACCCATTCATCGGCTGGTTTACCAGTGTTGCACGAAGAGAAAGTGAAAATCAACAAAATAAGTAAAAACCAGTTATGGTTCTTCTTTTCCATTATCCCTGAGTGAGCCATAATCTGCTTGTTTTGTGTTCTCATGTTTCCTGTTTTATTTATCTTTAAAATGGTTGGGTTACTTCACTTCCGAATCAAAAACCTGTACCTTACTCCACAAATGTTTATTTTCATCAATAAATTTTAAATGCAAGGGATGGGTTTGGTATATGTCGTGTGCTTTAATGTCTTCAAAGAATACTGCATAAGAGTAGGTATAGGATCCATCAATTACAGGTCTCTCTTCCACCGGAGCAGGAGTACCCACATGGTAGGCTTTTATTTCAGGTATTTGAAGAAGTTCCTGTACAGCTTTTTCAAACTGAACTCTTTCGGTGGCATCATTGGGATTATTTAGCCAGAAAAATACATGATGGCAAAAAGGAAATTCAATGGCTCTGCTTTTTGGGGTTGTAGGCTCGCAAGAATTGGCGATGGTCATAACAAAGATGGTTAATATTAATGAGTTAAGTTTAGCTTTCATGAGTACGAAATTAGGATTTTAATTTAAATTAGGCACATCATTTCTCTATTCAACTATCATTTTATGTATAAATTTACCAGAATTACCAGAAACAATAATCATATAAATCCCTTTGGGTAATCTGTAAGGTGGTATAATATAAGTGATAATGGAACCGGACTGGCCAGCCTGTAGCTTTATATTTTGGTGGGTGCGACCAGTGATGTCATTAATCAAAAGGCTTACCATTTCAAATGGTTGAAGTTGGTTTAAAGATATATTAAAACGATTGCCTTTATTTGGATTGGGAAAAAGATTAAAGTTAACCCTGTTCTGCATACTAAAGGAAATGGCAATTACCTGGCTGTATTCAAATTTTCCATCATAGTCGGTTTGTTTAAGCCGGTAATAATTCATTCCATCAAATGGCTGATTATCCAGAGCAGAATAGGTAAGGGGCCGATTGCTGTTTCCAAACTCTGCCTGGCTGGCAATAATGGCCACTGATTCAAAGTCTACTCCATTTTCACTGCTTTCAATGGTAAAATAATGATTATTAATCTCTGAGGCAGTTACCCATTTAAGCATAACGTCATCATTTTCCATGTTGCCTGTAAACGATATCAATTCAATAGGCAAAGGGTTGAATTCAGATGTAGAGCCAATAGTAAAGTATTTTGTGCTAAAGGATGACACTACAGATGCAGCTACATATCCAAACCCTTCACTTAAAGGAGTTGCAGAGCCCTCACGGCTTACCCATTTACTACTATCCCATTCTGCAACCACGGTAGTAGATTGATATTCAGGATTTTCATCTACAAGACTTTGTGGGCCGTAGTGCAATCTTACCCTGGCTTTACCTGATAGGGGACCCACAATCCGCCAGTATTCTACTTCACTCAGGGTTTTAAGCCTTTCTTCCTTTATTTCGGGATCCATACCATCATAAACAGGATTTTGATCATAATAATTTACTGACCAATATTTAGAACCAGAAATATGAGAAACATTATCCAGATTAACAAATCGGGGCTTACTATTATTTCCTGCCATAAAAAGATTATCATTGCTGATATGTGACAATTTACGTTCTAATTTGCCACTGATCCAGCTGCTGTGTAAATTGTTAAAGCTGGAAGGATTATAGGTGCTATTGTGCCTGAAAGCATCAATGCCCTGCATTCTTACTACACCATTATCAAGATAGAGTGTGTTGTTTACTTCCAGATTACCATGGGCATCAATGCCTTGGCTATTGCTGACTCTGAAGTCAGAAAATGCATTGGAACCGGTAAAATCGCCGGAAATAGTCTGAACATTACTACCGGCAAAGATGGTATAACCGGAAGGTTGGAACCTGGCATTTTCTGTTTTGGTAAGGTTGCCCCTAAGCTGCAGATTTTTTGATGATAACAACAATGAGTTGTCAATCATGGATAGATTTCCGTTAATCCAAATATTTAGATCCGGCATTATCTTTATTCCGGTACCGGCAAGTGTAAGATTGTTGTATTGCTGAAATCTTGATGGTAATCCATAAGAATTGTTGCCGCCAAACTCAAATGTTCCTGTGCCGGCGAGTATAAAATTATCATAGTTACCTGCCGGAACAGACCCTGTTTGAAGAGCCAGGGTTCCGGTGCCACTTACCTGACCAAGGATATGGTTAATGGTGGTATTTACATCCAGTCTTCCACTTCCCAGGATTTCTGTTCTGTATGCCTGACGGTAATTTTGATCAAGAATTACTGAGTGACCGGGCATTATTCTGACGATTTGTCCCGAAGGGCCATTCTCGGGAATCATTCCACCATCTACTCTATCCCAGATAAGAGGATCGGTCCAGTTTCCGCTGGCATTGGTAAAAAATACAGGTACATTATCGGGTATATCATCGCCTATTCCTGCGGTATAATCACCATTCAAGGTGCCGGTATTTGCAAATGAGAAATTAATTATATTGGCAGATTCATCTACAATTTCTACAAACCCTGGATCGATAGGATCCATTTCCTGGAACTTTGCCCAGTTATCCCCTTCAAGACGGGCAGCCAGATAACTGGTTTCATCATCCGGATCTACCTGAGCGTCATTTTGCTCATAATGCATTCTCAGAAGGGCTGAAACAGCCGCAATATTATCACTTTTTATAGTCCAAAAATATTGAAGAACTCTGCCGGGCAGTGGATCAATGGTCATGTGCCGGCGGTTTACCGGAAACAGGTTTATTGTACCGGCCGAATTACTGCCAGCTACAGCCAGCTCAACCGGTGTATATTTGCGCTCACTCCCATTATCTGTTCCAATAGGAATAAAGAAACGCCAACTATAAGCCGGGTCTGCAATATCGTAAGGATTGGATGGAGTAACTTGTGCTATTACAGGCAATGTTTTTTCAATTCCTTTAAGAAAGTCACTTCCATCAACAGCAATCATTTTATTGGGCCCAAATTCATCCATTCCGGTGTTTATAATCTTTACCTGTTGTCCAAGAGTGAGTTTGTGATATCTCAACTGTAAAATACCGTTGCTCATGCTAAGATCATTTTGCAATGCCATATCATTATGCAGAATCACACCAAACGGGTTGTCTATATCTAACCGACCATATTGTCCTTGTCCATACAATCTTTGTACAGCACTACCTGCCAGTCTTATACCCCCTGCCAGAGAATTAGTGCTAACATGGGTACTTTCGTTAATAATATCTCCCATAACAGTTATCAGGTTTCCTCCATCTTCTAGTTGGCCGTTGGAAATGTTTAAATTACCCGTTACGGTCAGTATACTGGCATTTTGTAAAATAGCAGCCGTTGCAGGGGCCACGGTAAGATTCTTTACATTAATATTTCCTGAAATATGTTGGGTGGCCGCCGCTGGAAATGCTGATGAACCCCTGAGAAACAGGGTATCTACATTGATTTCGTCAATGCCTGAATTTTCGAAATGACGGTTTACAGTAAGATTAAAACTACCAGCCCCATCAAAACTACAATCAGGCTGAATGGTTATATCGCCTTTTACAACCAGTGAGCGATCTTTTAAAAGCGCTTTGGTATTATTGCCTGAAACGGTAAGGTTTCCCAGATCGACACTCGATTTAAGTGTAAGGATTTGTCCTTCAGGCGATTCTTCATTTCCCATAATAATTGACGAGTTACCTACATTTGAGTTGGCAGGTTCTAAAAGCAAAGTAGCTTCAGTAGCACTGTTTTGTGCTCTTACAATAGTAAGCGATCCGCCGGTCATATGAAACAAACTTCCGTTATTTATAACTTCAAAAACACCCCGATTTCCGGTAGGAGCGCTATTTTTACCAACAATAACCTGTCCGCTGGTTTGGGTGTATTTGAGAATACCTTCGGTAGTTGTGGTACTTCTTCGGATCTGTGAGCCCACGGTGAGCAGTCCACCCATAATTTGAATGGCTGCCTGGTTAGATGCTGAATATTCGATAAAATTATTCAATCCTGAACCTCCATCCAGTGAAACGTTTGCATCACCCTCAAGACGAAGCAAACCATCCAGAAGAATACCGGTATCGGCACCTGTCAAAGAAGCTGTTCCTGTTTGCATTACCAAAGCGGCCCTGGAAGGAATTACAAAATTCCCGCCCGAATCCGATAATACAAGGTCAATGTCAGGATCGCCTATAATAAGGGACCCGTTGATTAGCTCCAGTGCAAGCGGCTTAAGCGGGTTATTTACCCTACCGTTCAGTTCAAAGTCATTTTGAAAAGTGAAACTGTTATCTCGGGTGTTTCCCTTGTTCATTACTATTCGGTAAAAAACAGGAGTATTACCTGCACTGCGGGTGTAACTGTGCTGTCCTTCACCCGATAAGTTCAAAATAACGTTGTTATTGTTTACTCCATTACCCGAGAAGAGAGTTGTATTTCCTGTGTTATCCTGGATAATATCACCATTTACTGTAAGATTATGTTCAATTCCATTAGGAACATTGTTTAATACAGTAATATTTGAATTGCCTGTAGTACTACCAGTCCTTAGGCGAAGGCTACCAACAGTTACATTCCTTGCCGCACCGTTGTTGAATTCGAAATTTCCCCCCAGGTATCCACCTATTCTGAGTTCACCTTTCACTTCAATATCTCCGGCAGGACCATTGTTGGTGCGTAAGGTAGTATTTCCATCTACCGTAAAAATATTATTCACAACAATATTTTTCTGAAATATTGCGATTCTAGAATTATTTCCTCCTTCTACCCTAAGATTTGGGAAGGTGTGGGTTGGAGGTGTTATATTATAGGTTCCGTTATTATCCAGGTAATACGAATAAGTGAAAGTATTTTTATTATAAAAATCACCAAAATCACCCGAAATGGACTGTACATCTCCAACATAGTATTTTTGCATAAATGTGCCACCGGTACCGGTCATCTGTCCGAAGGTGAGGCTTGAATTTCTCACCAATACCAGCCTGTTTGAATTGCTACGAGGGTTGTCAAATCTGATTTCGGCAACATTTACAGTTCGTCCGTTTCTAATATTAATTGAGTGCTTGTCATATAACCATGCATCGGGTCCTCCATATCCAATCACAGCGATATCACCCATACCAGGCCATGCATTGGCAGCGGGCCGGGCACTGTTATTATCAGCCCCATCATGTGGAACCAGTGACCAGTTATTTCCATCATCCCAATAGCGGTTATACCAACTACTTCCAGAAGCAAGTCGTGTATAATAAACGGTAGGTGCTCCAATAAATCGCTGGTGTTGACCTGTTGTAAACCGGCTGTCTTCAGCAGGAATTCCCGGGGCATCGGTGCTGAAACCAAAGAGGTCATCATCTGCATCACCCACGTTATCGCCATTAAAAACAATTACCTGTGTATTCGGATCAGTGGCATTGGGAAATACCCCATTTACATCCATTTCCGCCGGATCATCTGATTCAAATGATCGCTGGTAGGTACCCTGATCCATAACCTTACCAGGTACATAGCTTGCCTGATTGGCTGCTCCTGCAGGTAAATCAGCAACATTGGCAACGCTTTGGTTTCTATAGTAAAAGCGATAAGCAAGTGCAGGAAGATCGGTAAAGTCACTTTGTGTAACCCGCCAGTAATGTTGTAATATTTCACCTCCGGTATGATCGGTAGTTTGTAAAACGCCGCTAACAGGGCGAATTGTCAAATAACCATCATCTGAAAAGTCTTTTACTTTTATCTGCGCCGGACGATAATATGTATTGGTAAGTTCGGTTGAGAAATCATCGGTAGAAAAACCTATTGGGAAAGTGATTACCGAAATATTATGTCGAACATCATTACCAAGGT
The DNA here is from genome assembly GCA_011390785.1 of Sphingobacteriia bacterium. GTDB lineage: Bacteria > Bacteroidota > Bacteroidia > Bacteroidales > UBA7960 > SKVR01. Next base: position 52,433 of record JAABRR010000027.1, read on the forward strand.
TGTCGGAAGTATTTCTGTTTACTTTCAGGCTTAAACCAGCGGCACTGGCAGTACCATCGGTAATGATCATGATTTGTTGATTTGCAGCCCTTCCGGTATTGGCTACCCTCAAATAGGAACTGTTCTGTGCCCCATCAATAAAGAAGTTTGTATGGTTGTTGTTTTCATTGTTAAGGTTCCACAAATCATCCACTTTAAGGTTATACTTTCCAAGGTAAATGATCCCACGCATAAATTCCATCCGTTCAAAATACATATCATTTGCAAGAACAAAAGGAGCATTTATATTTACATTGAAACGGATATTCCCAAAAATGGCATCGCTATTTGAGTTGATAACAGGGGCTCTGTCTTCTGATTCCCTGAAACGGATCTGAGCCGTATTGGGAGTACCATTGTCAGTAGGATAAGGGCCTGCTGCAAACCAGGTGCCCAAACGGTCATTATTGGTTATGCTACCCCAGGTTCTTATGGTTAAACGTCCCTGGTCAAGTGTTCCTGACTCTACCACCAGGTCTCCGTTAACATCAACAGTTAGTGCAGCATTTGATCTCATACCGCTTCCTGGACCGGGAGAAACCAAACGTAACTCATAGCCACTATTTCGGTTTATTACCACATGTCCGAGTTCAGCCATATTGGCATTATCGCTATTGCCTGATCCGTAATCAAAAATATCGCCGGGGTTGCCCCAATATAGCTCACTTACTGATGGTGTAGCAGCGGTTTGATTAAACCAGGTCGTGTTCATTATAGTGGGTAAACGTGCCATTCCATTATAATCCTTGGTTCTGTCGCCATCAGCAGCAATCCAGTATTGTGAACCCGACTCGATACGAAAAGAGCCACCTATAAAAACATCATTGACATTTGCTGCATCTGTAACAGCATAAAAATCAACTCCCTGGTAGCCACTTTCAGTACCTCTGATAGTAAGATTGCGCAGCACACGCAGTGGTTGGCCCGCCAGATATTCATTGGTTCCACCTACATCAACCCCTTCGTCGAGGATAAATGAATTGGAATTGGCAACCTGCTTGCGAAAATCCAGATTCCAGAAAGGAGCCCTGGAAGTAATTATAAAATCACTGTTGTTGCTGATCTGACAGATAACCGTACCCCCTGTAATATTTTGATTTTCAGGGTCGGAATTAATAAAAATTCCTCCTTTGTTACCAGATTGCTGGATGTAAAGAACCCCACCAGTCATGTGAAATACGTTTCCGGGGTATGTAAGATTAAAGCGGTAATAGGAGTCTTGAATATTACCAGCCACCAAATTGACAACACCTCCGGACTGAATATATCCACCCTGATGCTGTTCACCATAAACAGATGTGCGAAACTGCCTGAGATTGGCAGTTCCGCCACTTGATTCAAAAGTACCGTTTTCACGTGTGGTTATTCCGCTGTTTATATCGGCATTAAGCACTCCGGAAGATATTTTTACCTTTCCGTAAACAACAATAGCAGTTCCGGATGGTTTGGTAACTGTACCACCATCAACCCACAAAACAGCATTTTTGGATATGTTGTAGTTTCCACTACCATTTAGTTGTTCAATAGTAATATTTTGACCAATTCTTAGGGTTCCTGATATTAACCCCAATGCATTGGTGTTGGAACTAAGTTGAGATTCTGATCCGTGACCCTGGGTGGCAAATCCCAGTAGTTCGAAAAACCCTGGCTCTTCGGCAGAGATTTTTACACTGTACGTGGTTGTAGCCTTATCAATTACCAGCCGGTAAAATTTTGCAGGTCCATTAAGAGTAACCTTCTGATCTTTAATGGGGCTAAGAAAATTAATGTCAGTGATACCGTCTGTTGCTTCATTGTTGTAATTGGCAGCAAATCTATTGGTAAATTCAATATTTCCTTTGTTTTCAAGATCTCCGTATAGATTGATCTGATGGCGCGCATTGGCAGTACCTGTTTGGATTCTCCCGTTTGATTTAACCAAAAGATTTCCTTTAATGGTAAGTTCCTGGTCTGCTGAAATGGATTCGTTACCCATAACCAGGGCTCCTGTTTCAATTTCCAGGTTTCCATGAAGGGTATAAGATGATAATAGAAATATCTGGGAGCCTGATGTTTGAAGATTAACCCTCATGTTACGAAAGATTCGCTGGGTATTGAGCTCTGTGCCTGAGCCATAATATTCTACAGTACCGCCATTGTCAGGATGAGAAAACCCCGAAACATCCCCTTCCGGAAAATTATCGGCTGCCAAACGAATAATGCCCGAAGACAAACCCTTGATTGTAGAAAAAACATGGCCTGATGTAGTACCAAAATCAAGCCTTCCATCGTTTACTTCAAGAGTACCAACGTTTAGATTGTTACTCGTAACAGTAATAGTCTTGTTCTCCTGAATCACGACTCTGTCAAAAGCACCCGGCAACTTCGATGCCGCAACATAAATACTTGGGTTCAGGCTCCAGTTATTGAGATCATTCCAGTTACCATCGTTTAAACTATAATAGGAGAGTGTTTCCAGGTCGGTGCGTACTATGGTGTAATAACCACTTTGGAAAAGATCGTTGGCAACATCAAAAACCACGGTATTTTCATCAACCATTGAAAAAGCACCGGGCACATAGGAATAATCATCCAATTCTGAAGCTCTGTAAAGCAATAAATATAAGCGGGTATCATCGGCAGTCAAACCAGATTCGTCAAAATCAAATCCTATTTTCACATCGGTGATTCCATCATCTTTTATACCCCCTTGCACTCTTTCAATATAATACTCACGGCTCCAACGTTTATCTAATGTTACATCTGTTATTTCAGGCAACTGCGAATCAGTAAATCCATGAACAGTATTGTCATGTGCTACAAAAACAAATTCATCCGTTTCGTCAAGACTATTGTTGGCTTCTTCGATCCAAATTCCGCTTCCCATTCTCTGGGATTGACTATGAAGGGCTCCATTTGAATGTCCAATACCTGTAAAATCATATTTATGTGTTGTGGAAGAAAAATTGGCATTACCCAGGCTGATATTATACCTGTTACCTAAATAAGCTTCTATAATAGAGCGTTGAGCAGCATTAAGAGACGAACGGTAAACAATAATTTCTGCAATATCACCTCTGAATCCACGGCCATAATCAGGATTTAGAATGCCGATATGCAGATCAGATGTGTAGTTTCCAATGGATGTTGGGCCATTGCCACTGCCACTTTGAACACCGTTATGAAAAATCCGGGACCGGGGGTTGGAAAGGCTACCATCGAAAACAGTTGAAAAGACCTGGGGCTGATCGGTTACCAAATTGTTGCTGCTGTTTATGCGGTTACCTTCTGCATTAAAATAGATACGATTATTATCATAAACAAATAAATAATATGCTTCTTCGTTACCTGAACTGGTTCGTTTGGAGATGATACCACGAGGTTGTCCATCAGGATTTTCGGGCCTGGTAACAGCAAAAAGAGTTACTCCATGGGTATTATCAAGGGCATCGACATCAGCAATAGAAAGGAAGTCATCTGAACCGTCAAACCAAATTGCCGGCATGCCATTTATAGCATTGGCGATAAAAAGGGGTTGTAAAGAACCTTCTGTCTGTTGGGCATGTAAACTATTACCACTAATATCCTGCCACTCGTTTACAGGTAGAAGATCTGTTGTTGAGGATGTACCCTGATCCGCTCTGAGCCAAACTACATTTTGCTCAGTATTACCAATTCCTGCGGGCTGACCTATTCCCTTGGCAAGTTCTCCGGTAACAAAAATAAGGAATAAAAGAGTTGAAAATTTCTTTGCTAATTTTCCACCGGACATATACCCGGATGCAAAAAAAGATATAGTTCTTAAAAGATTCATGGTTTTCATCCTATTTATCCTAACGCTTTTTATAAGCATAAAACACTTTTTTATTATGTTCGAAGTAGGTTTAAACTACAATAATCACTTATTTCTTATTACTTATACAAAGGTATTTACAATACTTATTCACTATTTACCCGTTTTTCCAGGTGTTTTCTACCTATTAATTAACCGAAATTCCAATAAAAAAACCTGCTTACTTATAGGTAAAAATACCTATGCGGAATACTTTAGTTGTAATCATTATTTAAAATTCATTACCACAATCCAATTAATAAAGCATGAAAATACGGAGAGAATGAAAGAATCTATAAAGAATAAACCCTGCAAATCATAAAGAATCATTTATGTATTGCAGGGTTATAAAAAATAAACGTGCTAAAATGAAAGAGAAAAAATTTATCTCTTTTTAATCGTTGGTGCAGGTAGTTGAAGGTCAAATAATCGGAAGACAATAAATTTAGAGTTCTTCAGCAGACTCAACCCTATCTGACAATTATCCTGCAGGTAATGGTAGTATCCTCGAAACGAATCATGAGCAGATATAAACCATTTTTCAGGTTGAGCTCGTTTAAATCAAATAAAAACTGGTAGTCCGTGCTTGCTTTTATTTGCTCTTGTCTTGCATGCATGCTTAGTCCGCGGGAATCAACCAGTTCAAGGAACAGTATCCCGTTTGCAATCGCTTTTGTTTCCAGTTTAAGTATGAAATGACTTATGGCAGGATTGGGATAAACAGCTTCCACTGCAATATAACTGTTTTGTAGTTCAACCGGAGTATTTTCGCCAGGAAAGTTTTTATCATACTCCATATTTGTGGCAATACCGCCTGGGTCATCATCAATAGGGCTGCTTCCCTGGAAGCTGGTAAATATGCTCATTACACCATAGGCAAGACTCAAATCAATAACTTCTTCCTTTAGGCTATCTGCAAGGGCAATGTTATTCATATTCAGGTAATATTGTTCTGTCAGGAAATCAATTTTTCCCCTGGCCCAGAGCTTCGTTAGAAATTGCATATTGTTGTTAAATGTATCTGCCAGTTGAATTCCATAGTCATATTCCACATTGTTGTTATATGAGTTTCCTGAAAGTTGGGTAATTACTTCATCAGGTTGGCTGTACCTGCCAACAACCATAAGTTGCTTGCCCTTGTATAGATTTGGCAAAACCTTTGGGTAGGTCTCGGTCATTAAATCGGGAGAATAGGTAATCACAGTGTTAATCAAAACAGGATTTTGAATCATCAGATAAAAATCGGTGATTACATTTTCCAGGTCATCGTCTGCCAGAAACTCAAATAATCCGCTATTGCTGGTGGCTATATCGGCGAGGAGTCTTTCGTTTACATTGTAGCCAATGCCAAAAGTAAATAAGGCAATTTGCTTTTCACTTTGTATTATAAGGTTATTGATGTGATTGATCAGCTGATCGGTATCCAATATTCCTGCGGTTTGATCTCCATCAGTAAAGAAGATAATTATATTGGCCGTTTGGTTGTTGGCAGCCTGAAATTGCGGAACGGCTGTATCAAATGCCCCTGAAATATTGGTCATGCCATTGGCATCCAGAGATTGAATGTAATTTATGGCGGCCTCGGCGTTTTCAATATTATATTCCATATGATTGATGCTGAAGCTGGTAACATTGGATGCAAAAGAAATGATGTTAAATTTGTCTCCTTCATTAAGGTTTTCTACAATGAATTTTGCTGCATCGCGCGCCTGTATCATCTTATTACCGTCCATGCTTCCTGAACGGTCTATGATAAGGGTAAAAACTTTTTCAATGACTTCCGAATTTTCTGATGGATCAGGTTCTGCGATAAATGTAAAGAACCCTCGTCCGTAATCATCAATAACCAAACTATCGGGCATAAATGTGGATAGGGAAAATAAACCCAATTCATCCAAACTTAACTGATATTGTACCACCATATCCTTATTGGCTAATACTTCGGAAGCATTATAGGCTAAGAAGGCTGTATTCCCAGTACTGGTCAATGAATCTGCATCATGGCTTAAAAAATTAATGTTTTCGATGGTTCGGTCGGAATTTAGTAAAAGGTTGAGTTCCTGGTTATAAATATGTGTTTGCTGAATTTCACTGTAGTTATTCGGAAACCTGTAAGTAACGCTTCCGAACTTGTAGGGAAGCAATTCAACATAAGAAAGCTCTATTACCATTGTTGAATCGATAGAGAAAGCCTGTTCAATGTTGTAGAACAATGGGTTTTCTCCAAGATATTGCCTCAGGACAGCATCATCCTGGCCAGGATCAGAAATAATAGTTGTATCCTGGGGGAGTGGAGAAAAGGACGCTTCATACCATAATCCGTCTGTTTTATATCTTAGGCCTGTAGCACTGGCTCCATCAGGAAGTGGAAAGGCAAAAGTAACAACCATTGAATCTGCAAGGGTGTTAACAAAAGCACCTGTTGCCACAGTATTGGCTACCTGGCCTTCAATAGTAACGTTAATGCTGGTTTCCTGCAAGGTTAGATAGGCTCCCAGTTCGGTTTTGCTAAACAATACACCATTGGCAATTATGCCATTACCCAAAAGGGAAAAAATCCCAATCAGAATTAACTTTTTTTTCATAGTTCCCGGCTTTAAATTTGGAGCGAAACCTGGAATTTCTTCCTTGCTCCCTTTTGTTTTAAATAGTATTTTTAATTGCTATGTATCAGAATTAATTTAATAGCGTTTCAAAGGTAATAATTAATTTTTGAGGCCACTCTTAAAAAGGGAATATTATTTTTAGACCTGTGTAAATTTATAAATATCAGTAATTTAAGATATTTATTTTACCGATAATAATAGATGCGTAGTTTTCAGATTCATATTACTTCGAAAGTATTAATGCTTATCTTTAGATGGCTATATCGATCTATTTCAATCATATTTTCAAAGAATTTCCGAAAGTCGTATTGGATGTACTACCTCTCTGGCGAATTAATTTTTCTTAAAACCAATTAAAGTAGTATTTTCGTTGCGCAATCGATAACGCAATTTGTCATGATACAAAAAACCATAGTGCCAGTCTTTGTTATAATCGCTTTAAGCATAAATGTATATTCGCAAAATCCTACTGAGTTTTTTCAATGTGGAGATTCCATTATCGACGCGCGCGATGGTGAAACCTATTCCACCGTTCTTATTGGTGAGCAGTGTTGGATGAAGGAAAATCTCAATGTAGGTATTATCGTTTCTGATTTTGAACAGAAAGACAACCAGGTAATTGAGAAAACCTGTTACTCAAATGATGCGGCCAATTGTGGTGCCTATGGCGGCCTGTACACCTGGCACGAAGCCACACAATGGGGCCAGAATGAGCAGGGTATCTGCCCTGATGGGTGGCGGCTGCCATCCAAAGACGATTGGCAAATTCTTGTTTCGGAATTGGGTATTGAAGATGCCGGACAAAGGATGAAAGTTTCCAAAGACCACACACCATCGTGGGATGGCAACAACAGTAGCGGGTTTACTGCCATTCCTGGTGGTGTTGGATATGAAAACAACTTTGGACGTATGGATAAATGGGCTGTATTCTGGAGTTCAACTTCTGAAGATGACAATTATGCATGGTTTGCCCAACTCGATAATTTCTGGTACCAGGCACCCCCTAAATACAAAACACTTTACCTGGGAAATCACTTTGTGAAAGAGAATGGGTTTTCGGTAAGGTGTGTTAGATAGTTGGAAGTCTTAACCATAAAAGGAATTAACCTATCAACGATTCAAAAAAACAAACAATCATGAACAAAACAAACAACATTACCGGAATACTTGCACTGGGTGCTTTCCTGGGAGGTTGTGATACAGAACAACAACCCATAGATCGCCCCAATATTCTATTAATCACCGTGGAAGATATCAGTCCAATGCTTGGCTGCTATGGTGATCCGGTAGCCAAAACACCTGTGCTGGACCAGTTGGCTAAAGATGGGGTTATGTTTACCAATGTATATGCACCCATGGGTGTATGCGCACCGGCCCGTGCGGCGCTTATCACAGGAATGTATCCTACTTCCATTGGTGCCAATAATATGCGCACCAACCGCAATACCCTGCCCGATGGCATTCCTCCTTACGAAGCCACCCCACCATCTGAAGTGAAATGTTATACTGAATATTTACGGGCATCAGGATATTATACCACCAACAATTCCAAAACCGACTACCAGTTTAAGTCACCCATTACCGCCTGGGACGAAAACAGCAATAAGGCCCACTGGCGTAACCGTCCTGAAGGAATGCCGTTCTTTTCCATTTTTAATATCATGACATCGCACGAATCTCAAATCTGGGATAGAGCCAACGACCCCGTTGTGATTCGTCCTGAAGATGTGATATTGCCACCTTATTATCCTGACAATGAAATTGTTCGTAGAGATTTAGCCAGGGTTCACAGCAATAACACCATTATGGATCGTGAAGTAGGTGAGATTATCCAGCAGCTTAAGGACGATGGATTGTACGACAAAACCATCATTGTTTTTTACTCTGATCATGGTGGGCCATTACCCCGTCAAAAACGTGAAATCTACGATTCAGGTCTGCATGTACCTTTTATTATCCGGTTCCCCGGTAATAAACTGGCTGGAACAGTAACAGATGAACTTGTAAGTTTTGTTGACATTCCGCCCACCATGTTATCACTTGCCGGAATTGAACCTCCAGATTATATGCAGGGGCAATCTTTCTGGGGTGAATATAAAACCAGGAATCCCCGTGAATATATCTTTGCTGCCCGCGACAGGGTAGATGGCGAATATGATATCCGACGTTCGGTTCGTGATCATAACTATCGCCTCGTACGTAATTTTCGTCCCGAAGTGGGTGCTTACCAGGATGTAGAATTTCGATATAACATAGCCATGATGTTGGAAATGCTTCGCTTAAGAGATGCCGGGCAACTCAATGAAGATCAGATGTATTGGTTTCGGACATCCAAGCAGCCCGAAGAGTTTTATGATCTGGCAAACGATCCCCACGAACTAAATAATGTGATTGACGACCCCCGTTTTGCCGATGATGTGGTACGTTTGCGGGTAGCGCTGGGAAATTGGATGACAGAGATTGACGATAAAGGCCTGATGACAGAAAAGGAGCTGGTTTGGAGCATGTGGCCTGGCGGCATTCAACCTGAAACAACGTTACCACAGATAAAGGAGTCAAACAAAAAACTAACGCTCACTTCCGTAACTGTAGGTGCTTCCATCGCTTACATGATCAATAAGAATACCCATGAACCCCACAAACGTTGGCTCCTTTACTATGAGCCGGTTGCTGTAAATCCGGGAGATACTATTTCTGCTGTTGCTATTCGTATAGGTTATAAACAAAGCCAGGAAGTGAATTTTGTTATGAACTGATTTGCAAAAAGAAGAAAACGTTTGATAGTAACTTTTAGCTTTATGTAGCTTTATGGCCTTTCATTATTCTTTCATTTTAATATTGTAATATCAACATCAATATATCAATCTATTATGATGCTTTTTCGTTATGGTTGGCTTGTTTTAGCCCTGATTTTTTCTCTTCACGCAGAATCTTTTGCTCAAACTCATAACTGGTTTCCTTTTTACCCCAATGTGCCTGATAAGGATAACCGGATCAATATGAGTAAATGGTTGGATGCACCTGCCGGCAAGCATGGCTATGTTATGATGGATGATGAGAAGTTTGTCTTTGAAGATGGCAGACCGATCAAATTCTGGGGGGTTAATATTTGCTCTTCAAAGCCATATGTAAGTAAGGAAGAAGTGGACCGCTGGATCCCTTTCCTGGCCAAATACGGTATTAATTCGGTGCGTTTTCATAAATATACCCAGCACGGCCTCACAGGTCCTACATCCTACGAAATTGCTCCCGATAAAATGGAGCGTTTCGATTATTTCCAGTATAAATTGCGCGAAGCGGGTATCTATTATGGCTGGTCGCCTATTTATGGGCACAAAGTGCGCCCTGGCGATAAAGACCGGCTGCTGGCTTACGATGAAATTGCCGCCGCCGATATGAACTCACATCTGAGCTACTCTACCATTGGCCTGGTAAATTTTGCCGAAGATATTCAGGATCTGCATATCGACCTGATCGTAAATAAGCTGAACCATGTTAACCCCTACACCGGGCTAAGGTATGCCGATGATCCTGCTCTGAATTTTGTCGAGTTTCAGAATGAGGACAACATCTTTTTTGCCACTACAGACCGCATAGTGGAGATGTGTCCTACTTACAAACAGCT
>JAABRR010000028.1 GCA_011390785.1 Sphingobacteriia bacterium
TCATTTTCATTGCTGGTAACACTGTAGAGGTATTCTGAACTGAAATTGTTTTCAATTTCAAATACATCGGCATAGTTGGGAACCAGTGCATGCTTACCTGAGTTGATTACCCTGTCAGCATAATCAATTACCTTATCGTAGTAGGAAGCATCATACTGGGCAGCGTAAAGGGCAGCCCTGGCAGCAAATGCCCATGCAGCAGTTTTGTGCACCAGACCCCATTCGTTGGTGGGTAGTTCATCAAAATACGGCAGATAGTTTCCTGCTTCTTCCATGTCTGCAATTATCATATCGTAATTGTCCAAAACGGATTCAGGACGTGGAACATCGATGTCTTCAACGGGAGTATCTTCGGTAACGATCGGAATACCACCATTAGGGCCATTGTCGCCATACCATGGAGCCAGCCACAGATAAGCAAATCCGCGCCAGAAGTAGGCGTTTCCAAGTACTTTGTCTTTGATAGCAGGAGCAAGGTTTTCAGATGCAGGCACCTGCCTGATAATACCATTGGCAAAATTAATGGTACGATACATCCAGGGCCAGTTGTCTCTTACATCACGGGTTGCTGAACCATCATCCAAAAAGTTGGCGATGTTGGCAGCTTCGGCTTGTGAGCGACCGGTAATCATGTCGTCGCTGGCATTTTCGTACCAGAAGAAACCACGTCCTGTTAACCCTTCTCTGTATTGCCATTCATAAAGAGCATAGGCAGTTTGCATGGCCTGTTCGTTGGTAAGGTTGCCCAGGTCGCTGGGCTGTCCGTAGGGTTCAAATTCGAGGAAGTCTTCGCAGGATACCACCACAAACAGCGAAACTAATATTGTTAGGATTAAATTTTTCTTTTTCATGATTTTAAAGTTTTAGAATGATACATTAACACCAATACTATACATTCTTGAAACAGGGAATCTGCCACCGTCGAGGCCTCTGTTGCCTACTTCGGGGTCGAATGCTGTGTACTCAGTAAAGGTAAGCAGGTTTTCACCATTGGCATAAATTCTCACTGTGCTTCCGGAGTCCATTCCCAGGCGGGTTGTAACGGATGCAGGAATAGTATAAGCTACCTGGAGGTTTTTCAGTCTGAGATAGTCTCCTTTATCAAGGAAATAAGAAGATACTCTTGAGTAGTTACCATTGGGATCGCTAATGAATGAAAGACGTGGGATGCCTGAATCAGGGTTGTATTCCCATGAATCCAGGATGTCGGTGGTCATATTCCAGCCTTTTAAACCAGAAGAAGACATGGCTTTTACACCATTGTAAATTTTTACACCAGAAACTCCCTGCCAGAACATATTAACGCTGAAGTTTTTCCATTCGGCTCCAAGATTAAAGCCATACGAAAAATCAGGGAAATCATATGCACCCATATATTGGCGGTCTCCATCGTTTATGATACCATCGTTGTTGTAGTCAACGAATTTAATATCACCGGGTTGTGCGTTGGGTTGTATAGGTGTAGAAGTGCCGGTTTCAGGGTTGGTCCATGTATAGGAATCGATTTCTGACTGGGATTGGAATAAACCATCAGCTTCAATAAGATAGTAACTGTACCATGCCTGGCCTACTGTAGATTGCAGCGGATTTTGTGAGTTTACACCATCACCATGAGAAATAAATTCACGTGCTCCGATATTGATTACATTGTTTTTAACAGTACCCAGGTTACCACTTAAACTGAGGTTCAGATCTCCTATGTTTTGATTATAGGTAGCAGAGAATTCCCAGCCATAGTTTTCAACTTCACCAATATTTACTTCAGGAGGTGATGCAACACCTGCCACAGAAGGAATAGGCATGGTTTCGATAAGGTCTTTGGTAAGTTTACGGAAGTAATCAACAGTTACAAACAATGCGTTGTTGAACAACCCAAGGTCTAAACCAAAGTTGCTTTGTTCTGTACGTTCCCACTTAAGGTTGGTATTTGGGATGGTACTCTGGTAAATCCCAAAAACATGGTTTCCGGCATCAGGACCCAGGAATACTCCCCAATCACCCACAGCCAATGGCGGAGAATAAATAAAACGTCTTACAGATCTGATATTACCTACCTGTCCCCAGCTGGCTCTTAGTTTTGCAAAGCTAAGCTGTTCAGATTTTGGCATAAATGGTTCTGATGTAATTTTCCATGCACCGGATACGGCGGGGAAAATGTCAGAGTTATTTCCGGGAGCGAGTTTGGATGAGGCATCCCTACGTAAACTGGCATTAATAAAGTAGCGGTCGTCGTAGGAGTAAGATGCACGTCCTAAAACTGATACAGTTGCTTCTTCCCAGATGTCTTCACCGGGTTTGGCATAGCCAAACTCATTGGCATTTTCGAAAATGGTAAAGTTTTCGTATTCGAAGTCAAAACCTCTGGCCTGTGCGTTGGTCCAACGATTCATGTTGTAATTCAAGGTAAAACCACCGAGCAAAGAAACATAATGCTTGTCGTTGAAAATCTGGGAATAAGATGCGATGTTATCCCAGTTCCACCGGGTATTGAGTGAATTGGAAATGCTTCGATAGTTTTGATCAACAGTACGGCCGGGAGCAGTAAAGCGGGCTGTAAAGGCTTCGTTTCTTGAACTGGCTACATTGTAAGCAAAATCACTCTTGAGTTCCAACCCATCTATAGGCTTTAACTGTAAAGATGTTAAAGAGTAAACGCGGTTGTAGGGATTATTTTGGCGTCTGTTTTCCAGCTGCGTAACAGGGTTGAACAAGTCGGCTTCAACGCTGAAACCTTCTGCCAGTGCCCATCTGGGAACAGTACCGCCGGGCAGGACATTACCGGCATCGTCGTATTCAAAAACAGTGGCATATCTTGGGTATGCCATGGCAGCAAAAACGGCTCCTGTATGGCCATCGCCAATGCTGCTTTGTCCGTTGCGATAATTATAATGCAGGTTTTGACTAATTGTTGCCCAGGAGTTCAATTTCATATCAACTCTTAAGCGGGTGGTTAAATCGCGGTTGAAGGTATTGATAATGGTACCCTGCACATCGTCATAACTAACAGATGCAATGGCTTTAAGATCTTCTGTCCCTCCGCTTATGGTCATGTCGTAGTGTTGCATGTAGCCAGGACGGAAAATAGCATCCACCCAGTCGGTACGGGTAACATTTCCATAGGGGAAACGCAGTGGATCATAAACCGCAGGAGTTGTCCGGTTGGCAGCCGCCGAAGCATCTCCCCAAACCTTATTGAATTCTTCTGCAGTAAGCACTTCAGGGGTTCTCCATGCCTGCTGAACGCCATTCCAAACATTGGCTTCAACTTTCATTGCACCTTCAGCAGCTTGCTTTGTGGTTATAATAATAACACCACCTGATCCGGCATAGGCACCATAGATCGCTGCAGATGCAGCATCTTTCAATACGGTTACCGATTCAATGTCGGCAGGATTAAAAGGAGCGTCGGGCACCCCATCTACAATGTATAGTACACCGTCGCCGCTTCGGTTACCTTTACCCCGAATGCTTATTGTGCCACCATCAGTAGGTGATCCACTTTGTTCTACACGAACACCAGGAACTTCTCCCTGCAAAAGGGTTCCCAAAGATGACGGGCGGCCTTTAAAATTGTCTTCAACGTTTACTGTTGAAACGGCTACTGATAAATCCTGTTTCCTTGTGCTGGCATAACCAATCACAACAAATTCATCCATACCGATCATTTCCATTTCCATGGCAACATTAATTATGCTGCGCCCGTCAATGGCTGTTTCAATGGTTTTTAATCCAACAAAAGAAAATACCAATGTTTGAGCATCATCAGAAACTGTTAAGGAGTAATTACCATTTTCGTTGGTGGTAGTTCCTGTGAGCGTACCTTTTACTGAAACTGTTACACCAGGAATTGTATTACCGTCTTCAGCCGAGGTCACAACACCGGTAACAGTTCTCTGAGCGCTTAACTGAAAACTGATCAGTGTAAGAGCAACTGTTAATAATGATAGTACTTTTCGCATGAGTTAATAAGTTTAATTAATTTTTTATTGATTTTGATTGAGTAGATTTTGCTGTTTCCAGTCAAAAATGCGTGGGTTTTGTTTGGTTGTTTTTCAAGTCATACAGGTAAAAATTAAATGAATAATTTGATTTAATTTGATGTGTTTGTTGATGTAATTATCGTAAAATTACCCAGTGCAGACCCGTTTTTTTTTGCCTTAGGTTTCGGGTGTATGTCAATAAGAAAATGAACAATACAATTTGAATTTTTAAAAGTAAAATACTAAATCGATTTAGCAAAATAAAAAATGATTATTTTTGATTTTTTATAAATTTATAATTGATTTGCATCCTTATAAGCATATGTTAATATTTGTCGAAATAGTTTCATTTAACCTGTTTAAAGTCATTGTTCAATCAAAGAGATGGTAATTTTTCAATTTGTTGAATAAATGAATTATTTAATATGCTAATTTTAGATAGACTAATTGGAATTTAACTAATTACATGTGAACATATATTTTAAAATTACGTTTAATTACTTAATAAAAAATTAAAGATCAAATGTTTTGAATTTACAATTCAATTCTTTAGTTTTAGAAAATATTTTAAAAAGATGGTTATTGTATCTTATTTTTTTTTGTTTTTGCATTAGATTTTAAAATCAATTGGTCAAAGTAAAGGATTATATTTTACTTAAATGTTAAGTTCGTTTTAATAAATTGCAAAACCGTTTTAGTTGTTTTTTTAAACTTAATTCCAACTGTGATGAATTTTAATATTGTTAATAATTTATCAGCTCTAAAATAAAGTATTAAGGTCCATTATTCAGGCATATGGTTAATTTTGTCCGAATTATTTATTAAAAATCTGATTTAATTAAATTTAAGGATTATTGATGTGGCTAAAAAAGTTTCTATTAGTGATGTTGCCAAAAGTCTTGGCATGTCTAAAACTGTTGTCTCTCTTGTAATAAATGGTAAAGGCGATTTGCACCGGATCAATAAGGATACTCAGCAAAGGGTACTTTTAAAGGTAACAGAAATGAATTATCAGCCCAATGTGCTGGCACGGGGGTTCAGAACAGGTAAAACCAATACCATTGGTTTAATTGTAACTGAAATTTCCAACACCTTTTATTCTAAAGTTGCCAGTTATATAGAGGAACTTGCCTGGCAACAAAATTATAGTGTTGTAATTTGCAGTACCAACGAACTGGTAGAAAAGGAGAAAAGACAAATTAAGCTTTTGGTTGACAGAAAAATTGATGGCATAATCATTTCTTCATCACAAAAAACATCCGATTCATTTGATCACCTTTTGGAAGAAGGAATTCCTCACGTTTTAATTGACAGAAGTTTTGAAAACTCAAAGTCGCCCAGTGTTTCGGTAGATAATTTTGGGGGAGCCAGAATGGCTGCCCGTCATTTAATAACACAGGGAATTACTGATATTGCACTTGTGGCATTAAAAGGCGAACATGTGTCTACAACACGCGACAGGATAGCCGGTTTCAGATCTTCACTGAGCGATCATAATCTATCGATCCCCGAAAGTCGGATTATTCATGCCAAACCCAGGTATATTCATGATACTATAAAAAACAGTTTGCAGTCATATTATTATCAAAATAAGATGCCACGGGCAATTTTTGCTATTGATAATAATTTAACCTTCATTTGTTTGGAATACCTTCAAAAACTTTCAGTAAAAATACCTGCCGAAACAGCCCTGATCGGGTTTGATGATCTTCAGTATTTCCGCTATACTGACCCATCCATTTCTGCTATAGAACAGCCGGTTGAGAAAATCGGTGAAGCTGCGTTTAACCTGTTGCTTGAGCAAATAAAAGACAATTCATTAATGGGTAAACAAAACTCAGTGTTATTACCGGTAGATATCAACATACGCAGGTCATCTAAAATTATATAGTCTTTCAAAAAACAATTTCTATTTCTAATACCTTATCTTTGTAGTAAATTGAAAAAATTATTACTATGAAAAGATATTTTTTAGCATTGGCAATTTTATTGCCTTCTTTGTTTTTTGTTTTGCTGGCTTTAGGCTCATGCAACTCTAATCAGAAAGATACTAATACCACTTATGAAGAGTTGTCTTTTACTGTTGATACATTGGCTTCCGGTCTGGATAGCCCCTGGGGTATGGAATTTCTTCCTGATGGTAGGATTCTACTTGTTGAAAAACCTGGCAGACTCAGAGTGTGGTCAAAGGGTATACTTGAAGATGATCCTGTTTCAGGTTTACCTGAGGTATGGGCACATGGCCAGGGTGGGTTACTTGATGTAAAAATGCATCCCAACTATGAAGAAAATCAAATAATCTACATTGCTTATTCAACGCGTGGCGAAGGTGGAGGAAATACAGCCATAGGTCGTGGACGTTTGGTCGATAACAATTTGGTTGATTTTGAAAAAATCTTCCAGGGTTTACCCTACTCTTCTGCAGGTGTGCATTTTGGAAGTCGTATTTTGTTTGATGAAGATGGGTTTCTTTATACCACTATTGGCGATAGAGGCAGGCAGGATAACGCGCAAACACTTGAGAATTACAACGGTAAAGTAATCAGGATGAAAGATGATGGCAGTACCCCTGATGATAATCCCTTTATTAATGAACCCAACGCGATGCCCCTTATCTGGACGTACGGACACAGGAATATCCAGGGTATGGCATTTCACCCTGAAACCGGCGAACTGTGGACTCATGAGCACGGGCCTAAAGGGGGTGATGAGATTAATGTTATTATTAAGGCTGAAAACTATGGTTGGCCAAAGGCAACATTTGGGATTAACTATAGCGGAACGATCATTACCAATGATACTACCCTGCCTGGTATGCGCGATCCTATTCTTCAATGGACTCCGTCAATCGCCCCCTGTGGTCTTGAAATTGTTAGTAGTGATAAATATCCGCATTGGCAAGGTAACCTTTTGGTTGGTGCTCTTGCCGGCCAACATATACAACGTGTAGTTGTGGATGGAAGAAACGTTGTTGAGACTGAAAAACTATTGCAGGATTTTGCCCGTTTCAGAGCCATCAGGCAAGGACCTGATGGATATATTTACGTGGTTACCGAATCTCCAGGTTTGTTTATCCGTTTGGTGCCGCAACCATAAAATTTCTTGAAAATAAAAAATTCCATGTCTTAGTTTTATTCAGTAATATGCTATACAGGTTGCTGTATTAAATAAAATTAAGTGAGATGGGTATAATAAATTGAAGACAAAAGTATTTAAGTAAATTGAAATTTTAAGAAGATATGAGATTACTGATTGTTTCTAACCGTTTACCGGTTTCGCTAAAGAAGGATAAGGGAAAATTTGAATTTGAAAAAAGTGCTGGTGGATTGGTTTCCGGACTTACAGACTATCTGGATGGTTTGGGGAAAGCAAAAGGAGAAATTACAGACTATATTTGGATGGGATGGCCCGGTATGACCATAGAAAAGGAAGATGAGGAATATGTTCGAAAAACTGTTCAGAAAGAGTATAGCGCATCACCTGTTTTTTTGTCGCAAAAATTAATGGACAAGGTTTACCTGGGTTTCTGTAACAAAACAATCTGGCCTCTTTTCCATTATTTCCCCAACTATGCCAGTTTCGATAATGAATTCTGGACTGAATATGTAAAAGTGAACGAGATTTTTCGCGATGAAGTACTTCGTATCATGAAGCCTGATGATATATTGTGGGTGCACGATTATCATTTAATGCTCTTACCGGCTATGCTTCGCGAAAAAGTAAATAATCCAATTGGATTTTTTCTTCATATACCTTTCCCATCTTTCGAAATGTATCGTTTGTTTCCCAAAGAGAGCAGAAACGGTATTCTTGAAGGATTACTGGGGTCTGATTTGATTGGTTTTCATACCTATGATTATGCACAATATTTTTTAAGGTCTGTTTTGAGAATTCTTGGTAAGGAAAATCATATGGGTACAATTGATTTGGCCGATAGAATGGTTAAAGCCGCCAGTTTTCCGATGGGTATTGAGTATAATAAGTTCAATACTATGGATGTATCGCCCTTCAGTTCGGAAAAGCCTGATGGTGATAAACCTAAGGTTATTCTTTCGGTTGACAGACTTGATTATTCCAAAGGTATTATCAACCGACTGGAAGGGTTTGAATTATTTTTGAAAAATAACCCACAGTGGCATGGTAAGGTATTTTTAAACATGATTGTGGTGCCATCGCGTACGGGAGTAACATCTTATCAGAAAATTAAACGGCGGCTCGATGAGTTGGTAGGATTAATTAATGGTAATTATGGAAATGTTTTCTGGACCCCTATTATTTACCAATATACATCACTATCTCATAAAGAGTTGATTGCCCGCTACAGGATGAGTTCTGTTTCCTTGATTACCCCTTTAAGAGATGGGATGAATCTGGTTGCCAAAGAATATGTAGCATCTTTAACTGACAAACGGGGTGTTTTAATTCTCAGCGAATTTACCGGTGCAGCTAAGGAACTGAGCGAAACCATTATCATAAACCCCAATAATATTGACGAAATAGCCAATGGTATTGCAGAGGCACTTTCTATTCCCGATGAAGAGCAAATCAGACGGAACACAATTATGCAAAAAAGACTGAAACGCTATAATGTTACCCGTTGGGCGAATGATTATGTTGATGGACTACTTGAAATAAGTCAGGCATCAAAATACACATCAAAAGTTAAGCTTTTTAAATCAGAACATACCAAAGAGCTTATAGGGGATTATAAGAAATCAAAGAATCGGATTATTATTGTTAATTATGATGGTACCCTTGTTCCATTTGCCCGTAATCCTGAAAATGCCAAGCCTGATCCGGAGTTGCTTCAACTCCTTTCTAACCTTAATAAAACCAGCAGAACTGATATTGTGATTGTTAGCAGCCGGGGAAAAGATGATCTGGATTCATGGTTGGGAAAGACCCCCATTAACTTAACTGCTGAACATGGTACATGGATACGAGAAGCCACTGATACAGAATGGAAATTGTTTAAGCCTCTTTCCAACAATTGGAAAACAGATGTTTTACCAATAGTTGAAATGTATACTGATCGTCTACCTGGTTCTTTCTATGTAGAAAGAGACTATTCCATTTCATGGCATTATCATAAATCAGATATTGAACAGGCATCTTTTCTTTCCAAAGAAGTTAGCGATCATCTTCTGTCAATAACTACCAATATCGGAGTTCAGGTGCTTCAGGGACATAAAGTTATTGAAGTGAGTAATTCCGGAATTAATAAAGGAGAACTGGCCATGCACTGGATATCTCGCAAAGACTACGACTTTATTCTTGCCATGGGGGCAGGTTGGTCAGATGAATTGCTGTTTCATACCCTTCCCGAACATGCATGGACCATTAAAGTGGGTGTTCTGAAAACCGCTGCCAGGCATGTTATAAAAAAGCAGGAAGATGCTCTTGCATTGTTAAAACGTCTTGACCAGCAATAATTATTTATTTCTTGAATTTTTGATCTTCCACCATCTTGATTCTTGTTTTGGGTAAGCACTCAGGATACTCTTTTTGGATAAACTCAATTAATTTTTCTCTTACATAAACCCGAAGGTCCCATGCCTGGGGACTAGTGGCTGCGCTCATAAGTGCTCTTATTTCCAGAGTAGTTTCTTTTGCATCGGTTACCTGTAGTACATTTACTTTTTTATCCCAGTAGGGGCTTGATTCCAGTAATCGGGTAAGCTCCTTGCGCAAAGGTTCAAAAGGTATGTTATAATCGGTATAAATAAATACTGTTCCCAAAATATCTGCTGATGTGCGTGTCCAGTTCTGGAAAGGCTTTTCAAGGAAATAGGTAGATGGCACTACAAGTCTGCGTTTATCCCATATTCTCACAACCACATATGTTAGGTTTATTTCTTCTATCCAGCCCCATTCATTTTCAACGATAACCACATCATCTTGCCTGATAGGTTGTGTAATGGCAATCTGAAGGCCAGCCAGCAATGTTCCGATAGCTTTTTGAGCCGATAAACCCAGAATAAGTCCTGCCACCCCAGCTGATGCAAACAAGCTTACACCTATGTTTCTTACACTATCAAAAAGCATTAAGGTAACAGCGGTGCTTATTACAACAATAATGAAAACAAGTATTTTTTCCAGAATATTAAATTGCGTATAAATCTTTCTGCTTTTCAGGTTGTCAACACCGTTTAAATCATAATGAGTAAGCAATTGCGATTTGCCAATTCTGACAAAAACAATAGTTGTCCAGGCTATGCTGATAACAAATAAAACTTCACCGGCTTTAACAATACCTGATGTAAAATCAACCGGAATTATGCTTATGTATTCAGGTGCTAATCTAAAAAACTGAG
This sequence comes from Sphingobacteriia bacterium, assembly GCA_011390785.1. Lineage (GTDB taxonomy): Bacteria > Bacteroidota > Bacteroidia > Bacteroidales > UBA7960 > SKVR01. The sequence goes on from JAABRR010000028.1 coordinate 10,295, forward strand.
CCGTAATAAACAGAATTACGGGAATAAGAAATCGCTTAATTAACTTTATTATCATGATATATTGGTTTTAGTTCCTGTTATCACAAATGTAAACGTTAACAACATAGACCCCAAATCTATCATTAATTCTTTTAGAAATTATTTCCATCTTCGGCAATATTTTAACTGATTTAACATTATATCTTTGTTGTTAATTATATTAGATTACGGAAAACTATACAATCTGCAAAATTCTAAACAAAGTTTTATGAAAGAAATTCTGATGACCCTGCAATATATTTTACCATCGGTGGTAGTTTTTCTGGCTTCGTGGTTTATTCTGAAAGAATTTTTCAAACAGGAAAAAGACAAAAAGCACCTTAAGTTGGTTGAAGAAAAACAAAGAATATCTTTACCCTTAAGACTTCAGGCTTATGAAAGGATGGTATTATTACTTGAAAGAATTTCTCCGGGTAACCTGGTAATGAGGATTCATCAGCAAGGACTTACCGTTGCACAGTTTCAAAAGAAGCTAATCCAGGGAATAAGAGATGAATTTGATCATAATCTATCGCAGCAATTGTATATTTCAGTGGATGCATGGGAGATGATAAAGCGTGCCAAAGAAGAGCTGATAAGGCAAATAAACGCATCCGCAGCAAAACTTTCTGCTGACGGGCCATCAACTGATCTAAGCCTTAAAATTATGGAAATGAACATAGAGAAATCTGCTACAAGAAAAGCACTTGATTATTTGAAAAGTGAGGCCAACAAATTTATGTAACATAGTCTTCTTTATTATTTTCAAAACAACAGATTAAAGTGAGTTTATGGAAATCGAAATTAATAATCGCAAGGAAATAATTCCAGACAAAGAAAAGCTTACGGTAAAAGAGTTGCTCGAATTAAAAAACTTTTCCTATAAAATGTTAATGGTAAGAATTAACCAAACTTCCATAAAAACAGATCAATATCAATATGCTACCATAAATCATGGCGATAGGGTCTCTGTTATTCATTTAATGTCAGGGGGGTAAGTTTTAAATGTTTGAGTTAATATGCTGAATACCTATGAGACTATCAAAAATTTCACCTGGTTTTCGGTAATAGATATAAACAGTATAAGTATTTTCTGTTACAGAGTGGCTTCCTTCAAAAATTGCCTCATTTGCTTCATCACTGTCATCTGCCAAAAGGGCATACTGATAATCATAGAAGCCTTGTTTTAGAAGTAATTTTTTCTCATATTGAGCATCACGATAATTATACTCCATTTTGTTGGAGGGATTTTGATTCCAATTGGTTAATTTTCCCAGAATGTAAACGTTTCCATCGGTAAAGGGTTTTTCATGAGGCAGGGTAAAATGAACCCAGGCATAATCACCTTCCAGAAAATCATCAGGGTAGTCATCATTTTTTATCAGAAATTGCCCATTGATATCACTTTGTGTTGTATATCGTAAAAATCTTCTGTTTCTATCAGGTTTAAGAACAATATCCCAACCATTTGGCAATGAATTAATGGTTTCTACATTCATACTTCTGTAGCGAAGACTTTTTGTGTCAAAGTTTCTGAATTCATTTCCCCCTCTGAAAACATTTCCATCTTCGTAATCGTAAATTAACAAATTGCCTTGCACAAGCCTGGGCTTTAGGTCTATAATGGCATTGTCCCATCGTGCGTTCTGAGTTACAACCACTTTTATGTCGCGATAGGGATTTGAAATAGGATAGAGACTTGTATTAACCGTAAAATCAATTTCCTGGTGTGTAGTTCTTATATCAAGGTTTGTGGCTTGTTTAACGCTGGCATCAATTGTAATATTTTGTTGAAAAACCATAAATCTTCTGGTTATTACTACCTTTTGCGGATCATTATCAACGAAAACTTTCAGTAAATAATTACCTGTTAAAATTGGTTGCATATTCTCATTAGGGAAAACAAAATGATAATGGGTGTAACTTGTTCGGGTGTTGCGAGAGAACGCATAATTTCTTATCTGATCTTCGTAGAACCCTTGAATATATTCATATTCAGCAAGATCAGAAGGTTGCCATAGAGCATTGCAATGGATGATCGTGTAAGAGTAGTTTTTAAAGTCTCCATCTAAGTCATCAAACCGTATTTCCAGTTTTTCATCCGTATTTAATTCTATAATAGGGGTTGAAAATTCCCATCCTATACGGTTAAACAAAACCGTTTTAATGTTGTTTTGATAGTCGAAATCACCAAATCGAATATAGTTCTTTTCATAGTAGTCATTGTCTGGCGGCTGAATTACTGTGGTTTCAGATTCTACTGCTTCGTTTTCTGTAATTGAAGAAATATTTCTATTAATAGCTGAAGTGCATTGAAAATAGGAAGCAGAAAAAAGAATTAAGAAAAATGTTTTCAGTCTATCTTGTGATAAATGACTTAATATATATGGAAATTCGTTTTTCATAAAATGAGATTTTATATGTTTGCTGAAGTATTTAATTATTTAGATACAATGTGTTTTTTCTGGCATAATATAAATAAATTTATTTCAAAGATGCGAAATTATCAATAAATTTGCCATTTAAAAATCGTTCAAAAACAGAACTTATTAAAATGTCGAAGCCTATAAAAATTAAGAAGGGATTAAATATCCCTCTAAAAGGAGAAGCGGAAAAAATTCTTGACAGCGCGCCCCGCTCTGTAAAGTATAGTGTTTGCCCGACAGATTTTCATAGTCTCACTCCAAAAATGCTTGTAAAAGAGGGAGAAAAAGTTAAAGCAGGTGCACCTTTGTTTTTCGATAAATATAATGAAAAAATTATTTTTACTGCACCGGTTAGCGGAACTTTCTCTGATTTGGTTAGAGGTGAGAAACGCAGAATTTTGCGTATTGTTATTGAGGCTGATCAGGTGGATGAATACGTTGACTTTGGAGCTGCAGATCCTCTTAAATTATCCGGAGATCAGGTTAAGGAAAAAATCCTGAAAAGTGGCTTATGGCCTTCAATCAGGCAACGACCCTTTGATATTATTGCCAAACCTGATGTTCCACCCAAGGCAATTTTTGTTTCAGCCTTTGATAGCGCCCCTCTTGCTGCTGATCTGGATTTCATTATCAATGGTCAGGAAAAGGAGTTTCAAACAGGGCTTAATGCCCTTACCAGGCTTACCGAAGGTAAGGTTCATTTGAGCCTAAACAGTGATCTTACCTTAAACAAAGGTTTTGTTGATGCGAAAGGGGTTAAGATTCACAGTTTTACAGGTCCACACCCTGCCGGTAATGTTGGTATACAAATCCATCATATTGATCCTGTTGACAAAGGAGATGTTGTATGGTATGTGGGTGTTCAGCAATTGATCATGATTGGAAGGTTGTTTGAAAAGGGAATATACGATGCCTCTCAAATAATTGCCCTTACTGGTTCTGAAGCTCTTAATCCACGGTATTACAAAGTTGTTGGTGGTGCAAGAATTTCGGATATTGCTACAAAGCATATCCGCACCGAAGAAGGAATGACAGTGAGAATAATTAGTGGTAATGTACTAACAGGGACCAAAGTTGATTTAAATGACAGCATCAGGTATTATGATAATCAGATTACTTTAATCCCAGAAGGAAATACCCCGGAAATTTTTGGCTGGATTGCACCAAATTTAGATAAGTTTAGTATCTCCCGATCATTTCCTGCTTTTTTAATGCCCTGGAAAAAATTCAGACATAACACCAATATTCGAAGTGGTGAGAGGCCCTTTGTAGTAACCGGATTATATGAAAAAGTTCTGCCAATGGATATTATGCCCATGCAACTTCTGAAATCTATCATGATCAATGATATAGACATGATGGAAAAATTAGGTATTTATGAAGTGGCTCCCGAAGATTTTGCACTTTGTGAATATGTTTGTCCATCAAAAATCGATATTCAGGATACCATACGTGAGGGACTTGACGTAATTATGACGGAGTTCTCTTAGGTATTTATTAAAGTCTTTTTAAAATTAATATATTCATTCAAAAAGAAAAAAAATTGAAGGCATTAATCAATTTAGTAGAAAAGGTAAAGCCTAATTTTGAGAAGGGAGGACGGTTTGAGAAATTTTACCGAACCTTTGAAGCATTTGAAACTTTTCTTTATGTTAAGGGCGATGTTACTCACAATGGGAGCCATATTCGCGATGCAATGGATATGAAGCGTACTATGATTCATGTTATCATAGCTTTGATACCTCCATTACTATTCGGAATTTGGAATGTTGGTTTTCAGCATTATAAAGCACTTGGTCTGGAAGTTCAGTTTCTTGATCAGGTTTTATTTGGTGCTATTAAAGTGATCCCTATTATAGTAGTTAGTTATGCCGTGGGGCTGGGTATCGAATTCGCATTTGCCAATGCCCGAAACCACGAAGTTAATGAGGGTTTTCTTGTATCTGCAATGCTCATTCCCCTTGTGTTACCCGTTACCACTCCACTCTGGATGGTTGCTGTTGCTACTGCATTCGCTGTTGTTATCGGAAAAGAAGTATTTGGTGGAACAGGAATGAATATTCTCAATCCTGCACTTTTGGCAAGAGCATTCCTGTTCTTCGCTTACCCATCTTATCTTTCCGGAGAAATTTGGATAGATACTACTCTTCAGGAAGGGCAGCAGCTGATAGATGGTTTCTCTGGTGCCACATCTTTAGCGATTATGGCCGCAGGAGAAGGTACCATGCCATCTGACTTTGATCTTTTCTTTGGGTTTATACCAGGCTCCATAGGCGAAACGTCAACCCTTGCAATTCTTTTAGGAGCTTTTGTTTTAATTGCTACAGGTATTGGAAGTTTACGAATTATGACATCAGTATTCATTGGGGGTTTTGCAATGGGCTTACTACTCAATATTTTTGCGGTAAACGATTTTATGGCTATGCCGGCTTACAGACATCTTATTATGGGAGGGTTTGCCTTTGGTGCAGTTTATATGGCTACCGATCCTGTTTCTGCTTCCCAAACAGGTACTGGTAAATACATTTATGGTTTTCTCATCGGTGTATTAACTGTGCTTATCAGGGTTTTAAATCCGGCTTATCCTGAAGGAATGATGCTTGCAATACTATTTATGAATGTATTTGCACCTCTTATTGATCATTATGTAGTGCAGGCAAACATTAGAAAACGCCTTACGCGTATGAAAAAGGTGAGATTACAAACCCAGGCTTAAAAACCTTAAAAGAGAATAAAAATGACTAACCGATATGTTTTTATGTATGCATCTGTAATGGTTGTGGTTGTAGCCTTGGTGCTTTCACTTGCTGCTACTTTACTAAAACCCTTGCAGGAAAAAAATATGCGCATCGAAAAAATGCAAAATATCCTTTCTACCATTGGAATCACAGCCAATCGCACTGAAGCTATTGATCTATATGAACAGTATGTTAAGGAGAGTAAGGTACTAAATAACAGTGGTGAGCAGGTTGATGGCGATGCTTTTGAAATTAACCTTCAGGATGAAAACCGTAAGCCTGCTGATGAAAGACAACTTCCACTTTATATTGCTGATGTTGACGGGCGCATTTTTTATATTGTACCACTTAGAGGAACCGGATTGTGGGGGCCTATTTGGGGATATCTTAGCTTCAACGAAGATTTAAGTACTATTGCCGGTGCAAATTTTGATCATGCCAGTGAAACTCCCGGACTGGGAGCTGAAATTGCTGATGCCCCTTTTCAGGAGCAGTTTCTTGGTAAAAAGATTTTCGACAACTCGGGAGAGTTTAAACCTGTGGTTGTTGTAAAGGGGGGGGCGCAGCCTAATGATAATCATGCTGTTGACGGTATCAGTGGTGGTACTATAACATCCAATGGTGTAACTGCGATGCTTAGAAATGGTCTGGAAGTGTATAAACCTTACTTCAAAAATCAGAAATCGATATGAGTGAAGAAAAAAAAACTATCGCTAAAGAAAAACTTTTTTCTGCTAAAAATAAAAGATTACTTTCCGATCCTATCGGTAAGAGTAATCCTATTACCGTTCAGGTTTTAGGTGTGTGTTCTGTACTTGCAGTAACAGTTCAGCTAAAGGCTTCACTGGTGCTTGCTATAGCTGTTGTTGCTGTTATGGGGCTTGGTAATGTTATTATCTCCCTGCTGCGGCATGGAATTCCACCCCGGATTCGTATTATCGTACAGCTAACCGTTGTGGCATCATTGGTAATTCTCGTTGACCAGGTTTTAGAAGCTTTCGTATATGACGTGAGCAGGCAATTGTCCGTATTCGTTGGGTTGATCATTACCAACTGTATCATAATGGGTCGCCTGGAAGCATTTGCTCTCAATAACAAGGTGTGGCCTTCCTTTCTTGATGGTATTGGTAACGCTGCTGGTTATGGAAGTATTCTGCTACTCGTTGCTGCCGTTCGAGAATTGTTTGGTTCAGGAAGCCTAATGGGCTATCAAATTGTACCTAATGCATTTTACGAATTTGGCTATGTGGATAATGGCCTTATGATTTTGCCCCCAATGGCCCTTATTACCGTGGGAATAATGATATGGGTGCATCGGTCAAGAGATAAAGAACTCGTTGATGTAAGCTAAAATATTAACCTTAATAATATTACTGTTCAATACATAAAAAATATTCAGCATGGAAGATTATGTAAACATATTTGTCAGATCCATTTTTATTGATAACATGATTTTTGCGTATTTCCTTGGAATGTGCTCTTATCTTGCCGTTTCACGTAATGTGCAAACTTCGGTAGGCCTTGGTCTGGCAGTAGTATTTGTTTTGGGAATTACCGTTCCTGTTAATTACCTTCTTCAAAATTATATTTTAGGAAGGGGAGCTCTTGGCTGGCTCGGGCCACAATTTGTATCGGTAGATCTGAGCTTTCTCACCTTTATCATGTTTATTGCTATTATTGCTGCTATGGTTCAGCTTGTAGAAATGCTGATAGAGAAATTCAGCCCTACTCTCTATAGTAGTCTGGGTATATTCTTGCCTCTTATTGCCGTAAACTGTGCTATTTTAGGAGGATCACTATTTATGCAGGAAAGAAATTATGCCAATATAGGTGAAGCTGTTTCATTCGGATTGGGAAGCGGTGTTGGTTGGTTTCTCGCCATAGTTGGTATAGCAGCCATTCGCGAAAAAATCCGCTACTCAAATGTTCCGGCACCGTTAAGAGGGTTGGGCATTACATACATAATTACCGGACTTATGGGCATTGCCTTCATGAGTTTTATGGGAATTGAATTATAATTTATCAACCAATTAGTTTTACAAAATGATATTGCTATTAAGTACCAATATGTGGGTTATAACCCTCAGTGTTGTAATGTTCCTGGCTATAATGCTCTTCTTGGTGGGTATATTGCTTTATGCCCGTCACAAGCTTGTGCCTACCGGTCCGGTAAAAGTTTTTATCAATGGCGAAAAAGAGATTGAAGCCAATGCCGGCGGAACTTTGTTGAATACACTCTCAGAACAGGGAATATTTTTACCCAGTGCCTGCGGCGGTGGTGGTACATGTGCTGTTTGCCGGTGCCAGGTTCTTGACGGAGCCGGAGATATTCTTCCTACTGAGGTAGGATACTTTAGCCGAAAAGAAATTCAGGATAAATGGAGACTCGCCTGCCAGGTGAAAGTTAAACAAGATGTGAAGATTAAGATCCCTGAAGAAATATTTGGTATCAAAAAATGGGAGTGTGAAGTTATTTCCAATAAGAATGTTGCAACATTTATTAAAGAATTTGTTGTGAAACTACCCGAGGGTGAAGAGCTTAATTTTCAGTCGGGAGGTTACATTCAAATTGATGTTCCACCCTGCGAGATTGATTTTAAGGATATGAAAGTTCAGGACAAGTTCCGTGGCGACTGGGATCAGTTAAAAATGTGGGATCTTAAAATGAAGAGTCCAGAACAAATTTTCAGAGCTTATTCAATGGCTAATCACCCGGCTGAAGGAAATATTATAAAGCTTAACATTCGTATTGCCACACCTCCGTGGGATAGAGAAAAAAATCAGTTCATGAATGTAAATCCTGGTATTTGCTCATCTTACATATTTTCTCGCAAGCCTGGGGATAAAGTAACCATTTCAGGACCATACGGAGAGTTCTTTATCAAGAAAACCCAGCGCGAAATGGTTTACATTGGTGGTGGAGCCGGAATGGCTCCGTTACGGTCACACATTTTCCACCTATTCCAAACCTTAAAAACCGATAGGAAAGTTTCTTACTGGTATGGTGCCAGGTCTAAGCGTGAAATATTTTATGAAGACGAATTCAGAAAGATTGAAAAGCAATTTCCGAATTTTAAATTTAACGTAGCCTTGTCTGAACCTCTAAAGGAAGATAACTGGGATGGATATACAGGATTTATACATCAGGTAGTGTTAGATAATTATCTTAATAAACATGAAGAACCTGAAGAAGTAGAATATTACTTGTGCGGACCTCCTATTATGAACGAATCAGTGTTAAAAATGCTGGATAATTTAGGAGTGCCTGAAGAAAATATTGATTTAGATGATTTTGGTGGTTAACTTTACGGCCCTGATTCATTCAGGGTTTTTTTGTATCTGTTAATTATTTTTAATGGAAAAAACTGCCAATAAGCGTGCCCGTAAAATTATTTGGATCGGTTTTATTGCTAATCTGGTTCTTACTGTAATTAAAATATTGGCTGGGATTCTGGCCAAAAGTTCTGCTATGATTGCTGATGGAGTTCATTCCATAAGTGATTTTGCTACAGATCTTGTTGTTGTAGGTAGCTTAAATGTATCGCAAAGGCCTCGCGATCATAATCATAAATATGGACATGGTAAGGTAGAAACATTGGCAACAGCCTTTGTTGGAGTTATTCTTATTTTTGTCGGAATAGGATTGTTCTATTCCGGGTTAATGAAAATTTATTCTGTTTCTCAGGGTCAACTACTTGAAAAACCAGGATTGGCTGCTTTATATGCTGCTATATTGTCTATAATTTTAAAGGAAATACTTTACCGCTATACCATTAAAGTGGGTAAAGAAACCGGTAGCTCAGCAGTAAAAGCCAATGCATGGCATCATAGAAGCGATGCTTTGTCTTCTCTGGGTACTATGCTGGGAATTGCTGGTGCTATTTTTTTAGGAGATAACTGGGTTATTCTTGATCCATTGGCAGCGGTGATCGTTTCATTTTTTATTTTCAGAATTGCATTTAAAATAACCCGTGATACCCTGTTAGAACTCATTGAAACTTCTCTTCCGAAAGAGCATGAAGATGAAATTCTTCAAATTGCATCAGATGTAAAAGGAGTGCATCAACCTCATGAACTCAAAACCAGAAAAATTGGAAACCAAATTGCAATTGATATTCATATTTGTGTGCAAAATGATCTTAATATTGAGCAGGCCCATAGAATTACTGAAAATCTTGAGAAAGAGCTACGCTCTACCTATGGAGAAGAAACCTATATATCTATTCATACTGAACCTTTAAGCCTGCAGAAATCAGAAAAATGATTTGGTTAGAATTATTTATTTTAAGATATACCCTGAAATCCTAACTTAAACTAAAATATTGAGATGCATTCTTATAAATCTATTTTATATTTGTTTTTTTCTTTATTGATTTTCTCTTCCTGTGGAGATACAACCAGTGAACTGCGCAAAGTATCCTTTCGAGGAGTGGTTTTTGGTACCTATTATTCAGTTTCATATTTTTCGTATGATGGAAGAAGCTATCAGGCTGGTATTGATAGTTTATTTGAAAATTTCAATCAGTCTGTTTCTTATTATGTACCCAATTCGGTTATTTCGAAAATAAACCGTAATGAAACAGATTTAATGGATGATTATTTTGGGACAGTTTTAACTGCCAGTCTCGAAATTGCAGAGCAAACCAATGGTGCTTTTGACCCTACTGTTTCTCCTTTGGTAAATGCGTGGGGTTTTGGCTTTACCGACAGGGAAAAGATGAATCAGTCAAAAATTGATAGTTTATTGAATTTTGTGGGGTACCAGAATATTGAAATAGACGGTTACAGGTTGAAAAAGGGTTTTCCTGAAATACAACTTGATTTTAATGCCATAGCCAAAGGCTATGCAGCGGATCTCGCAGGGCAATATCTTACCGATAAAGGAATAAAAAGCTACATGGTTGAAATTGGTGGTGACTTGGTTACCAAAGGTAAAAAGGCTGATGGAACCTCTTGGCGTATCGGATTGGAGGAGCCCGCAAAAGATATGTTTGCTGCTCAGGAATGGGCTTTTTTAGTGGAATTAGACAACAAGGCAGTCGCTACATCAGGCAGTTACAGAAAGTATTATGAAGATGGTGGACAGCGGTTTTCTCATACTATTGATCCAAAAACCGGAAGACCAGTAGATCATAATTTGTTAAGTGTTTCGGTATTTGCCAATGATTGTATGACCGCCGACGCTTATGCCACAGCTTTTATGGTAATGGGTTTTGATAAAGCCCGTAGTTTTATAGAATCAAGAAACGATCTGGACGCCTTTTTCATTTACTCAACTGGGAATGAAGAATATGGTACATATACAACAGGTGGATTAAAGGTTATTCCCAGAAGTGAAGTGGAAGCAGGATTGTAATATTGTACATCGTGTTACCGGTTATTCTTTGCAAGATATTCAGGAAAATGAAGTATCTTATTTTAATGTATTTATAAATATTTAAATACTTTTGATTATTATAAAAGAAAAAAGGTCAGCAATTATGAACCTGCAGAACTGTAAAATTAAACTTTTATAGATTCAGGCCTTGTGTGGCGTAATGTTAATGATCAGATCAGAACTTTTAGCTTCTTTTTCCTGGTTATGACAACTTTCTCCGTCATCAGAAGCGCATGAACAGGGGATAGCTTTTCCAGTTTTGGGATCAAAAGAACTACCGCAGGTTTTCGTAAATGTACCGCCGGGAATTAAAAACATTTTAACTGCAATTCCGCCAATTGCCAGTGCAACAAGTGCAATTGCCAATAAAAAAACTTCCATTATTTTATTAATTAAAGATTGAAATTAGTAGGCTAACAATATCTGGTTTTATTTGTTTGCTTATTTTTTAATGAAATTGTCTTTAAGCCATAGTATTTATTTGGCTGGCAATATTTCGGACCAATATCTTTTCTTAAAATCTATTTATTTTAACACCGGGTTAAAGCAAAATACAAGTTGTTATATATCTTTTGAGCTTTTAAGTCTTTGTTAATTCCGCCAGAAAAATTGCAGCAGCTATGCTCGCATTTAAAGATTCAGGGAGATTTTTGTGTTTTCCTTTTTTCGGAATCACTAACTTACGGCTAATATATTTCTGTATTCCTTCAGAAATTCCTTTTGATTCGTTTCCAATTACCAGTATCCCATCTGTGGGAAGCTTTGTTGAAAAGAGATCTTCTCCTCCCAGCAAAGCTCCGGCAATGGTTATATGCGGTTTTATTTTTTGAAAAAAAGAATCACCCGATTCATAAAAAACCCTTATCCTTAAAAAAGAACCCATCGTTGCCTGAATTACCTTGGGGTTAAATACATCAACACAATCAGGGGAGCAGATAACGTTTTCTACCCCAAACCAATCGGCAGTTCTGATAATGGTTCCCAAATTTCCAGGGTCTTGTATATTATCCAGGTAAAGGGTGAATCTGTTTTCGAAATAGATACCCTCCGGGTCATGTTCTGGTAGCTTAACAATGGCCAATACTTGATTGGGAGTTGTCAGAGTGCTGATTTTTGCCAGCTCTTTTGAGCTTATTGCCTGGCAAAAAATATCTGATTTCATTTTTGCCTGTTCCAGCCATGACTCCAGGGCAAAAACATGTGTGGTTTTCCAGTTGCTTTTGAGCAATTCAGAAACTATTTTATCTCCTTCCACCAAAAACAGACCTTCCTGCCGTCTGAATTTTTTCAGGGCCAGTGATTTAATCCATTTAATTTTAGCAGCTGAGATCATTTTTAAACTGATCTAAAAAAAGAAACCTGCTCTCATTATAGAAAGCAGGTTTCAAATATAATCGTTTTCGGTTATTCGGCAATGACTTCGAATTTTATATCGAAGCGAACTTCCTTATGCAGGTTTATTTTTGCTTTATAAACTCCAACTTCTTTAACAGAATCGCCATCAACCATAATTCTCTTTCGATCAATATCAATGTCATATTGTTTTTTTATTGCTTCGGCAATCTGCAGTGCATTTACAGAACCAAATATTTTGCCTGATGTACCAACTTTGGCTCCAATTTTTACATGGATGTCAACCATCTTTTCAGCCATTTTATCGGCTTCTTTTTTCACTTTTTCTTCTTTAAAAGCTCTTTGCTTTAGAGTTTCAGCAAGTTTCTTCTTTTCCGAAGAAATAGCAAGAATAGCCAGCCCCTGTGGTATTAGGTAATTGCGCGCATAGCCTGGTTTTACGGTTAAAACATCGTCTTTAAACCCTAAGTTGGGTACGTCTTGTTTGAGTATTATTTCCATTTTTTAGTCTCCTTATTTTAAAAGATCAGCTACGTAAGGCATCAATGCAAGATGTCTCGCTCTTTTTATTGCCTGGGCTACTTTACCCTGATATTTCATAGATGTACCTGTAAGACGACGGGGTAAGATCTTGCCTTGTTCATTTACAAATTTTAACAAGAAATTTGCATCTTTGTAATCAATATATTTGATGCCGGATTTTTTGAACCGGCAATATTTTTTCTTTTTGATATCAACGGCTATGGGAGCAAGATATCTGATTTCAGAGTTTTGTTGATTTGCCATATCTAAAATATTTTTGAATGATTAGGATTTAGTTTCTTCTACCTTGGGAGTATTTTTTTCTCTGCGCTTTTTCTCGTTGTAAGCGATAGCAAATTTGTCGAGAGAAACAGTGAGGAATCGAATAATACGCTCATCGCGTTTCATTTCAAGTTCCATTTGTGCTACCAGAGTTGGTTCAGCTTTAAACTCGATAAGGTGATAAAAACCTGTAGATTTTTTCTGAATAGGGTAGGCTAATTTGCGCAAACCCCAATAGTCTTCAAAAACAATCTCAGCTCCTTTGTCTTTCAGATACTTCTGAAACTTCTGTACCGCTTCCTTCATCTGTTCATCAGATAAAACGGGAGTCATAATGAAAACGGTCTCGTATTGTCTTACCATTTGACTTTGATTTATAAAAGATTAAAAAATAATGAATTGTGAAAATTATTTCCGATTAAAAACGGAGTGCAAAGGTAAGAAAAATATTTTGTAAAATTATGCCGGAATCTAAAAAATTGCATTCCTGTTTTTTGACGTTGTTTTATTAGAATTTTCAACTCTATAAGTGTTTATCTTTGTGCCCAAAAAATAAATCATCAAATTTACAAATGAAGCAGGAAAAAAGACCTGAATTGCTTGATTGGATTGTGCTGCTGGCACTAATGCTGGTTTGGGGTAGCTCATTTATTTTGATAAAAAGGGGGCTGGAAAGCTTTGATAACCTGCAGGTTGGTGCTTTAAGAGTAAGTATTTCATTTATTGCTCTGCTACCATTCACAATTAGTCGTATTTCCAAAATTAAGAAAAACAATTTTTATCTTTTTGTTTTGGCCGGGCTTATGGGAAATGCAATTCCGGCCTTTTTGTTTGCTAAAGCCCAAACTGGTATGGATAGCTTGATGGCGGGTATACTTAATTCTTTAACGCCCTTGTTCACCCTTTTACTGGGGGTTTGGTTTTTTGGACGTAGAACCCACTGGCTTAATGTTGCCGGGGTTATCACTGGTTTTCTTGGTGCTGCCGGATTGCTTTTTGTAGCGGGTGGTATGAGTTTTAATTTTACCATCGTACCAGCAGTGTTTGTAATTTTGGCCACCATTTGTTATGCTATTCAGATGAATTTTATAAAAAACTATCTTACTGGCTACGATCCTGTTACTATTGCATCTCTGGCTTTTCTATTCATTGGTATACCATCCATAATATTCCTGTTTTTTTTTACCGACTTTGTTTCTCGTTTACAATATATTCCTGGTGCATGGAATGGGTTGGGGTATGTGGTTATTTTATCTGTTTTGGGAACTGCCATTGCCATAATTGCAAACTTCTGGCTGATCAAACGTACATCTGCTCTTTTTGCGTCTGGAGTAACTTATCTTATGCCTGTGGTTTCAATTGGGTGGGGAATTATTGATGGTGAACCTTTTTTATTATCCTTTGCGTTTTGGATAGCACTTATTCTTTTAGGAGTTTATTTGGCAAACAGACCTTCTGACAGGATAAAAAAACTATTTGCACTAAAAATATAAAGTAAAGTCCTGTTTTATGAGAAACCAGGTATATTCTTTCTGATTTATAGAATATTTAACAAAAGACTAACCATAAAACTAAAAGTGATTAATATTTAAAGAAATGCGCTTTATAACCCGTGACGATTTTATTGAAACCTATGGAAAAATCTATCAACGTGGATTTCGGTATTTTGCCAGTAAACTCAGTTTCTCTGCAAAAGAAAGAGCTAAAAGTACCTTTAACGAAAAAAATATTGTTAGTTCTTATGCCTGGTCGTTGGTAAGAGTAAGACAAAGATGGAACGAGCTGATTACCGGTGATAAGAATGTATTTTATGAGGACTATTTTGTGCAAAAATATCTGGCTGGCCGCTGTAAACTCAAACTATTATCTCTCGGAAGTGGCGTTTGCAGTCATGAATTAAGATTTGCTGCCCATGCTTGTTTTGATCAGGTAAAGTGTATAGATTTTTCTGATGTTGTTTTGTCTGAAGCTGCTGAAAACGCATCCAAAGCAGGCCTGAAAAATATGGTTTTTGAAGTTAACGATGTTAATACCATGCAAATCCCGACTCAGGAATATGATGTTATTCTTTTTCATTCATCATTGCACCATTTTAAGAATCTGGACGCATTGCTTCAAAAAGTAAAGAACGGTTTAAAAAATACAGGATTGCTCGTAATTAATGAGTATGTTGGTAAAAATAGAATCCAATTAAGTATTGCGCAGGTAAAAGAGATAAACCGGTTGTTAAAGCATGAAATCCCGGATGCTTTTAAGATCAGGCAAATTACAGGAATGCGAAAAAATAACTTCACAGGGCCGGGATGGTTGCGAATGATTATTAGTGATCCATCTGAAGCCATAGAATCAGAAAAAATTCTTCCATTACTAAGAAAGTATTTCGTTGAACTGGAAGAAAAGAACATTGGAGGTAATATTGTCATTTTTCTACTTAAGGATATAGCACACCATTTTGATAAAGAAACTGAAGAAGCAAACCACTTGCTCAATAAAATATTTGAACTAGAAGATAAATTTTTACAATCGCATCCTTCAGATATGGTATTTGGTGTCTACAGAGCCAAATAATGAAATATTGCTGATATCGGATGAAAATCAAAAATAAAATCAAAAAATAAATTTTTAATCGTTGTAAGAAATACTGAAATTAAATTGTGCTTGGAATTCAAATTTATAGCACAAGAAAAATGATGTAAAAAGCTGATATTGTTTTTGAGAAATTCATTGGTAACTAAATTTTAATTCTTATCTTTGCACCCCGTTTTATATAGATAAACATTAATAATTTAAAACAAGCTGTAAAAATGTACGCAATTGTAGAAATAGCAGGACAGCAATTCAAAATCCAAAAAGACCAGAAGATATTTGTACACCGTCTGGATGCTGAAGAAGGTGCCGAACTTGAGTTCGATAAGGTGCTTTTAAAAGCCGATGGTAACAATGTTGAGGTAGGCGCTCCTGTTGTAGAAGGTGCCAGGGTGAAAGCCAAAGTTCTGGCACACCTTAAGGCTGATAAAGTTATGGTATTCAAGAAAAAGAGAAGAAAAGGATATCAGAAAATGAACGGTCACAGACAACAAATTACTCAAATCCAGATTGAAGAATTCATCGGATAATTTTGCTAAACCATAATATTAAATTGATATGGCACATAAGAAAGGAGTCGGTAGTTCACGTAACGGTAGAGAGTCGGAAAGCAAACGACTAGGCGTGAAACTTTTTGGCGGTCAGGTAGCCAAAGCCGGCAGCATTATTGTAAGACAAAGAGGTACCAGGCACAACCCCGGCAAATTTGTTGGAATGGGTAAAGACCATACATTGTATGCTCTGATTGATGGTACCGTAGTATTTAAAAAGAAAGCGGAAGGAAAATCTTTTGTTTCGGTTGAGCCGGTTGCAAATCAGGCCTGATTGATAAAAGAAACTTCTTTACACGAAATTAACCCGCCCACCGCGGGTTTTTTGGTTTATACATTAATCGTTATTTCCATCACAAATTTAATGTAACTTTGACCCTTTAGTTTTTATTTAAACCTATATAGTAAAATATTTTGTAGTATGTTGCAAATCAGCTTTATAAGAGATAATAAGCAGATAGTGATTGATGCCTTGAAAAAGAAGAATTTTGATAGCGAAAATACCATTGAGCGAATCCTTGATGTTGATGTTACCCGTCGCGCTACACAAAAAAAACTTGACGATACACTGGCTGATAGTAAATCATTGGCGAGGGAAATCGGTAATATGATGAAAACCGGGATGAAAGATCAGGCTAACATACTGCGAGAAAAAACAGCTGACTTAAAAATTACGGTTAAAGAACTTCAGGAAAAGCTCGCACTTTTAGAAGGTGAACAAAATAGTTTGCTGGTTTTATTACCCAACATTCCTCATGACTCTGTGCCTGCCGGAAAAACCCCCGAAGATAACGAAGTAGCAGAGCAGCAGGGAAGCATCCCTGATTTATCTGACAATGCCCTGCCTCATTGGGAACTTACTTTAAAATATGATATTATTGATTTTGAAGCCGGAACCAAAATAACAGGTGCCGGTTTCCCAGTATATAAAGGCAAAGGTGCTAAATTGCAAAGAGCTCTTATCAACTTCTTCCTCGATGAAGCTATTCAGGCAGGCTACACCGAATACCAGCCACCACTTATGGTAAACGAAGCGTCTGCCTACGCCACTGGCCAGCTGCCTGATAAGGACGGACAAATGTATCATGCAACCATAGACAACCTGTATCTTATTCCTACCGCCGAGGTTCCTATAACTAATTTATTCCGCGATATTATTTTACAGGAAAGTCAGTTGCCAATAAAAAGTACTGCTTATTCTGCTTGTTTCAGGCGCGAAGCAGGTTCTTACGGAAAAGATGTAAGGGGACTAAACCGTCTGCATCAGTTTGATAAAGTAGAAATTGTGCAGGTTACAACCCCCGAAAAAAGTTATGAAACTCTCGAAGAAATGCGCCAATATGTTACCGGTATTCTACGTAAACTTGAACTGCCTTTCAGAATACTAAAACTTTGTGGAGGAGATATAAGTTTTGCCAGTGCAATGACCTATGATATGGAAGTATTTTCTACAGCACAAAAACGATGGCTCGAAGTAAGTTCAATTTCCAACTTTGAAACATTCCAGTCAAACAGAATGAAACTAAGGTACAAGGATAAAGAAGGCAAAATCACCCTTGCGCATACCCTTAATGGCAGCGCTCTGGCTCTTCCAAGAATTGTTGCCGCGCTTCTGGAAAACAACCAGCATAAGGAAGGAATTCGAATCCCGAAAGCTCTTGTACCATACACCGGTTTCGATAACATTAGTTAAACCCGGGATTTAACAAAACAAAGCCTTTTCACAATCGTTTCTTGTTATAGATACATTGATTTTTCAATGTTTATTAATCTTCGTAATGTTTTTAACGCGAAATGCCTGAATTATTTATGTGCAATTATTACCCATCATTATTTGGGGGTAGGATAGGTAAGATAATCCTGCTTTCGACTCTGGTCCTTATATCATCATTCTTATACAATATATCTTTTGCGCAGCAAGTAACAGAGCAATCAGCAGATGAACAACTGGCGGCTCAACTATTAGCCGAAGGCGATTATGAGCGGGCAGCAGCTATTTATGAAGATCTGTTTGAAGACGAAAACGCATCACCGGTAATTTACAATAATTACCTGCGCTCTCTTCTTGAAATGGAAGAATATCGTAAGGCACAGCGTACGGTAAACGAACAAATAAGCAGAAATCCAGGTAAAGTAAGATTTGAAGTTGACCTGGGCTATGTTTATACTTTGGCTGAAGATAACCGGAAGGCAAAAAGGTATCTGGAAGCAATGATAAAAGATGTACCTGTTAATCCCAGAGCTATTGTCGATCTGGCTAACGCTCTTCTTTTCCGCAATTTTGTTGATTATGCAATACAGACCTACTTAAAGGGAAGAAATCAATTGGGTTCGGAATATCCGTTTAATATTCAACTGGCAGAAATTTATCAAAAAAAAGGCGACTATGAACTGATGATGCAGGAGTATGTGGAACTGGTAGTTTTGGATGAATCATACATGGAGATGGTGCAGGGTATTCTTCAGGACGCCCTTAATGAAGATACCGAATTTGTTTATTCAGATGCATTACGAAAAGTCTTATTGATTGGATCACAAAAAAATCCATCTCAGCCTCTTTATGCTGAAATGTTATTATGGCTTTCCTTACAGCTGGATGATTTTGAAATGGCCCTGCGACAGGCAAAAGTTCTCGACAGGCGTTTTGGACAGGATGGTAAGCTGGTAATGGATGTAGCGCAACTTAGTCTTTCCAATAAAAAACTTCAGGTTGCCCGGGAAAGTTTTGAATACATATTAAATTTGGGCGAATTGAATCCTTATTACCTTGATGCCCTGGTAGGAAATCTTGATGTAAAATATCTTCAGGCTACAACAGGTTACGAAATTAATTACGAGCTTTTAAAAGATGTAGAGTTACAATACGAGTTAACCATCGATCAGCTGGGAATAGCCCCCCAAACTGTTATATTAATAAGAAATCTGGCAGGATTAAAAGCTTTTTATTTAGATAAAACGGAAGAGGCTTCATCGCTGTTGATAAAAATTATTGAGATGCCTAATATCTCCAACAGGATAAAAGCACAATGTAGAATTGAACTGGGCGATATTCTGGTTCTTCGCGGTGAGCTTTGGGATGCCCATTTGCTCTTTGCTCAGGTGGATAAAATGTTTCGTGATGATCCTATTGCTCACGAAGCAAGATACAAAAATGCCCGGCTTTCATTTTACATGGGTGAATTCCAATGGGCCAAGGCACAATTAGATGTGCTAAAATCGGCCACATCAAGATTAATTGCAAACGATGCAATGGCTTTATCAATGCTTATTCAGGACAATCTTGATGAAGATGGAACCTCTGTTCCTTTAAATATGTTTGCCAGGGCACAGATGCATGTTTTTATGAACCATTTCAACAGGGCACTATCCGTTATTGATTCTATAGAAGCTGCCTTTGGCCGGCACCAAATCATAGATAATGTTTTAATGGCAAAGGCTGATATCTTTAAACGTACCGGCGAATATGAAATGGCTGATAAGGTTTTTGCTGATGTTACCCAATTGTATCCTACTGGTTTACATGCTTCAGATGCATTATTTGAAAGAGCATTACTCCATGAACGGGTTTTTCTGGATAAAGAAAAGGCTATGGAATTATACCAGCAGCTTATGACGGATTTTCCGGGAAGTTTAAATACTGTAACGGCAAGAAACCGATTTCGGTTATTGCGGGGAGATACCTCAGTAGAAGAACAGTTTTTTTATCAACAAACTTTCAGGCCTTGAATAAAGTAAGACCAAAAAAACATCTTGGGCAACATTTTTTGCGTGATGAGGTCATAGCTAATCGTATTGTTGGCGGACTTACCATGCATGGAGCATATAATAAAGTTATTGAGGTAGGTCCGGGTACGGGAGTATTATCAAAAATTCTATTGCAGGATTCACGGTTTACCTGGTGGGGAATGGATGTGGATTCCGAATCAATTGAATATTTAAGAGCACATTTCCCTTTTCATACTGATAGAATCATAGAACAAGACTTTTTGAGAGTTAATCTAAAGGAGATGTTTGGTGGTGAAAAGATTGCTGTAATTGGAAATTTCCCTTATAACATATCGTCCCAGATCCTTTTTAAAATTCTTGAATACCGCGATTATGTTACCGAAATGGTTGGAATGTTTCAAAAGGAAGTAGCTATGAGGGTGATTGCAGGTCCGGGTGGAAAAGTCAACGGAATTCTCAGTATTCTCTGCCAGGCATACTTTGAAATAGAATATTTGTTTCAGGTTGATGAGCACGTTTTTGATCCTCCTCCAAAAGTAAAATCTTCAGTGATTCGTTTTAAACGAAACTCTGTTAAACAATTGGCCTGCGATGAAAGAAAGTTCTTTATTGTTGTAAAAACTGCTTTTAACCAAAGACGAAAGACTTTGCGCAATTCGTTAAAATCGATACAGGTACCCTGGGATGAATCTGAAATAGGTCTCTTATCGGGTAAACGCGCTGAAGAATTGCGGGTAGAAGATTTTGTTCAAATCACCCTGGCATTACAGAAATAATTTTTATTAATCAGAGTGTTGCCTTTGGCGCATATTAATTGTTAATTTTGCAATAAATATCGATTTATTCTATTTTTTAGTAAACCAACCAGCATACTATTTCAGATATGGCTAACAGAAAGCTCAGGAATTTTGAATATGCAAATCATACCGAAAAGGGAAACCAGGTTATAATTAATACAGATCAGGTAGAATATTTTGATTGTTCTAACGGTAGTGTATTTATTATTTGTCAGGATGATGAAAATGTAGCTCATGAGGTTAGCCTTTCATCAATGGCTGTGCAAAGAATGAAATACTACCTTGAAAATGAGTATGTTGTTAATCCGCAAAGTGCCCTTTACAATGCATTGATATATACCAATGGCTTTATTTTCGAATATGTACGAAAAAATGAAAACTATAAAGGTTCTTACGTGCATTGTGCCTGTGTGCTGGCAAGAGATAATAAGCTATATTATTCTGTTTTGGGTAATTTGTCCATCTATTATTCCAATGGTAAAAAACTATTTCTTCTAGCTAAAGATACCAGGGAAACCAACAGAGAAAAATCTGCTGATAGCAACGAAAAGAGCGAAATCCAGGACGAAGATGGTTACTTATTGGGTATGGCGCGCAATGTGAGTCTGGAAATTAATATTGAACCCCTGGAACCGATAAATGACGATATGTTGCTTTTATGCAGCAAAGGATTGTATGAATTTGTTGCTGAAAAAAGTATTCAGAAAATATTGGCCGACCCCATGCCTGCTCAAACAAAGCTTTACAGGTTGTTGGATATGGCTAATATTGCGGGGGGAGAAAATAATATCTCTGTTCAGCTGATCTCATTTTACAATCTTGAAAATACTGATCGAAAGTTCAAACCTTTTACCTCAAAACGGCCCGGCCTTTTAAAGAGAAAGCCTGAGACAAGATCACCCAAACCAAAGAATGACGAAGAAGATGAAAATTCTTCAACTTCGATTCTGGATAAGTATTGGGTTCCTCCATATAAGTATATATTTATCGGATTGGTTGTTTTATTAGTTTCTTATATGTTTTATGATATCTTTTTAAAAGATCAGCCAAAAGTTGTGACACAGGAAAAACCCCGGAAGGAAACCCCTGAAGATGCATTACAGGTTACTGATTCCCTTGAAATCCTGGAAACACCTTTAGAATCTGAAAATGAAACGGTTAATATTCCTGAAGATCGTTTGTATGTTGTAAAACCGGGAGACACCTGGGGTAAGATATATACTGAATTTGGTGTTTGTTCATGGTTTATAAGAAATCTTGAATCTAACAAGGGTAAATTTGATGCTGACGAAAATCCTATTGCCGGGAGTAGAATTTTTATACCCATACTTTATTCTTCCAAGGAAATTTTAAATCCTGATTTTTATCAGGAATTTAGCCTGGAAAAAACAGGTACGCGTTGCGAAAATGCAAATGAAGGGTTTATTGAACGTTTTAGGGATTTAAACCTGTGATGTATTAAAAATTAACAACATAACTAAGCAGAATTATACTATTGATTGTTTAAAAACCCCTGCACTTAACTGGCAAATTATTAATGAATAAAATTAATGAACAGTCTGTTAAGTGTTTTTCATGCTCCCGCTAACTTAAATCAGCATTGATTATTTTACCCGCAAATTCCCCTACAAGTTGTTTCTCGGTTTGAGCAAAGTATATCTCGTCAAGTGTATAAATGGTAAGTAAAATAACTATAAATTCATCAGATTCTTCATCAATAGTTACTTTAGGCTTTTTTTTCTGCGAAATCCAGGGCAATAATAAAATAAAAGACTTTATTTTATCCATCAATTCAGAAATATCTGTTTCATCGTTAATATAGGGTATTTTCATCCTGAAGCTATGACTTAAAAGACTCTGCGATGGAGAATTTTTAAAAACAATATTGCCGGTAATCTTGCTGTAAGGCAAAATTACAAGTCGCCCGTTATCATCTTCCAGTTCCAGAAATGTTTTCTTAATTGAAATTATTTTACCTGCAGTATTCGTATCGGCTATTGTTATATGGTCATTGATCTGTAATTGATTTGATGTTTTAAAAACAACTCCGGCAATTATATCCTTTAGTCCAAACCAAACAAGATAAAGAATAATAATAATAAAAATAATTGCGGGCATTATTGTTACCAGATATCCCTTATTGTAAAGGAATTGGATTGCCCAGATAAGGAAAAGTACCCAAATGGTAAGCTCAGAAACCGGCAGGTATTTGTGAATTAGGAATACTTTACTTCTGGAGAGGCGTAAAAATCTCAGTAAATATTTAAATAGCCTGAATCCTATAAAGATTAACAGTGCAAAAAATAAAAATAACAGCACCGACAATGAGTAAATAGGAGGGGTATAGTAGTCCATTTTTTTATATTTTTTGAAACTAATGGTTAGTAAAACTATAGCAGTTCCTTCTCAATTAATCTTTCACGAATAAATGCGTGCAAAGCAGGATTGAGAGTGTAAACGCCCCTTGCTGGTTCAACAAGGATGGCTGCTCTTAATAGCAATTTAATTCTATTTTTTATTTGTTTTGGTGGCAATAGTATAATTCGCTCCAGTTTGTCGATGTTTAGCCTTTTGTGCAGAATAAACTGCACCAGAAAAATCAGGGTTTCTGGGTTTAACTTACTCATCACAGAAAGATCTGGTTTCTTAGGCTGCTTTATATAAATGGTTTCGCCTTCAGCTCTTGTAATATTGGTTATCCATGTTTGAAGGCTCTGACCTATATTTCCGCGGGTATAATTAAAATAGATATTGAAGAGTCTCGCATAATCCCATGAGCGCATTTCTGATTCTTTTTTCCCGTGGTAAACAAACTGCATATTACCTGCTTTATGCCTTTGGATGATTATATTTTTAAGTTCTTCGGCATTGAATGGTTTACAATTGATAATCCCCAAAAGATATGTATCCAGGGGCATAAAGTTATTAATACTATTAAATGCATGTATATTTGCGGTAATAATGAAAAGAATTTTGTTTCCATATCTTTCAATAAGAGAAGACAGAAGGCTAATTACCTTCAATCCTTTTTGTGCTTTTTCCCACCAAAGTTCCAGATCTTCAATAACAATAACAGTTTTTTCCGGAAGATTCTCCAGTGATTTCCTTGTGTTATCAGTATTTTCAAGTGCTTTTTGAAGAATTCTTATAAATTCCGACTCGCTGGTTGATCCCGCAAAAGGGGGTGTTAGGGTATAGATATTTCTTTTCTGAAGAAAATTATGGATTATGTAATTTACAAAGAAGGATTTTCCAGAGTTGTGCTCTCCTGTAACCATTAAAGCTCCGTTAAAACCATTGTTATGACGATCAATAATTTGGCCGGCTTCATCTATCTCAGCAGGTTTACCATACCAGAAATCCATAAAGTAATTGTTCTTTCTTAAAAACAAAGACTGATAGTACGCTGGAATTGATGACCCCTTAATTTTTTTTGGTGAAACAGCTTCAAGTAATTTATGGAAGCTCTTTACCGGGAAGGTTTCATCTGCATCCATATCTTTGGCCTGATCCGCAAAAACAATTCTCTTGCTTCGATCATACCATATTTTAATCAGATTTCTACGGGCAATATCCTTTACCTGCCTGGCTCTATTGTAAAATGCGTTACTAACAGGGCTTATCTCCTTGCTTTTTTCGAGTAACCGCATGTTTTCTGCAGTTTTAATAAAAGTGGATAAGCTTAATTGTGTAGCAACCTTGTTATAATTGCTATCGATTTTATCGTTGGTAACAAGTACCAGATTATAGATTCTTTCCTGTACATCAATTATGCGCAGGCGCTGTGATTCAAAGAATCCATCGAGATCAATATCTTGTTGTTCTTCCTGATCAACGGTAAGGGTTACCTTCATTAGCCTGATAATATCCAGGACTTCTCTTTGTATTTCGCCAATTTGTTGTGACAAGTTTCGTATGGTTCTCTGCAGGGGTGATAACAGGTCGTTTTGTACAATAAAATGCAGTAAACGTGATACTTCTACAATTTGCCTGTTGCTGGCAGTAAGAACTCCCCGTTGCCAGTGCATCTCGGTGCCTGGTTTAAGCAACTCAAGCTTTCCTGGCATTTTGCTTAAAGTTAGATTTGCTTTTTCCTGTAACAGATCTTCAATTTCTTTAATTCTATTATGTAAATATTTGTCAGACAGTATTTTGAAATCGGGCAATTCTATTGGTTGTCCGTTTTTTAGTTGCGCCAGGCTGTTCTCTGTAAATTTGAGTAATTGAGATGGAAGGTGGATTATGTCCGTACCATCACTGTTATACCATAATTCATTTAAGTCTTTACGTGCTTTCTGGGTATAGTGCCATAGTTTATATTCTGTTTCGGAAAGACTGATTTCCAAGCTATTTAGATTAATATTTAAATGCTGATGTTCTTTCCAATCGGTAGCAAAATTTGTGAAGGCAATTGTTTCTGTTCTTTTTGGGTGAGAGGGGTAATGAGATTTCTTTTTTAACCGGTTAGGATTAGCAGAATTGAAGCTGTTGGCAATTTCTGCCAGTATTCTCAGGCTGTGTTGTTCTGATATTTTGAGAAGATTCTTTTTTGACTTAGCAAGAAACTCTTTAAGAAGGGTAAAAGATGATTCTGATTTCTTCTTCTCTGTCAGAATCATTGTACTCTCGATGGTATTATTTTGCAGGGCGTTTTCCAGTATGTGCAGACTGTCGCGAAACTCCCTGAAAACTCTTTGTTGTTCTGAAATGTATTTACGCGAAATCTCATTGAATTGTTCTCCCAGGTCTCTCCGAAGATAAAACCATGAATGGGGATAATACTTGCTTATGATTTTCTTTGACTTTATTCTGAACCGGATAGGTTTTTCCGGATAGAGCCTTGATCGTACTTTTACTGAGAAGGGAAAATGTATAATCTGGTTTGTTGCCCGTAGTTCTTTGGGGTTAAGAGAAACTTCTATAAAATCTGGTACTTCATCAATAGATCCGGACACATCCGATTCAAATTTATTAAGGAAGAGACTTAGTTTTTTCTCTTGTTCATCAAGTAACGAAGATTGAATGTAGGTAAGTATCTGCGCATATCTACTAAAGGTGTTATTACTGAGTTTATAAAATGCATTGTCCAGATCATTCCATGTAGCATTACTAATAAGCAGTCTTTTTGTTATTATTTCAAAGGTAGCATTTACCCTGTTTTCGGCATTGGTAATAACTTCGGCATACTCACTCAATATTTTACCAAAGCCTTTTTCAGAAAGTTCAAAACTTTTAATGAGCGTTGCGTTTGTAAAATCTTTCAGATAAGTGTTTAATTCGGGCTTTTCAGGCCATTGAATGCTATTGTTGGAAATTTCCGGTAGGCTGATTTTTTTCCCCGGGCTAATTGTTTGGTTTTCGGGGGTGTATTTTATTCCAATGTTTAGTTTTTTAAATTGTGTTGATGCCTTTATTAATACCACCGTTCCCAGGTCGGCACATAGTTTCATTATCTTATCAACAAATTCATTTTCTTTACCAGATTCCATTTCCGGAATACCTAGAAAAACAATATCAGAATCGACAGATTCGATCCGGATTATATCATAAAAAGGTTTTTTATCAATTTCGTTATTGATAATAATTATCTCGGCATTGATTCGAAGGTTATCAAGTACTTCTCTTGCGAAGTTGAAAATATTCTCTCGTTCATCGTTTATGCGGTTTTCTATCATTAATCGCAGTTGGCTATCTTTCCATCCATCTGAGAGCCATAAAAATTTAACCAGATTCAAAGCAAGGTTTCCGTTGTTTCCAGAATCTTGCCACCAGATATCTATAACCTTTCTTTTTCCAAACCCCTTTTCACTGTCATAATCCATAAGCAGAAGGTTCAGATCGAGATCAATGATATGTTTTACAACCTTTGCAAATCTTACAGATGCCGAATTTCTACCTGTCCATCCCATTAAAACAGTGTTGGGTTCAACTCCTGCAAATCCGTAATTTTCTGAGATGGTTTCTATTCCCTTAAAAATATCGTTAACAAAATATTCGCGGGTAAATATGCCTGTTTTGGCTTGCAGGGGTTCGGTGCTGTTTTTTTGAAGAAATCGAGGCCTTGGTTTTTCTTCATATTCATTTTTCTTGAGATTCATTAGGGTTAGCAGGCCATGATTGGCAATAAGTGCTTTACCCAGTTCGGTAAGATGTGGTCGAGTATCTGGATTTCCACTAAAGAGCATAATGTTGGGTTTCCAGTTTCTTTCTTCAAGGCCTTTGTTGGTAATATGAAGCGAATTTCGTACAAGGTTGGCCCAAACACTCTGCCATACATCACCCGGCTCTAGTTTTTGCTCACGCCGTTTCATAAGGTACCATACTGCCCAAATCAGGGCAAAAGCTACTACCATGGCAATGGGATCAATTTGCAGCATTACAATAAAGCTCGCGGCAAATCCAAGCCATCCAACCCAGCGGGGCACCTTAAAAGATGGTCGAAAATCAGTACTGGCCCAGCTTTCCAAAGAAAACGCCAGGTTTATAAAAGCATAAGCAGTAATGTAAAACATGGATACTACCCTGGCAATGGTATTAAGGTCGCCCATCATAATACCTGCCTGAGCAAGAACCCAGGTCATCAAAATGGCTATACGAGGCTCATTATTAATACCAAAACCTATACTCAGAGGTTTTGGAGCAAGCCTGTCTTTGGCAAGGGCCTGTAAAATTCTTGGGCCACCCAAAATACCACCCATGGCTGATGAGATAGTAGCACCCCATATCCCTGCCAGCACCAAAACAGGCAAAAAGGCCACCTTTTGTAAGAATGATGAATCTGTTAAAAGTAAATCACGATTAACAAATAAAGCAAAAAGAGTTGCTAAACCCAGGTAAATAATCAGACCAATGAAAATGGCCCACAAAGTTCCTTTCGGAAGAGATTCTTTGGGATTCTTAAGATCGCCAGACATTGCCACTCCCACAGTAAAACCTGTTACCGAAGGAAAAAATACTGCAAACAACAACTGAAGAGATGGAGCACTTGTTGCCGGACTTAACGATGGCCCGGTTATTTGATGTGTGGGGTTAATAAGAATCCCCGCAACTATTGAAGCAATTGACAAACCAATAGCGGTAAGAACAAAATATTGAACCTTTATGGTTAACGATGTGCTGATAAAGGCAATAATAACAATAAGCAATAGAAATACTGAAGAAATAATCTTATAGGATGCAATATCCTGTTGAAGATTCAGTAGGTTTCTGATTGAATCTACAGCCAGAAAGCTTTCAGCAAAACCAACAAGATAGAAGGAAATACTAAGTGCCGTTCCAAGAAAAATAGTAGCTCCGATTGCGCCTCCCATTGGTAATCCCAGACTTCGGGAAAGCATGTAGTATATGCCACCTGCTTTAATTTTTTTATCTGTGGCAATAGAAGAAAGACTTAAGCCTGTTGTTATCGATATAATATGAGCAATAAGAATGATAACAATGGTGTAAAACAATCCGGCCTGACCAACAATCCAGCCAAGGCGAAGATACATAATTACACCCAGGATGGTTAAAATGGCAGGGGTAAAAACGCCTCCAAAGGTTCCGAATTTTTTAGCTCTTTCCATAATGCTGATCTGTAGTTTTTCACCTTGATATTACCTGCAGAGCAAATATAACCAAAACGCATCATTATTCAATGAGTTGCGGATAGGGGGCAGAAAAATTATTTGATAGGTTCATAAAGGCATTTTACCATAAAAGTGCCTTCGGGATGTCTGGTTTTTTCTACATAAAGCCTGTCTGAAGAAAGGTCTATGATGAACCACTGCTCTTTTGCCTGTTCTAAAATAATTGTACGTTCTCCGCGGGTATACCAGAAATCATTTCGTGCACCGCCAATGGTTACAAGTCCGTCGGCAGTAAAAATAGTAGGTGCATCCAGATCAATGGGCTCCATTCCTGCTTCTACAATTTGGGGAATTCCCCAGGCAGTGAGCAGCAGATTATCAAGATCAAATATAAACTCCTTTTCTTTACAGGAAGTATTTGTCAGCCCAACAAGAAGGCCGATCCAAAGAAGCAGCTTAAATTTTTTTAAATAATTGGAGCAAAGAGTATTAAAGGGGTTCTGCAGAAAAATACTCAAAAATATGTTTGTCAAGTTGTTACATTTATTTTAGAGTTATTGGTTACAAGGACTATTAAACAACAATTCGTAAAACCTTGCTTTAAAATATCGTTGGTTTTAGGTATAACATCTGTTTCGTTGCCTGCGGCTCGCAGTATTCATATAAAGCTTCACCTTATCGACTTGCACCTGATCTACTTAAAATTTCTTCATCGGAGCCTAAAAAGAAAAAAACCTTAGAATTATCTTTCTATAACAACTATTTCTATTCTTCTGTTTCTTCTGCGATTATCTTCTGTATCTCCCGGGGCAAGGGGTCTGGAATCTTTGAGACCAGTAAATTCTATATTGCTGAATCCATTTCTTACCATGTATCGCATAATAGTTTCGGCTCGTTGCATTGAAATATTTGGATTATCAAGAGTTTCTTCTGCATCTGAGTGTCCTTCAATTCTTATTTTTACATTCGGATTTTGTTTCAGCTGCGATATTAACCTGTCGAGTTCAGGTAGTGCTTCGGTGGGTACTTCCAGACTTCCAGAAGCAAATCGAAGGTTATTGAACTGGAAGCGAGCTCCAATAGTAATACTTTGCAGTAAAATGTCTCTTTCTGCATCCTGGATGGTTAAAAACTGATCCAGGATCAGCCTTTCTGAATGCATCCAGTAGCCATTTGCTGAAACCACAATCATATAGTCTTCGCCTGTGGCAAAACTTGTGGTGTATCTACCTGAATTCCTGTCAGTGGATGTTTGTACGATAGTATTTCCGTTTCTGTTGTCAACAATCTCTATGGTAGCTCTTATGGGCTGTAAGGTTGTTGCTTCGCGCACCGTACCATTAAGGTTGGTCCTGCCTACCCGACGAATCTCGGTTTGTATTTCACTTTGGCTTGGGGTAAATTCTATCTGTCTGCGCAATTCATCGAAAACAAAGTTTACTTCAAATTGCTTAAATCCATTAAGGTTGGCTTTGAAATCGTTTTGCCGCAGAGTGAAATGATCTCTGAAAATATTGTTGATGTTAATAATATAACTGTCAACACTTGGCACATACATTTCAAAGTTTCCTTCAGTATCGGTCAGGGTAGATACCTGGCGACCCTTACTGTCAGTTGCAGTAATTTTAATATTCGATATTTCAATCCGACCCAATGTTGACAACCTGCTTCGGTTCAGTATTACTTTACCAAATATCTTGTTTCTTTCCAGGTAGGGAACAAAAACAGTTTGATCTTCTTCATGACTGATGATTATTTCATTTTGATCGGGAAAATATTTTGCCTGGTCGCTTCCTATATTCTGTAGCTCAATTTTATAAATGCCACGTGCCAGATTCTCATAAACAATTTCTCCGAAGTTATTTGTCAGAAGTCTGCTGGCCACCATAGATCCGGCAACTTCATAATCTGCACCATACTGGCTATACAAAATGGGGTCAATACTGGTAATAGAAACTATTACGTCTTTTACTCCTGGTTCATTGGCATCTCTGTTAAGGTTGCCATTCATGTCCTTAAAAAGATTTACTTTCAGATCATAGTACTTGACCCTGGGCTGGTTCCAGTTGAATTCTTTTTTTATCCGCAGTTCAAAATAGTTGTTGCTGTATGTGTAATTGTCTTCGGTTAAAATATCAGTTGTTATCTGCTGGCTGTTGGTGTTTAGAATGCTTAATGTATAATCATTCCTAAGATAAAAATCGAGCTGATTATTTAAGATCAGACGTGTGGTTTTGAAAGAGAAATCATGCAAAAAGCTAACCTTTGAAGATAATTTTATCTGATCTTTATAAATGAACCTCTCAAAGTAGGGCATTAGCCTTATTGAGTTGGTTGTTATATTATAATAAAACTGTGTAATTTCTTGATTTACAGAATAAGGGCCATAAAAGTAGTTGAGGTATAAACCCCAGTATTTTCGCCTGAGGTTGATACTGAGATGGCTACTGAAAGGCCTTTTATTTGGGTTATCCATTACAATAGACGGCAAATTTTCGTCGGGTACAGAATAATTGGTAATAAAAGTATAGCCAAATGTTGCGGCAGGATTAAATGTAGTTCCGAGCCCATCACGTATTCTTACCCCGAGATTTAGTTTTGCCGATTGTGAGCTAAAGGGGTTTATATCATCATAAAGGAAGAACGAATTGGTAGATTTTCTTTGATAGACCGGACCTCCGTAAATATTAAAATTGCGGTCTATTATTTTCCGCATAATAAGTTTAACATCAGATGTTTCCTGGAATCTTTCGGCAATTGTTCCCAAAGAAGATTCAATTACGGGTTGATAGTTTCTATCCGTAACCATAAAATCGAAAGAAGTAGTTTCTGTATTTCTGTAATTTATTCTGGCGGTAAATTCATGGCGCCCGGCGTAATTACCGTAAAACTTTGATGTACCCAATTGCTCTCTCATTCTTATGGAAAACTTTTTAAAAAGGCCGGAATAATCGAGCGTAAGGCCATACCCAAGTTCTGCAGTATTTACATCATTGTAATCAACAAGGCTAAAACCCAAATTGGCTCTAATTCTGTGTTGATTGGTAATATTTAGCGTTGTACCCAGGCCGAAGGTTTGAGCTCGTGAGTTAAGAAAGCGGTTTTGGGTAAACGAGTAGCGGGGTATAAGTCTGAAATCTGTAGCAGTCTCGTCGATAATGATTCCGAAATTTGTAATGGGCCTGAAGGGGTTTTCACCCACCAAAACTGTAGTTTTAATATTCTCAGGATAACGAATACTAATAAAAGCTCCTTTCCCAAA
The DNA here is from genome assembly GCA_011390785.1 of Sphingobacteriia bacterium. Lineage (GTDB taxonomy): Bacteria > Bacteroidota > Bacteroidia > Bacteroidales > UBA7960 > SKVR01. The sequence continues at coordinate 41,501 of JAABRR010000028.1, forward strand.
ACCATTTCGCAGTGGAAACCCGTAAATATCTCCCAATCCGGCAGTGAAGTTGGGTGTATTGTATTCTAACCTTATTCGGCTGTATTTCATAAGGTTGGGATCGGTTCCGTATTTGTAAAAGTTATAGGTAAGACTTTTCTTTTCCGGAAAGAGTAAAATACCCCTAAAACCGCCCACAAGGTAACTTCTTTGAGTACTAAGCAGGTTTTGGATTGCAAGCTCTAAGATCAGCATCTTTTCAGAATCAGGTACCTTAAAACTATAGTTGGAAGTGAGCTGATCGAACCAAAAAGATGTTTGAAAATCTGTTTCTTGCGTTGTCGCTTTCATATCAACACGAAAAAAGTTACCATTTCTAATCGTATTGTCATCCATTTTTCGGGCTTTCATGGTAATAACGGTATCAGACCGTGCTTTAATCATCAGATCTTTACTGAAAAGATTCTCTTTTTCATTGGGTATGGAGATATTGTCTGACGATTCGAGTACAATAAAAACCATTTCGCTGACATTTCCTTTATTGCTGATTAAAAAAGAAAACTCTGCTTCATTGGTAATCTGATCGAATAGAGAAACCCGCGTAAGGGGCCTTATTCTCAGATCTGATCTTCGTGGAATTTTTACAAAGGAGTATGCATTGGCAAGGGTTTGGCCTTGTCTGTCATTAACAGAAGCAATAACAGAATAACCTATTTCTCCTTCCACACCTTTTGATGGGGCAGCCCTTACAGGCAGTATAATAGAATCTCCGGGTTCGAGGGTATAGCTTCTGGTTTCAGCTATAATTAAAGACCAACCCACCGGAAGATTTATTACCGGGATGATTTCTTCGGTAACCTGACCCATATTTTTTATTACTACCACATTAAAAAAGGTAGCTTCGGGCTCTATAACAAGGTTTTCTTCAAGAAAATAGGCTGTAATAAAAGGAGCGGAGCGGTCAAAGGTATTGATATCCTGTGCACTTGACTGATCTGAAAAGTGTATCAGGGCGACAAAAAATAGCAAATATGTGAGCAGTTTTCTCATCTGATTTTAATCCGCCCATTTGGAGAGTTCAAAAATAATGTCGACAAAATAATAATCAGAGGGGTTGCCCAGCAAAGCATCTGCACCTGTTCCCAGTTTGTAGGAGATAAAGATAATATTATCTGTAAAATCTCCCTGTGGGGCTGCTTCAATTAGGGTTTGAAAATCGCTTGTTAAAGTTGTTTCTCCCGGAATAATGAAACCACCTAAGTCATTATTACCCCCTGCATTGTCAACGTTTATTACCAAAAAATCTAAATCAAGGTCATTGCCATAATCACCTGCCATTACACTGGTATTGGCTTTTATTTGCAATTTCCAGGTAGCTGTGGTGGCAACTCCCAGATCTGTTGTATCTATAAAAGAGATGGCCAGGCGTGTCCAAAAATTTAACTCCTGACCATCGTTATATTTCCTGAGTGAATTGATATTAAATTGCACGTTACCACCCGTTTCAACAATTATTTGTGAATGTGTATTTTGCGCTGTAACAACATTATCGCAATTGCTTGCCATAATAAATAACAATGCAAACATCCAGTAATATTTCATTCGGGGTGCATATTTAATGTTTTATCCAGCCATAAATGATTATTTCACAGCTTTCAGGGTTGATAAGTTTAACCGTTTTATTCTATTTTTTATCAGAGCGGTGAGAGAATAAGGAAAACGTTGGTGGCATAACGGTCAGCAGCAACATTTTGTTCCAGAATTGACTGATTAATCATACCTCCTTCCTGAGTTCCACACCTCCAGTTGATAACAAAGGCATTTCTTTGAATATCACCGGCATTAGAAACCAGGGCAGCTTTACCAACCAGTAATGATTCGGCATCAGTAAGTGGAAAAGCAGCTGCCAAAGCAGGAATATCAAAATCTGCTGCATCTCCGGTACCATCATAGGTAACCTGATATCCAATATTATCTAGTGTAAGTGTATTGCCGCCTGATTGATCATCAGTTCCCACCATATTATTCTCTTCAGAGTAAATGTAAACTTCCCAGTCAACCGAAGATGCTATGGTGAATTTAGTATCGTAAGCCTCTGAATTGTCGATACCATTGGCATAATCGGCCAGTGTATTAAAGTTAAATTCAATATTTCCACCAGAAACTACATTCAGGCGTAAAATTGAATTCAGAGTTACGGCAACAGGAATAACAGCTCTGTCGTCTATACCTTGTGCACTGGCGGTTGTTGTTATCAGGAAAAGACCTGAAAGCAAGATGATAACTTTTTTCATTTTTTGAGACGTTTTAGTAAGTGTTTCTCTTTTTAATTGTGTATTTAATTCTATTAGGCTTCAAATATATATAGAAAAACTTAAACTTTTAATATATTAACGAATAAAAAAGCAAAAACAGGTATTTTTACCTTATGAAACCTCGTATTTTACCTGATTATCGAAGTTTAAAACCTATAATAAGAACATCGTCAATCTGTTCTCCTTTACCTTTCCATGTTTCAAATTCACGTTCAAGTATCTCACGTTGATCAGTCATAGTCTTTTGATGAATGCTCAGAAGTAAATCTGTAAGGTTTTTCATGGAATACTTTCTGCTTTCATCACCTCCAAACTGATCAGTATATCCATCTGTTAAAATATAGAAAGTGGTTGGCTTTTTAACCGTTATAGTGTGTTGAGTGTACTTCCGTTCTAATCTTTTGTGGCTACCCCCAATGGCCATGCGGTCTCCTTTAATGATCTCAAGCTGGCCATCATCAGTTATGTAAATAACCGGGTTGTTGGCTCCCGCAAATTCTACTGTTTTACTTTCTTTATTAATTACGCACATAGAAATATCCATACCATCCCGGTTGGTGGTTTCTTCTTGTTTAAGGGCATCTTTAACGCCATTGTGCAGTTTGCTCAAAATCCTGTCGGGGTGAGTAGTACCGCTGTTGGTAATTGAGTCAAGTAAATTATAGCCGATCATAGACATAAATGCTCCGGGTACCCCGTGTCCGGTGCAATCAACAGCAGTAATTATAAACTTATCTGATTGAAATGGAACCCAACTGCCATCTTTTTCGGGTAAACGTGTTTTATCCCGTGCTTCCTGCAATTCCTTTTTTGATTGTGTATCTATATAAGCTTCTTTAAACCAGTAAAAATCACCGCTAACCATATCTACAGGCCTGAAAAAGATAAATGATTCGGGTAAATAAACTGACAGGTTTTCGATGGGTGGAAACAGGGCCCGTTGAATTTCGCGTGCATAACTTATACTCTGTGTAATACGGAAGTTCTGATCTTCAATTTTCACAAAGGCCTCCTGTAATTTTTCTTTGGCTTGTTCAATCTGGGTGTTTTTTAGGGCAAGCTGCTTATTGGCGCGTTGTTTGGCTTTGTTGCTGCGGTACATCAAAATTACCAAAATCAGAATAAACCCAAGGCCCCCAAGGGTAGAGTAAATAATAAGTTGTTGAAAATTTTGTAGTGCCTTCTGGCGTTCAATTTCGGCTTCATTTAGCAGTGCTTTGTTCTCAAGTATTTCTATATCCTGTCTCTGAATTCTTTCAATTCGCTGTTGTTCAATCAGAGCCTCTTCCTGGGCCTGAACAACCGAAGATATGGAATCCTGTTCTAATTGGAATTCTATCCGGCTTTTTTCCATTTCCAGCTCCCTGATGCGGGCATCAGCCTGCTGTCGTAAAATCTCTATCTGGCTTTCTTCATCTTTTTGTTCAAACTCGCCTCTCATTGTTTCCCGGGTGATGTGTTGACTTACATCATTATATTTCTGCAGATATTCTTGTCCCAATTTAATGTTACCCAGATTATTATAATTATTAGACAATTGTTTATAAATATTGGGTAAAACACTTTCATAATCAATATCCAGTGCAATTTCGAGAGCTTCCTCCAGCAATAAAATGGCTTCCCGATAATCTTGCTGAAGACTTTTAATATAGGCCATATCAACAAGGGCTGTGCTTATCCCTTTTCTGTCTCCAATTTCTCTGTGAATTGCCAGATTTTCCCTGAAAGCTTTTTCTGCCTCAGGAATATTTTCCATATCGAGATAGATAAGGCCAATATTACTGTATAATTTATGGAGATTTTCAAGGTCATTGAGCCTTCTGTATAAGGGGGCAGCTTTGTAAAAATATTCCACAGCCAAATCAGGCCGCTGATTTTCCCAATAGGTGTAGCTAATTTGGTTATAATAGGATACAGCCAGTTGAGAATCTTCCTGATCAAGATAGTATTCGGCAAGCTCCTCAAGTCTTGCAATGCGTTCTATCACCGACTCGGGCAGCACTCTTAGTTCCTGAGAAAAACCCTGAAAGCCTGCCAGGGAAAAGGTCAGCAATAAAAATAATCTTAGTATTCGGTTGGAACTATGGAAAGGAAGTTGTGTCATTTTGTTTTACAGTATGTTTGCAATGATAAAATTCAGACAAATTTACTACTTATTGTTTTACTCTAAATTGGCTTTTTAGGTTACATCTAAACAGTAAATGGCCCGGTGAAATTACCTGGATTTTTTTATATTATCTGTTTTATAAATAATTTGCATAAATTTGCTGCAAGTTATAATTTTATAATCTTTGTAGAAATTAACATAATTTGTTAAATGAAATATCTAAGTGTTTTTTCCCGATATTTTTTCTTATTTACTCTCCTGATTGTGGGAAATAATCTTTCTGCTCAGGATTTTGAAGTAGCCCCGGTTAAAGTTAGCTTTAATGCCACGCCTGGCGAAAGCCAGAGCAGAACTGTAACCATAAAAAACCATGGTAACAGACGCGAAACCATAACCCTGAGAATGCAGGATTACCTTGTGCAACGGGAAGGCAATACAGAATTGCTCCCTGCTGGGTCTACCCGTAATTCTATTGCCAGCTGGGTTAATTTAAATCCATCGTTTGTTGAATTGGAACCTAATGAAACCCGCACAATCCAGTTAAACTTACAGGCACCCAACGACGATTTTAGTTCAAGATGGGGTATACTTAGTTTTATTACTACTGCCGAACAAAGTGTTTTTTCTGCCGACAGAGAACTGCAAACAGGCCTTGCTATGGCTGGCAGGATAGATATTATGCTATCCTATAACCCGGCAAACTCTCAACCCGGTAGGATAGAGATCAGTTCGATGCAAGAGTTAGATAGTGAAAATCCTGATGAGAGGATTTTTTCTGTCAATATTGATAACCTTAGCGAAAGGATTACCACAACCAAGGTTTTTTTAATTGCATCCAACCTGCAAACAACAGAAGAAAAAAGATACCGAACCATGGAAGTAATCACTTACCCTCAAACTACACGTACTGTTCAGTTGACAATGCCCAACGATCTGCCTCCCGGCAGGTATTCACTGGCGGCTATTCTCGATTATCCGGGAAGCGAATCACTCAAAGGCACACAAATTATTATAGATGTTGAATAGGTACACCAATCCTTTTCTCAAACGCTGTTTATTTTATTGCCTGGTTTCTTTTTCTTTTTTTACCGGAAAGATTTTAATTGGACAAAATCAGACTTTTATTCTATATCATCGGGGCTCACCGCCAATTGCGAAGGAAATCTTTACAGGCTATCTTCAAAATAATGATACAATTAAAAATGGTGAGTATAAGTATTATCTCCCCGATGGTTCCTTAAGGCAGAAAGGTGCTTTCGAAAATAATATGCCGGTGGGCTTATGGTCGGTTTTTTATCCAGATGGTTCTCTGCATCAGAAAATTGAATTTGTAAATGGCAAACGCGAAGGAGATTATAGTGCCTACTTCAAACATAGGGCAATAATGCAAAAAGGCTATTATCGTAATGGTTTAATGCATGGCCGTTGGACTACCTTTTTCGATCACGGGCCCGTTGAAACTGTTACCCACTATATCAAGGGTATTCCCAATGGCTTAATGCAGGTTAATTACCCCGATGGACAGCCCTACACACAACAGGAAATGAAAAATGGCGAAGAAACAGGCCGGTTTGTTCAGTATCATGAAAACGGAGTTGTTAACTATGAAGGATCGAAAGAAAACGGATTTTTTAAGGATACATTAAAAACTTTTTATAAAAATGGCATATTACAAAGGAAAGCTATTTATGAAAATGGTCTTTTACATGGGCCTTTTTTTGCCTGGAAAGATGATGGGACTCTGGAAATAAAATCTTTCTATAAAGATGGCAAATCCCACGGAAAACACTCTGAATACCACACAAATGGCAGAGTGGCCATAATGGGTAATTATTTTGATGGAGTGAAAGTTGGTATATGGCATTCCTGGTATCCAGATGCACAGAAATATATAGAAGGCTCGTTCAATAATAATCTTATTAATGGACTATGGAAGGTTTATCATCCCAACGGATTTATAAAGCAAAGAGGGAATTACATAAATGGCAAAGCAACAGGTAAGTGGGATTTCTTTTATGATAACGGCTATTTATTTAAGTCCGGATATTTTACAAACGATATGGAACAGGGCATCTGGTTGCTGATATTGAATGAACCAGACAATCAGGAAAAAATTGCTGTTTTTTATTGTAACGGCGAGCTGTGTGGGCCGGTCAGAAAGGTCAACTAACGGTAATGTAACCCTCTGAGTGGCTTTTAGCCGAACATCTTTTGTATATAGGGGAAATACCAGCACGAAAAGCAAACCTGCAGCCCATTAGAAAGGGGGGGGTATACTATCTTACCGACTTACTTAAATTATTAACAGTTGGAATTTTGGAAGGGTTTAAAATGGTACATCAGCCTTTAAATCTTTTATATTTAGGTGATTTTTATGTATTTTTGCTATTCATTATAGTCAAAAAAAATGCAGGTAAACAATAGAAATCAAAATTTTTAACATGAAAAAGGCTCAGAAAATTCGTCTTGGAATATTTATCATGTTTGGTTCTGCCTTGCTTCTTATTCTTATAGGTTTTTTTACCGCCCGTAAGCTGTTCGAGAAAACCGATATTTATTTTGTTGCTTACCGCGGTGTTTCTGTAAGTGGTCTGGAAGTTGGGAGCCCGGTTAAATATATGGGAATTAATGTAGGATCTATTTCTGCTATCAGCATTGATCCGATGGATGTTAATCAGATCATCGTGCGCCTGTCTCTTAAAGCAGGCACACCTGTTAAAGCAGATGCCACTGCTGATATCGTTGCTATGGGTATTACAGGGTTAAAAACCATTGAAATAAGGGGTGGAACCAACGAGGCTCCTTTTCTGAAAGAACAGGATTTCATCAGGCAGGGCTCATCGCTGGTGGAAGATATTAGCGGGCAGGCAGAAGCCATTGCCTTTAAGCTTGAAGAGGTTTTAAATAATCTTATTGCATTTACAAATCCTGATAATCTTGAAGCCGTTACCAATGTTGTCGACCGCATTACTGTCTTGTCTGACAATGCCAATCAGGCTATCCTTTTATTCAATAACGTGGTAGAAGAAAACCGGGATGATTTAAGACAATCAATTTTTGCTACCAACCAAATGGCTGGTAGGTTAGATACCACATCGGTTGAAATTCTTGCAGCCGGAAAACAATTTAATGCTTTAATGCAAAGCGATACATTGGGGCAAATCCTGGGAAACATTCGCGATATATCTGTTACACTCAGTGAAACAAACCTAAACGGACTAATTGAAAATCTCGCACTCACTGCCGCTCAAACCAGGCAAATGCTTGTAAGGCTTGATTATGATGTGGAAAGAAGCAGCAAAGAGTTGAGCGATAATTTGTTACTGCTCGAGCAAACTCTTCAGAACCTGGAAGAAGTCTCAAGAAAGATCAATACCGATCCTTCTGTCCTGATCAGGGGGAATAGAGCCAAAGATATTCCTGACAGAAGGCTCCAATAAATTGCTTTTTATTTGAATGATACATCAATCAAAAAAAATACTGAGATGAACAGAATTATTTATTTATTTACCTTATCATTGATTTTGTTTTCGGCTTGCCGAAGCAATAAGCCTGTAGCCCCAAGCTTTTTTATTATTGAGTATCCTGCCGACAGATTGCAGAGCGATACATTGGAACCCCTTGGGTTTACCTTGCAAATTCAGGATATAGATGTGCACCCTGCTTATGGAACCACTCAAATTGCCATCAGAGAAGAAGAGAATAAAATCAACTACTTTGTCAATAATCAATGGGCTTCCAGGCCACAACAGAATTTTGAGCGTTTTGCAGTAACCTATTTCAGCCGAAACAATATTTTTCAAACTACAGAACGTCGATTCTGGAATAATGAACCCGATTACAGACTCTATATTTCAGTGTATAACCTTGAGGTTGTGCGCGATAATAAGGACTTTACGGCACGGCTTCATTTGGAATTCAGGCTGGAATCTATTTCAGGAGAAATTATTGACCGCCATATTAGTGATAATTTCAGATTACTTGAAAAACGAAACCTGAACGTTTTTGCCACGGCAATCAATAATATGTTTTACGAAGAGTTGAACTATTTTGCCAAACGCATTCATTTTTTGTTGTCGCCGGCCTGATTTATCAGTTGTTGGATAAACAGATTTCCGGTTTTTTTGGGGTCCGAAACCGCGTTTTCTTTTATTATTATGGATAGGTTCAATTTCTCCTTTTAATCAATTTTACACCTGATGTTAAAAAGATTGCTCAAATATCGTAAACGTAAATCCGAAAATTCAATTTACAGAATTGAAAATGATACCTTATTTCTGAGCAAAGGTCTAACGCTTGATACAGTTCCGAAATTCTCTGCCGGTATTTTAAATGATCTGAAAAGTATAAAAAGCCAAAATCTTATCATTAATCTTCAGGATTTAAAAGATATTGATGGTGCAGGAGTTACTGCACTTTTCTGGTTAAAGACCATGCTTAGGGAGAAAGGGGTGTCTGTAAGAATAGAAAATGCTGATATCCACATTAATAAAAAGATAGACCTTTTTAAGCCAGAGATAATTGATATTCGTGATAAAAAAAAAGAAGCAGGTTTTTTTGAATCTATTGGAGATAACCTTTATCAGTTTGTGTCTTCTTATTTATATGAATTTATGGTTTTGGCAGCCAATGTTTTTTATTTTTCTGCTACCGATATTTTTAAAAAGAGAAAACGCAGAAAAGGCGAATTTACCAACCAGGCTGTTCTTATTGGCGTAAATGCAACACTCATCATAGTGATTATGTCATTTGTTATTGGCCTGGTACTGGCATTACAGTCTGCACAACAATTGCGCGACTTTGGCGCTAACATTTATATTGTTGACCTTACCGTTATTGCCATGATGAGCCAGATGGGACCACTTATAACCGCTATCCTGGTTGCTGGAAGAAGCGGTTCTGCCATTGCCGCCGAAATAGCCACTATGAAAGTTACTTCCGAATTAGATGCCCTGCAAACCATGGGCTTAAATCCTATTCGGTTTGTTGTTGTACCCAAACTTTATGCAAGCCTTGTTACAATGCCTTTTCTTATCCTTTTATCAAGTGTGGCAGGTATTGTGGGCGGAGCCGTAGCAGCATATGTTTATCTGGGGATTACTCCTGAAGTATTTGTGAACCGAATGGTTGATTCTGTCAGCAACAAACAATTGATAACATCATTTGTAAAAAGCCAGGTATATGCCAGCCTTATTGTTCTGACCGGAAGTTTTTACGGTTTCAGGGTTCTGAGAGGGGCTGAAGGAGTGGGGAAAGCAACAACAGCAGCGGTAGTTGTGGCAATATCACTTGTTATTATTGCTGATAGTGTGCTGGGTTTGATGTTTTTCTGATCAGCAAAATTTATTTGATTAAAAGTTTTTTCCTAATTCTATGGATCTTTATGCAAAAAGAGAAAATTATAGACGTAAAAAACCTGGGTGCTTCATTTGATGGAACTGTAGTTTTGTCGGATGTTTCTTTTAGTGTATATCAAGGAGAAGTTACTGTTATCTTAGGTTCAAGCGGCTGTGGAAAATCTACCGTGCTCAGGCATATACTCAGTTTATACCCCTTGTTACAAGGGGATATTACCATTCTTGGAAAACAGTTGGGGAATCTTACAGAAGATCAGCAACTTGATTTGTATCTCCAAATGGGAGTCTTTTATCAGAATGGAGCCTTACTCAACTCTATGACAGTAGAAGAAAATGTTGCTCTGCCCCTTAAACAGCATACCAAACTTCCTGATCATTTAATCCATGATATTGTTCGCATGAAACTGGGCCTTGTTAATCTTGAACATGCAATAGATCAGTTTCCTTCTGAATTAAGTGGTGGTATGCTCAAAAGAGCAGCCCTTGCCCGAGCTATTGTTATGGACCCGCCAATAATGTTTCTCGATGAGCCTGGCGCCGGTCTCGATCCAATTTCTTTGGAAGCACTTGATAAACTCATCATCAATCTTAAAGAACAACTCGGTATGACCATTGTACTGGTTACCCACGAAGTTTCCAGCATCCTGCGTATTGCTGACCGTATTGTTTACCTTGAAAAAGGAAGAGTTCTTTTCGAAGGAACTTTAAGGGATGCCTTGAAAAGTGGTATCGAATCGGTTAGTAATTTCTTCTCTGTTATTAATGATGCCGATAAAATAAAGTCCTGAGAACTTCTGGCTTTAATCACCATATTTTTCTCTAAAATATTCTTTTCTGTTATATGAAATTACACCGCTTTACTTCCCCCCAGAAATCAAAAAACATTATTTACTTAATTAAGGATACTTCAGTTCTTGACCAACTCACTCTCCTTGACAGGGAGAAAGAATATATCATTTTTCAGAAGAAGGAGAGCGATAAAAATTCTTTTTGCTTTAACCGGCTTGGGTTTTATGAGATGATAGAAATCGTTGGTGAAGACTCCTCATATGCTGATATGGAGAAGCTTCGAAAACGAGGCGACAGAGTATCTTCTTTTTTAACTGCCGAAAACCAGGGTAGTGTTGTTTTGAAAGCTCCAGAAATGGAAATTTCTTCCATATTGGCATTTATTGAAGGTATAATGCTTGGGGGCTATCATTTTTTACCTTACAAAACAAAGGATGAAAAAGATAAAAGCATTATGCTGAAAGATCTTTTTATAGATTGTGTTCAATTTACCGATCAACACCTTGAAAACTTTAGTAATCTAATGGAGGCCGTTTATCTTACACGCGATTTGGTAAATGAACCTCCTAACAAACTTGATGCAGCTGTTTTTTCAAAAAAAATGGCACGTTATGGGCGTGAGGCCGGCGCGTGGGTAGATATTTACGGCAAGGAGAAAATTATTGAACTGGGCATGGAAGGATTGCTTACTGTAAATAAGGGGAGCAAAACAGATCCAAACTTTACTGTTATTGAATGGAAGCCATCGGTTGTAACCCAAAAGCAACCCATTGTTTTGGTTGGAAAGGGTTTGGTATTTGATACCGGTGGCATCAATCTGAAGCCCGGCAATGGTCTGGATACAATGAAAAGCGATATGGCAGGCGGAGCTGCTGTTTTTGGCACTCTTTACGCCCTGGCCCGTAACAAAATTCCTTTGCATGTAATTGGACTGATACCCGTTACAGATAACCGGCCGGGGGAAAATGCAATGGTTCCGGGTGATGTTATCTCAATGGGAAACGGGAAAACAGTAGAAATCATAAATACAGATGCTGAAGGCCGCCTTGTGCTCGCCGATGCGCTGCTTTTTGCCCGTAGGTTTGATCCAAAACTGGTAATTGATGTGGCTACCCTAACCGGAGCTGCCGTTGCCGCTTTGGGCAGATTTGCCATTGCTGGTATGCAGCAGGATGCTGACTCTTACATGAAGAAACTCATTGAAAGCAGCATGAGGGTTTATGAAAGGGTGGTTGAGCTGCCATTTTGGGATGAGTACGGAAAAGATATTGAATCTGATATTGCCAATATCCGAAACATCGGGAAAGGAAAAGGTGCAGGTACAATCACTGCGGGAAAATTCCTTGCCCATTTCATAGAATACCCATGGATACACCTCGATATTGCCACCATGGCTTTCATGGACGGACGAGAGTCTTACATGGGCAAAGGGGCAACAGCCGCAGGAGTAAGACTCCTTTATGATTTCCTTGAACGTGAGTCGGTAGCAGGCTAAGCAATAGATAAAACAATTGATATGCTGATCTGCTATATCCTTTCTCTGATTTCTTAATTATTGTAACTTTGCGAAAATCTTAACTTTCTTTTTTAATAATGGAAAACGAAACAGAATATCAACACGAAAAAATAAAACCCCTTCGCATTGGCATTACCCAGGGCGACGTAAACAGCGTTAGCTACGAGGTAATTTTAAAAAGCCTGCAGGATTCAAGAATTCTTGAATTTATTACACCCGTTATTTACGGGAGTTCAAAAGTGGCATCCTATCACCGTAAAGCTCTTAAACTTCCCGAAGTCAATTTTAACATCATCCGTTCTGCCAACCAGGCTGTTGATGAAAAAGTAAATTTTGTTAATGCTGTAACACAGGAGATTAAGGTGGAATTGGGGCAAAGTACAGATGTTGCCGGTCATGCTGCCTGGCTTTCTCTGGAAGCTGCTACCCAGGATCTGGCACAGGGAAATCTCGATGCGCTGGTTACAGGTCCTATTAATAAACAAAATATTCAAAGCAAAGACTTCGATTTTCCGGGGCATACAGAATATCTGGCAGATAAATTCAATGCCAAAGATGTTCTTATGCTAATGGTAAGCAACATAATGCGCATCGGGGTAATTACCGGTCATGTTGCCCTACGCGATGTACCGGCCAGGATTACCGAAGATTTACTGCTACAGAAAATCCGAATCATGCACAATTCCTTAATCCGCGATTTTGGAATTAAAAAACCACGCATTGCCATTTTGGGGTTAAACCCTCACGCCGGAGATAAAGGAATTTTGGGTATTGAAGAAGAAACGGTTATCATTCCCACCATTCAAAAAGCCTTCAACGATGGCGTGTTGGTTTTTGGGCCATACCCTGCTGATGGCTTCTTTGGATCATCTGCTATGAAAGGGTTTGATGGGGTGCTCGCTATGTATCATGACCAGGGGCTCATACCCTTTAAAAGCCTTGCTTTCCAATCGGGGGTTAATTTTACTGCCGGTTTGCCGGTTATACGAACCTCTCCGGCACATGGAACAGCCTATGAGCTGGCAGGTAAAAACATTGCATCTGAAGAGTCGTTTCGCGAAGCGATATATCTGGCCATTGATGTGCACCGAAACAGAATGTTTTTTGACGAAATAACTGCCAATCCGCTAAAAGTTTCTTCTCTGGATGCTGACAACGATACGGATAAAAATGCTCTGAAAGCTTTCAAAGATGATTCTGAAGAGCCACTGCTTTTATAATCACTTACCGAAATTGCCCATGCTCATGTTAACCCGCAACACCCATGTCACAGTCCTATTCTATTCATGAGCTGGCGAGTATAACAAAGGCTTCCTTGCATGGAAAGATATTTGACGATCAGCGTTTTTCCTGGTTGTTAACCGATAGCCGGAAAATTTCTTTTGCCCGGTCAGCCGTTTTTTTTGCACTGAAGACCCATAAAAATGATGGACACAAATACATTGGCGGGTTGCTGGAAAAGGGAGTATCTTGTTTTGTTGTTTCCAGGCTTCCTTCCAACAAATCTTTCCTTGCAAAGGCCACCTTTTTACTTACGACTGATACCCTTAATGCCCTGCAAATGCTTGCAGCAGCTCACCGCAGCAGGTTCAGATATCCCGTTTTAGGAATAACCGGCAGCAACGGAAAAACCATTGTAAAAGAATGGCTGGCACAACTGCTCTCACCAACATTGAATGTAGTAAAAAGTCCACGTAGCTTTAATTCTCAAACCGGTGTGCCGCTGTCTGTCTGGAATATGGATTTTTCTAATGAGTTGGGAATCTTTGAAGCCGGAATATCACAACCCGGAGAAATGGCGAGACTGGAAAAGATAATCAGGCCAGACACAGGCATTTTTACCAATATAGGCCCTGCACACGATGAAGGATTCTCTGATCTGGAACAAAAAATAGAGCAGAAACTCAGGCTCTTCGAAAATAGTGAGATGCTCATATACAGCTCCGAAAATTCCATCCTTGACGATAAAATCCTTGAATGGTCAAAGTCGCATCCCCGGGTTTCTTTAAGAAGTTGGGGCAATCGCATTACCGATACGATCCGGGTAAATAAAAAGGATTCTGAAAGGGCGGATTTACTTCAAATCTTTTATCTGGATCGCAGGTATGATTTTCAGATCCCATTTACTGACAAAGCTTCAGTAGAAAATTTAATACATTGCCTTGCCTTTATTCTTATCAATAATCTTTATGAACCCGGACTCCCGGCAAGGGTGATGAAACTTGAACCTGTTGCCATGAGAATGGAGATGAAACAGGGGATAAATAACTGCCTTCTTATCAATGATGCTTATAACGCTGATATTTATGCCCTGGGCATAGCACTTGATTTTCTCGCTTCTTCTTCCGGAAAATTGAAAAAGATGCTTATCATTTCTGATATTCTTCAGTCTGGTCTTCCTGCTGAAGAGCTCTATTCAACAGTGGCTGCCCTGCTAAAAGAAAAAAACATCGATGTATTAGTGGGTATTGGAACCGATATTTCAAAATTTGTCCATACGTTTTCTTTCCTGGAAGCATATTTTTATCCTGATACAAGGGCTTTCTTGCTAAACCATGATCTGTCAGGATTTATTGATTTAGGTATTTTGCTGAAAGGGGCGCGCGATTTTGGGTTCGAGCGCATCGGTCAGAAGCTGCAATTGCAGGATCATCAAACCGTACTGGAAATAGATCTCGATGCCATGGTCCAAAACCTGAACGTTTTTCGCTCGTTGCTGAATCCTGATATTCGTACAATGGCCATGGTAAAGGCTTTTGGCTATGGAAGCGGAAGTCATGAGATTGCCGGTGTACTGCAATTTCATGGGGTCGATTACCTTGCTGTGGCTTTTGCCGACGAAGGGAATATCCTTCGTGCCGCCGGAATACATATGCCCATTGTAGTGCTAAATCCTGAACTACACAATCTTGATATTCTTTTCCGGTATAATCTTGAGCCTGAAATTTACTCACTAAAACTTCTTAAAAGACTCTTGCACGAGATACAGCACTTCTCTGCCTACCATCCTGAAAATCCCTTCCCTATTCATATAAAACTGGATACAGGCATGCATCGGCTGGGCTTCATGGAATCGGAGCTTAACGAATTACTTTCTCTGCTTAAAAATAATACATCCGTAAAAGTGGCATCTGTATTTTCTCATCTTGCTGCCAGCGATCTTCCTGAATTTGATGATTTTAGCATGCACCAGATTGCTAAATTCACCCGCCTTTCTTCAATTATAGAAACCACCCTCGGATACCCTTTCTTGCGGCATATTGCCAATACAGCAGCTATTTCGCGTATGCCGCAGGCTCAGTTCGATATGGTTCGTTTGGGTATTGGCCTTTATGGAGTTGATGGCAGCGGCAAGATGAGCAGGCAATTGCAGAATGTAACCACTTTCCGGTCGGTTATTTCACAGATCAGAGTGTTGCAGGCTGGCGAATCGGTGGGCTACAACCGTTCGGTAATTTTGCAACAACCCACTAAAATGGCAGTGGTTCCGGTGGGTTATGCTGATGGTCTCGACCGGCGATTGGGAAACGGTAAGGCGTTTATGTGGGTGAGAGGTCAAAAGGTACCTACGTTGGGCAATATCTCTATGGATATGTGCGCGCTCGATATTACCGGCACCGATGCACAGGAAGGGGATGAAGTAATCATTTTCGGTAAGGAATTACCAGTGCAGGAAATGGCAGCCCGTTTGGAAACCATTCCCTATGAGATTTTCACCAGCATCCCGCCACGGGTAAAACGGGTGTATTATAGTGAGTAGGGTTTGAGATAAAAGCGGACTCCATAATTTTATAAATTTATCGAAACACTTAATCTTTTAAAAAATGAAAAAAACTATTCAAACAACCAAAGCCCCTAAGCCCATTGGCCCCTATAACCAGGCTGTAATGGCAAACAACACCCTCTATGTTTCCGGGCAAATTCCTATGAACCCAGCCACATCTCAACTCGTAAAAGGCGATATAAAGGATCAGACACGACAGGTGATGGAGAATATCGGGGCCATCTTAAAAGAGGCAGGACTCGATTTTTCGAATGTGGTAAAATGCAGCATCTTTATCTCCGATATGAAGAATTTCCCTTTGATAAACGATGTGTACGGGCAGTATTTTCAGGATGATGCTCCCGCCCGCGAAACCGTTCAGGTTGCCGGATTGCCAATGGCCGTTGATGTTGAGATTAGCTGTATTGCAATTATCTGATGTATTGTTGCAGTCTGTTAGCTTACACCTTGAATTACTGGAAATTACTTTACTAGAACCCTTATTTTACCATGTATAAATTTTCAACTTTTTTTCTCTTTCTATTTCTCCCTTTATTTTCGAATGCAGTGGAGGGTATGTGGCTCCCCTCCAACATTCATCAAAATATTGAAGAAATGCAAAAGATGGGTTTTCGGCTCACGGCCTCCGATCTTTACAGCCACGACAGTATTAGCATAAAGGACGCGGTGGTTCGCTTTGGTGGCGGCTGCACCGGGTCTTTTATCTCCGATCAGGGTTTGGTGGTTACCAATCATCATTGCGGATTTGGACAACTGCAAAGGCACGCTACGGTTGAAAATGATTATATTACCCATGGATTCTGGGCATCAGGGCAAGAGGAAGAGTTGGCCTGCCAGGGACTTACCGTTACCCAACTGGTGAGAATGGAAAATGTTACCCGACAGATTCTGGATAGCATAAAACCTGATCTTTCTGAAAAGGATTTCCTGCAGGCGGTAAAAAGGGCTTCCGATAAACTTGCCGCAGAAGCATCCCAAAATGGCATATATGTGGCTACTGTCGATCCCTTCTCGTATGGGAATGAATACCACCTTTTTGTATACAGAGTGTTTAAAGATGTAAGGTTGGTGGGAGCACCTCCCTTTTCTATCGGCAAATTTGGCCAGGAAGATGATAACTGGATATGGCCGCGCCATACCGGCGATTTTATGCTCTTCAGGGTATATGCCGATGCTGATAATCAGCCTGCTGAGTATAATGTTGATAACCAGCCCTATCAACCGGAGAAATTTCTGCCTGTTAATCCAGCATCACCAAAAGAAAATGATTTTACCCTGGTATATGGTTTCCCTGGAACCACCCAAAGATACCTGGTATCTGATCATGTTGACTATATCATTGCGAAGGAAAATCCGATGGGTATTGATATACGTACACGCATACTGGATATTTACGATGAACATATGATTGCCAACGATACCGTTCGGATTCAGTATGCCAGCAAATATGCCGGTATTGCCAACGCATGGAAAAAATGGATCGGTCAGAATATTGGGTTGCAAAAAATGGGTGTTATTACCCTGAAGCAAAAGCAGGAAGATGATTTTGCACAGTGGATGGCTGCTGATTCTGATCGCAAAAGCCGGTATGCAGGTTTAATGGAATCTTTTTATAAAACTTTGCCCGATTACCTTTCCTACGAATTCGCCTATCGTTTATATGTTGAAACTGCTCTGAAAACCGAAGTGCTCCGTTTTACCCGTCAATTCAGTACCTTAAAATTGTTGGCAAATCAATCGGATCCAGATGAAAATGCTATAGAAGAAGAGCTGATAAAATTGAAGAATGCTACGGCTTCATTTTCCCGGAACTACCATGCCCCTATTGACAGGCAGGTTCTGGCTATGGTAATGAATGAATATTATAATTTATCTGATGAAGGAATGATCCCTCCTGTTTTGGAGAAAGCCTATAAGGCCAATAAGGGTGATATGACGAAATATGCAGACCGTTTGTTCTCTCGTTCCATGTTTGTTTCCGAAGAAAAGACCATGAATTATCTTGAAAATTTTAGGCCTAAGCGTATACGAAAACTGGAAAAGGATCCTGTTTTTCAGCTGGCTGAAGGGATTACCCAATTTGTTTTAACGGAAGTAAGGATTCCACGGTCTGCATCGCAGGTGATGGTAGATAGCCTTTATCGTGTTTATACCCATGCATTGCAGCTTATGGATACTGAAAACCGGTATTCACCCGATGCCAACAGAACCATGCGCATTACCTACGGACGGGTGGAAGGCTCTCTGCCCCGCGATGGGATGGAATATCTGCCCCATACCTTTACCGATGGCATTCTGGAAAAAGCCTCATTGCCCAATGCCCGGTTCTATGAAATTCCTGAACGCCTGGAATCCCTTTTGCAGAATCATAAGTTTGGCGCATATGCTGATGATGGAAAACTGATGGTTAATTTCCTTTCCAGCAACCATACTACCGGGGGTAATTCCGGTAGTCCGGTTTTAAATGGCGACGGACATTTTATGGGAATCAATTTCGACCG
>JAABRR010000029.1 GCA_011390785.1 Sphingobacteriia bacterium
AAAAAGTTTGAAAAGGCCGTCCGCGAAACGGGCTACAAAGGTCCGCTGGTGGGTTCATGCTGGCAGGCAGGATCGGGTATTGCCCATTTTTATAACCTCCATACCGATTATGAAGTAGGAATTATTGACCGGCACAACTACTTTGGCGGAGGTACAGGGCACCGCCTGGTGCCAGGGAATTTCAGAAATCAATCAATGACCGATATACCTGGCTCCGGATTACTGAGCACCGGTATGCAACAGGTAGCGGATCGTCCGTTTGCCTTGTCAGAATGGATGAGCCTCATTCCCAACGAATGGATTGCCGAAGGGCCCGTAATTATTGCCACGTACGGCCTTGGATTGCAGGGATGGGGTGCTTCTTATTCGTTTGCCGTAGATTACGATCATTTTACACCTACTATACATACACCGGGGGTTTACAATGTTACATCACCCACACAACTATCCCTTTATCCAGCCCTTGTTTCCACACTTTATAATGGAGATATACAAATGGGGGATGTGGTTTCGGTACGCAATGTACACATTCCATCCCTGGCCGATGGCAAACTCGGATTCAGCGATTTGCAGCGGCAGGACTGGGACCAGAAAGAGTTTGGGGGTGATCTTCCCACACAGGCAATGGCTTTGGGCAGAGTGGAAGTGAATTTTATCGATGAGTTTGTCCCAACTGATTTTCCTGACTTCTCTGAAATATCGAAGCCCGGTACCATCCAATCCAATACCGGGCAGCTTACCTGGAATTATTCCGGCGAACATCAAACTGGTAATATCATCATCAATACACCCTCTTTACAAGGGTTTTCCGGTTTTTCTGATCAAAGGGTTTATGAGACAGGCCATCTTTCGCTGAGCATAAACACACCCTTTGCTGTGGTGCTTTTCAGTTCGCCTGAGGCAGGTAAAACACTCGAAGAGTCTGATCGGTGGCTTGTTACCACTGTTGCCCGGGCACGAAATACAGGCATGGTTTACAATGAAGAGATGACTGAACTGCTGGAAGTGGGTTCGGCACCTATTCTCCTTGAACCGGTTGATTTTTCTGTAACTTTGAAAGGGAAAAGGCCCAAACAGATCAATATTCTCGATCATGGCGGAAACGCAACCGGTAAATCTTTTCAGCCGACCGGAAATCAAATCGAGATTATGGGTTCACTGCATCAAACCTTGTTTTATGAAATAATTTTTTAATTTCAACATAATTTTAGTTTTCAATACTTTATCATCACTATGACAAAATTAACTTTCAGACTTATTTCGCTGTTCTTCTTTGCTTTCACTTTACATGGGTTTAACCCTGGCTTTGCGCAAAATCGCCCTGAGGGTGCATCATTTGTATGGACCGATGAACATGGTGAAGGACGAAATTTGCATGCTTTCTTCAGGTATTCCCTTTTGTTGGATTCAGTTCCGCACAAAGCTGAAATGAATGTGTATGCCGATTCGCGATATATCCTGTCGATTAATGGCGTATCGCTGAGTTATGGGCCTTTACGCTCATTTATCAACAATCCGGTTTATGACACCTATGATTTGACCGATTACCTGCACAAAGGAGAGAACGTGATTGGGGTAACAGTTCGCAGCAATGGTACCAATACCTACCAGTTGATGTTGAGCAGGGCTGGTTTTGTTGCCTGGGGTGAAGTCATTGACGGTGAAACGAGCTATTCTCTGGCTACTCCCGGTAACTGGAAAGCATTTCAGACTTTTTCGCGTGAGCCGGAAGCACCCAAAATGTCTTTTGCCACCGGCCCCATGGAAATCCATGATGCTTCTCTTGATCCTGAAGGCTGGAACGAACCCGGATTTGATGATACCGAATGGATAACCCCTGTGTTACTTAATAATCAGAATTACTGGGGAAAGCTTCAACCACGGGATATACCCTTTCTGACCCATGATGAAACCGATGCAAAAAGTATTTTATGGAAACGAAGTTTGGCGCAGGATGAAAAGATCTACTCTTTCAGAATAAAAACAAAGGACCAGAAGCAAGGAGATTTTGGCACACAAAAAAGGGTATTTGCCTATACTTACATTTATTCTCCACAGCGCCAGCGTGTTGATGTGGGAACCTGGTGGGGCGAGTTTTTTATCAATGGCGAAGGGCCACTCAACAGAAGAGATACACCCACCGAAATCATCAACCAACAAACCATGACCCTGAATCTGAATCAGGGATGGAACTTCTTTTTTATAAAATATGATGTGGTTTGGGCATCATGGGAATTTTATCTTGCCGCACCTGAAAATGCTGGTCTGGTTTTCTCTGCTGATCAAAAAATGAATGATGACGTTTTGTTTCGCACCGCCGGCCCCTTTACCCAGGCTGTGGAACCCATTGTAAAAGTACAACCCTTACCTTTTAATTCCCCCAATGATCTGCCAGCTTTATCTGTAGGTTGGGTAGATAAAACCGCCGCTGATCATGCTCAAAACCCTGCCTGGAATGTAGCATGGAGCAGTTTTGATCAAACGCTTCCCGTTGAACCCTGGCAAACTCAGGATATTGTAATTGAACCCGATCAGCCCACTGCCCTTGCTTTTGATATGGGAGGGAAAATGCTGGGACGAATATTCATTGAATATGAAGCCCCTGAAGGAACCCGCTTCGATATTGCTTTTTCAGAAGATCTTAATGTTGACCGTCCGTGGGTGCTCAAGAGGGCGGGCATTTACACCGCTGTGGGACATAAATCTTCTGGCAGTTCTACCCGTTTTGAATCCTTCAAACCTTATGGGTTAAGATATCTTCAGGTAAATGTTACGGGTCATGCAGAACAGGTTAAAATCAAACGGGTTGGTGTTATCAGCCAGTTGTTCCCGTTTGAGCTTACCGGAGATTTCCATAGTTCCGATCCCATTTTTAATGATCTCTGGACGTTAGGATGGCGCACACTAAGGGTTTGTGCCGAAGACACCTATACCGATACCCCTTTCCGCGAGCGCGGTTTGTATGCAGGTGATGCCCTGCCGCAATATGCCATTACCCTGGCTGGTAGTGGCGATTCGCGACTGATAAAGAGAAGTCTCGAAGTATTTCAGGATCATTATCGGGAAGTTTTCTATCCAGGTGCAGAAAAGCAGGAAGGCACACAAGGTAACCTGGGCGATTTTCCGCTTAAAACACTGGAGTTTTTCCGCTGGTATGTGCAGTATGAGCAGGATACAACTTTTGCCGAAAAATTGTACCCGTCATACCAGCACATGATGGCTCATTATCAAAAACTGGAAACCATTAATGGGTTGTATATTTTTCCGCAAATATTTATTGAATGGACACAAATGCGTAAAAGAAATACAGCTAATACTGCAGCCAATGCTTTGATGGTGCGCTCATTCCGAAACATGGTCTGGCTTGCCCGCTATCTGGGTAAAGGGGAAGATGTATTAATGTATAGCCGTTTTGCCGATGCCCTTACCAGTGCTATTTTAACCCAATGCTGGGACGAAGAGGTGGGTGCATTTCATGATGGTTTTGCCGATGGTGAAAAAATTGATCATCATTACCCCATTTCGAGTGCATATCCTGTATTGTTTGGTTTAACCAACGAAACTCACCATGATAAGCTGCGGCCATTTTTTGCAGAAACCCTTGCCGATATCAAAAATATTGAACGCTCGGGACTGGCAACCCCCTATGGCGGGTATTATGTGCTTGGTGCGTTATACAAAATTGGGGAAGTGGCTACCGCTGAGCGTTTTATCAGTCAGTACTGGTCGCCCATGGTGTTGAGGGGTAATGATACCTCATGGGAAAACTTCAGCGATCACCGCGATGGAATAGGGCAGGGAACCCTGAGCCATGCATGGAGTGGTCATCCTACGTACTATTTTTCAACCCAGGCATTGGGTGTGCCTCTTCTCAACGGTTTCGAAGAAAGACCAGGAGAAGAAATGATTATTACACCCCAGTCGGAAACACTGAATTTTGCCGGAGGCACTGTACCCCGGCCCGAAGGACTGGTAAAGGTAAACTGGCATTTAGCCGGCGATCTGCTGTTTGTAGATGTGGAAGCACCCGCAGGCCTGCCATGGAGAGTAGAGCCCCGTGGCCGACTGGCAACCTACAGGCTGGTGGTGAATGGGGTGCATATTCATAGCGAAAGATAAAAATTGGTCAATCTTTTTTTCTAATCCTGCAGGGATTGCAGGTTTCTAGCAATAATTTGAAAGGTGTTTGTTCGACCCCGATTGGGGTCGTAGAATTCTATTTCTCATTTCTGCTATAAACCTTTGATGCCTTCATCATCGATTGTTAAACTGACATTAAAAACCTTATCAAATCTAAAGTTTTGGTAATAATACCAGCATCTGATGAAATTAATGGCAGGTTATTTTTATTTTTGCCGGTTATTTAACCAATTGGCAAAATGAAAAAATACTTTAGCGTACTCTCTTCTTTTGTTATCATGCTTTGCCTGGGGGGTGTTTATGCATGGAGTATTATTGCTTCTGAGTTGATGGATACCTATGCCTTTTCAGCTACACAAACGCAGGTAATATTTGGATTGGTAATCGCTGTTTTTCCTGCAACCATGATATTTGCCGGCAAATTGGCCAACAAATACGGAAGCAGATTGCTTGCATTGGCTTCGGGAATATTTTTCGGAATAGGCTATTTGATTTCCAGCTTTTCCGGGGGTAATTTCTACATTATTCTATTTGGGGTAGGTATTTTGGCAGGTATTGGAACCGGACTGGGATACCTGGTGGCACTTTCAACACCCGTAAAATGGTTTCCTGAGAAAAAGGGTCTCATGACAGGCGTTGCTGCTGCAGGTTTTGGACTCGCCGCTTTTGTTTTGTCTTTCTTAATAGAACGGTTTTTAGAGCAGGGTATGGATATCCTGCAAATATTCAAAATCATCGGTGGAGGTTACGGGTTGATCATTGTTCTGTTTGCTACGTTTCTTAAAGCCCCAAAAACTATTGAAAAACAAGAAAAAATTGAATCAAAGTCATTCTTATCATCAAAGTTTATAATGCTGTTTTCGGGTATTTTCTTTGGAACCTTTGCAGGCTTGCTGATCATCGGAAGCCTGAGTTCTATAGGAGCAGAATCCCAAATCGACAACCACATACTGGTGGTTGGTGTATCGGTTTTTGCTATATCTAATTTTCTGGGCAGGTTAATATGGGGAATTTTAAGCGACCATATTGGTGCAAGTATTGGTATTTTTCTGGCTCTTACCTTGCAGGCCTTTTCCATCCTGCTTTTGGATGTTATTCCTCTTACCAACTCCCCCTTTATCATTTTATCTTTCCTTATTGGATTTGGGTTTGGTGGCAATTTTGTGCTTTTTGCCAAAGAAACCGCCCATGTGTATGGTGTGAATAATTTGGGAATTATTTACCCTTATGTATTTATGGGATATGCTCTGGCGGGTATTATTGGCCCCCAGGCAGGAGGCTTTCTTTTCGATCAGAATCAAAATTATTATGCTGCAATTATCCTGGCATCTGCGATGAGCCTGTCAGGAGCCATTCTTTTTCTCAGGTATTATTTTATCAACAGAAAAAAAGAAACCCTGGCTCTTTAATTGATTCAAACTCCGTAACTTTGAGTCTCCTCTAAAGCAAAAAAATACAACGTGGTGGTGATTTAAAACAAATTCGCATGGAAAAAGATAACATGAAAGAAAAGCAATGGTACGAATCGTTGTTTGAAAATTACGGAGACAAATATGATCAGGAAAGCTTTACCCAGGGTACCCTGGGTGAATGCGACTTTATCGAGGCAGAATTGCAATTTAACAAATCTCTGAAAATACTTGATGTGGGTTGTGGTACCGGACGTCACACTATAGAGCTTACCCGGCGCGGCTACCAGGTAGTAGGTATAGACCTTTCTGAAAGCCAGCTCGACAAGGCCAGAAAAAAAGCCAAAAAAGAAAACCTGACCATTGAATTCTATCAGCAGGATGCCCGCAATCTTCCCTACCAAAATGAGTTTGATGTTGCTATCATGCTTTGCGAAGGTGGTTTCCCCCTGATGGAAACTGACGAAATGAATTTTGAAATACTAAAGAACGTTACCCAATCATTAACACAACAAGGTAAAATCATTTTTACTACTCTCAATGGATTGTTTCCACTATTTAATTCTTTAGATAAATTTTACATCAGCGAGAACAAGGAAGGAGATGCATCCTATCGCGACAATAATTTCGATTTGATGACCTTTCGCGAATATAACATAACAGAAGTAGTTGATGACGCCGGAAATAAGAAATCTTTGAAATGCAATGAACGATTCTACGTTCCCAGCGAAATAACCTGGCTGCTAAAAACGCTGGGTTATAAAAGCATTGACATTCTGGGTGCTAAATTGGGTGCTTTCTCACGAAACGATAAGCTCACCACCGAAGATTTCGAAATGCTGGTAATTGCCGGCAAATGATTTCTTCAAAGATTTTTTTCAATAATTGCTTTTGAGAAGGATAATTATATTCTTCAAAATATTGTTTGTAAGCAATTTATTTTAGGATTAAAAGATATTCCATTTAACTTCAATCGATAATTATAAAAAACTAACGCTGCTCTTTGGCTGTAAGCTTTGGAGCAGCGTTAATAAGAAAAGCTATTACCAAACATTTGATAGTTTGGCAAAAGAAGCGTTATCAATACTCAGGCCGTTGTTTTAAAACATTGGGTTGTAAATCTAATTGGCTCTGAGGTAGCGGGAAATACTTCTTATTATTGGTAAAGCTAACACCCGCTAAAAAAGAGGGTCGGGTTCTTAAATCAGCGGTAGCAAACCCATTTAACACTTCAGCCATACTTTTTCCACCAATTTGATTGGGTAGATTATCCCAACGGCGAAGATCAAAGAAACGCATGCCTTCAGTAGCAAATTCAAGACGTTGCTCCCATTGAACGGCGCGCATGGCTTCATTGGCATTGGCAAAAGATTCATAAGGTTCTACTTTATAGTTGGCAGCAGGCTGATCCCAGTCAATATCGCCTTCTTCGCCCCATGGGTAAAAGTCGCCCGGAAGTTCAGTAACCAATACTTTACCCATAACCATATCAGCAGCGGCTCTTTCTCTTATATCATTTACCAACTCAAGGGCCAGAGGCAAATCATTTTCAAAAGCAGCTATTTCAGCTCTCCACAAAAGGACGTGGCTGTAGCGGATATATCTGTAATTGTTGGCATTTATACCAGTTTGCCATCCGGTTGTTGTGGAAAGAGAATATCTTTCCTGCTCTTTCAAGAAAGGCTTGGATGCAGGCAGATATGGGCCGCCATCACCCTGACTTCTTACCCAGGACTGACCACGGTTTACACCCCAGTCTTTGTAAGGAATACCTCTACGGCTTACAGTAAAATCAAGGCGTGGGTCAACCAGGTGATCATCAACAACAAAAGTTCCGTCAGAAGCAATTCCAACATCATTAGCCAGATCACTATCATTAAAAGTATCGAATAGAGGCCAGCCATTTTCATCTACTTTGTAAGCATTCACAAGGTTTTGTGATGGCTGATGGAAACCACAACACATACCAATATCACCACCATGAGGCCAGTTAAGTCCAATGCCCATTTCAGCATTTAACGATTCGTTGATGTCATTAACATTGGCCTGAACTTCAAAAATGGATTCCTTATTGTTATTGGTTTCTATTTCGAAGTTTTGGATAAAACGATCCATTAACGAATATTTTCCACTGCTGATAATATCATTGAGCAAAGGCTTTGCTTCTGCATATCTTAGGTCTTGCATATAAGCGCGGGCAGCCAGTGCCATGGCAGCATAACTGGTGGCCTTTCCCGGCATAGATTGCGCATCAGGCAAATTATCAATGGCAAAAGTAAGATCAGCAATGATATGATCTAACACAGCGCCATCGGGGTTTTCATTACTAACAAGCGTTGGGTCTTCAGTATCTTCAGTTAAAATAGGCACATAATCCCCAAAAACCAGCCTTGCTTCAAAATAGAACAATGCTCTTAGAAATCTCAATTCGCCTCTATACTCATTGGCTTTATCAGCGGTTATATTTCCCTGGTCTTCGGCTACTTTAACAACTTTAAGCGCCTGGTTTGCCCTGAATACACCCATACCCAGGGTTAGTTTCCATTTATCAGAAACATAGGGATTGGTTGATCCGGTTCGCCAGCGCTCTATATCGTTAACGGGTTCCTGGTCGCTCTCTTCTGAGCCTTTGTAGGCATCGTCTGAAGCAGCAGAACCAAATGTCCAGTTTTGAATGGAACCACCCCAGGAAATCTCCCAAAGTGAACTTCCGGGCACTATAGCATAAACTCCGGTTAATAAGGCATCAATACCTTTTTCGTCGTAAAACACTGTTTCTGATGTAGAACCGGGAGGTTCTTTAGACAGAAAGTCTTCTGAGCAGGATTTTAGGGAAAGTGATATAGCAATCACTACCAAAACTATTAATATATTTTTCATATGATAGGAATTTTATGTTTAGATTTTATTTTTATTATATTTTACATACTGAGATTTACGCCAAAAACAAACATTCTTGAAGTTGGCCATGCCCCTCTGTCGAGACCCATGCTGGTGCCCGATAGATTTATCTCCGGATCCAGTCCACTATATTTTGTTATGGTAAATAAATTAGAAACCTGTGCATACACCTTAAGTCTTTGATTTCCGAAGCCAATTCTTTCCATGATGGAACCGGAGAAGGTATAACCCAGACGTAGATTTTTCAATCTCAGGTATGATCCATCTTCCAAAAATGCGGTAGAAGGATACTGAGAAATGGTGTTCTGATCAAGCATAGGCAAAGTAGCATCTTCATTATTTTCCAGTTTGGGGCTTCCCCAGGATTCGTACAATGCTTTTTTGCTTAACCCACCGTTAAACATACCGTAATCAATCCAGCGTGTAACGTAGTTAACCACTTCATTACCATAACTACCATAAAGAAACACGTTGAGATCCCAGTTTCCATAAGCGAGATCAAAATTCAAACCCCCAACAAAATCAGGGTGAGGACTTCCGATAAAGTCACGGTCGTCAGCAGTAATTAAACCATCAGGCACTCCATCGGGGCCACTGATATCTCTGAATTTAAAATGGCCGGGTTGGTTATAATCAGTGTCTTCAAATTGTGGATGAGCATCTGCTTCAGCCTGAGTTTGAAAAATACCATCAACAGTGTAACCATAAAACATAGGATAGTCAAATCCAACACCAAAGCGTGTATAAACCATTTGTCTTTCACTTTGTCCGTTTACAATCAGGTCGGGATCGCCGGTAAGATCAAGTATTTCGTTGCTATAGCGGGAAACGGTAGCAGTAATGCTGTAAGTAAGATCACCACCCATCGCTCTGTCATTATAGCCCAATTCCAGGTCAAAGCCAGTATTAACCATTTCTCCAATATTTAAAAATGGGGCTGTAACAACACCACCTACATCGGGGATAGGCAATTGATATAGCATTCCGGAAGTATTTCTCTGCCACAGATCCAGGCCGAAATCAAGTTTATTGCTAAAAAACGATGCATCGAGCCCGAGATTATAAGTTGTTGTGGCTTCCCATGAAACGTCCTGGTTACCCAAAGCAGAAGGCTGAAAACCAGGAACAGCAGATGTGTTGGTACCACCAAGGTCATAAGAAGAACGGTAAGCATCACTACGAAATGTGGTATAGGAATTATACAATCCAATCTGGTCGTTTCCTGACTGCCCCCATCCCAATCTTAGTTTTAACATATCGAGCCAGTTTTCTGTACCCGACATAAAACCTTCTTCAGAAATGGCCCATGCAGCAGAAAGAGCCGGAAATATACCATATCTTTTATCTGCAGCAAATCTGGATGATCCATCGCGCCTTACCGTAGCTTCAACAAAGTATTTATAATTTAAATCGTAATTTACCCTTGCAAATTGCGACAATAATGCCCACTCTTCGGTATTCCCGCTATTATCTCTGTTGGCTTCTCCGGCATCTATCTGCATATAGTTTGGATCTTCTGAAAAGAACTGCCTTCTGCTGGCATTCAGAAACCGGTAATAGTTTTCTACAGCTTCTGTACCCAATAAAAATTCAATTCTTTGATTATCGCCAATTTTTGTCTTATAGTTCAATGTATTGGTAAAATTCCATTGTAAAGAGAAATTGGAGTTTACATCAAGGCCATTGATACCATTGGGTTCTGAATGTTCGAAGTTGGGAATGATATGACCTTTGTAGTTCCATTGGCCATAATTAAACCCCAGTAAAGTTTTAAACGTAAGATTTTCCAATAGATTGACTTCGCCATGGGTGCTGCCCAATAGTCTAACATATTTACCATTGTTGTTTCTTGAGCGATATAGTCTTGCCACAGGGTTTTCTGCATTACCCATATTGGATGCCCTGGAACCGGCAAAATTACCACCAAGATCATAAACAGGAATGATAGATTGCGTGCGGTAAGCATCCGAAATAGGGCTATCTTCAGCGTTGTCAGTAAATCGTCCGTTTTCATCAATGTACACTGCCTGTAGCGATTCGCCCACTTTAAACCAATCGTTTAACCGTGCATCAGCATTCATGCGGAAGGTATAGCGATTAAAATTGGTATGTATAATAAAACCATCTTCATTCAAATAACTTCCTGAAAAGGCATAATTGCTATTTTCTCCGCCGCCGGTAACAGACAGGTCATATTCCTGCATAATACCAGTGCGATAAATCTCATCATACCAGTTGGTACCTTCTTTATTGGCTTCAAATATCTGGTAATCCGGATATCTGTATAAACTTGGATCAACAGATGCATCGCCATTCATGGCTCCGGCAGGCAAAATATAATCCGGGATAACAGGCGTTGCACCGGAACCATATTGTGCATGTGTAGGTGCCACACCCCTGTTTTTGAAAGATAACCATACTGCTTCGGCATATTCGCTTGTATTCAACATATCATATTGAGTAATAGCCTGGTTTGCACCGGTTTTAACCGAAAAATTGATAGTAGGCTTTTGGTTGAATTGACCACGTTTGGTGGTAATAATTACAACACCATTGGCACCCCTTGTGCCGTAAATGGCGGTTGAAGCAGCATCTTTAAGTATAGATATAGACTCTATATCGTTGGGATTTATGTTATTCCCCGGACCGGTGGGAACACCATCAATAACAAATAGCGGCTCGGAATTATTAATGGTTCCAATACCCCTGATACGGATGATGGCATCTCCCCCAGGCCTGTTGGCCTGTGTAATGGTAACACCTGAAACCTGCCCCTGTAAACGGCTGACCGCACTGGGAGCGGTAGATTCCATAAGCTGTTGCGACGATACGCTGGAAACTGCACCCGTAAGTTCTTCTTTCATCCGGGTTCCATAACCAACAACCACCATCTCAGATAACATTTGAATACTGGGCATTAAGGTTACATTAATTTCAGTATTATCTTCTACGTTAATTTCCTCTGTTATAAATCCAACATAAGAATATAC
Organism: Sphingobacteriia bacterium; assembly: GCA_011390785.1. Classification (GTDB taxonomy): domain Bacteria; phylum Bacteroidota; class Bacteroidia; order Bacteroidales; family UBA7960; genus SKVR01. Next base: position 11,441 of record JAABRR010000029.1, read on the forward strand.
CAACACAACATCAGGGCCGCTGACTGACAAGGAATAATTCCCATCCATGTCGGTTGTTGTTCCTGTAATAGTGCCCTTTACAGAAACAGTAACTCCGGGTAGGGTTGCCCCAAGTTGGTCTGTTACCGTGCCATTTACGGTTCGTTGTTGAGCCAACACACCCAATGATGTGCTAAAAAACAAGGCCATTAGCAATAATAATGCATTTAAATTGCATCTACTTAAATGTGTTCTTTTCATGAGTTTTGTTTTAGGTTAATAAATCCAGGGTAATTAAAAGGATGTTTTTGTGAAAGATAATTAAGGGTTTATAATTTGGTTGAATTGCACTTATTTATTTGATTTAATTTTTGATAAAAAAATCAATTGGAATAGTAAAATGAAGCGGAAAAACATACAAACCTTGTAATACAAAAAACTCTAAAAGTCTTTTCTTGATAACAGAAGACTTTATTTGAAAAATTACCAGATATTTAATAAAAAGTTCTCAGAAATGAATTTGATTTAATATTGTTAATTTCTTAATATGAATAAAAAAAAATACTCACAATTTTAACTCTTTCAATTTTAACTAGTAACGGGAATTTAAAGATGGAGGTAAAACATTTTGTTTTTAAAATTAGTCAACAAAAGTGTTAATAATATAACGCTAAAGTAACAATTAATTAACAACAAACAAGTGATTTGCTAAAATATTTTTTATAAAATTTAAAAATCCTTACTTTTTTTATTTGTATCTCTGTCTTTAGCTGCTTTCAGAGGATACAAATGGTACTAAATTTTATTTATTCCACTATTCAGTTCTTTTTCACTATTACCAAAACGATAAGTAGCATTGAGTGCTTCAGGAATGTAAATTGACCCCCTGAGCCCACGTCGGGTTTGGCGTAATTCTATCCTGATCTGATCATTTTTCCATGGTAAAGTTGCCTTAAACCATTGCAGGTTGCCAGGATTGGGTTCTATAACAACACTGCCAAAGCCAGGTTCAGCGATCTGAATTCCGGTAATGATGGTAAAAAATTCATAGGCGGGGTAAGCATTCCATGCGTGGCTGTCAGAACGGGGATTGATATCAGGATATTCCGGAAAAGTGGTGAAGCCCAGATCGATGAGTTCTTTCCAGGTATTAATATAGTTGAGATACTCGTTTGCCTTGCCATGTTTAACCAAAGCTTTATGAAAGTAGGCCTGGAATTGGGTGGATGCCTGTAACAGAGATTCATCGTGGTACACTTCACGGAGAAGCTTTTCTGCTTCTTCCGCATCAATCGCTCCCGTAAGGGCTGCAAAAATACTGGCATGCTGGCTATAGCTGCTTTTATCAGGAACATCGGCCATACGATGACGAGATTCATCCCAGCACAACCGATAGGTCGCTTTGCCCACCTTGTCAGCAAGCAAGGCATACTCACTGGCTTTATCAATCTGCCCCAGATCGCTGAAAATTTCCCGGGCCAATTGCAACCCATAAACATATTGCAAAGTTAGAATGCTGGAGTTTCCTTCACGGGTACCTGTAGGTTCACAGACTGAACCACGTTCCGGCGCCCATGGCCATTTTTCGGTACAATCTACAAAATTCCAATGGCTCATGGGCCCCAACATCCATGAATCGTTAATCTTTGCCTGGTACCAGTCTAGAATACCCTGAATATCGGGCAAAAGTTCTATAACAAATTCTTTATCCGCCGTGTAATTCCAGTAATTGTAAATCATACCAATCCAGGCAATCGAAAAGAAAGGGATGATCTTGGCATCAATGCAGGGGGCTGCAGCCAATGTAAGTCCTTCTTCGGTAATACTATATTTTCCCTGCAAGATGGCATTGCGCATCAAACGAGTATCACCTGATAATAAAACGGTTATCCAATTTGAAATGTTAAGATCGCCAAAATACTGTAACTGCTCGTAATAAGGACAATCTACATAATTCTCGAGAGCACAGGTACGTGCTGTCCGCCACCCGGCATCAAAGATCTTTTCCAGATAAGGATCACTGGATGCAAAGGATGCCTTTAACTCAAAAGGATACAAATCAGAAATCCCAGAAAAATCATTGATAACCAGCTGTTCATTATCTGTTTCTATATCCATTTGAATATAGCGGTAAGTGCGGTTCCAAAGGGTTTGAAATATGCGTTCTTCTCCATCAGGAAGAAAAATATCGTAATAGCCCCTTATGTGCATGCCTTTAATACTGTCGCGGTGCTGCTTGCTCAAATTATCGTCGAACAAAGCTTCGCTGTAGGTTACTTTTATTTGAGAACCTTTACCCCAATCAACAGCAAGCCGGGGGATGGCCACCGTTAGCGTTTTGTTATCAAATAGAATAGTAGCTTTGGAATTTGCAGGAATGGTTATGGGGCTGGCTCCGCTAAAAAATGATGGATCAACGGTTACCCCTTCGAAACGCGAAACATTATTCAACCGCACCACTGCACCATCCATTTGGGGAGTAATACGAGGTGTAAGTCCCCACGTATAACCTTTGGTACCCATGCTGGCCGGCTGACCAGGAAACATCTCTTCGGCATAAAGCCAATCAATGTCATCGAAACCGGGTTGGTTCCAGTTCCAAATCATTTTTGATGCATCTATCCTTTCTCCAGGTCCCACGCCGGTTGTATGATGAAACTCATCGGGTGAATAATTGAAAAATTCCCAGGCAAGCTCCTGGGTTTGCTTCCAGGTATTGCCTGAATTTACTATGGCTTCTTTAGTTGAATTTCCCTGCACCATCAAACCTGTGCGAACGGTTTTTTGTGCCCACGGAGCTAAATTTCCCCAGTTCCATACCCGCGCAGCCAGCATATTTTTGCCGGGTTTCAGCAAATAGGCAATATTATAGGTTTCGAAATTCCAGTGGGCAGGAACCGATTGTGCAGGGCCCCTACCCACAGCAGCACCATTTACATAAAAAACGTATCGATTATCGGCAGAAACGTGTATAATAAACTCATTACCTACACTATCCAGATCAAAGGTTTTCCTAAAGAGAAACACCCCCTGTACACGCGGATTGTGCTTGGCATCAACATTGGCAATCCAATGGGCAGGCCACGTTTCATTAAGCAGATCGGGATTTACAGAATACTGCGACTGCTGGGCGTTGAGTTTAAAACCCAACATTAAAAAGACGATGGTAATCAATCTTAAATAAGTCATCTTACAAAGAGATATTTAGGACCTGCAGAAAAACAGACAGGGCGGTTAACGACTTTACAACAAACTGATTCAGAAGAACATATAATTAATGGTTTAAATTTCCTTTTCGAATTCTTCAATTTACCCAACAAAAATAAAGGATTTGACCAACCTTTACACAAAAGTTGGGTTATATTTGCGAATTGATCTTTTAACCATTATATCAAAAAAAAATACTATGGCAGATAAAAAATACATAGGTGCTCATGTAAGTGCTTCTGGTGGTGTTGAAAATGCACCTGTAAATGCAGCAGAAATTGGGGCAACGGCTTTTGCTCTTTTTACCAAAAACCAGAAACAATGGTTTTCAAAAGCCCTTACCGATGAAAACATAGAAAATTTTAAGGCCAATTGCGAAAAACTAGGTTTCGGCCCCGATCAGATATTGCCCCACGACAGCTACCTGATCAACCTCGGGCACCCGGAAGAAGATGGATTGCGGAAATCGCGTGCCGCCTTTCTTGATGAAATGAAAAGAGCCGAATTGCTGGGAATCAAACTGCTCAACTTCCATCCGGGGAGTCACCTGAAAAAAATCACTGAAGATGAGTGCCTGCAAAAAGTGGCAGAATCCATCAACATTACTCTGGAAAAAACCAAAGATGTAGTAGCTGTGATCGAAAACACAGCTGGTCAGGGAAGCAATGTTGGTTTTTGTTTTGAACATCTGGCCCGAATAATCGAACTGGTAGATGACAAATCGCGCGTTGGCGTTTGCATTGACACCTGCCATAGCTGGGCAGCCGGATACGATTTTGGCTCAGCAGAAGGTTACGAGAAGGTATGGAAAGAGTTTGATCAGATCGTTGGTTTTCAATACCTTAAAGGCATACACCTTAACGATGCCAAAAAAGAATTGGGAAGCCGTGTTGACCGCCACGCCCCCATTGGCCAAGGATTTATGGGTTATGATACCTTTTCAAGAATTATGAAAGACGACAGACTAAACGGCATACCCATTATTCTCGAAACCCCCGATACTGAAAAATGGGCCGAAGAAATTGACTGGTTAAAAGGTGAAATGGAATAAAATAACTCTTCCAAAATCATTATGAGATCAAAAACATTGACAAGTCAACTCTATTTGTCGATAGGAGCATTTAATCTTCCGAAAAAAAACAGCCTGTAAAAGCAAAGTTATGTTAACTTTGCCCGAAAAATAAGCGCAGGTTACATGTATAGGAAAACAACATTCATTACCGCACTTGTCATTGCTATGTGCTTTAATTTGTTAGCCCAAAACTTTGTCGGTAAGGAAGAAAGTCTTAAAGTTGAATTTCAAAAGGCACAGGATGAAAACGATGGCCAGAAGCAGATGAAAGCCTATCTTGGTTTGATCAACCTTTACGAGACAGAAGGAATGCTGGCAAAGCACGATTCGGTAATCGAGTTACTGCTTCTACTCAGCATCGAATTAAAAGATCTCGACATGGAGCTGGAAGCCTACAACCGCATGGGGATATCGCATTATACGAAGGGGGATAATGAAAAGGCCATAAAATATTTCAAGAAAACTTTGGAGATCAATTATTCCCGGAATGACTCGTCTGCCATCTCAAACATGATGGAGAACATCGGCATGATCTATCAGTATATCTCTGTTTACGACAGTGCCATGACCTACTATGTCAATTCTATAAGAATACGTGAAAGGCTCAATCATAAAAGGCTATTCAATTCTTATTGCGATATGGCAACCTTGTATGAAGAAATGGGCGATACAGTAAATCAAAGAAAATATCTTTTACAGGCCCGTGAAATAATACAGAATTATACGCAACCCATTTATGATAACATGGCCATATGGCACAACTCATGGGGCGATTACCTCAATTTAATCGGAGAGAAAGACAGCCTTGAGTATCATTATTCCAAAACATATGAATACTCCGAAGCCATCGGCTGGAAAATGGGAATGGCTACTGCAGCAGGCAATCTGGCCGAAGTGTATAGTGACCGTAGAGATTACCAGCGGTCGTTGACTGAGCATTTCAGGGCCCTGCAACTATCCAAGGAGATGGATTATGTTTTTGGTATTATTGAAGAGTATAATTACATTGCCGGCTTATACCGCACCATGAGAAATAACGGTATGTCACGAATATACGCCGATTCTGCACTGCAACAATCCAGAATCCATGGTTACAGTGGGCTGGAACTGGCAGCACTCAACGAGCTCTATCTGAACAGTAAGGAGCTAAACGATTTCAGGTCAGCTCTTGAATTTCATTTGGAATATACCCAGCTTAATGACTCAATTTACGCGGTTGAAAGACAAAACCGGATTGCTGAGTTGGAAACGCAATACGAAACTGAAAAGAAGGACCATCAAATACATCTTTTAGCCGCCGAGAACCAGATCAAAACACAGCAGATGCAGCTGGGAATGGTTGTGCTGGCATTGCTGATAATGGGATCTTTCGCGACTTATATCTATTTCTTTATGCAAAAACGTAACGCTAAGTTTGTAGAATTGGCCCTGCAACACCGGCTAAGTCGTGCACAACTGAATCCCCATTTTCTCTCCAATGCTCTCAGCAGTATCCAAAGGTATATTTACGACCAGAAAACCGATACCGCTATTCAATACCTGGGCAAATTCTCCAGTCTAAACAGATCGGTACTAGAGCACACCATGGTTGAGAGCATCAGTCTCGACCAGGAAATTGAAATGCTCAACAACTATCTCGAATTTGAGCAAATCAGGTTGGGAAATAAATTTGATTTTCAAATACTTACCGATGGCGAATTAGAAACGGAAATGATATACATTCCGCCATTGTTCATTCAACCTTTCGTGGAAAATGCCGTAAAGCATGGCATGCAGGAAGCGGTAGAAAAGGGTGTGATCACTATTCAATTTACCGATCAACAAAACATTATAAAAGTTGAAATATCTGACAATGGGAAAGGGATTAACCCTGATGCTAATCACAATGAAGATACTGGCAAGGTATCCCGTTCGTTACAGATCATAAAAAAACGAATTGAACTTTTACGGAAAAAACACACCAAACTACCTGATTTTAGAATCAGTAAACATTCAGACAACAAAGGCACCTTAGTAATTTTATACCTTCCCATAATGTAAATTCTCATATCCGATCTGCCATGATAAAAGCTGTAATTATTGATGATGTAAAAGAATTTCGCAATACCAACCGGCAGTTGCTCAATCAGAATTTTCCTGACATTGAAGTGGTGGGAGAAGCAGATGGCGTTGAAACAGGCATTGAACTGATAACCAGGGAAAAACCCAACCTGGTTTTGCTTGATATTGAAATCAATGGCGGATCAGGTTTCAACATCCTGCAAAGGGTAAAACCCTGCAATTTCATGGTGATATTCATTACTGCCTTTGACGAATTTGCCATTAAAGCCATCAAATTCAGCGCTATAGACTATATTCTGAAGCCGGTAAACGAAGTGGAGTTTTGTGCGGCAGTAGAGCAGGCCCTTAAAAACCACGAACGCAACAATTCATCAGCACAAATTGAGAACATGGTATCGCAGGTAGAGGCTGTCGATAAGCTCTGCCGCCTGGTTTTACGAACCCAGGAGTCTATATTTCTGGTGGAAACACACGAAATTCTTTACTGCGAAAGCGATAACAGTTATACTACCTTTTATCTGCAAGACGGGCAAAGTATTCTGGTTTCAAAAAGCATAAAGGAATACGAGCAAATGTTGACCCCCTGCAATTTCTTTCGACCTCACCAGCGATTTCTGGTTAACCTGAACAAGGTGACCCGGGTTGACAAAGCCGAAGGTGGAAATATCATCCTGAAAAACAACAAATCAATCCCCGTTTCCTTTCGCCGCAAGCAGGCATTGTTTGAAGTACTGGCGAAAATGTGACAACCGTTTCCCTTATTTTCTTACACTTTCAAACCCACAAACTACACTTTCAAAAGTGCCAAAATTAAGGAGTAGATACATCATACTTTTGTTGCAGTTAATCGATTTGATCAATCACTAAAACAAAAAAAGTATGAAATTCTTCCGCTTCAACACCCTGCTTGCACTCATGGCAATAACCATATTTTTTGGTTGCGATGATAAAAAAGAAAACCCCGTTGGATTACTCTTTGAAATCAACGAAGATATTACAGAAAACACTGTATGGCTTTCGGGCAATATTTATGAAGTATCGGGCCTAGTTCGTGTAGATGCCGATATCGTAATAGAACCCGGCACTACCATCAGATTTAAGAAAGATGCTGCCCTTGAACTCGCTTACTGGGACGATACTTACGCCACTCTCAAAGCCATTGGCACACCCGACAAACCCATCCTTTTCACATCTGCTTCAGCCACACCGGCACCTGGCGATCATGGCGGCATTCGTTTGTATAAAGGGGCGTCTGACTGTGAATTTTCCCATTGTATCTTCGAATACGGCGGTAGCGATGAATTCTGTGGCACCGTGTATATGATCGAAACCGAGGCTCGTTTTTCTGCCAACCAGTTTCGTCATGCCGAAGGAAATGCCATCATACTGAAGGAAAATGCTGAATTTACAGAATTTTCGGGCAACGAGTTTACCAATATTGAGATGCATCCGGTAACAATTTATCCCTACAGCGCACATACCATTGGTACAGGCAACATCTTCAGCCCCAATTATAGATACGGAATTTACCTGGATGGTGCAGGGTATGAAATGAACAAAGCCGGCAACTACACATGGGCAGCACACGATGCGCCGTATGTAATCACCGATGAAATAAGAGTCAACGCAGAAGGCAATGGTGTATCACTAACCATTGAGCCAGGCACAACCCTGAAATTCAGCAACAACGGAAAACTATCTGTGGCATACTGGGAAGGACAAAACGGGAAGCTCATTGCCGAAGGTACAGCAGATAGCCCCATCATTTTTACCTCCAATGAACCCACAGTGCAAAAAGGCGACTGGGACGGCCTGATCTTTTATGACGGATGCATCGGAAGCTCGCTTTCGCATTGTCAGATCAACTTTGCAGGCCGTAATGATTACCACGGTGCCTTTCTGCTTTACAATGCCGGTAACAATAGCGTTTCCCTCACCCATTCGCGCATAGCACACTCCAAATCGCACGCCATAAGGGTATATCAGTCATCTATGGACTATTCAACGGTGCTGTTTGAAGATAACGATGGTGACGATTACTCCGAACTATAATCAAACCCTAAACCGGGCAATCAACCCTGGGTGCCCGGCTGATTTTTCCTAATCAATTTCACCCATCAAAACCCAACCATCATGAACCTATATCTGATCATTGCCGGCATAATAATTCTGATCGTGGTGCTGATAGCCGGTGTCAGAAACCTGATGAAGCAGGGAAGCGACATTACCCTGGCTCTAAGCAACAATGGCCGAAAAATAAGGGACGCAACACGAAGGGTGAAGGAGATAGAATCGATTGACCCTGGTGAACTTACCGAAACCGATCGCAAAAACCTGGAAAAATTGAAAAACACTATTGAGAAGCTGAATATCCGACAATAAAAGGGCGGAAAATATGGAAAGAATTGTAAAAGTTACCCAATAATCAATTAATCATTGAATCCACTCCGAAAACTTGTTTACGGAAAATTAGTGAAAATTATATTCTTCTAATTGTTTGAATATCAAATACTAAAATTAGTGTCAATTTGTGTAATCTGTGTACAATAAACTTTTTCGAGTGGACTCATCATTTAATCATCTAAAACAAAATCATTATGAACACAAAAAAAGCATTTACAGTATTAGCCATTGGCTTTTTGCCCCTTACAATCAATGTAATGGCAGGCAATTCTGAAACCCCCGAAGCCAATAGCGAAAAGGAGGTGATCTGGTTTGAATCTAACTGCAATGAAGGAGAAACTTATTGCGGAGATGGCGTATTCGAAATGTGCAAAAATGGCGAGTGGGTGGTAGTGGAAGATTGCAATGCCGCAGGAAAAATGTGCGACCCCAATGGTACCGGCTGCATAGAGTGTGTGCCCGCAGAATACAACTCCGCTGAAAACGCCCTGCTTATCGAACCCGACACCCGCGTGGAAAGCATACTGTGCACATCAACCTGCGAAGACTGGTACAAGATTGAAGTCCCCGCCGGAAAAGCCCTTTATGCATCCATCAGCTGGGATGGTGGCGGCGGAGTGTATCTCGATATGTATGATGCCACCGGAACCCAAAGAGTGGCCGGACTTAATGAAGCCATGGAAATAGGTTACAACAATACCGGCGACGTGGCAATCTTTTATCTGAAAGCATCCAACGACAGCTCAAGCGCACGTTTTTCGATGTATAGCTTTCAGGCGCAGATAATGGATGAATTTATCCCACGGCAGTTTTGATTGCAAATTTCAGAAGCGGAAAAATCCATTAATTAAAAGCAAAGGCGCATAGCGCCGACACAATGGTTAATCACGTATCGCTTGTATTACGAAAGGCGCATAGCGCCGACATTACGGTAAGAAAACATTGCCAGCATTACAACAGGCGCGTAGCACTGACATTATCTCGAAAAAACGTGTCGCTGATCGCCCTAAAAATCAACTCATTTTAAAAATACAATTCAAATGAAAAACATACTGAAAAACAGCTTAATCCTCGCCATCATGGCAACCATCGTATCCTGCGGAACAACCCAAAAAACCGCTGACAGCGACAACCGGGCAGAAAGCCGACCAACCAACGCACCGGTCACCATCCTTGTGGAAGGCAATGGTACAATCGCCGATTTTCACCTTGGCAAATACGAAGTTACCCAGGCAGAATACCTGAAGGTGATGGGTATTAATCCATCCAAATTCAAAGGCAACAACCTTCCCCTGGAAAGCATCACCTATCAGGATGCACTGGAATATTGCAACAAACTGAGTGAAATGGAAGGCTTGACCCCGGTTTATGATCTCACCGCCAATCCTGCAGTGGCTATGGAAGGAGCAAACGGCTACCGGCTGCCCACCAAAGAAGAGTGGCGCTATGCAGCATCGGGTGGCAGCAAATCAGCCGGATACACCTACAGTGGCAGCAACAACAGCGATGAAGCGGGCTGGCACAAAGGCAATGGCGATATGAAAACCCACCCCGTGGGGAGTAAAAAAGCCAATGAGCTGGGCTTCTTCGATATGAGCGGCAATGTGTATGAATTTAGCTACACAGCAGGGCCCAAAATCACCATCCTGGGTGGCTGCTTCGGCGACCCGGAAGAATATATGAAACCCAAAGAATACAACCTTTACAACCCTACCGATAAATCGGAATATGCAGGGTTTCGGGTGGCGAGGTCAAATTAACAGTCGGCAGAAGAGTTCAATAGTTTTTATTCAAATCAGACTCATCAGCAGGTTAAACAGCCCCGGGGTTAGGACAGTCTGATTTTTCCTGCGGTCTGTTAGTCTTTGCAAACCTTATTTCTTTTTTCAACCTTAGTAGCTTATTGGATTACAGGAAAAATCAAAACCTTATTACCTTATTAACCTATTTTCTATTGCGCTGCAGCCAACTGATTTCAATTTCCGGGTTTCTGCTGCAGCGCATGAGTCTTCAGAAAACTCCTACGATTGAAACTCATATTTCATTTTTTGGTTAAGTAAAACTTTTGGTCGGTGATGGGCCTGGTAATGGGTTTTAATTTAATGTTGTTTCGTCAGTGAAATGGGTTTGACTCCTTCAGAGTCAAATGTTTATAAAAAGCCTTTGGTTTCTAAAACCCTGTGACCCCATTCGGGGTCGAATAAGCTTTACTAAACGAATTTAGTTATAATAAAAAAAGGTAATACACAAATAATGGTAGCGCAACCCATCTCTTTTCAAAAGAAGAAACAGAACGGTATTGCAACCGATCCCAACCTTTTGGCGAGAGAGCCCAACGAAGCGAAATTCAGCAAATTAGGCAATCAGGAGCTGAGGTCGTTGAAGTCAAAATTTAGTCAGTCATGTATTCGGTCTTCGGTCTCCGGTCTTCAATTACTCCCGGGAAACAAGCATCATTTGCATGTTATCGTTTCTTTTCACTTCTTGCATAAATTCAAGGAAATCGGGCCACTGAGCGGGGCTAAATACGCCGCGTTTTCCGTAAAAATGGCGCATCAGCGTTAAAGTGTTTTTGGTTTGGTTGTGTGAATATTCGATGCTGTAGTAACCGAAAGGGGTATCGGAGATGTAATTGTCGGGGAGGGAAGCGGGTTGAAAATTACCTGGTAGCTGCCATTCAATAGTGTCTTTGTAGGATTTGTAAAAATCCAGTCGGAAGTCGGTTTTTCGCTCTTTTTTATTTGATGAAACCTGGGGAGTGTAAGCCATAAGTAACGGCTGAAACAAGAGTCGGTTGCCCACTTTTCTGAAATAATTCTGAATAGAAAAATCTATCTTTTCTTCAATAAAGGGGTTCGCTTTTTTTTCTTCTGTAAAATTGATATCCAGCAGTTCAAAATTATTTACCGTAACCAGTTGCCGATAATAATCGGTAAGTTTCTCTTTGCCAAAAAGGGATACCCCGATCAAATCGCTCATAGACAAACCTTCCAGCTTTTTAATTGAGGTGCCTTCTACACTATATTCCTGATTGGCAGACAGATGAATATTTGTGGTAACAAGATTATCTTCTGAAACTACAGGTGGGGTACGAACCAGTTCACCTCCTGTTTCGGTAATCACGAGGCTCCAACGGTCAGAATTGGAAACACCGATGTACCCCATAGGAACAATATTGGCCGTAGTTTCCAGCCAGATGGTATCCTGTGCCAAAGGGACACATAATATTACATGGTTAAACGAATTAAAGGGAAACTCCGGGTCCACTTCAAAGAATCTTGGGCCAGAATGAATCCATGAATAATGCGAACGAATGCCTGCTTCGGCAAGCAATGCATAGGTAAAATTGGCCAGTGCTTTACAATCACCATACTGGTTTTGGACTACATAAGTGGCATCGAAAGGCTGAAAACCGCCTATGCCCAGTTGAATGCTAACATAACGGGTATTTTGCTGCACATATTCGTAAATACCGCGAATGATAGAGAGAGTATCTCCAGGGTAGCGGGCAACGATTTCCTTTACGTCTTCCTGGGTCTTATCTGGTAGATTCTGCCGGTTTAGATTCAGACTGATGATCCATTTGCCAAAATCATCCCATGTTTTCATGCTGCCCGGATAGCCTCCATATTCAAATTCTTCAGGACCAATAAGAACTAACGGGAGAACTTCGGCAGCAATGGTCATAAAAGGTTCCAATTGCCAGGCAGGCAAATCGTTTAGTTTCCAGATATACATCAGCTTATTTCCGCTGGCCGGGTTAATTTCGGGGGCATTGTTGATAAAGTTATTTTGCTTGTACCTAAACTTAAAATCGCTGGGTACGATGCATGAAAAACTGGCATTTTGCAATGATATACCTGTACTGTTAACCGGCATCCAAAATTTGTTGGGATAAAGAAAAGACTCTTCTACGGTGTAGGTAAACTCTACTGTAAAAGGATACTGATGATAATACAAATCGGTTTGAAGTTCACGGGCATCAGAATAAATAGAAAAACCATCACCGCTATGAACATCCTGAAATTCATTCCTTTCCAGATCACGTACTTTTTTACCCTGAGCATCATAGATGGCTCCTCCTACATCCTTTATTTTCACAAAAGAATCATGATTCAATTTAAGATCAACAAATCTCAATCCGCTGTTATTAACTATAGTAATAACCAATTTGCGCGAAAGCCGGGCCTGCTTATTTCGGTGAATTTCCCAGGTTTGGTTGTCTTCCCGTATCACGGCATCTGCATCTGTAAGCAAGGCAGGATCGATATCACTGACCGGGTAGCGATCATTTGCAAAGGTATGGAAACAGCTAAAAACAAGAAATGATAATAGTAGAATAGAGAACGGCGACTTCATTTTAAAAATTAGTTAGCGGTTTCTTTTGGTTCGATTATAAGTGTTTGCATGTTATCATCAATTTTTTGGCTATAATATCTGCGGAAACCGGAATAGTTTTGTGTTGGGATAACCCTCAACCCCCGTCTTTCTTCCCACGAAACCTGGTATCCTTTTTCCGTTTCAACAACCGTAAGCTTATGATTCCAACGCCCCCATTGCTTTTTAACCTCATCGGGTATAAAAGATAGTTTCATATTATCAGGCAATTCAATGTTAAGGGTGGTTAAAGAGTTCAGGGTGTTATTAAAGTAAAGAGGATACCCTCGTTCAGCGGCTTGCAGGAGATTCTCATCGTTAGCTTCAAAAAGGAGTGAATTTATGATCATTTCGTCACCAATTTTTTGGGCATAGCCAGGTATATGAATATGAGCTGATAATTCAATCGGTCGGTTGTCGATAGCATCATAACTTACACTTTCCTGCGAGATCTCCAGGTTATCGTTTCTGAAGTATTTTTGCCAGAATAGTTTTGCATCGTCGATCTTATCGTTTTGCAGGTAAAGGTATCTGCCATATCCAGCCACTTTGAGGGTAACTACACCAGTAAGGTCACCGTCATCATTCAGGGTTACATCATAAGTAATTCCCTTCTGGGTTTCGGTGTTTTGATCGAGCGAGAGCCAGGCATTTAATGTTGGGCTGATTATTCTACCATCTTCATTTATAAGCCGTTGTGGCAGATAACCAGCAATTGGTTTATTTACTGTTGCATCAAGAACAATTATTTGGTCTGGCCCAATTTCTAAAGCTACAGCCACATAGTTCCATTGGGTTAAAGTGGGAGAATCGCTTACAAGCCTGCCATTTTCTATGGTAGTGGCCAAAACCGGATAGGCTTTTAGTTTGAGTTTATTGAGGAGTGCCACAAGCAAAAGATTGATTTCGGCAGAATTACCAGCCCCAAGCTCAAGCACTTTTGCCGGAGAATAATCCGTAAACAGGGAAGAGTCATCATTCCATTTTACTTTGCTGGAAATTGTTTCGAGCGCATACTGAATTTGCTCTGCCTTCGTTTCCAAAATTTGATCAGGCATTAATTCGCCCACAACAGTGCTACAACTGTCGAGATACTTTCCAAAGTATTTATTCTTATACAAATAATCGCTTACATCCTCCCATGATGTTGTGAAATTAACAGGCTCACTATCAGGATATTGCTCAAACATAAATTCAAAGATTAAACGAGCCTGGTAGTTGCTAACATTGTCCATAAAAGGTTCCGGCTTCAAGGGTTTTACGTTGTAGGCAACCCATCTGAAAACATTACTTTGGGCAATGACCCTGTAATAACCATTATCGACCTGCCCATAGGCACTTTCAGTTACCCGAGGTACAACCCAACTGTCGGTTTTTTCTTCCTGCTCGATAATGTCAAGTTTAAAAGAGCCGTTATATCTTGACCGGTATGCAAAGAAGGATGGCAAATTCAGTCTGTATTCACTGTGTAAAACCGGTATTTCGTGCTGAAATTGCCAGTGGCGCAGCTGGAACAAAAAATCGGAAGTAATCCTGTAGGTTACGTCAATTACCGAACCCACCTTAACACCAGGCATGGCAAAAACCAGTTGTTTCATGTTATTCCCTTTATCGCGCACAAAACCATCTTTCAATTTAATCCTTTCACTAAGAACCTTTTCATCATCAACGTTGTGAACCCAGGCCTTGAAATTATCAATTTCTTCAGTAGATCCAGCTGATTCATAAAAAGAAATAGAAAAATCACCATAATCCAGTCCCACCTCGGTCAAAACTAAAATTCTTACCTGACGCTCAAACTGAAACTGAAAGCCTTTATCTCCATCAAATCCAAAACGACAGTCAGCAGCATCGCCCAAAATGATAGCCGGCTCGCCCGGGTACTTTTCCTGGTAAAAGGCAAGGTCCATTTCTTCAGGTTTAATCTTTCCGGGTTTGAAAGGAAAATCGTCTGCCTTAGCAGGCATAGCAAAGCAAAAAATTAACAGAATAGTCAACAGTTTGAATTTCATAAGCATTTGAATATAAAAAGATTAAAACACCCCAATGTTTCCAGGATCATAACTATAAGTATCGAAAATCGTAATTCGCCAAAAATAAATATATTTTTCATAAGTAAAAATAATTTAACAAAAAGTAAATTCTGTATAATGGATTTAATTTTTGAGAAACTGAAAACGCACTCTTAAAAAATTTAGTATTTATATTAACGCTTAATGTGGTAATAATAATTAAAAATTATAATTTTACCCGTCAACCTAATAACTTACTAAAAGCAAACCACTATGAATCAACGTACATCTTTATTGCTTGCTGCAGGAGTAGTTGCAACTATGGCATCATGTAATCAAAAAAAGGAAACAGAAAAAGGGCCTCCCAACATTCTTTTCATCATGTCTGATGATCATGCCTACCAGGCCATCAGCGCCTACCAGGATCATCTGATTCAAACACCCAATATCGATAGACTGGCCAAAGAAGGGATATTGTTTACGAATGCCTGTGTTACCAACTCTATTTGTGCACCTTCGCGGGCGGTGATTCTAACGGGTAAGCATAGCCATATCAACGGTAAGATTGATAACCATTCGCCCTTTGATACTACCAATGTTACATTTCCACGTTTATTTCAGCAGGCTGGCTATCAAACCGCTATGTTTGGGAAATTACATTTTGGCAATAATCCCAGCGGGGTAGATGTTTTTAAAATACTTCCCGGACAAGGTAATTATATCAATCCTGAGTTTATCACCAATGATGGCAACATAACGGTAGAAGGCTACACTACCGATGTAATTACTGATTTTACACTCGACTGGTTTAAAAATCAGCGTGATGCAGATAAACCTTTCCTTACATTCTATCTTCATAAAGCCCCGCATCGTCCGTGGTGGCCACACTGGGAAGATTTTGAAGAGTGGAGCAAAAAAACATTTCCTGAGCCCGAAACTTTATTTGACGATTATTCCAACCGTGGTACGGCTGCCAAAACTGCTGAGATGAATCTCTTGCACCATATGAGATATAGCCACGACAGCAAGATACGACCTTCAACACTGGAAGAAATGGGTGATGTGAAGCCCCATGTTCCACCATATGAATGGGGTTTTAGCGGGCCCTACGAAAATCGCGTAAATGATGTCCAGCGTGCTTATTATGAGCCGGTGCTTGATAGCCTGAACAACTGGTTCAAGGCCAATTGGCCCGGTATGACTGACGAGGAGAAAATGAGTTGGAAATACCAGCGCTATATGCAGGATTATCTTGCTACAATTGCTTCTGTTGACGAAAATGTGGGGCGTGTTCTCGATTATCTTGATGAAAGTGGTTTGGCCGATAATACCATTGTAGTTTACACTTCCGACCAGGGGTTCTACCTCGGAGAGCATGGCTGGTTTGATAAGCGCTTTATTTATGACGAATCCTTCAAAACTCCCCTTTTGATACGCTGGCCGGGCACGATAGAACCAGGTTCTGTTTCTACCAAAATGGTGCAGAATCTCGATTTTGCCCAAACCTTTCTTGAAGCTGCGGGTTTGGAGCAAACCGGCGATATGCAGGGAGAAAGCATCATGCCTATACTTAACGGCAACGAAGAAGAGTTTACCCGCGAAGCGGTCTATTATCATTACTATGAATATCCATCAGTACACATGGTAAAACGTCACTATGGTATTGTTACTGAAGAGTATAAGCTGGCTCATTTCTATTATGATGTTGATGAATGGGAATTGTACGATCGTAAAAATGATCCCAATGAAGTTAGAAATGTTTATAATGACCCTGAATATGCTGATGTTGTAGCGAAATTAACTGCAGAACTTGCCGACATGCGGGCCTACTATGGCGATAGTGAAGAGTTGGATCAGAAATACATCTTACAGTATCGACAATAAAACTTTAAGGCGAAGCTAAAAATCGCATCTTAATCTTTTTACAATTTGTGATTTATCGCAATGTGATGCTCAGAAATCATTAATTCAGAGCCTTTAACCTATTGTTAAGTTTCTCTTTATCAATATCTTTGGAAACAATATCCAGGGGTAATGATTTGAGTCCTTTCTCAAGTGAGAAGTTCATTATCTGACTCAACCATAGTGAGTTATAAATACCTGGAAGTTCTTCTGCCAGAATTTGCCGTGCTTTTTCATCAGCCATCAGCACAGCAGTTTTGGTTTCCAGACTAAAGGGCAGGTATCCGTCAGCTCTATGAGTTTCTGCCTCCCAATACCAGTCAGGAAAATTTTCAACAGAGTAAGTAAAATGGTAATTCCCCGATCCAACTTTTATTGAAACACTTCCGTCCTCTTCTTCAATTTTACTATTTGGAAGAGCTTCAGTAAGTAAAAGATTTCCTGATTTTATCATATTTAGCCTGGCAAATGGTAAAACAACGGTTGCCGTGGTATTGGCAGGTATGGTTGTTTCAAGAATGAATTGGCCATTTTTAACCATCCATTCAGAATGGATAGTTCCGTAAAGAGTCTTACGGGATGCCCTGGCATGGGTGAGGCCACCGCCAGGATTGGGTGCTACCAATATTGACCTGTATCCGGGTTCTGCGGCTTTGATACCGGCTACAGTTTCATAAAACCACAATCCAATGGCACCATAGGCATAGTGGTTTAAGGAGTTCATTCCTGCATTTTGGAAAGTGCTGTCAGATTTGATTCCATCCCAGCGTTCCCAGATTGTGGTAGCTCCCATGGTCACGGGGTAAAGCCATGATGGATATTGGGTTCGCTGCATCAGCTGATAGGCTTCTTTCTGATAATCCAACCGGCTAAGGGTAGGGTTGAGATAGGGTGTGCCGAGAAATCCCGTTGTAAGATGCCCGTGACGACGTACTTCATTGACAAAATATTGAGCCGTGTTACCCCTAAGATCATCGGGTACAAGACCAAAGTTTAATGCCAGCAGGTAAGCTGTTTGTGTATCGGAGCTCAGACGACCATTGGGTGTAATAAATTCATTGCGAAAGGCGGTTTTGATTCTCTCAAGCAGAATGTTGTAGTAGTTAACATCATCGGGTTTATTCAGTATTTTTGCAATCTTAAGCATAAGGGATGTGGAGCCGGCATAAAAGGCAGTGGCAATAAGATCAGTATGGGTGTGGGCTCCCTGGTAGTCTGATCGGTAAATCGTGGCGTATGCCAGCCAGTCACCAAAGTGGTAATCGCCATTCCACACGTGTGGATCCCCAAAGCGGGCTGCCCTTGTTCCCATATAGCTGATCCATTTTTTCATGCTTTCATACTGCATTTCCAGAATACGGGTATCACCATATGCCTGGTACAATGACCAGGGAACAAAAACTGATGCATCAGCCCAGCCGGCAGCACCAACAGCACTTTCTCCCAATACGTTGGGTATAACATGCGGTACTGCACCGTTTTCTAGTTGGTCTGCTCTCAGATCGGCCAGCCAACGAGTCAAAAAACCGGCTGTAAACATATTGGAATTGGCTGTGGAGACAAAAACCTGGATATCGCCTGTCCATCCCAAACGTTCATCGCGTTGGGGGCAATCTGTAGGTACATCCAGAAAGTTGCCTTTCTGACCCCATACAATATTGTGCTGCAATTGATTAATTAAGGGGTTAGAACAGTCGAAATGTCCCGTAGGCTCCATATCAGAATGGATGGCTATGGCAGTGAAGGCATCTTTATCTTCAAAATTGCCGGGATAGCCGCTCACAGCAACGTATCTGAAACCCTGGAAAGTAAAAACCGGCTCCCATATTTCTGTTTGTTCTCCTCTTAAAATGTAGACATTGGTTTGATCAGCACTTCTTAAATTTCCCGTATAGAAATTGCCATATTTGTCAAGTGTTTCAGCATGTCTGATCTTAACTTTGGACCCCTTATCTCCCTGCACCTTTAATCTGACATAGCCTACAAGGTTTTGCCCAAAATCAATAACAGTATCGCCTTGCGGCGTTACAAAAGCAGAGACCGGTTGAATTTCCTGAATTTTCTTTACCGGGGGTGCTTGTGGAGTAACAAGATCCAGACTTTTTTCGGGCATACCGATACAGAACTGCCAGTCAGTGTCAACATAACCGGCTCGGCTCCAACCTTCTTTTTCAAGTCTTGCATCGTAGTATTCCCCATTATAAATATCTGATTTTAAAACAGGTCCTGTTGTTGCTTTCCACGTTGGATCAGTAGATATTATTTGGGTATCACCATTGGAGTAGGTAATAGTTATCATTGCCTTTAATGCCAGTTTATCACCATAATAGTTTTTTTGTGTTCCCCAGCCGATATATCCCCGGTACCAGCCATCTCCCAGCATAAAGCCAATAGCATTATTGCCTGAATGGAGCATTTCTGTGATATCATAGGTTTGATATTGTATTCTGCTTGCATATGCTGTCCATCCCGGTGTGAAGAGTTGATCTCCTACTTTTTTGCCGTTTAGCTCTGCCTGATACAATCCAAGACTGGTGGCATACAATCTTGCAGAAGCTATCCTGCCACGTGTAGAAAAGTCCTTTCGAATCATGGCAACAGGCTCTGATTTTGTTTTGTCTTCTTCCCATGGTATACCAATCCATTGCCCTGTCCACTCATCCTGGTTTAAGATACCCGTTTCAAACCACGCCGTTTCGCTCCATGCTGATTGACGGCCATGATTATCCCAGATCCTAACACGCCAGAAATAGCGGGTGGTTGATTGTAACTCATTTCCATCATAAGCCACATGAATGGATTGGGCAGAGGGGAATCTATCTGTATCCCAAACGATCGACCTGCGACTAAAGTTATTTTGAGTTGCAACCTGAATCTGGTAATGGGTTTGAAGTGTGTTGGGAACCGGCGTCTCTGACAACCAGTAAAACCTTGGAGCCAATTGGTCAATCCCCAGTGGATTTTTCATGTATTCAGTCATTAGTTCCACTGGCAATAACTGATTACGTCCCTGTTGGGCCTGGCTTTGAGCAATACCTGAGATAAGTATCAGGTGTATTGCCGCCATAATAAATTGTCTTTTCATAGTTTTGATATTTGGAATTAATGTGCAGTATGAATTATTCTATATTATGTATTTTTTATTTCCTGGGTAATCTTTAAAATAGTGAATTCTGCCGGTCTTACCAATGACATTCCCATTTCAACGATCATCCTTCCTTCATTAATATCAGTAGCAGTCATTGTTTGCCCAAGTCCAACCCGAACAAAGAAAACTTCCCTGGGAACAGCACCTGCCAGAGCACCGGCATGCCATTGGGTTATGAAAAAGTTTTCTATCAATGCTCTTGCTTTGGTCCAGGTATTGGCATCGTTGGGTTCAAAAGCGTAAATTCCCAAAGCTTTTTTTACGCTTTCTCTCACCATATTAAAATAAAGGCGAATATTGATGTATTTCCATTCAGGATCATTCCCTGCCATTGTGCGAGCTCCCCAAACCAAATTACCAAGGCCGGGAAATAGTCTTATTGCGTTGATGGACTTACCCGATCTGCTAACGGTCATTTCACGTTGTCCTTGTTGATCAATTTTTACCATTAAATCCACTACAGAATTCAAACTTACATTGGCCGGAGCTTTCCATACACCACGACTATTATCTACCATAGCATAAATGCCTGCCATAGCAGAAGATGGAGGGAGAATGACTTTGAAACTGTCCATCTCACTTTTTATGATTTGATACAATGGATAATAGGAATGGTATAGAGATTCCTGAGGATTCTCAATTTCGTTTTGGCCGGGTGCCGGGTATTTTCTGAGTACTTTAACTGTATTAAGCGGTTTATGGTTGCAAGAAACCGGGATAAGATTTTCATCAGCATGCCAGGGTAGGCTTGTTTGAAGCCAGGGGAAGTAAACGGCTCCGAATGATAGATTGTTATTCCCGATTCCGGTTCGGAAATTTTCAGCCAGAGTGCCTTTACCGGTAGCGTAATTCATGTCTATCCTGCCTGCTTTAAAATCTGTTTTTTGCAGTTGATTGGAAAGGTTGAGATAAACATCTGCAATAACAATCCTGTCCATAAGATCTGCAGACTGTTTAAGAGCGCGGGTATACAGATTATAAAAATCGGTTTCAGAAAGGGAAGGAGCATCTGGGAAAAGTATGATGGTGGGATCATCTTCAACACGAACAGCTTCCAAAGCTTTTTCCATAGCCTTTGCATTGGAAAAAACAGCATTTTCATATTTGCCACATGAAACAATATAGCAAGACCTGCCCCCATTATTAAAGTACATTTGCAGGCAATAATACATGCGAAATTGCAGGCTATCAAATGGATCGTTGATGGGCCCATCCAGTATGAAATTTCCGCTTGTATCCCTATTAATTAAAATACCATCAGAAGGGTTGTTGCCATTGGTAAATTGAGTTTGAGGAGCGGAACCAAAAATCTGAATATATTCTAAAAGAGATGTAATCCGCCGGGGTTTATTCACCAGCAAGTTTCCATTCCATGTATCATTTTCGGTATATCCAATAAAAGCGGGTATAGAAGTCTCAACCGGGATTACTTTAGGTGGGGAAAGAGATTTTTCGTTAATATAAATGCCTGGAGTTCGGTATTTTTTTGCCATTTTATTCTAATAAAGTTTAATACAAAGTTATTTGAATAATATTAAGTATACTGTCAAATGAATTTTACTGGCTGAAATCATATAAGTTTGTATTTATATTTAATCTAATAGCAGTTGTTAAAATAATTTCTGCAAGAAAACTCAAGAATTTTTCTGGTGCCTGATAAGAAAGCGTCAAGTGCAACGCAGCAATGGGCGTTTTCTTGTAACCGCTAAATCGCTTTTTGTCCTAAATGCATATAAAGGGTATCTGCTGTTACAAAGTATACTGCAAACAATATCATCAGAATTAGATATTTCTTTATCTTCGTAATCTGGAAAACTAAACCAACCCTTTAATCTACCTGCCATGAAAACAATCCAAAACAAAGTTTTTTTAACTTTATTATCAATAATCATGTTGCTTGTTTCATCCCTCAGCATCCAATCCCAGGAAAGCAATACCGTAAATCTTCTTATCCGTGCTGATGATATTGGCTCATCGCATGCCGCCAACCGCGCCTGTATTGATTCCTATACCAATGGCATTGTCCGTTCGGTGGAAGTGATGGTTAATTGCTCCTGGTTTCCCGAAGCGGTAAAAATGCTCAAAGAGCATCCCGGCTATGATGTGGGTGTGCACCTGATGCTTACCAGTGAGTGGGACTATGTTAAATGGCGCCCCCTCACCCAGGCTCCCAGTCTGGTGGATGAAAACGGTTACTTCTTCCCTATGGTTTGGCCCAATGACAATTACCCACCCGAACGAAGCCTGCGCGGAGCCAATTGGAAAATTGAAGAGATAGAACAAGAATTAAGGGCACAGATAGAGCTGGCAATCAGGCATATTCCCCAGGTAAGTCACCTGTCTACCCACATGGGGTTTAGCAGCATGGATCCTGCAGTGGGAGAACTTGTTGACAATTTGGCCAGAGAATACAATTTGCATATTGACCTGCAAGATCATGATATGAAACGGATGCCCGGCTGGAAACGCGAGCAATCGCTGGAGGAGAAGATTGATACTTTTGTTGAGAACCTAAAAAATCTCACACCGGGAAATTATCTTTTTGTGGAGCATCCTGCCTACGATGAACCAGAAATGCGCGCTACTTTCCATACCGGTTATGATATGGTGGCACAGGAAAGAGATCATGTAACCCGTATTTTTACCAGCCCCAAAGTGCTTCAGGCCATTGAGGACAAAGGCATTGTTCTGGTTGGGTATGATGATTTTAGATAGAAGAGAGGAGATGGCCGTGAGGACTTTCCATCTTCCAGAGGAAATGGAAACGTCCGGATGACCGTGGCACGACTCTGGCTAACTAGATTGGATGATTAAACTTAAATCTATACTAATACAAAAGTAAATTCTTATAGACAAAGTAAAGAAAGGATGAAAAGGATAATCTTAATTGCTTCAATGTCAATAATAATCGTCAGTTGTATGCAATCTAAAAAAGGTAACCTAAGAATACTTATTGTCGCCGGTGGTCATGGCTATGATACCCTGGCTTTCAACCAAACTTTTAGTGCCATGGAAGGTTTGACATTAGAATTTGCCATGCAACCCGATGCCAATGCAATGATTGCCAATGGCGAAGCGGATCATTTTGATGCAATAGTATTTTATGACAGCTGGAAACATATCTCTGATGAAGAAAAAGATGGGTACTGGCATTTGCTGGATAAGGGAATAGGAATGGTATTTATGCACCATGCCCTGGTTTCATATCAAAACTGGCCTGAGTTTACCTACATTATTGGGGGGAAATACAACCTGCCTCGTTTTGATGGCGACACCAGCAATCTTTCGGATTACAAACATGATATCGAACTTCAGGTAGTTGCCAATCCCGACCATCCTATTACCAAAGGCATTGGCAATTTCGATATTTTTGATGAAGGCTATATGAATCTGGATGTAATTCCCACTGTTACTCAAATCTTAACAACAAACCATGAGTATTCCGACTTCACCATTGGCTGGGCACATACTGCAAACAATTCCCGTGTTGTGTATCTTTTGCCAGGCCATGCAAAGGAAGGCTTGCACAATCCAGATTATATAAAAATTATTGAGAATTCCATCCATTGGGTGACAGGAAAAATTGATTAAATAAATCATTCATTGTTTTGATTTGTACTTTTCATTCTAATATATTTGCATTTCAATTATCTGAAATTTAGGCAACATGAAAACAACAAAAGCACAAATCGACAATTTCCTGGCGCAACCACACATTGCGATAGCCGGGTACTCCACCAATCCGAAGAAATTTGGAGCCATGGTATTTACCAACCTAAAAGAGAAGGGTTACAATGTGTATCCTGTTAATCCCGCTGGCGGCACTACCTCCGATGGGCAGGTTGTTTATGAAAGCATTGACACCCTGCCTGCCGATGTAAAGGCATTGTATGTGGTTACAAAGCCCGCAGTTTCTTCTACACTGGTGCAATCAGCACTGGAAAAAGGATTTACCCATTTCTGGATACAACAAATGTCGGATAATGCTGAAGTACTTGAATTGCTAAAGGATATCCCCACTAAAGTGACCAAAGAGTGCATCTTTATGCATACCAACCCTACCGGAATACATAAGTTTCATTGGTGGCTGGCCAAGGTTTTTGGCAGGCTACCCGCATAGTAAAAAACACAAGTTTTCTTGCAGTAACTAAATAGGAAGAATAGTGGAAAAAGTAAGATGTCCCTGGTGCGGCTCCGATCCGCTATATGTAAAATACCACGATGAAGAGTGGGGAGTACCCGTTCATGACGAGCGGCAACATTTCGAGTTTCTCATACTTGAAGCCATGCAGGCAGGCCTGAGCTGGTTTACCGTATTGAAAAAGCGGGAAAACTTCCGCCTGGCCTTTGATAATTTTAATCCTGAGAAAGTAGCGTTTTATGATGAGCAAAAGGTGCAGCAGCTTTTGGGCAATCCGGGCATTATCCGCAACCAGCTGAAAATTCGGGCATCCATCAACAATGCAGCCCGCTTCCTGAAAGTGCAGAAAGAATTCGGAAGTTTCGACACCTACATCTGGTTGTTTACAGGAGGTAAACCCATTTTAAATAAGTGGGAAGAATTAAGTCAGGTACCTGCCAAAACCCCACTTTCCAACCAAATCAGCAAAGACCTTATTAAGCGGGGATTCAAGTTTGTGGGAAGCACCATCATTTACGCACACATGCAGGCCATTGGGATGGTAAACGATCATTTGGTGGGGTGTTTCAGGTACGGCGAAGTAGGACTTTCCAAACCTTAGCCTTAACCTTAACCTAAACCTTCTTCCTTAAAAATAAAATCCCTACCTTCGTGCCACGAAATTTAAAAACATGCTACCATGACTCTAAAACGTTTTGGCGTTTCATTGGAAGATGATTTGCTTAAAGACCTGGACAAGATTGTTGAAAAGCAGCGATTTCCCAATCGGTCGCAGGCCATTCGTTCACTCATTCATAAAAACAAAGTAGAACAATTTTGGGAAGGCGACGAGATTGTTTTGGGCGCGGTAGTACTGGTTTATGATCACAACAAAAAAGAACTTCATAAGCAGGTAAGTGCTTTGCAGCATGAATATCATTGTTTATTGCTTACGGGTCAACATGTGCATATCAATAAAAATAACAGAATGGAAATCATTGCTTTAAAGGGTAAGGCTAACCGAATTACCAATCTCTTCAATAAATTAAAAGCCGTTAAAGGCATTAAACATGCTGAACTGGTGAAAACGGGCATAGATTAATTTTTTTGCCCTTTTAGTAACACGAAAAAATAATTAGTAACACAATAAATTTATTTTATGAAAAACTTTTCAGGTTTCACTGCATTTTTAATTGCTGCATTAATATCTGCTTCTGTGTTAGCACAAAACTCTGCTGAAATGCGGGAAGATACCCTTCAAATAGAAGAAGTGGTAGTAACCGCTTCGCGCAATGAAGTTGCCAGACGAAATGTTCCGGTAACTATAAGCACTATTAGCAGGCAACAGATTGAAATGAGCAACGAATCAGCTGTTTTACCGGTCTTAAGTCACCGGATACCGGGCATGTTTGTAACAGAGCGTGGTGTAACGGGCTTTGGCGTGGGGAGTGGTTCTGCCGGACAAGTTAGCATGCGTGGTGTGGGTGGAACGGCTCCCAACAGCCAGGTTTTGGTATTGATAGATGGTGCTCCACAATTTCAGGGGTTGTTTTCACACCCGCTGCCTGATGCCTACGTTTCTTCAGATGTAGAAAAAGTGGAAGTAATAAGAGGGCCGGCTTCCATATTGTATGGTTCGAATGCCATGGCCGGAGCTATAAATATTATTACGCGCAAGCAGCAAAGAGAAGGCTTTGCGGGCAATGCAAGGGTTTCTTACGGCTCGTACAATACACAAAAATTTATGGGAAACGGGGGCTTTAAAAAAGGGAAATTCGATGTATTTGCATCCATCAATCACGACAGAACCAACGGACATCGGGATACATCCGATTTCAATATCGTGAATGGGTATGTAAAGGCCGGATA
Source organism: Sphingobacteriia bacterium (assembly GCA_011390785.1). Taxonomy (GTDB): domain Bacteria; phylum Bacteroidota; class Bacteroidia; order Bacteroidales; family UBA7960; genus SKVR01. The sequence goes on from JAABRR010000029.1 coordinate 37,591, forward strand.
TCAGGTAAATAACAATATCTCGCTTTCGGCAGATTTTAGTCTGGCCGATTTCAAAGCCGATGATCCCGGTCCTGTTCAAAATCCAGCTCTTTTTGGTATCGATATAACAAGGGGAAAGGCATCTTTCGCAGTAAAAAACAACTACGACAAATTCCAGGGGGGGCTTACAGCCTTTTATAATTTTGGCACCCATGAGTTTACCAATGACTGGGTTTCAGAAGACTACCATGCCGGGGTAAGTTTATTCCAGGGGTTTGGGTTGTTTCAGGGTAATAGGGTTACTGTAGGGCTCGATTACAAAACAGTTGGCGGAATTGCGAATAGTGGAGCGCCCGGGGCGGCAGATGTCTGGCATACTTCTGAAGATTTTGCCGGGTATGTTTTTGCACAACAATCGCTTCTTAACAGGTTGATTGTAAGTGCAGGGGTAAGACTGGAGAACAATTCACTTTTTGGAACCGAGATTGTTCCACAGGCGGGTCTTTCCTATATGGCTTCAGAATCTGTTACCCTGAAAGGCTCGTATTCCAAAGGATTCAGAAGTCCGTCGTTGATGGAATTGTATCTTTTTGCTCCCAATCCGGAGCTAAAGCCTGAGCGCATGAACAATTATGATTTGAGTGCCGGCTACAAATCGCCAAACGGCAGGTTTAGCGCAGAATTGGTAGTATTTATGCTCGATGGTGATAACGTAATTCTCGTAAGGCCAAATGATGCACCGCCACCGCCTGTAAAGAGACAAAATGTTGGCACATTTTCAAACAACGGAGTCGAAATGGAAGTGAAATTACGTGCCACCCAACAATTTGCTTTCGCAGCCAATTATAGTTACATAAATACCGATGTTCCCAGGTTAGCTGCCCCTGAACATCAGCTGTTTGCCGAAGCTATTTATACGAACCGTAAAATACGGGCTAATTTATCTATGCAGCAAATTTCCGGATTGATTACCTTGTTGCCGGATGAAACCACGTCTGCCCTTGAAGAAAGCTATACACTTCTCAACCTGATGGTTTCCTACCGGTTTACCAAAAACATTGAAATATTCGCTTCAGGCAAAAACCTGTTGGATCAGCAATACACCATTAATTATGGCTACCCCATGCCGGGAATGAATTTTATGACCGGGTTGAATGTGAGCTTCTAAGTAATTTGGTTCTACTACCATTTCAATGGAAATGGCTTGGCCTTTAAAACGGGGCCGGATTTTATACGGGACAGTTCAAGCCCTGTCCTTACCATATTATAATTTATTATTACATTGCCTGTCAAGCCCGGCGAAGACACAGAGGGGTTATGTCTTTTATTTCGTGCCTGCTCAATCGTGTAATGTCAAAAAAAGTCTCCGAGGTTCTGGTTTTATATTTCTACTTCGGCCCCATACCTTTCGGCCGATAAATACCCGGCATAAACTATGGCAATTGTGTCAGCAGCGAGTTCGCTGTTGCTTTCTACCGGCTCACCAAATGCAACAGAACGGTAAAATGCATCCATCTCATGCTGATAGCCATTAAACCAACTTTCGTCGGGCGACATGAAAGACCAACCTTGTTTGGTAGCGGTTTTTTCAACTAGGTATATATCTTTAAAATTGTCATCCACCGGATTAAAGGTCTGCATGGCATTATTAGGGCCCATATTGCAAATAGTGCGGTGGTTTGATGCATGTACTTCAAGGTAGTTTTTTACACCCCCCTGCAACAATTCGCTGGCCACAATATCAGCAAAGGTGCCATCTTCAAAAACTATATGAAGGGATACATAGTCTTCAACATCTTTATAAAGATTTTTAAGCTGGCCTTCATCCTTATAATTTTTCATCCTTGTAAGGGCATGAGTGCGGGCCGAAACGGTTTTCGGGCGAATGGGTTTTCCAAAACGGGTTTGTCCTTCTACACGCTTTAGATAAATGGCTGCTGAAATGGGGTGACAGCCTTTGCCCATCAATGAACCTCCACCTGATTTTTGCCAGTTGCCATAATCAAGCGAATGAGAACCCGAATGTGATTGTTGCGCCTGCATCCATAAAATCTGTCCGCTGCTCTTTTCAATTACTTCTTTCTCTTTCTGGATAACCGGCGAATAAATCCAATTTTCGGCATACATGATCAAACCTTTGCTTTCTTTTTCGGCTTCCAACATTCTATTTATACTTTCTCTCGAGTGCTTAAGACCATCAATTCGTGGAAAGGTGTCCCCATTAAAGCTCTTAGTACCATCTCCAAAATATCCTGTGAAAGGTTTTTCCACAATTACGTGCTTATCCTTTTTGAGCACATCAATAACCAGTTTTTCGTGGGTAGAAGGCGGAGTACAAATATGAATTACATCGCAGTCATCGATCAACTTATTGGGGTCAAGATAGGTTTTTATCCCTGTATCACTTGCAAATGCTTTGAGTCTATCCTGATTTGGTGAATATGCACCACCAATATCAATGTTTACACTATGAATTTTTTGTAATGCACTAAGGTGAAACCCGGCTGCAAAACCTGATCCCAGCAAACCTGCCTTTATGGAATTTTTCTTCATAATTTTTGAAAATGAGATAAAATTGAGTTGATTAACCTTGAATATGATGATTTAACCATCTTAAACCGCAAAATAACGAAAGTTTTTAAACATTATCCCGGTATAAAACATAAAACTATTTTTTAAAACATAAAATTAAACTATGTAGTGCATAAAAAATGGGGGTTAAAAACAAAAAAGATGATAAAAAATAGTTTTAAGTATAAAATAATAGGGGTGTATAAAAATAAATGTATACTTTTGTCCCGCAATTAAAATTTTAACAACAAAAATTAAACGCTATGAAAAAACAAAAATTGATTTTGATTTGCCTTGGAATTTTCTTTTTTCTCTCATCTTCGGTTTTGGTTGCACAAGATAATGAAGGAGGAGAAAGTAACTTTTCAATTGGTGTTGATGGTGTAAGCCGTTATGTATGGAGGGGATTGAATCTTGGTGGTAGTTCGCCCCACCTTCAGCCCTGGGTTGAGTATGCTTTTGGCGAAAGTGGTTTGGCCATTGGTGCCTGGGGTTCCTACTCTTTGGGTTTAAATGCAGGAGCAGAAGCAGATCTTTATCTATCTTATTCTCCGGTCGACTGGTTGAATTTCACCCTTACTGACTATTTCTTTCCGGCTGATCAGCCCTTTGAAAGAAGTGACTATTTCAACTATGATAGTGATGAAACCGGTCATACTTTAGAAGCTATGTTGACCATTGGTGGGTTTGAAACTCTACCACTTTACCTGACCTTCGCCATGAATGTTTATGGTGCTGATGGTACCGATGAAAACGGGGACAATTACATGGCTAAATATTTAGAAGTAGGTTACAGTGGATCTTCTAAAAACCTGGATTATGATTTATTCGCAGGATTTGCCCTTGATGATCCCAATACAGATGCCGGTGGCGCTGGTTGGTATGCTGATAAGCCAGGAATGATTAATCTTGGTGTTACCTTTTCCAAAGAAATGAAAATTGCTGATGTTGCAATTCCTGTTTTTTCTTCTCTGATATTCAATCCGGAAGCAGGTAACATGTATATCGTATTTGGAGTGTCTTTTTAAAAACAAAGTATAAATAAAACAAACAGAATCTATGAAAAAAATTGAAGCCATCATCAGAAAGTCAAAATTTGATGAAGTAAAAAAAGCTCTTCATGAGTCTGGAATTGATTTCTTTTCCTTCTGGGAAGTAACCGGAGTTGGAAAAGCCCGTGAGAGCCGGGTATACAGAGGTATAGCATACGATACAAGTTCTATTGAAAGGCTGTTTCTCTCTATTGTGGTTCGCGATATAAATCTTGAACCTACCATTAAAACCATTATGAAATCTGCCAAAACAGGTGAAGTGGGTGATGGGAAAATCTTTGTCTACGATATTGATGAATCTTATCGCATTCGCACCGAAGAAAAGGGAGATGAATCATTGTATGTAAAGGAGTAATAAACCACAAAAACAGTTTAATATGGAAGATACTATTACAACAACTACTGAAATAACTGCTGAAATGCTTGATGCCTTATCTCATTCTATTAATAATGTTTGGGTATTGGTTGCTGCCATTCTGGTTATGTTTATGCAGGCTGGGTTTGCCATGGTGGAAGCAGGTTTTACAAGAAGGAAGAATACTGCCAATATCATGATGAAAAACCTTATGGACTTTTCTATCGGAGCCCTAATTTATTGGACCATTGGATACTCCCTAATGTATGGTGAGTCAATCATGGGTTTCATTGGCGGTTTTGATCTTGCCTTTTTTACCAGTGATGGGATAGGTGACTATGCTGATAATACTGATATTCTTTTCCAGACCGTGTTTGCAGCAACAGCTGCTACCATTGTTTCAGGTGCCATGGCTGAAAGAACCAAATTTCACGCTTATTTGATTTTTTCTGTGTTCATAACGCTGATTATTTATCCTGTTTCCGGCCATTGGCTCTGGGGTGGTGGTTGGTTGAGTGAGTTGGGCTTTATTGATTTTGCCGGCTCTACCATTGTTCACTCTGTTGGTGCGTGGGTTGGTTTAGCAGGTGCTATTATTATTGGCCCACGTTTGGGTAAATATGTAAACGGTAAGCGTATTCCAACAGCTATACCCGGACATAATCTCGCTTTTGGAGCCTTAGGTGTATTCATCCTTTGGTTTGGATGGTTTGGTTTCAATGCAGGGAGTCAGTTAGGCGCTGCAGGTGCCGAGAACACTGTTGCTATTGGTCACATTGCACTTACCACCAACCTTTCTGCTGCGGCTGGTGCTGTTGCCGCTATGCTAACAGCTTATGCACGCTATAAAAGGCCCTCGCTCAGTTTATCTCTCAACGGCGCACTGGCAGGTTTGGTCGCTATTACCGCAGGTACTGCGGCTGTTTCACCGGGAGGTGCTGTTATTATCGGTTTGATGGCCGGTGTTATACTTGTGTTTAGTGTTGAATTTCTTGACCAAAAACTAAAAGTTGATGATCCTGTGGGCGCTATTTCTGTGCACGGCGTAGTGGGTGCTTTTGGTACCCTCATGGTTGGTGTTTTTGCCGTTGATGGCGGTTTGCTATATGGCGGTGGATTTGCACAGCTCGGAATTCAGGCCATTGGCGTTGTAGCAGTTTTTGGCTGGGCATTTGTTATGGGCCTTATCCTGTTCAGTATATTGAAAGGTACCAACAATCTGCGTGTTTCTAAACGTATCGAAGAAGAAGGTCTTGATATTTATGAGCACGGTGAAAGTGTTTATAATTAATTATATTATTTTTCCAAAATTAGTTTTTCGCAAAACTTCCAAAACCACAGTAACCACAATTGCAGCCGCACAGAGAAATCTGTGCGGCTTTTTTCTATTTTCAGAGATGAGTTGCTGGCCAAGAATTTTTAAACATTCTCATTCTGTTTACCCAATAAAAAGTAGATATATCACAAGACAAAATAAAATCTTTTACCGAATACCATTGATCATGAACATGAATTTATTTACAGAGTCTAGTGAAATTAAAGTACTTTCGATGATTAGATTCCTTATACATTATTATACAATTAAACTTTAAATTATGAATAATTTATTCACCTTGCTATTCATCAGCTTAATAACAGTAACCATAATAAGTTGCAGCATGAAAAATGAAACTAATTACGGATTTATCGATCAGTCCACCGATGTTGGTGATGTGAAATACCCTGGTAAAACAGAGTATAACCCTGAAAACGAAAAATACACAATTACAGGCAGCGGAACCAATATGTGGCTCAATACCGATGAATTCCATTTTGCATGGAAAAAGGTAACCGGTGATGTTTTGCTATATACCCTCGTCGATTTTACCGGAACCGGCGTGGACGAACACCGAAAGGCGGGCCTCATCATCCGCAAAAATCTTAACCCCGGATCACCTTATGTTAGCGCTTCCTACCATGGAGACGGACTGGTAAGTATGCAATACCGGTTGGAAGAAAATGGAGAAACTGCAGAAATAAAACATTCCGATAGTTTTACCAATGTGCTTCAGCTTGCCTACAACAATGGCAAAGTAACCATGCATGCCTGCAAAATGGAAAGCCCCCTGACTGAAACCGGAAAAATCAGCTTCAATCCGGGTGATGGATATTATGTGGGTTTGTTTGTTTGTTCGCATAATGCAGATGTATCGGAAACAGCCGTTTTCAGCAATACACGGTTTGTAGTACCCGTAACCGATGATTTTGTTGCCTATCAAGATTTTGCCGGCAGCCGTGTTGAATTGCTTGATGTAGAAACAGGAGCACGTAAACTCATTTATGAAACCAACGATAACCTGGAAGCCCCCAACTGGGCACCTGATGGCAACTCCCTGATACTGAACGGACGGGGAATCCTTTACAAACTGGATATTAATGGCGATACTATTATGCCCATCAATACAGGCTTTGCCACCTCCCTCAACAACGACCATGGAATTTCACCTGATGGCACCCAACTGGTTATCAGCCATCATGTTGATGATCTTCCAGCCGGGCAAAACTCAATTCTTTTCACACTTCCCCTGGAAGGTGGCGAACCAACAAGAATAACCGAAAAGGGTCCATCCTACTGGCACGGCTGGTCGCCCGATGGCAAGTATCTTATTTACACTGCCAACCGCAACGATCAATGGGATATTTACCGCATTCCTGCCATAGGGGGCGAAGAAGAGCAGCTAACCAATTCTCCGGGCCTCGACGATGGATCAGACTATTCAGCAGACGGGCAACATATATGGTTTAACAGCGTAAGAAGCGGAAGCATGGAAATCTGGCGAATGAATGCGGATGGCTCTAACCCGGTTCAAATCACCGACGATGAATACCAGAATTGGTTTCCCCATGAATCACCCGACGGGTCAAAAATCATATTCCTTTCCTATCTTCCCGATGTAAGCCCGGGAGACCATCCCTATTACAAGCAGGTAATGCTTCGAATAATGGATAAAGAAGAGTTGAAACCAAGGGTAATCGCCCACCTTTATGGCGGACAAGGCACGATCAACGTTCCGTCGTGGTCGCCAGACAGCAGGCGGGTTGCTTTTGTAAGTAATCATTTACATAAGGTTGAGCCATGAAAAAATTGTTTTTAGCAGTTTTTCTGCCGTTGCTTATCCTTTTTTCATCCTGCCAGAAGGAAAGCCGGCCAAGAGTATTTGTTTTTACCGATATCAATATCGATTCAGGCGATCCAGACGATCGCCAGTCGTTGATACATCTTTTGTGGTATGCCGATGAACTGCAAATAGAAGGCATTGTTCCCGATCGGTGGCAGGCCAAAGGTTACGAAGCCTGTATGATGGCTCTCAAAGCCTACTCAAAGGATTACCAGTTGTTCAGTTTCAATGAAAAGGGATTTACCGATCCACGGAAAATAGAAGAACGGATAGCTAAAGATCTTGATCAGGCAATTGAATTATTTCACCAGGCTGCTTCCAGCTCAAACGATCCATTGTATGTTCTCATCTGGGGTAATATGGCCAATTTCGGCAAAGCCCTAAAGGCTCATCCTGAACTGGCCAACAACATAAGGGTCATCTCCATAGGTACTCACCTGATGATGGAAGCATACCGCCCACATATACCCCCTGGCTGGGAAGTTACAGAAAAACCATGCGAGCAATCCAACTGGAATGGCGGGGAAAGAAACGATATTTACAACGATGATCGATTCAAAAACATGTGGTGGCTGGAGATAAACTGGACCTACGAAGGGATGTTTTCGGGTGATGAACCCAGTGAAATGTATCAAAAACTATTAGCTTACGGAGCAATGGGAGAGCATATGATTGAAGTGACCAAAAACGAACCCTGGGCCCGCTATTTCAGGGTTGGAGATACCCCGTCGGTACTTTACGTTATCGATCCCCGTCAAAATTTAGATGACCCTACCCAAAGCAGCTGGGCGGGAAGATTCATAAAACCCTTTCCATCAGAAAGACCCAACTATTATACCGATGAAAATGGTCCGGTAGAATGGGACTACCAGAATCCCTGCAATACCTGGGAGAACCATGTAGCCCTAAATCAGCATGCCCGCAGCACCCTCGAGAACGAAAGACCTGATATGTATGAATCATTGCTGGAAAAGCTGGATCAAATAACGGGCATCAGGCAATAATCTGATCCGTAACAGGGCCTAAATACTTATCCAGAAAACCCGTATCTGATTTTTTGGTTTCCTCGCAAAGTTGCAATGAAGAAATAGATATTCGCTAATTACTCACTTTGGGGTTTATCTGTGATCCGATCAGGAATATTTCAACATTAACACACATTCAAACGTTACATTACCTGTTTAATAGTAACCACACCTTTCCTTTTTATGAGCAATGAAGATCTGAAGAAAAACATAACACTATCGGGTTTACGCAAATTATTTAAGCTTTACCATTACATGAAGCCCTACAAATGGGAATATGCCCTGGGGTTATTGTTCCTGTTGGGATCGAGCGGTGCCAGCCTGGTATTTCCAAAATTGCTGGGCGAATTGGTAGATTATGGCAACCAGGGAATTCTGGGCGAGCAGATCAACCGTATAGCGCTCATACTAATTGTGGTGTTGGTGGTTCAATCGGTATTTTCCTATTTTCGAATATTTCTGTTTGTGCGGGTGGCAGAAAAAACCCTTGCCGACTTGCGCCAAAGCACCTTCAACCATTTGATAAGACTTCCCATGAAGTTTTTTCAACAAAGGCGCGTGGGCGAACTCAACAGCCGGATATCTTCAGACATTACCCTTTTGCAGGATGCACTTACCTCCACTCTGGCGGAGTTTATCAGGCAACTCATCATCATTATTGGGGGTGTAAGTTTAATGGTAATGACATCTTACAAACTCACCCTTTTTATGCTGGCCATTTTGCCGGTTGTTGTTCTCCTGGTAGGATTTTTCGGGCGGTATATACGCAGGCTCAGCAAACTGGCTCAGGCACAGGTAGCAGATTCAAACACCATTGTAGAAGAAACCTTACAGGGCATACAAAGTGTAAAAACCTTTACCAACGAGTTTTTCGAAATGGGCCGCTATCGCATTAAAACCAAAGAGATTGCCCAAACAGGAATTAAAAACGGCAAATTGAGGGGGGCTTTCACTTCCTTCATTATATTAGGATTGTTCGGAACCATGGTGGCAGTAATCTGGAAAGGCAGTACCCTGCTTGCCAGTGGCGATATTGCAGCCGGCGAACTATTCTCCTTTGTTATCTACACTGTTTTTATTGGTGGCACTATTGGTGGATTAGCCGATGTTTTTGCCCGGCTTCAGAAATTTATTGGTGCCACCGAAGACCTGCTCGAAATCTTTAACGAAGTTCCCGAACCGGTTGAAGACCTGTCAAAAGGAAAAAGCAATCTGGCATTGCAGGGCGGTGTAAAGTTGAACCATCTCCACTTTAGTTACCCCAACCGAACTGATTTTGAAGTGATCAGGGAAATAAATGCCAATATTCTGCCCGACTCGCTGGTAGCCCTGGTAGGACCCAGTGGAGCTGGCAAATCCACCCTTGTTTCATTGCTCCTCAGGCTGTATGACCCTACATCAGGCAACATTTTCTTTGATGAAACCGACAGCCGCAATATTCCTGTTTCGGTGTTAAGAAGCCAAATGGCTATTGTACCGCAGGATATTTTCCTTTTCGGGGGCACTATTCGCGAAAATATTGCCTACGGAAACACCAATGCCACTGACCAAATGATTGAAGATGCTGCCCGTAAAGCCAATGCCTGGGAGTTTATCAGTAGTTTTCCTTCCAGATTGGATACCCTGGTGGGCGAACGGGGTACACAACTTTCAGGTGGCCAGCGCCAGCGCATCGCCATAGCACGTGCTGTACTAAAAGACCCCAAAATACTGATCCTTGACGAAGCCACATCCTCCCTCGATTCAGAAAGCGAACGCCTGGTGCAGGATGCGCTCGAAAAGCTGATGAAAGGGCGTACATCCATCGTAATTGCCCACCGGCTTTCCACCATCCGCAAAGCCGACCTGATACTCGTAATCGATAATGGCCGGGTGGTAGAACAAGGCACCCATCACGATCTGTTAAACTCAGAAGTGGGCCTGTACCGAAATCTGAGCGAGTTGCAGTTTCAGTAGAAACAACGTTTTGTAGAAAAGAATAGCTGCTCACAAACTAAAGAGAATTCTGGATGCTTTTTTTGATGGGCTTTTCAGGTTTTTCTATATTCATGGGTCATTAATAGGTAAGTTATTGCATAAAAATTTCTAAATTCGCTACTTTTTCAATCGGGCCAGCAGTGAGCTCTTATTTATTAATGCTAAACGGCCTTTAATGGAAGTATCTGAGATAGTAAAATAATATCTTAGACTGTGAAATTTTATCCATAAAAACCAATCTAATGATCAAAAGTCCACTTCAAAAAGCACGTGCGGGCTATCAACCCAAATTACCCCAAACCCTTATTGGTTCAGTAAAAATTATGGAAGAAGGTAATTCCGAGCCCAAAACAGACAAGGAAGAAATCAAAAGCCTGTTTCCCCATACATACGGAATGCCTTTACTGGTTTTCCAGGAATCGGATGAACAAAAAAGCTTTAAGCCCATCAATGTGGGCATCATCCTGTCAGGCGGACAGGCCCCTGGTGGGCATAATGTGATTTCAGGACTGTTCGATGGATTGAAAAAACTAAACAGCGATAGTAAACTCTATGGATTTCTGGGCGGCCCTTCGGGGCTGGTAAACAATCAATACCAGGAGCTTACCGCTGATATTATTGATGAATACCGCAATACCGGGGGATTTGATATCATTGGTTCAGGCCGCACCAAGCTTGAAGAAAAAGAGCAATTCGACAAAGGGTTGGTGAATTGCAAAAAGCTTGGAATCAATGCGCTTGTGGTTATTGGTGGCGACGATTCCAATACCAATGCATGCGTATTGGCCGAATATTACAAAGCCATTGGAGCAGGCATACAGGTAATCGGTTGCCCAAAGACGATTGATGGAGATTTAAAAAATAAGATGATCGAAGTTTCTTTCGGCTTCGATACCGCCTGCAAGGTCTATTCCGAGCTTATCGGAAATATTCAGCGCGATGCCTATTCTGCAAAAAAGAACTGGCACTTTATAAAACTGATGGGCCGTTCTGCATCACACATTACCCTGGAGTGCGCCCTGCAAACCCAACCCAATATTGCTCTTATTTCAGAAGAAGTAGAAGCAAAAGAAATGACGCTGATTCAGGTAGTAGATTCCATTGCCGATACCATTGTAAAGCGTGCCAACAATGGCGATAATTTCGGAACAGTATTGATCCCCGAAGGAATTATTGAGTTTATCCCTCAGTTCAAAAATCTCATACAGGAACTCAATGACCTATTGGCCAAATACAACGATGAATTCCTAAGTCTTGAGACAGATCAGGAAAAACGGGAGTTTTTAGCAGTTAAGCTCTCAAGGGAATCAGAAAACCTTTATGATAATCTTCCCAACGACATTTCCGACCAGCTAATTCTGGATCGCGACCCACATGGGAATGTAATTGTGTCAAGAATCGAAACAGAAAAGCTACTTGTTAAAATGGTGGAAAAACGTCTCAAGATATACAGGCAGGAAGGTGCTTACAAAAGCAAATTCACTCCACAAAACCATTTCTTTGGCTATGAAGGCCGGTGTGCTGCACCATCCAACTTCGACACCAACTATTGCTATGCCCTGGGTTCAACAGCTGCTATTCTTATTACAAATGAGAAAACAGGCTACATGACATCCGTAAGAAACCTGGTTGCCAATGCCGAAGACTGGGTTTGTGGCGGAACACCCATTACCGGCATGATGAACCTGGAGAAACGCCATGGCGAAATGAAACCTGTTATCAAAAAAGCGCTGGTGGAACTGGATGGTGCACCGTTTAAGTTTTTCGCCGGGCATCGTGATAACTGGGCCATCAATTCCAAATATATTTTCCCGGGCCCAATCCAGTATTTCGGACCGGCAGAAGTATGTGATGCACCATCAAAAACACTGGTATTGGAAAATCAATAATACATGACTTACCCAACCTCCCCGCGCGCTCCCGGATTTACAATGCTCAGGTTCAGCAACCTGTATTTCCCGGGCGACTGGCCATATTTGGCTTTGAACAGGCGGTTAAAATAAGAGGGATTTTCGAAGCCGGTTTCAAAAACAATCTGGCCAACGGGATGGGTAGTATTTCGCAATTGTTTGGCGGCTTCCAGCAGGCGGATGTTGTTGATGAATTCGCTGGGGGTGATGCTGAGATATTTTTTCAGAGACCTCGTTAAATGCTCCTGTGTTTTGCCCGAAAGTTCAATAAAGCGTGGAATCCCCTTTTGGTAATTCTGCGGTTTTTCCATTTGATGGCAGGCAGCTGATAGCCAATGCGGTAAGGAATTACCCGATTGCGAAGGCTTTTTGTTAAGAATCACCAAAGCTTGTATCAGCAGCGCCCGGAAAAGGAATTGCAGCTCAATCGTGCTGGCCAATCCTGCTAGTTTGAAAATATTTTCAAAAACAGCCAGCAGGGCACTCAGCGAGTTATTGTCAGGCAATACTTTGCGCTCCGTCACTGGCAGCGATTCAAAACCCGGACATTGCAGGTAATTCCTGGCCTGTTCATACTCTCCTATAGTGAATGCAACATTGGTAATGATGGCCGGTATACCTTCTGGAGTTGACTGGAAGTAGTGATGGTCGGTGGGATGGATGAAACATATCTCTCCCGGTTTCAACAAATATTTTTCATCGTTGTGATAATGGATTAGCTCTCCCTGTCGCAATATAAAGAACTCATAGAAATCGTGGGTATGTGTTCCCGTTTTTTGTGTTCCAGAGAAAACAGTGTCTGCAATAAAGAACCCGGAGCCGGAGTCAAATATGTCAATATAATTTAAGTTATCCATAAGGAAGATGCTGTCTGATTGATTCAATTGCAAATATATGTCATTTAAAGATCAATATAGTGCAAAAACTGTCAATCGGGTTGTTTTTTTATGAGATGCCCAACAGTAAATTTGTATTAAACTTTAAAACATTACAGACATGAACACTATTGATGCAAAATTTTACCAGGATAACGGCTATTATCTTTTCAAGAAACCCTTGCTAAACCAGGAGAAGTTTCAGACCCTCACCAATATTTTCGAAGAACTCGTTAGCAGCTCCGAAGGGTTAAGGGGAGACGAACATGATACACCACATTTTAAGGATAAGCGTTTGCTTGATATTCTTCGTTCGGAAGAAGTACTGGATGTTGTGCAGCAAGCCATTGGTCCCAATATCGGTTTATGGAGCAGTCATTTCATCAGCAAGGAGCCATTTATTGGACGCAAAACCCCGTGGCACGAAGACAGCGCCTATTGGAACGGTCGTTTCGACCGGCTTGACAAGATCGTGACCATCTGGCTGGCGCTGGATAATTCAACCCTTGAAAATGGTTGCATGGGTGTTGTTCCCGGTAGCCATAATAATGGCTTCTCTGATTATGTGGAGGTGGATTCAGCAACCAATACCTTTGGCAGCGAAATCAGGCAGGATCAGGTTGATATTGACAAAGTGGTTTGGTTTGAACTCAACAAGGGCGAATGTTCGTTGCATGATGGCCGTATCATTCACGGGGCCAATGCCAATACCAGCCCCTATCGTCGTTGCGGTTACACCATGCGGTATTTTAGCCTGGATATGAAACTCGATCAGGAGCATCCCGGTAACAAAACGCATAAAATCTTCTGGTGCCGGGGTGAAAATATTAGAGGAAACCCACTTATTGTTTAGGTTTTTTATTGTATTGAAAAATAAGGTAATAAGGTTTGTTTCTATCATTGTATCATGATTACTACTAAGGTTGCAAAACGAAAATAAGGTTTTATTTGTACGATGATTCAACGGTAATAATTCCAGATATTTCAAAACCTTATTTCTGAAAATCAACCTTAGTAGCCAAATGATACAGATAAAAAAAAGCACTGCAGCAGATTCGTAATCAAGGCATTGATGGTATTTGCAGCGCAACAACACATAATTTTGATCAAACAAATAATCAATCCTTAACCAATACAAATCCTTTCAATATTACAATTAATAAATGACTGGCACCATCTTCGACATACAACGCTTTGCCCTTCACGACGGCCCGGGAATACGAACCACCGTATTCCTGAAGGGCTGCCCGTTGAGTTGCTCATGGTGCTGCAATCCCGAATCTCAAAACCCGGCACCCCAGCTGGGTTATGATGAAAACAAATGCACCCATTGCCTGAAATGTTCCACCGTTTGCCCAACGGGGGCATTAACGGAAATGGATTCCAGCCTTAGCATCGATTTCTCCCTCTGCAATACCTGTGGTAATTGTGTGGATGAATGTCCTGAATCGACATTAAAGATCTTTGGTTATGAAGATGATAGCGAAAATATTATCAATCAGGTAGCCAGAGATAAGGCATATTTTGATAACTCTGGCGGCGGGCTTACCCTTTCGGGTGGTGACCCGCTGTTTCAACCCGAATTTGCCCTTGATCTGCTTAAAAAAGCAAAAGCATTGAATATCAACACCTGCATCGAAACATCCGCTTTTGCCAGTCAGGATGTCTTTGAAAAGCTGTTGCCCTGGGTCGATTATTTCTATATTGATTATAAAGTAACTGGTAATGAGCAGTATAAACGATTTGCCGGAATTTCATTAGTACCCGTGCTTGCAAATCTTGATTTCCTGTGTCGCAACAATGCCCATGTAGCGCTGAGGTGCACCATTATACCCGGTGTTAATGACAATGATGACCACTTCAAAGCCATTGCCGGACTGAGCAAGAAATATAATGCCATACGTCAGGTGCATATTTTGCCTTACCACCGGTATGGTGAATCGAAGTACAAACAGATAGGGATGAAAGTGCCTGAACTGGCAACAGGGGCGGTGAGTGATGAAATGGTGAATTTGTGGCTGGTTAAGATAAGAGAGTTCGGTGGAAGAGATGTTGTGAAGGGATGATTTATTTAACACGACATTGGGGTTGAAGCCTCTAATCATTATCAGTTTGCTTATCCGTTCCGTTTGCGGAACGGCAATAGATAAAAGCAACTGATCAGAATTAGAAGCACTCACTTATCCATTGCTGTCAGTTTAAACTGACGGAATCAAATGACAAAAATTTCTGGGCTTTAGCTTCATTAACCATAAAAATCAAAAGAATGCCTGACCCAATTTCCACTTCTTTTTCAACCAAAGCCGGTGTGCTTCCCAACACCCCCGTCAATTCTGTTTTCCCCCATCACAACAAAAACAGATTTACCAACGATCCTAACGGTACGGTTGCAATTCTGAAAAAATTCACCGAAACCTATCAGAAATATACCGATGGCCCGAAAGGACTGCGCGAGGTGGAATGCCTTCGGGTGCAGTATCCCATCTATTTTTGCGATATAGATGAGCATGATTTGTTCGCCGGTCGCGATGCCTATCCGGCCATAGGTTTTGGCGCACAGGCACATACTTTCTTCGGATATTACATGCAGGAAGAGGAGCTCGATAAATTGCTTCATCATAAGGAACTGGATCCGGAAAATGCCAAAGTAATTGAAGAACTTCGCCGGTTTTGGCAACAGGAAAGCGACGCCATAAAAACACGAAATGCCTACCCCGAAAAGATGCGGCAGGTGCTGGATTCCGACGCCTGGTTTTCCGAACCCATCATTGGAGCGCCTTTGTATCGCATGTCGGGGACACAAATCGATTTTGACAAGCTCGTAAGGCTGGGAATACCGGGTTTGCTGAATGAAATCAGGAGTTATAAAAACCGATGCGAAGCAAACACGGAATCCTGGCAGCTATATGAAAATATGGAACATGCACTTGCTTTGTTTTCTGAAGTGGCTGTTTTTTATGCAGATATGGCCGCCAAAATGGCAAAAACAGCGTCGTCGGCAAGACAAAACGAGCTGTTGCAAATGGAAGTCGGCTTGCGAAACATTGCCGTTGCTGCGCCCGGAAATTTCAGGGAAGCCATACAGCTGGTTTTTCTTTACGCCGACATTAGCGGAACCTTCAACTATGGCCGTATGGACGAATACCTGGGCGATTTGTATGTAAAGGATTTGGAATCGGGGCTGATGGATGAAGAAGAAGCCATCAGGCTTTTATCCAACCTTTGGTACCTGATGGATGGTAAGGGCCATATCTGGGATTGCCGGGTCATTATTGGCGGAAAGGGTAGGCGCAACGAAATCAACGCAAACCGGGTTGCCAGAGTAATCATGGAAGCCACTAAACGGGTGAAAGGGATCGTTCCCCAGACCACCCTGCGCTTTTACTATGGCCAGGACCCTGATCTCTACAAAATGGCACTGGATGTGATCGCAACCGGAAATCCCTATCCCATGCTCTATAACGATGATGTAAATATTCCATCTGTAATGAATGCCTTTGATCTGCTATATGATGAAGCCATTCATTACCTTCCCTTTGGTTGTGGTGAATATGTGATTTATCATAAAAGTGTGGGTACCCCCAGCGGAGTAATCAATCTGCTGCAGGCACTGCTGGTCACATTGCACAAAGGCGTCAATCCTACATCGGGCAAGGTTATGGGTTTGCCAGGCAGTGAGTTGGGTAAGGTCGAAACATTCGACGATCTTTTCAATGCCTACAAAAAACAGGTTGAGTTATACGTAGAACAACTAGCCTGGCAGGAAAAACTGGAGTATGATATGGCCGGAACATCAGCCAACTATTTGTTTTTGAGCATGCTCTATGATGATTGTATTTCAAGCGGAAAGGGAATATTCAGTGGGGGCGTTCGTTACCTGGGTGGCACCATCGAAAGCTATGGCAATACCAATGTGGCCGATTCGCTGGTGACTGTTAAGAAACTGGTTTTTGATGATAAAAAACTTACCCTGGATGAATTGATTACAATTCTGGATCACAATTTCGAAGGATTTGAAAAGGAGCATCGTCGGATGTTGGATTGTCCCAAATTTGGCAATGATGACGATTATGCCGATCAAATCAGGGTGGAAGTCGATCAACATCTCAACCATTTTGCCCGCAGTATGGGCCCAAAAGTAGGATTGTATTCTTACCTCAACGTGATCATAAACAACAGCGCCAATACTACCATGGGTTTGCTCACCGCAGCATCTCCCGACGGACGAAAAGCTTTCACTGCAATGGCCAATGCCAATGCCGCTTCGGGCGGAGCTGATAAAAATGGCCTTACTGCCTATCTCAATTCCATCGTAAAACCTGATACAACCATCCATGCCGGCGCCGTGCAAAACCTGAAGCTTTCCAGAGAACTACTTACGACCTATCGCAGTCAAACGGAATCGCTTCTGCAAACTTACTTCGAAAAAGGTGGAGCGCAATTAATGATCAACTGCCTTAACCGCACCGATCTGGAAAACGCCATGAAAGAGCCTGAAAAATATCAAAGCCTGATTGTACGAGTGGGTGGCTTCAGTGCGCGGTTTGTTGACCTATCAAAAGAAGTGCAGCTGGAAATTTTGGGTAGAACGATGTATTGATTGAAGATTTGTAATAGGTTGGAGGTCTGGGGTCCGAAGTCCAAAGTATAAAGTATGAAGTTAAAGATTCTTTCCAGTTTCCAACTTACAAATTCCAGATTGTGAATTGTAGATTACCAGTTACCAGTCACCACTCACCAATTACACATTACAGACTAAAAATTATTCAATTTGAACGTTATAAATGCCTTTAATCAACACTTTTTCATCCGGAAGTTGAACTAGTAATTCAACAAAATTATTGGTTTTTCGTCCGGTTTCTATTTTAACAGGTTTGAAGAAGTATGCTTCATTGGTTTCATTCTCAAGGGCCAGTAAATAAGAATCATTTTCTGAATATAGAACAGCAGTTTCAGGAACAGACAGTGCCGAATCGGAAGTAACATACACATCCCCTTCAACAAATTGGTTGTTCACAAGATTACCTTTGTTCTTAATTTCTGCAAAGCCTTCAATTGATTTGGATTCGTGCATAATTGTGCGGCCCACAGAACTAATCGATGCTTCATAGGGATCAGTTGCGTTTCCACCCAAAAAGAAAACTACACGTTGACCCTGTTCAATTTTATTGATGTTTTGTTCAAAAAAGGACAGACGTAACTGATAAGATTGATCATCAATAATATCTGCAATTTTTTGTTGTGGTTCAACGTATTGCCCAATGGCTGCATCGATAGCTGCAACAAAACCCCTGATGGGCGATTTGATAAAAAAGGATGAATAAAATTCGCCGGTTTCTATTTTCGTAACATCAAGGCCCATGGTTTCAAGTTTGATTTTCAACCCGTTATACCTGGCATTTTCACCCAGATAATTGCTCTGAGCCAGCAGGTAATCCTTTTCGGTGGTAATATTCTGTTCGTATAATTCTTTGGCCCGCAAAAACTCACTTTTCAACCTTTCGAGCAGGGCATAAGATTCAGCATAGTCTTTCTGCGTTTCCACAAATTCGTTTCCGGCAACTTCAAAAAGAAGAGAACCCTTATTGATGTTCTGACCCGGTTTAACGATAATATTTTTAATCATTCCCGGAATGGGTAAACTAACCTGCGCCTGTCCGGTAACAGCAGGAATGATGGTTCCGGTAAAATGAACCATTTCGGCAAATTCGTTAACACCAGGTTCACCTATTTCCATTCCTTCGGCTTCAAATTGGGCTTTGGTGATTTCAATTAAATCTGTTTCAGCAATGGTTTCCTGTTCGGTGTTGTGGTTACAGGAAAAAATAGACATGCTAAGGGCCAGGGCTATAATTTTATATGCTTTCATCGTTTTCGTTATTTCGAGTAATAAAGTATTTCTAATGCTATTTGATTGTATTTCTGTACGTTATCGAAGTATTCGAGTTGAATCTGAATGGCTGTTTCGTAGCTGTTTACAAATTGAAAAAAGTCAATTTCACCCAGCTGATACGACTTTAAGGCGGTACTCATGATCTCATCCATAAGGGGTTTTCCTGATGAATTGTAATTTTCGAGCAAAGCATCAAATGTATTAAAGTTGCTGATCAATTCGTTGAGTCGATAGTTGATCTGGCTTATCTGATTATCAGCAAAGTGGCTGTGTGCGTCCACCGATATTTTTGCTGCCTGCACCCGGGCTCTGTCGCTTCTCAGAAACAAGGGTATAGCCATACCCACCGCAAAGCCATGGTAGAATTTTCCATTTTCATAGCTGTTGGACCCCAGGAAGTAATTCAATGAAAAGTCGGGTGTCATCTTATTTCTTTCAACACGTACAAGAGAATTGTAATATTCCCTTTCCCAATTCAACAGATCATAAATTGGCAGTGAATCGGGTATTGATGCCACCTGTGGAAGAAGCTCAAGAGTAAGGGGAATTGAAAAATCAGCATCATAATTCATCAATATTTTCAACTTGCTGTAAGCATTTTCAATATCTGTTTTCAGGCTGGATAGCTGAATGGATACCTGGCTTTTTTTTGCCTGGATATTCAGTACGTTGAGCCTGCTTATGTCTCCTTTTTCGGCTCTTGTTACAGAATTTCCGAGCAACACGGAGTAAAGGCTGTCAAGGGTAAAAAACATTTCCTGTCTGTTTAGCAATACCTGGTAGTTGAAATACGCACTGGCAACCTGTTTGATCAATTCACTTTTCTGTATATCAAGGGTTGCTTCAGAAATGGAAACCTCAATTTGCTTCGTTTTACTTTCTGCCCTGTAAAGTGTTGGAAAACTAAAACTTTGCTCAATGCTGAATACCTGCAACGGATACCCCTGTTCGGCAATGTTGTTTTGATCGGTGCTATATTCAAATATTGTTTTATCGGGAGAAAATGCAGTACGGGTAAGTGCTTTGCTTTCATCTACCCTAAGCCCATACGCAGCTATTTCCTTATTGTTCTGCAAGGCAGTATCGATTACATCGTTCAGGGAAAGTGTACTGTTTTGACCGTAGGATAGCGCAACCGGACTAAAAACCAGGATCAGAATAAGCATCGTTTTGGAACGGATAAAGCGCAAGGGGAAAAACTTAATCCCTTTTACATTGTAAAATATTTCAAAAAGCAGGGGAAGTGCGATCATGGTTAACATGGTGGATGTAAACAAACCTCCGATTACTACTGTAGCCAGCGGTCGTTGAACCTCTGCCCCGGCGCCGGTTGAAATAGCCATTGGTAGAAAGCCCATGGCAGCAGCTCCTGCAGTCAGCAAAACAGGACGTAACCGGTTTTTGGTTCCCTGCATGATCAATTCTCGGATATTGGTCATACCCTGGTGTTGAAGTTCTTTCAGATGTTCAATAAGAACAATACCATTGAGTACAGCAATACCAAAGAGCGCAATAAAACCTATGCCTGCAGAAACGCTGAAAGGCATTCCGCGCATCCATAATAATAAAACGCCACCAACTGTTGCGAGCGGTATGGCTGTAAAAATCATGATGGCGTCTTTCAATGACTTAAAGGCAAAATGCAGAAATATAAAAATTAGCAGCAAAGCCACCGGCACTGCTATCATTAATCGGTTGGTTGCGTTTTGCAAATTCTCAAACTGCCCACCATATTCAATATAGTTGCCAGGCGCCATATTTACATTGCTATCTATAAGATCGCGGATATCATCTATTACCGATTTTAAGTCGCGGTTTCTTACATTAACACTTACCACCACCCTGCGACGTGTATTATCGTGAGATATTTTGGCAGGGCCTTTTGTGTACTGAATTTCAGCCAGTTCAGAAAAAGGGATCATTTGACCTGTTGATACCGGTACCTGAAGCTGACGAATATCTTCAATATCGGTGCGGTTCTGGTTATCAAAGCGCAACACCATATCGAAGCGCTTTTCGCCTTCAAAAACAACCCCGGCAATTTTACCCCCAAATGCTGTGGACAGGAAATCGTTCAATGTGCTAATATCGACGCCATAGTAGGCAATCTTACTTCTGTTATAATCAACCCTTATTTGTGGTAAACCCTCTGTTTTTTCCATGATGAT